>DASZPS010000240.1:0-18500 GCA_035549955.1 Lacunisphaera sp. | reverse complement strand
CGAGCTTTGGACGGAGGATCCATTCATCATCCAGAAGACAATATTCCCGCCAACGGAGTGCCGCCAGACGATGTCGGTTTTGCCGTCGTTGTTGAAGTCACCGGTCGTGGTGATGACCCAATCGGTGCTGACGGGCGTGATTTCCACGGCACTGGCAGGCGTCGTGCCGTTCATGAACCAGAAGACGATGTTCCCCCCGGTGTTGTGGCGCCAGACGATGTCGGTCTGGCCGTCGCCGTTGAAATCGCCCGTGCCGCTGATGACCCAGTCGGTGCTGACGGGCGTGACCTCGGCCACAGTCTGGGGAACGTGGCCGTTCATGAGCCAGAAGACGACGTTGCCGCCGAGCTTGTGGCGCCAGATGACGTCGGTCTGGCCGTCGCCATTGAAGTCGCCCGTGCCGCAGATGACCCAGTCGGTGCTGACCGGCGTGACCTCGGCGACGGTTTGCGGCGTCGCGCCGTTCATGAGCCAGAAGACGACATTGCCGCCGATCGCGTGGCGCCAGAGGATGTCGGATTTGCCGTCGCCGTTGAAGTCACCGCGGGCGGCCCGTACGGTGAGCACCGCGGCATTGCTGATGACAGAGCCCAGGTAATTGGTCACGACCACATCGTAGCTGCCGGCGTCGGCGGACGCGAAACCCGGCAGGGTGAAGGTGGCGGAAACCGCCCCGGCCACGTTGACGCCATTTTTGCGCCACTGGTAGGCCAGCGGGGCCGTGCCGCCGGAAGCCGACACGCTCAGCGTGACGGGTTGGCCGATCGCCTTGGCCTGGCTGGCCGGCTGGGTATTGATAACCGGTGCGTTATCGAGGGTCGCATCGCGCAGGGCCAGCGAGAAGCCGTTGCCCGCCGTGATCGTCGAGACATTGCCCAGGTTCGCGGGCGCCAGGGTCTCACCATAGACATTGTTGCCCCAACCCACGACGCTGCCGTCGCTCTTCAGGGCGAGGGAATGAAACGCCCCCGCGGCGATTGCCACCACGCCCGTCAATCCGGCGGGAACCGTGCTCTGGCCGTTGTCGTTTGTGCCCCACGCGACCACGGTGCCGTCGTCCTTCAAGGCCAGCGAATGATAGGCGCCGGCGGCGATCGCCACCACGTTCGCCAGCCCGGCTGGAACGCTGGCGCCATTCGTGCCCCAGCCGACCACCGTGCCGTCGCCCTTGAGGGCCAGGTCATGCCGGCCACCGGCGGCGATGGCCACGACGTTGGTCAATCCGGCCGGCGCCGTTATTTCGAAACCGGAATTCAGGCCCCAATCGACGACGGTACCATCACTCTTCAAGACCAGGGAGTGTCGGTCGCCCGCGGAAATGGCGACAATCCCGTTCATCCCGTAACCGCCGCCCCCGGCGCCATGGCCCCATTCCGTGACGGTGCCGTCGCTCTTGAGGACCATCAAGTGTTGGTAACCCACGGCCACGGCGACCACGCCCGTCAGGCCGCTGGGCATCGGTTGCATGTTCCAGGAGCCCTGACCCCACGTGACCACCGTGCCCCCGGCTTTCAGGGCGAGCGACTGCTCGCCGGTGGAACTCAGAGCCACGGCATCATTCAAGTCCGCCGGAATCGAAGTCACGCCGTAGCCGTTGCTGCCCCAGCCGAGCACCTGGCTCTGCGTCGGCGCCACGATGACAAACATCGGGGCGCTGCGCGTGGTGCCATGGATGTCAGTGATGGTGACCGCGTACCAGCCGCTGTCCTCAGGCAGCACCACGGGAATGGAATAGCTGGCGGCCGTCGCGCCGGCGATGACCCGGCCGTTGTGGATCCACTGGTAAGTGGGAGTGCTCGAGGTCGTCGCCGTCACACCCAGATTGAGCGCCTGCCCCGGCAGCTGCATGGTGCGCGTCGGGCTCAGGTTGGTGATGATCGGGGGCGAATTGACGGTCAGCGTGGCCGCGTCGCTGCTCGTGGCCCCGAGGAAATCGGTCACGACCACATCGTAATTGCCGGCGTTCGCCAGCGTAAGGCCGTTCAGGACGAAACTCGAGGCAGTCGCGCCCGAGATCGGGGTGCCGCCTTTGCGCCACTGGTAGGTGAGGTGCGCGGTGCCACCGGAGGCGACGACTGAGAAGGTGACATTTTCCCCGACCATTTTGGTCTGGCTGGCCGGGTGCGCCGTGATGGCGGGCACGGTGTCGTCGGGCGCGGACCGCAAGGCCACCGCATGATGGGCGCCGATTGCCACGGCGATCAACCCGACCGCATAGGACGGAGGCGCCCCGACACTGCCCCCCGCCCATTTCTGTGCCGTGCCATCGTCCTTCAAGGCGATTGCATCGTAGTTTCCGGTGGAAATGCCAACCACGCCGGTCAGCCCGCTGGGCAGACTCAGCTGGCCATTCGAGTTCCGGCCCCAGCCGATCACGCTGCCATCGGATTTCACGGCCAGCGTGTGTTCATAGGACGCCGCGATCGCGACGACGCCCGACAGGCCGGAGGGTACGTTCGTTTGCTGGTAGGTGTTGTCGCCCCAAGCCACGACGGTGCCGTCGGATTTCAGGGCCACCGAGTGCTTGTCGCCGGCGGCGACGGCGATGACACCGGTGAGATTGGTGGGTACGTTCAAGGCGCCATAGCTGTTGCTGCCCCAGGCGATGACAGTGCCGCCAGATCGAACCGCCAGCGCATGCCCGTAACCCTGCGCGATCGCCACGATGCGGGTGGCGTTGTCCGGGAGGGTGAGCGCGCCATAGCCGCCCCAGCCGACGACCGTGCCGTCCTGCTTGAGGGCCAGCGCGCGGGTTCCGGCGGCGGCGACGGCCACGACATTGGCCAGCCCGCTGGGGATGGTCGTCTGCCCGTCGAAATTCCCGCCCCAGGCCACGAGCGTGCCATCGCGTTTGAGGGCAAGCGTGCTCGAGTCACTCGTCGCGAAACTGATGGTGGTGCCCAGGCCGCTGGGCACATTGGTTTGGCCAAACACATTGTCGCCCCAGGCCACGACCTCGGTGCGGCTCGGCACGATCGCGACAAAGATGGCGGCGCTGCGGCGGGTCCCGTTGGCGTCGGTGACGTCCACCGCGTACCAACCCGCATCGGCGGACTGGGTGGAAGCGATGGCCAGGCTGGTCGTGGTCTGGCCGGCCAAGGGCACGCCGTTATGAATCCATTGGTAGAGGAGGGTGCCCGTGCCACTGGCACTTGCGGAGAGATTCAGGGCCTGACCCGGGGTCAATACGTGCCGGAGGGCGCTGAGGCTGTTGATACTCGGGAGCGGCGTGACGGCGACGATCGCCGCGGCGCTGGTGGTCGAGCCGAAATGGTTAGTGATCACCACATCGTAGGATCCCGCGTCCGTCAGGGCCAGGGCGGCAAAGCTCAGTGAGGCGGCGGTGGCGCCGGACACCGGCGTACCGTTCTTGCGCCACTGGTAGGTGAGCGGCCCCGCGCCCGAGGCGCTCACGGACAGGGTCAGGCTGCTTTCCTCGAGCGTGGGCTGGCTGGCGGGTTGGGTGTTGATGACGGGGGCGGCGTCGTTCGTCGCATCGCGCAGGGCCAGCGAGACGAAGTAACCGCCCTTGAGGGAGAACACGGAATCGAGATCGCCGGGCACCGGCATTTCGCCGCTCAGGTGGGAGCCCCAACTGACGATGGTGCCGTCGTTTTTGCGCGCGAGCGAGTGCATGTAGCCGGCGGAAATCTCCACGACGCCACTCAGGCCCGCCGGCACGTTTCTCTGGCCTTCGCTGTTGGCACCCCACGCGACGACGGTACCGTCGCTCTTCAGGGCCAGCGTGTGATCCCCGAGAGCGGAAATCGCGGTCACCGCACCCAAGCCCGCGGGCACGGTCGCCTGCCCGGAATAGTTGGATCCCCAGGCCATGACCGTGCCGTCGCCCTTCAGGGCCACGGCGTGACTGAAGCCGGCGTCGATCGCGACCACGTTGGCCAAGTTCGCCGCGACGGAAACCATGGCGGATACGTCAATCCCATCGTGGCTCCAGACCGTGACTGTGCCGTCGTTCTTCAGCGCGAGGAAAAAGGCCCCGCCCGCCGCGATCGCCACGACATGATCCAGCCCTGCCGGCACGGTCGGCTGTTCATAGTTCGCGTCGGTCCACGCCACCACGGTGCCGTCGCCCTTGAGCGCGAGCTTGTAGCTGTTTTCCGCCGCGAGAGCCACGACGTTCGTGAGGCCCGCGGGTGGGGCGTAGTCCGAGTTGGCCGTTATTCCGAGGGCCACCGCGGTGCCGTCCCGTCGCACGGCGGCGGAGCCCGACACGATCACCAGGTCGTCGTAGACCTGCGGAATGGCGGTGATTTCTTCGGCCAGGTAGCCCCACGCGCGCAACTGGGTGGCGGCGGGGGCAACCGTGACAAACAGCGGATGGGTGCGGGTCGTGCCCGCGGAGTTAGTGATCACCAACCAGTAGGCTCCGGCGTCGGCATAGGTCGCTGCGGCAAGCGAAAGGGTGGCGTTGGTGCCGCTGACGGGGCGTCCGTCGTGGTACCATTGGTAAGTCGGCGTGCCGGTGGCTGCCACGGTCGCGCTCAGCGTCAGGTTGGCGCCCGGGGCAATGACATTGCGCGTGGCGCCGAGGCCCGTGACCACGGGACCGTTGTCGGTAATGACGAGGGAGCCGGCGGCACTGCCGGCATAGTTCACGTCGTCGATGGTCGCGGCGACGGCATAGGTACCCGGCGCCGTTGGCGGGGTGGGGGAGCCGTCGTAAGTGAAGGTGACGGTCTTGCCTGACGGATTCGTCGTTGCCGTCGCGGCATGAGAGCTGCCGTCGTAGGTCGCGGCCAGGCCAGCGAGGGTAACGGTGGCCGTTGCTTTGGCGATGGTCCAGGTGAGTGAGTTGTTGCTGCCGGAAAAGGAGCCCGTGGCCACGGCATTGGCCGTATAAGTGCCGGCGTTGGTGGCGGACAATGTGCCGCCCGTGGTGAATGTGGCGTTGGCCGGGTTGGCGATGACGACCGGTCCCTGCGCCGCTCCGTCGTAGGTGAAGCTCGTTGCGCTCAGCGCGAACGTGGTGGGAGTTCCGATCACCACCAGGGTCCGATAGGCCGAGGCGATCGAATAGTTCGCGGTGTCGGTGGGAGTAAACGTGGCGGTCAGGATTTGCGGGCCGAAGGCGGGGACGTAACCAGCGGCCGGAGTATAGGCAAACGTGCCCGGCACATCCGCCGTCGCATTCAGCTGCGTGCCATCCAGGGCGGTGCCAACCGTGATGGCGGAGGGCGTCGCCCAGGTGATTACCGGCCGGGCTTTGACCGACACCGCCGCTGGATCACTGGTGACGGTGCCGGCGCTGTTCGTGGCGGTCACTGTGTAGGTGCCGTCGTTGGCCGGGGTGGGAAACGTGATCCGAAACGTCGAGTCGATTGCGCCGGTGATTGCCACGTTATCCTTGAACCACTGGTAGGCGATGGGCCCGGTGCCGGTTGCGTCGGCAGTCAAGGTCAGGAGCTGGCCATATTCTGAAACCGTGGGTTGCGGGGAGGTCGTGAACGCTGGGAGCGAACCCAAGCCGGCTTGTTGAATGAACATTTCGGCGAGGTTGTTACCCGTCGCGACGGACATGGCCCCTTCGGCCACTTGGACCGGATTGCCGAGGGCGCCCTTGACGCCATCGCGGGACCACAGGGTTCCGTCGGCCTTGATATAGCTGGTAAAACCCTCCCCACCGGCCGCGCCGGTGTAATGGGCACCGGCTGCCGCCGCCACGACCCCATCGTCGACCTGCACGGCCGGCCCTGATCCTGCCCCCCAGCCATCGCCTCGGGTCCAAAGCGTGCCGTCGTTTTTCAAATATACGTTGTGACTGAGATTGGCAGCGGCGAACGCTACCCCGTTTTCCAATTGCAGCGGCATCGTGGCGTACTGGCCCCAGTACCCTGTGCCCCAGCCGTCCGGGGGCGTACCCTGGCCCCAAAGGCTCCGGTCATTCTTGATAAAGAGAAAATGGCCATATCCGGCGGAGATCGACACGACGTTGGTGGCCACCTGCGATGGACCGCCGCCGAAACTGACAAAGGGCGATGAGTCCGAAAAGTGCCCGCCCCAAAGCGTTCCATCGTTCTTCAAATAGATGACGTAGCCGGTGCCCGCTTTCGCGGCGACAACGTTCGATGCCAGTGGGATGGAAACATTGTCATCCGCCAGCCGCCACAGGGTGCCGTCGCTCTTCAGGTAGACCCTGGTGCGGTCGAACTCCCCGGCAGACACGGTCATGACCCCGTTCACCCCTGGAACTTGCCCGCCGGGCGCCGACCACAGCGTGCCATCGCTCTTGATGAAGAGTCCGCGCACCCCCATGTCGGCCGCCACCACGCCCGTCGCCACCAGGCCACGCAGCGGTGAGGTCTTGCCGTCACCCAGCGTTCCGCCGCCCATCACCCACAAGCTGCCATCCGATCTGGTGAAATGGGTGCTGTATCCTTGGAGCAGCGCCGCAACGGACGCCACGTCGGTGGCGACTTGGACGGGTGTGGTCCGAAGCGTGGTGGTGCCGTCGCCGAGCTGGCCATACAGGTTGAAACCCGTGGTCCAGAGCCCGCCGTCCGTTTTGCGAATCAAAGTGTGCGTGGTTCCCGTGGCCACTGCCGCCACCCCGCTGGTCACCTGCACCGGGGAAATGCGGTTCGTGGTGGTGCCGTCGCCGAGCTGGCCGTAAACATTGAGCCCCATGGCCCAGAGCGTGCCGTCCGTTTTGATAAACTGAGTGAAATCGCCGAATGGCGGCGCGGTTACGAAGGCCACCCCGGTGGCCACTGCGACTGGGGTGCTTCGACCTTGGGTAGTGCCGTCTCCGAGCTGACCGGAAGAATTGTAGCCTGCGGCCCAAAGGGTACCGTCGGTCTTCAATATGAGGGTATGCCACAGTCCGGTGGCAACCGAGGCCACTCCGGCAGCCACTTGGACCGGGGTGCTATAGCTGTCGCTATTGCCGGTTCCCAACTGGCAATAGGGGTTGTAGCCCATCCCCCATAGCGTGCCGTCCGTTTTGATAATGAATGCGTTGAACTGGCTGCCCGCGTGGACAGCCGCCACGCCGCTGGTCACCTGCACCGGCGTGTTGCTGTCTGCGGTCGAGCCGATACCCAGTTGACCGTTGGAATTTTCGCCCATGGCCCAGAGCGTGCCATCAGTCTTGATGAAGTAGCTCCAATTGCCACTGGCGGCCACCTTCGCGACACCGGTCGCCACCTGCACCGGCGTGTTGCTGTCCGCGATCGAGCCGATGCCCAGTTGACCGTTGGAATTTTTGCCCATGGCCCAGAGCGTCCCGTCGGCCTTGATGAACAAGGTGTGTTCGCTGCCGGCAGCCATCTGCGCCACCCCGGTGGCCACCTGGACCGGGATGATGCGTTTGGCGTTCGTGCCGTCACCCAGCTGCCCGCTCGTGTTGCCCCCCACGGCCCAGAGAGACCCATTCGCCTTGAGATGTAGCGTGTGATACGTGCCACCGGCCACGGAGGTCACGGCATCGGCGATTTGCACTGGGGTCGCCCGATAGTTGCCTTCCTCCACCAGGAAACCCGGGGCCCATAGCAGGCCTGGGCTCGCTGTGGTCGCGGGCAGGACCATCGTCAGCGTCACCGGATCGCTGGTCGACGTGACGTTGTCGGTGGTGATCAGGGCCCGGAATTGGGCGTGGTTGAGATCGCTGGTCGCGGCGGTGAGCGTCAGCGTGGCCGTGTTCACTCCGCTATATGGCGCGGCGTCGGCGAGATTGCTCCAGTTCGATCCGCTATCGGTGGAGATCTGCCACTGGAGTGTCGGCGTCGGGCCACCACCGGTTGCGGAAAGCGTGGCGTTCTGCCCGGGCGCCAAAGTGAGGGTCGATGCCGCGGGGGTACCGACCGCCAGACCAAAGCCAAGCAACCACGCCAGCGCCTGGCGCGTCTTGGAGGCGAGCGAACGAGGGACGACGGCGGTGAGGGGAGTCACGTTCAGTTGACTGGGTTTGAATTTGAAAGTCGGCCGAAGGACCAGGCATGCCTAACCCGCATCTTTCACGCTCAGAGTATGCAACCTGCGTCTTGTCGGGCCGACCTTGTCGGGGCCAGCCGCGGCAAAGTCGCTCTGCCTGCGGGACAGGCGGATACTTGCCTGGGAAATAGATTCATGGGTGTGAGATATCCGGGCTAAGGCACGATCATCCAATCCGTGCTGACCGGGGTGACCTCGGCGACGCCTTGGACGGTGGTGCCGTTCATGAGCCAGAAGACGACGTTGCCGCCGGTGTTGTGGCGCCAGACGATGTCAGTCTGGCCGTCGCCGTTGAAGTCGCCGGTGGTGCTGATGGTCCACACGTTGCTGACCGGGGTGACCTCGGCCGAGCTTTGGACGGAGGATCCATTCATCATCCAGAAGACGATGGTCCCCCCGGTGTTGTGGCGCCAGACGATGTCGGTTTTGCCGTCGTTGTTGAAGTCGCCGGTCGTGGTGATGACCCAATCGGTGCTGACGGGCGTGATTTCCACGGCACTGGCAGGCGTCGTGCCGTTCATGAACCAGAAGACGATGTTCCCCCCGGTGTTGTGGCGCCAGACGATGTCGGTCTGGCCGTCACCGTTGAAATCGCCCGTGCCGCTGATGACCCAGTCGGTGCTGACGGGCGTGACCTCGGCCACAGTCTGGGGAACGTGGCCGTTCATGAGCCAGAAGACGACGTTACCGCCGAGCTTGTGGCGCCAGATGACGTCGGTCTGGCCGTCGCCATTGAAGTCGCCCGTGCCGCAGATGACCCAGTCGGTGCTGACCGGCGTGACCTCGGCCACAGTCTGGGGAACGTGGCCGTTCATGAGCCAGAAGACGACATTGCCGCCGATCGCGTGGCGCCAGAGGATGTCGGATTTGCCGTCGCCGTTGAAGTCACCGCGGGCGGCCCGTACGGTGAGTACCGCGGCATTGCTGGTGACCGCGCCCAGGTTGTTGGTCACCGCGCAGCGGAACTGGATGCCGTTGAGGGCGGACACCGCCCAGCCGGCGATCGTCAAGGTGGGCGTCGTCGTTCCGGTATACGGATCGCCCTCGGCGATGTTTTGCCACGTGCTGCCAGTGCCCATTTGCCACTGGTAGGTGGGGGCGGGAGCACTTGTGGCGGTGACAGTGAAGGTGACAACTTGGTTAGGAGCCTTGGTCTGGCTGGCCGGGTGCGTCACGATTGCCGGCACGCTGTCAAACGTGGCGGCACTCAGGGCGACGGCGGAATAGTAGTTGGCGCTGACCGCCACGACGTTCGCCAGGTCGGAAGGTGGGCTGGCGAAACTCGTATTGGCACCCCAGGCACTGACTGTGCCGTCCGCCTTCCGCGCAACCGTCCCATCCTGCCCGCCCGCTACCCCAACCACTTGGGTCAGTCCCGTCGGAACGGTCAACCGCCCCGCGGCAGTGCTACCCCAGCTGATCAGTGTGCCATCCGACTTCACTGCCAGCGAATGATCGTTGCCGGCGCCGAGGCCGATGACTCCGGTCAGGCCCGCGGGAACCAAGGCTTGCCCATAGGTATTTTGACCCCATGCGACCACGGTTCCATTCGCCTTCAGTGCCAACGAGTGGGACCCGCCGGCGCAAATCGCCACCACATCGGCCAAGCCGGCGGGAACATCAGTTTGGCCAGCGTAATTGGAGCCCCACGCCACGACGGTCCCGTCGGATTTTAGAGCTAGAACGTGTCCGCCGGCGGTCGAAATCGCGATGACATCGGCCAATCCGGCCGGGGGACTGGTTTGTCCGTGAGAACTATCTCCCCAGCCGGTCACGGTGCCGTCCGCTTTCAGGACGATGTTGGTATAAACGGAAGTTGAAACCGCAACCACGCCTGAAAGCCCTGACGGGACGTTCATGGAACCATTGTTGTTCAGGCCGGCGGCAACTACCGAGCCATCGGACTTCACCGCCACCACATGAACTTCGCCGGCGGCAACGCCGACGAAGCTGGTCGGTCCACTGGGCAATCCGGAAATATACGGAGTGAAATAGCCCCACAGCCGCAGTTGCGTGGCACCGTAGTCGGGCAAGACAAAGGTCGTTATCCGGTACACCTGCCCGTTCGAATCCGTCACGTCGAGGGTGTAGGCGCCCGCATTCGCATTTGCAAAGACAGGGATCGAATAGGTTGAGGCAGTTGCCCCCGGAATCACCCGGTTGTCCTTCTTCCATTGGTAAGTGAGCGGGGTGGCGGTCGAGTCGATGTCAGCGCTCAGGTTCAACGGTTGTCCCCAGGTCCCGACAACACGGCGGCCCGGCGTAACCGTCGGAGCCGCCGACATCACCAGTTCGGCACCGCTGCTGGTGCTGCCACCAACATGGTTTGAAACCACCACGTCATACACCCCGGCGCTCGTCAGTTGGAGATTGGCAAGAGTCAGCGTACTCGACGTTGCCCCGGAAATGTTGATTCCGTTCTTCCGCCATTGATAAGAGAGGGGCAGGGGCCCGCTGGCGTTGACCGTAAAGGTGTGTTTGTCGCCCACGGCCTTCCATCCGCCCAAGGGTTGCGTATTGATCGTGGGCACCGGGTCGGTCGTCGCGTCGCGTAGCGCCAGGACGTGGTTGTACCCGGCTGCGACCCGGAACACCTGGGCTAGATCAGCAGGTATGTTGGTTTCACCGTAACCGGAACTTCCCCAGCCCACCACGGTTCCGTTGGATTTGACCGCCACGACGTAGTAGAAACCCCCTGCGATGTCTGTCGCCGTTCCGAGACCGGAAGGAATGTTGTTCAGGCTATAGAACGTTTCACCCCAGACGACGGCCGTTCCGTCGGATTTGATGGCCATGGAATTTGCATAGCCGGCGGCAATCGCCACGACCCCGGACAAGCTGGCGGGTACCGTGGCCTGTTGTTGCGCATTGTAGCCCCAAGCGACCACCGTGCCATCCGCCTTCAACGCCAGGGAATGCGCTTCGCCCGCGGCAATTGCCACGACACCGGTAAGCCCGGCAGGTACGGCGGTCCGGCCATCCGCGTTATAGCCCCAAGCCACCACCGTGCCATCGGACTTCAGCGCCAGCGAGTGCTGGCGGCCACCGGCAATGGCCACGACATTGCTCAGTCCCGCCGGAATGGTCGTGGTGCCGTCCCCGGCATAGCCCCAAGCGACAATCGTGCCATCGGACTTCAACGCCAGGGTGGAGCTGCCGTTGGCGCTGACGTCGACGACGCCGTTCAGCCCCGATGGGACGTTCGAGATGTTGTCGTTGCTGGCACCCCAGACGGCCACCGTACCATCGCTCTTCAACGCAACCGAGTGCGAATATCCCGCAGATACCTTGATGACGCGGCCCAGGCCGGCGGGGACGGACACCTGTCCCGGTCCCGAGTTGTTATTACCCCACGCACGCACCTGCGTGGTCGCGGGGGCCACCGCCACAAACATGATCGGGCTCCGGCGGGTACCGTAGTCGTCCGTGATCAGCACCTGGTAGTAGCCGTGGTCGGCGAGGGTTACCGCCGGCTGGGAGTAACTGTTGCTGTCTGTTCCGATCGGTTTGCCGTTGCGAAACCATTGATAATGGAGCGTGCCCAAGCCGGGGATGGCTGTGACTGCCAGATTAAGGCTAGTGCCCGGGGCCAGCAGCTGGCGGACAGAGCTGAGATTCGTGATGACCGGCACGGGATTAACCGTGAGCGTCGCCACGGAACTGGTGGTCGATCCGACATGATTGGTGACCACGACGGTGTAGTCACCCGCATCCGCGAGGGCCATCTGGGCGAAGTTGAGACTGGGGGAGGTCGCCCCGGTGATATTCACCCCGTTTTTCTGCCATTGGTAGGTCAACGGTCCGGCACCGCTCGCCGCCACCGAAAGTGTGTACGCCTGGGTTTCGGCGAGGACCGCGCCATCCGGTTGGTCTGTGATCGCGGGAACGGGATCGGTCGAGGCGTCCCGCAGCGCCAGCGTGAAGAATCCTCCGGCAGAGATCGCGATACCATGGTCGAAGCCGGTGGGCGCCGTGGCTTGACCCGAGAAATTATTACCCCAGCCGGTGATCGTGCCATCCGATTTCAGCGCGAGGGAATGTCCGTAACCACCCGCGACGGCGACCGCACCGGTCAGTCCCGACGGAACCGTGGCCTGGCCGGAGGCATTGTCTCCCCAAGCCACGACCGTGCCGTCGGGCTTGATAGCCAGCGAGTGGAAGCCACCGGCGCCGACGGCAATAGCTTCGGTCAAACCAGCCGGAACGGTCGCGCGATTGCTGCCATTGTAGCCCCAAGCCACGACGCTGCCGTCGTGTTTGATGGCCAGCGAATGGAAGCCGCCGGCATCGAGGGCGGTCACGTTGGTTAGTCCGGGAGGGACGGTCAGCCTGCTCGTGCTGCTATCCCCCCAAGCCACGACCGTGCCGTCCGACTTGAGGACGTCCCAGTATCCGTTGCCTGCCGAGATCGCGATGACATCGGACAAGCCCGCGGGAACGGAGTAGCCGGTGCCCCAGAGCACCACTGTCCCATCCGCTTTCAGCGCGGCGGAATGGGTGTCGCCGGCGGCAATGGCCACCACGTTGTCCAGCCCGGCCGGCACCGTGGTCCGGCCGCCGGAGTTGTAGCCCCAGGCCACGACCGTGCCATCGGCACGCAATGCCAAGGCATGTTCATGGCCCGCGACAATGGCGCTGATCCTGCCCAAGCCGGAGGGTAGGCTGGCCTGGCCGCGGTCGTTCGAGCCCCAGGCGAGCACCTGGGTGATCGCAGGCGTGATCAGCACAAAGCTGGTCACGCGGGTCACGAGACCATGGGCGTCGGTGATGACCAGCGTGTAGGCGCCGGCATCCGCGTATGTGGGGCTGGGCAGCGAATAGCTCGCCGACGCCGCCCCGGCGATGGGCCGGCTGTTCTTCAACCATTGGTAGGTCAACGGTCCGTTGGCCGAGGTGGCGGTCACGGTAAGGTCCAGGGCCTGGCCCGGCAGGCTGACGATGCGGTTGGACGGTGCATTCGTGACTTGGGGTGGCGGTTCGATTGTGAGGACGGCGGCTGCACTGGTGGCCGGACCCACATGATTCGAGACCACCACGTCATAATTGCCGGCATCGCCCGGCTGGAGTGACGACAACGGGAGCGAAACACTGGTGGCGCCAGGGATGTCGACTCCGTCCTTCCTCCACTGGTAAGTGAACGGGTCCACGCCGGTGGCGGTGACCGTAAACGTGTGGCTGGCTCCCACCGCACGGAGAATGCTCTGGGGCGGCACCGTTATCGTCGGCACGGTGTCGTTGCTTGTATCGCGCAGCGCGAGCGAGAAATTGCTGCCGGCGGCTACCGCGAACACCTGGGCCAGGTCGCTGGGAACCGTGGCCTGCTGGTAGGAATTGTATCCGCCCCAGCCTTGGACGGTGCCGTTGCTTTTCACCACCAGCGAATGGTCGGGCCCGGCGGAAATTGACACCACGTCGGTGATGCCGGTCGGGGTCGTGGCGATGCCGCTGTAGATCTGTCCCCAGTTGGTCACCGTCCCGTCGTTTTTAAGCGCCATCGAGTGGACCCCGTTGACCGAGAGCTTTGCGACGTTCGAAAGCCCGGAAGGCAGCACGGAGGGGGTGTAGGCGCCGGTCTGGCTGTCCCACGCCACCGCCGCGCCATCGGACTTCAACGCCACGGCGAAAAGGCCGCCGTTCGCCATGTCGACCACGTCAGCCAGTCCCGCCGGCAACTGCGGGGTCAGGGAAGTGCCCCCGCCCACAAAACCCCAGGTAACCAGGGTGCCATCGGTCTTGAGGGCGAGGGAGCGATTGCCCCCGTCGTTGATTGAAACAACGCCGGAAAGTTCGGACGGTACGGCCACCTGGCCATTCCAATAATACTGGCCCCAGGTCACCACCGTCCCATCGCTTTTCAAGGCCATCGAGTGGGTGCCCGCGGCGGAAATTGCGACGACGTCTGTCAACCCGCCGGGCACGGTGCGCTGGCCGTAATAGTTGTCGCCCCACGCGACCACTGTGCCGTCTCGCTTCAACGCGAGGGAATGGTTGTCGCCGGCGGCGACCGCGATGGCATTGGTCAGTCCGGCGGGAATGGAAATCCTGCCGTCCGCGCTCGATCCCCAGCCGCGGACCTGCGTGGCCGCGGGTGCGACTAAAACGAACATCGCGGGACTGCGCGTGGTGCCGGCGTTGTTGGTCATCACCACCCAATAGGCGCCGCTCGCGGTGGAAGTGACAGCGGTCAGCGACAGTGAATTGCTCGTGGCGCCGACAACCACGCGATGGTCGTGATACCATTGATAGCTGATCGCGCTGGTGCCGGCCGCCGTCACGCCGAGGGTCAGGTTATCGCCCGGCTCGAGAACATTGCGAGTGGCACTTTGGGTGGTGACACCGGGGCCGATATCGGCGATCACGAGCGTGCCGCTGGCGGTGCCGAAATAATTTGGATCATCGATGGTTGCGACCACCGCATAGCTGCCGGGATTGGAGGGTGGGTTGGCGGAACCGTCGTAGGTGAACGTCACGGTCCTGCCCGCGGGATTGGTCGTCGCCGTGACGGCATGGGGGAGAGCATCGTATGTGGCGAAAAGGCTGCCCAAGGTGATCGCGGCGGTTGCCTTCGTGACAATGAGGTTGCCGCTGGTCGTCCCCTCGAAATTCGGGTCGGTCAGTGTGGCCGTGACGCCATAGCTGCCCGCAGCCGTTGGCTGGGAGGTGCTGCCATCGTACGTCACCGCCACCAGGCCGCTCGTGCCCGTGATCTTGCGCACGGTGTTTCCCTCCCAGTCGGCGACAACCAAATTGCCTGTGCCGTCGAACACCAGCCCGGCGGGTGAGAAGAATTGCGCGGCGCCGCCGGTGCCGTCCTTTTCCGCCGCAACACCCGGGGTGCCCGCGAGGGTCATCACCGTGCCATCGGGTGCGATTTTGCGGACGGTGTGGTTGCTGTTTTCCGTGACGTAAAGATTGCCGCCGACGTCGGCGGCGATGCCCATGGGCCGGTAGAACCGGGCCGCCGAGCCGACGCCATCTCGCCACCTGACCGAATCGTTGCTCGTGCCGGCGAAAGTGGACACCGTGCCGTCAGGCGCGACCTTCCGGATCGTGTTGTTAAATGTGTCAGCCACATAGAGGTTGCCGGCGCCATCCGCTGTGATGCCGAATGGCGCATAGAAACGCGCGGCGGTGCCCACGCCATCGGCGGTGCCGCTCTGGCCGGGGCTGCCGGCGATCGTGGTGACGACTCCCGCCGGCGTAATCTTCCGAATGGTGGAGTTGCCATTGTCGGCGACGTAGAGGTTGCCGGTTCCATCCAGGGTCAGCCCCATTGGAAGCGTGAACCGGGCCGCCGTACCCGTGCCATCGGTCGAACCATTGAGACCGCCGGCAAACGTCGTGACCGTGCCATCGGTGGCAATTTTCCGAATCCGGTTGTTGCCGGAATCCGCGACGAAGATTTCACCGGCATTGTTCACCGCAATGCCCCGCGGGACCAGGAAACGAGCTGTGCTGCCGGGCCCATCGAGTGAACCAGGCACCCCGGGCATTCCCGCCAGCGTCGTCACCACGCCGCCGGGGGCGATCTTCCGGATCGTGTGGCTCTGCGTATCGGTGACATAGAGGTTGCCGGCGGCATCGACGGCCGCGCCCCAGGGCCCGGCAAAGCGGGCGGCCGTTCCCGTGCCGTCGGTCGTGCCCGTCGACGGCGGCATGCCGGCCAGGCTGGTGACCATGCCCGCCGCGCTGATTTTCCTGATCTGATTGTTGCCGGAATCGACCACATAGACGACGCCCGCGCCATCCATCGTCAGCCCGCTGGGATTGCGGAAGAGGACGCTCATACCTGAACCCTCGGCGGGGTCGCCAGGCAGGACGGGATTTCCGGCAATCGTCGTCACAAGGTAGTCGGTGGCACCGGTCGTAATCTTGCGGATGCCGCTGCCGTCGGTGACGTGGAAGTTCCCGGCTCCGTCCAGCGTAATATCGGTGGGAGCGGTGAAGCGGGCGGCGGTACCGGTGCCGTCCTGCGTGCCGGCGGCCAACCCGGAGCCGGCCATCGTGATCACGATATTCGAGGGGGTGATCCTCCGAATGGTTCGATCGGTGGTATCGGCGATGTAAATGTTGCCGGCGGGATCAATCGCCATCCCGGCGGGAGTGCGGAAGCGGGCGGCGCTAACCGCGCCCCCGACCGAACCGCTGACTCCGGGGCTGCCCGCATACGTCGACACCAGTCCGGTGGTGGCGATCTTGCGGATCGTGCGGTTGCCGGTATCGCACACGTACACGCTGCCATCGCTTTTCACGCCGATCCCCTGCGGACTGGTGAAGCGCGCAGCGGTCCCGGCCCCGTCGGTCGACCCGGACTGGCCGGCGGATCCGGCCAGCGTTGTGACCAGCCCGGCGGGAGTGATCTTCCGGATGGTGTGGTTGCCCGTGTCGGCGACGTACAGATTGTCCGCCGCATCGATCGCGATGGCGCGCGGGGAGGCGAAACGGGCCAAGTCGCCGGGCCCATCCGTGGACCCCGCCTGGCGCGCGGCGCCGGCAAAGGTTGTGACTGCGCCTGCGGGCGTGACCTTGCGCACCGTGTAGTTGAGGGTATCCACCACGAAGAGATTGCCGGCCGAATCCAGCACCGCGTCGCCGGGGGAGGCGAACATCGCCCCCGAACCGGTGCCATCGAGCGAACCGGGACTGCCGACGGTGCCGGCAAAGGTGGTCACGACACTGCGTGACGCCACGACGCCCTGGAACGCGGGATCATAGGTGACACCCAAGCCGCTCAGCGTCAGGGACACCGTTGCCTTCGCGATGCTCCAGGTGAGCGAGTTGTTGGTGCCGGTGTAGTTGCCGGTGGCGGTCGCCGTTGCGGTGTAGTCACCGGCGTTGGTCGCGCTCAGCGTCCCGCCGGAAGTGAAGGATGCTCCGCTCGGCGTGGCTGCAATGACCGGTCCCTGCACGGCGCCATTGTAGGTGAAATTCGTGGCATTCAGCCCGAAAGTCGTGGCGGCGGGATTGACGGTGACGCTGAAATCCGCGCCGTAGGCGGAGGCCAGGTGGTGCGCGTCCCCGGCGAAACGCGCCTTGATCACGACGGTGCCCACCCCCGTGAAGCTGATTGATCCCGTGGCGGCATCGATCGCGGCGCCGACGGCCGTGGAACCGGTGCCCAAGGCCCACTCGACCGCGCCAAACCCGGCATCGGCCGTGGCAGTGTACGGCGCATTGAAGGCGGTGGAAGCCGGTGAGAGGATGGTCGGCGGACTTTGGGGCCGGACGACGGTGAGCTGCGCCGCGCTTGAAGTGGCGGCCCCGTCGCTGTCGGTTACGACACAACGGAACTTGTCCCCATCGTCGTCGGGGTAGGTAAGGGTGTCCAAGTCCAGCCGGTTGGCTTGGGATCCCGAATAGGTCGTCTGGTCAACCGCATCTACTCCGTCAGCAATATCTGTCCAGGTGCCGCTACCGCCCTGCTGAATTTGCCATTGGTAGGAGAGCGGTGCGGTGCCGTTTGCCACCACCGTGAAAAATGCCGAGGTGCCCGACTGGGGGGGGACGGCTTCAATCGCGGTTTGATCCGCGGGTTCCTGGGTGATTTGCGGCGCGGCCTGGAGTCCGATCGCCGCGACCAGCAATAGGAGTGGCGCGAAAGTTGGAGGGAGTATGCGCACGGCGTCGAGCCCCGCGACCCGGCGGGTCTTGGGGGAGGGTTGATTGGTTGTGATCTGGCGGTTCTGGTTGGGGGCGCGGCAGGATGGGAAAATTTCGCGCGCCTCGATTGGAAATGGCAGGGAAAAGGGTGGTGAGCGGACCGGAGCCGGTCAGGGCACGATCATCCAGTCGGTGCTGACGGGGGTGACCTCGGCGACGCCTTGGACGGAGGTGCCGTTCATGAGCCAGAAGACGACGTTGCCGCCGATCTTGTGCCGCCAGACGATGTCGGTCTGGCCGTCGTTGTTGAAGTCGCCGGTGGTGCTGATCACCCAGTCGGTGCTGACCGGGGTGACCTCCGAGGAACTCAGGACGGAGCTGCCGTTCATCAGCCAGAAGACGATATTTCCGCCTTCTTGCCTTCGAGGCTTTCGAGAAGGGCCGTCTCCTCGCCGCAGATATAGGCGCCGGCGCCGTGGTGGACGTAGAGGTCGAAATCCCAGCCGTTCTTGTTGTTCTTGCCGATCAGACCGGCCTCATAAGCCTGGTCGACGGCGGCCTGCAGGCGCTCGCGCTCGCGGATGAACTCGCCGCGCACATAGATGAAAGCCGTGTTGGCGCCCATGGCGAAGCCGGCGATCAGGCAGCCCTCGACCAGCGTGTGCGGGTCGTGACGGAGGATCTCGCGGTCCTTGCAGGTGCCGGGCTCCGACTCGTCGGCGTTGACGACGAGATAATGCGGCCGCCCGTCCGACTGCTTCGGCATGAAGGACCATTTGAGGCCCGTCGGGAAGCCGGCGCCGCCACGGCCGCGCAGGCCCGAAGCCTTCATCTCGTTGATGATCCAGTCGCGGCCCTTGTCGAGGATGTTCTTCGTGCCGTCCCACTGGCCGCGCGCGATCGCGCCTTTGAGGCCCCAGTCGTCCTGGCCGTAGAGATTGGTGAAGATG
>DASZPS010000239.1:0-8658 GCA_035549955.1 Lacunisphaera sp. | reverse complement strand
GCGCTCCTACGGCCGCATTGGCACCATCCTCGAGAAAAAAGGCGACAAGGCCGGCGCCAGGGCCGCCTACGAAGCCGCGCTCGCGCTCGATCCCAAATTCACCCCCGCCCTTGAGTCACTGCGGAAATTGTAGCCCGTCCTACCCATGAAATTGCCGAGCGATTGACCGGAACCATTCAATGGGTGGGCGTCGGTTTCCACACCGACGCCAGGTTCGCCCGCTTCGAGAGTCCTTGTCGGCGATAGGTCCTGTTGTTCACTAGAGCGGTTCAAAATGAACTATAGCCGTTCCAAGTGCCCACACCCCATTCTCTCCACCGTCATCCTAATCCCGCGGCCACGGGCGAAGGATCAAAGGGGTAGGCGCTGATTGCATCCCCAGCTTGGATCCTTCGCGTTGCTCAGGATGACGGGTAGTGAGTCCATTTCAGTCCGATGTAGGGTCGGACCTTGGTCCGACCTCGCGCATGAGGTCGGCGCAAGCGCCGACCCTACATTCAAATCACAGCGAAAGAACCAAATGGACCCACTACCGAATGACGGAGGCTGGGGATTTGTTTTTGTCCAGGCATTGCCGGCTACGACATTTTTGAAATCGCTCTAGCCCGGACATTTCACAGTCATGAACGATCCAATCACCAAAATGTTCGTCCGCCCTCGGGTGGAGCGACTTTGTCGCGGCGCGCCCCGACAAGGTCGGCCCGCCAGAGCGCATGTTTCACACTTCTGAGTGTGAAATATGCGGGCTAGCTGATGTGGCATGCTCGCCACCAAGGTTCAGTCGCGCAGCCTGCG
Source organism: Lacunisphaera sp. (assembly GCA_035549955.1). Lineage (GTDB taxonomy): Bacteria > Verrucomicrobiota > Verrucomicrobiia > Opitutales > Opitutaceae > Lacunisphaera. The sequence goes on along the minus strand of DASZPS010000239.1, from coordinate 7,863 downwards.
CTGCGGCTGGGAAATCGCCGACCACCAAAAGGTTTAACGCGCCGACCCCCGCGCGTTGCGGCGCAACCGCTCCGAGCCAGCGCCTTGGGGTCAGTCGCTCCACCTTCTGCTCCTATTGAGTTTCGCCGACTCTTCGGACCCTATACTCGCCCCGCCCTCCGGGCGCCCCTCTCAAGAGGGGACGATGCAATCGGAGGTGGAGCGACCTGCTCCCCAGGGCGCTTTCTTTGCAGCGGGCATCCTCAGCGCGTTGGGGAGCCGTCTCGGCTGGCTCGAGGCCCTGAGCTCGTCGAACGGGCAACGCGCTCCACCTACTGCTCGTAGGAAACAACAGCGCTGTAGCCGGCCTCGCTGAGGCCGGTCCGGGGTCACCGACCCCGGCTACAACCATACCGTCCAGCCCGCGCGCGGTGCAGGCGGAAACCGCCAGCTGCCCACGGTGGCCCCGGCGCCTTTCCCCAAATCCATGGAGTGCGGCCGACCGGACGCCCTCAACCCTGCTTCAAAAGGCCCGCGCATACCGGGATCAAACTCAGGATGACCGCCCCGCCGCTCACCCAGAGGGAGGACGGACTGCCCAACTGGAGGGCGTCGACCACGAAGTTCTCGAGGGACAGGGCGACCAGCCCGGCCTTCGTCAGGTCCAGCTTGCGCTCCAATACCGAGGCAATCGCCTGCTCAAACCGGTCCCCACGGCTTTCGCTTGCCGGCACCGGCACGCCCTGCAGGCGGTTGATGATTCCGGGCACCGCCAGCCGGCACAGCTCGATCATGCGCTTGTCCATCGGTCCCAGCGTGCGCCGGCCCAGGTGCGCGAGCCCCCATTCGCGCACGAGCGGGCGCGACCCGATCGACAGGGAAACCAGCGTTCCCTGGCGCAACTCCTCGCGGACGAGGAAAGGCGACAACACCCCGACCGCCCGGCCGGTCCGGACCATGGCCATGATGGAGGCGTGTTCCTCAAGCTCGACGGTGTGTCGCGGAGTAATGCGCTCGGCTTCCAGGTGACGCGTCAGCAGCCGCGCGGTGTTGTTGTAGTTCTGAAACAGGATCAAGGTGTCGCGCGCGATGTCGTCATGGGAAACCTTTCCGCTCCGTGCCCACGGGTGGGACGGCGCCACGACGAAGCGCAGCTCGTCCTCGAACAGGGGCTCGAAGGTCATGTCCCAGCGGTGATCGGGCCGGACGGTGAACGACAGATCGAGCAGGCCCGCCTCCAGCAGATCGAAGTTGCGCTGGTAGTCCCCGGGGCGGATCAGGACGAGACGGTTGGGAAATTCCCGTTGAAACAACGGTTGCACCGCCGGCAGGATCAGCTCGCGCGCCCGGTTGCTCACGCCGAGCCTGAGGCGCTCCTTCCCGCTGGTGGTGCGCGCGGTCACGAGCGTGCGGGCGGTTTCCATCTGCGCGAGGATCTCGTCGGTGTACTCGAGGAAATGCTTCCCCGCCGGCGTCACCTTCACGCCCTTGCCCGTGCGGACAAACAACTGGCACTCGACTTCCTCCTCCAGGGCCTTGATGGCGTGGCTGACCGCGCTTTGGGTCAGGCAAAGGTGCTGGCCGGCCACCGTGAAGCTGCCGGTGTCCGCCAGCACCCTGGCGGCGAGCAATTGTCGGCTGTCCAGTACTGATTTCATTTCAGGCGGCCCGGATAAAATGGAAATCGGCGGCTCAGGCGGTGGGAGGCATCATTGCAGGAATCGGATCGTCGGTATGCGGCCAAGGGGGTTGTTGGGGTCACCGGGCAGCGAGCCGGGCGCTGGCGGCGAGGGTAAATTCGCTCTGGTACAACTGCAGGCGGGCGCGCAGCTCCGCCAGATCGGCGCCTTCGGTCGCGGCCGGCAGGACGCCATGCCGGTCCCGGCAGCGGACGAGCAGCGTGGCGGCCTCGGCTTCGGACAGTTGTCCGCCATCGAGGAACAGGCCGTGCGGGGCGGGCAGGACCTGGCCGCCGTGCGCCAGCTTCACGACCGGCACGCCGCGCATCACGGCCAGCCGCAACGCCTCCTCCGCGCCGGTGTGGAAGAGCCCGCGGCGGTCGCCCACCGCGACCACGCCGGCCGGATTTCCCAGCTGGCGAAGGCGTGCCACCTCGAGCAGCACCAGCATTTCCGCCGCGCCATCGCGCGTGGCGTCCGCCTGCACCCACGGGACCGTGCGGACCACCGCGACGCCTGGCGCCACGGAAGCCCAGGCGGTCGTGATCGCCAGGAAAAGTCCCAGCAGTGCGTGAATTGGTCGGCCTCTGCCCATGCCCCGCCTTCAAGCACTTCACGTGCCCGGCGCGGCGCTGATCTCCGCGTATGAAAAAGTTTTGTGGGGCCGGGCGAGTGCATCGTTTCGGCAAATGCAGCCGGGGACGTTGACCCGCGGTCCCTCGCCGATTGGATACCGTTGCCCTTCAGACGGGAGGCAACCACCGGGGTCAACGACCCCGGCTACAACAACTCGATCCCGCCTACTGCGCCTTCGCCGCCGCCATGGCGGTGTTCATGCGTTCGCGCACTTCGGCGGACTGGCGCTCCAGCTCCGTCTGGCAGATTTCGTAGACCCGTTCGTGGGAAGCGGCCTTCTCGGCGAGCGCCAGCCGGACCTTGGCACCGAGCGCGGGTTCGTCGGAACCGAGCGCCGCCAGGACGTTGCGAATGTGCTGGGCCTCGCCGGTCGCGAGGAACGCGCCCCATTGGAGGTTCAACGACGAAGCCGAGCAGACGGGCGTGTCGCGCAGCACCGGCTCCATGGCCAGCAAGCGTTCGATCTCGCCGCGCATCCCGGGTCCGACCACTTGCGCATAAGCCTGGAGATATTCCCGGCCCCGGCGATGACCCGAATACCACAGGGCCGCGGCAACCAGCCGCTGGTGCGCACGGGGCAGGCCGCGCGTGTTCATCACCCACAGGTCAACCTGCTCCGGGTTCTGCCGGAACACGCCCGCGAAAAATCCAATCGCCAGCGGCACATTGCCCGGCCGCTCGAAAAAACCGCTGCGACTGAGTTCGTGCACCGCGGCCTCGAATCGTTCCGGCTGCGGGTTCTCATAGTAGCGGTTGAGCCATTGTTCCGCGGATTCCGCGGCGACGGTGGCGACGGCGGTGAGCGCGAGGCCCGCCGCATAAATGAAGAGCTGGGAGATTTTCATCGGGGTAGTTTAAGGAGTCTGATTCTGGCCCGCCCGGGCGGGAAGGTCTGCTAATGACCGTAGCCGCCGCCGTCGCGCCGTAAAGGCGGCAGCGGATGAAATGTTTTCATTGGCTGGTCGGCACTTGCGCATGCTTCGTGCTTCCGACCGGCGATCGCGTGAAGCAGAAAATCCTCATCTCGCTCCTGGCCCTCGCCGTGGCCGGCTCAGCCACCTGGTTCCTGCGCCGCCCCCACGGCAAGGCCGGACGTGCCGCCGGCGGGGAACGCGCGCCCATGGCATCGCCCGCCCGCGCCGCGGCGCGCGAAGGGGCGGTCGTGCGCACCGTCGTGGTCCAGACTCGCCCGCTCGAGGAAACCGTCGTCGCCACCGGCACGGTCCGGGCCGACGAGAGTGTCGACCTGCAACCGGAAATCGCCGGCAAGCTCGTGCACATCCATTTTGTCGAAGGCACCCGCGTGCGCGCCGGCGAACTGCTCGCCGTGCTCAACGACGCCGAACTGCGCGCGTCGCTCCAGCGCGCGATCTTTCGCCGCGAACTCGCCGAGTTGAAAGCGCGACGCATCCTCACCCTCATCGACAAGGGCGGCGTGCCGCAACAGGACTACGACATCGCCGCCAGCGAACTCAGCGTGCTCGGCGCCGAGGTCGAATTGATCCGCGCCCAGCTCATTCGCACCGAGGTGCGCGCTCCCTTCGACGGCATCATCGGCCTGCGCAGCGTGAGCGAAGGCGCCCAGGTGTCGCCGACCACCCGCCTCACGACGCTCCAGGACGTCCGCCACGTGAAGATCGATTTCTCCGTCGCCGAAAAATACGCCCGCGTGCTCCGGCCGGGCAGTCGCGTGTCATTTTCCGTCGCGGGCTCAACCCTGGCCTACCCGGCCGAGGTCTACGCCGTGGAGCCGTATCTCGACGAAGCCACCCGGACCCGGCTGATCCGCGCCCGCGCGGACAACCCGGACGGCACCCTCCTGCCCGGGGCCTTCGCCCGCGTGACCGTGCCCGTCGCGAAACTCGACGCCGCCGTCGTCATCCCGGCCACGGCCGTCGCGGCCGAGGCGGGCGAAAAATCCGTCTTCGTCGTCGAGCACGGCAAGGCCCGGCGGCAGATCGTGCAAACCGGGCTGCGCCTGGACGAATCCGTCCTCGTCACCACCGGCCTCCACGCGGGGGACGAAGTGATCGTCGCCGGCACCCAAGTGGTCCGCACCGGGACCGCGGTCGATCCCGCGCCATCTCCCCCGGGTCAGGACGCGAAAAGACTGAAAAACTGACGCGCTGAAATTCCGCGCGACCCCCGCCCAAACCATTTCGGTCCTTCCGCCCTCCTGTCGTTCAGCCCTTCCGAAACATGCGCCTGCACGAGCTCTGCATCCGACGGCCGGTCTTCACCATCGTTCTCTCGCTGGTGGTCACCCTGCTCGGCTTGATCGGTCTGCGCCTGATCGGCGTCCGCGAGTACCCGGCCATCGATTCGCCCGTAATATCGATCAATGCCAACTACAGCGGCGCCAACTCCGAGGCCATCGAGGCGCAGATCACCGAACCCATCGAGGAGGCGGTGAACACCGTCGCCGGGGTGAAATCGCTCACCTCGACGAGCCGCGACGGGGCCAGCCGCATCCGTGTCGAATTCGAACTTGGCGTCGACCTCGATGCCGCCGCCAACGATGTCCGCGACCAGGTCGGCCGGGCCGTCCGGCTCCTCCCGCGCGATGTCGACCCGCCGTTCATTTCCAAGGCCGATGCCGACGGCGGGACCGTGCTCACCTTCGCGCTCCGCAGCGACGGGCGCGACCTCATGTCGCTCACCGACGTCGCTGACCGCGTGAAGGAACAGCTCCAGACGATCCCCCAGGTCGGCGCCGTCGACATCCTCGGGGAAAAGCGCTATGCGATGAAGCTGCGGCTGGACCCCGACCGGATGGCCGCGCACGGGCTCACCGCGCTCGATGTGCAGAACGCCGTGCGCCGCGAAAGCGTCGAATTGCCCGGCGGACGCGTCGAGAACCGCCATGGCGAATTGACGGTGCAGGCCGTCGCCCGGCTCGCGACCCCGGAGGAGTTCAACCGCATGGTGGTCGCGTCGGCCGGCGACCGTGTCGTGCGCTTCGCGGACATCGGCGCCGCCGAACTGGCGCCGCTCAACGAGCGCATTTCGTTCACGTTGCGCGGGGTGCCGATGGTCGGCCTCGCCGTCCGCGCCCAGCCCGGCGCCAACCAGATCGCCATCACCGACGAGGCCTTCCGGCGGCTCGACGCCCTGCGCGCCGGCCTGCCGGCGGACGTGCACCTCGAGGTCGCGACGGACAACACGCGCTTCGTCCGGCTCGCCATCACCGAACTGCGCGAGACCATCGCGCTGGCCCTCGCGCTGGTGGTCGGCGTGACTTACCTCTTTCTCGGCTCGTGGCGGGCCACGCTCGTGCCCACCGTCGTCATCCCCATCTCCCTCATTGGCGCCTGCTTCGTCATGCACCTCTGCGGTTTTTCGCTGAACGTGCTCACGCTGCTCGGCCTCGTGCTCGCGGTGGGCCTGGTGGTGGACGACGCCATCGTCGTCGTGGAAAACGTCCACCGCAAGCAGGAGGAGGGCCTTCCCCCGCTCGAAGCCGGCGCCGAGGGCACGCGCGAGGTTTTCGTGGCCGTCATCGCCACCTCGCTCGCGCTCATCGCCGTATTTTCGCCCATCGTGTTCCTGCGTGGCGCGACCGGGCGCCTCTTCCGCGAATTCGGCCTCGTCATTGCCAGCTCCGTCGCCATCTCGGCTTTCATCGCGCTCACGCTGACGCCGATGATGGCCGCGAGGTGGGCGTCGGTTTCCACCCCGACGCCGGATCGGCGCGACGGACCGCGACCGCCCCTGGGCCTCGGCTGGCTCGCCCAAACATTCAACGCCCTCATTCATCGCCTCCGCGCCGGCTACCGGCGCAGCCTCCGCTGGTTTCTGCCGCGACCGTGGCTCGTACCGGTGGTGCTCGCGATCTGCGTCGGCGTCAGCGCCGTCCTCTACCTTCGCCTGCCCTCCGAACTCGCGCCGCTGGAGGACCGCAACAAGGTGACGATCAACGCCACGGGCCCGGAAGGCGCATCCTATGATTACATGCTGGCCCTGCTGGACCGGCTCGCCCGGCGGCTCGACCAGGAGGTCCCCGAGGCGGCGCTCATCACCTGCCAGGTGCCGGGCTCCGGGGCGCGGTCCGGGACCGGCGTGGCCAACACCGGCACGATCGAACTCATGCTCAAGCCGAGGTCCGCCCGCGGCGCCTCGCAGCAGGAGATCGCCGACCGCCTCACCAAACTCACCCGCCGTATACCCGGCGCCCGCTTTGGCATTTCGCAGGAACCGAGCATCGGCGATCGCCGGGGCGGCAACTCCGTGCAATACGTCCTGCGCGCCGGCACCCTCGAGGAACTGCGCGCCGCCCTGCCCGCCTTCCTCGAGGCGGCCGAGGACGAGCCCGCGCTGGCCAGCGTGGACGCCGACCTCAAGTTCACCCGGCCCGAGCTGCGCGTGCGACTCGACCGCGAGCGTCTCCAGGCCATGGGGGTGTCGGCCACCGAGGTGGCGCAAACCCTGCAGACCTCGCTCGGCGCACAGCGCGTCGGCTATTTCAATCGTGACGGACGGCAATACGAGGTCGTGCAACAGGTAGCCGACGAGTTCCGAACCGATCCCTCGATCCTCAGCCGGCTGCAGGTCCACGCCCCCGGCGGCGCACTCGTGGGCCTCGACAACCTCGTGGAGGTGGACGAGACCGTTGCCGCCCCGCAGCGCTATCGCTTCAGCCGGCAGGTCGCCGCCACCGTCACCGGCCGCCTCGCCACGGGCCGGACGCTCGAGGAAGGCATCGCCGCCATGGACCGGGTGGCGCAGCGGACCCTGCCGCCCGGCATCAACCCCGCGCTCGCCGGGGGCGCGCTGGAATTCAGGGAAAGCCGGTCCAGCCTGCTGGCCAGTTTCGCCCTCGCGCTGACGTTTGTGTTCCTGATCCTCGCCGCGCAATTCGAGAGCTGGCGCACGCCGTTTGTCGTCATGCTCACGGTCCCGCTGGCCCTGGCCGGCGCGCTCGCGGCGCTGTGGGCCACGGGCCAGAGCCTGAACATCTTCAGCCAGATCGGCATGATCATGCTTGTCGGCCTCGTGACGAAGAACGGGATCCTGCTCGTCGAATTCGCCCAGCAGCGCCAGCACGCCGGAATCGCGCCCGAGCCCGCCGTCCTCGAAGCCGCCGACCTGCGCCTGCGGCCCATCCTCATGACCACCGTCGCCACGATCCTCGGCGTCCTCCCCATCGCGCTCGCCCTCGGCGCCGGCGCCGAGAGCCGGGTGTCCATGGGCATCGGCGTCATCGGCGGCCTGCTGCTTGGTACCGCTCTGACGCTCTACGTGATTCCCTCCGTTTACCTGCTCCTCGCCGGCCGGAGCCGGCCCATGGCTTACCCGGCCCCCGCCGCGCCCGCGCTGCCCGACCTGCCCACCGCCGACGCCCGCACCTGAACCCGCCCGGCGCGGCCTGTTCGTTGATCAATGCCAACGTGACACGACGCCGCCCGATCATCGCCTGAGCCAGCCTTAGCCCGGACATTTCACAGTCTTGGGCGATCCAATCAGCAAAATGTCCGTCCGCCCTCCGGGCGGAGCGACTTTGTCGCGGCGCGCCCCGACAAGGTCGGCCCGTCAGGGCGCATGTTTCACACCTCTGGGTGTGAAATATGCG
>DASZPS010000238.1:0-1664 GCA_035549955.1 Lacunisphaera sp. | reverse complement strand
GCGCTTCAAGGAGTTTTTAGCCGAGGTGCGCGAGGCGATGCTCTCGGGCCTGGAGCACCAGTCGTATCCGCTGGAGGAACTGGTGGACCGGCTGGGCGTCAGCCGGGAAGGAGGGCGGCACCCGCTGTTCGACACGATGTTTTCCTATTTGGGACAAACAAATTTGATTGGCCAGACAATCAAACTAACAAATCAACCCCTCTATATAAAAGATCTTGTAGTCACACAAATCGCGTCGCCTTGGCGGGTGGCGAAATTCGATCTAATGCTCTCTGCATTAGAAATGGATGAGGTAATTGAATTCTCCCTGGAGTACGCGACGGACCTGTTCAGTGCGCAGACGGCGGCGAGCCTGGGGCGGCGGTATGCGCTGCTGGCCGAACAGGTGGCCGGGGACGCGGAGGCGTTGCTGGGCGACTTGGAGTTGCTTAGTGAGCAGGAGAAACAGCAGTTACGAGAATGGGGAGGAAGGTATGATAACTGATCTTTTTCGTGAGCAGGCCGAGCGGTGGCCGGGGAGGGTGGCGGTGAGTTGGCGTGGGGAAGAAATGAGTTATGCCGAACTGGATGAGCGCAGCGAGCGGCTGGCGGTCTTGTTGCGGCAGGAGCATCAAGTGGGGCGCGATGTTGTGGTGGGTGTGGTGGCGGAGCGCACGATGGAATCAATCGTGGGGATGCTTGGTATCCTGAAGGCGGGTGGGGCATATCTACCGTTGGACCCCGCATATCCCGAGGATCGGTTGCGTTTCATGCTGGAGGACAGTGGGTGCAAGGTGGTGCTGGTGCACCGATTCAAGCCGGCTTGGGTTGGAGGGATTCCGATGGTAGACCTTCTGGCTGAGCACACGTATGCATTGGCGCGCGAAGAGCTGCCTGCGGGTCGCAGTACTGACCTCGCATACATCATCTACACCTCAGGGTCCACCGGGCAGCCCAAGGGCGTGCTGGTCGAGCACCGCAATGTGGTGCAATTGCTGGATGGCTGCAATCAGCACTACGCGTTGTGCGAAAAAGACGTGTGGAGTGTGTTTCACTCCTTTGCCTTCGATTTTTCGGTATGGGAGATATGGGGTGCGTTGTTGTATGGAGGCAAAGCGGTGATCGTTTCAGAAGAAACGGCGCGGGCCCCTGCAGAGTTCATTCAGCTGCTGCGACGCGAAAAAGTTACGATCCTCAGCCAGACTCCGTCTGCGTTCGGCGTTTTGGCTGAGGAGGAAAGCTTGGGTGAGAAGCTGCCGAGTTTGCGTTGGATCACCTTTGGAGGCGAGGCGCTCAATTACTCTCGACTACGGGGGTGGATGAAAAGGTACGGAGACCAGCGACCGCGGGTGGCGAACATGTACGGGATCACGGAGACTACGGTCCATGTGACGTTCCGGGTGTTGAGCCAAAGCGAGGTGGAGAGTGGTTGTGGTAGTTTTATCGGGAAGCCGCTATCCGGATATACGCTGTTTGTTTTAAATGTCGGTGGGAAAATGGTGCCGCCGGGCGTAGCCGGGGAGCTCTACGTTGGCGGGGTGGGTGTGGCGCGAGGGTACCTGAACCGTGCGGAGCTGACGGCGCAGAGGTTTATGGCGGATCCGTTCAGCAAGGAGGATGGAGCGCGGATGTACCGGACGGGGGATCTGGCGCGGTGGCTGCCGGATGGCAACCTGGAGTACCTG
>DASZPS010000237.1:0-5408 GCA_035549955.1 Lacunisphaera sp. | reverse complement strand
CTGGTGGCAAAGCCGCCGACCACGTCGACCTGCCCGGTGGCGGTCGTCGGGCCGCCCCAGTCTTCGGTGAACGTGAAATTGTAGAGATCAGCCCTGGCCAGGCTGGTCAGGATCAAGGCGCCAGCGAACGCGGAGAGAAGGTGTTTTTTCATGCCCCTCCGCGAGCACGAGATGTTCCAGTGCCTTGAGTCCCCGGGCATCTTTGTTCTCGTTCAGCCGGTTGCGCGGGATATTTCCAGCGGCTGGGCGCTCGGGGATGTAGGCTCGTCGCGCGACTTGTAAATATCCCCGACAGGTTTGAGGTGAAGCGCGTTGCTCCCCAACGCGCTTGGCACGACCGATGCAGGTTTGAACCACTAATGTTCCGCCTACCGGCTGCGCTACTTGGAGAACTCCGCCTGATCGGCTCCGCGGTAGGCTTCGGGGGTCGGCTGCTCGCCGACGGGCAACCTGACCACGTCCGTTCGGTCCGGCCAATCCGAGTTGAGGTGGAGCGCGTTGCTCCCCAACGCGCTTGGCACGACCGATGCAGGTTGAACCACTGATGCTCCGCCTAACGGCTGCGCTACTTGGAGAACTCCGCCTGATCGGCTCCGCGGCAGGCTTCGGGGGTCGGCTGATCGCCGACGGGCAACCTGAACACTTCTGTTCGGTCCGAGTTGAGGTGGAGCGCGTTGCTCCCCAACGCGCTTGGCACGACCGATCCAGGTGCACCACTAATGCTCCGCCTAACGGCTGCGCTACTTGGAGAGCTCCGCCTGATCGGCTCCGCAGTGGACTTCGGGGGTCGGCTAATCGCCGACTGACAGCTAGGTTCTAATCCAAGCGGCGATTAGCCGCTCCCCGGAACCAACACCGGAGCCGATCAGGCGGAGGGGATTCTAAAGCGCAGCCGTTAGGCGGAGCATGAGTGGTTCAATCTCTCCGAGCGGTTTGAAAACACCCCGGAGAGCGTGAGGCAAAGGCGGCATGATGGAGTGGGAAGCGCTATGGCAAAGCGGCCTTGAAGTTGCGGGAGATTTAGCCGAAAGTAGCGGCCATGGATACGCTCGCCGCCTATCGCAAGCAGGCCCTCAAGCTCGCCAGCATCGAGAAACTCGAGGATGATGAAGGATATGTGGCGCGTATTCCGGGATTCCGCGGTCTGCTCGGAACGGGTCGGACCAGGAAGGACACGCTGGTGGACTTGGAAGCCGCGCTGGAAGGGTGGATCGCACTGGCCCTCAAGCGTGGCATTGGCCTGCCGGCGGTTTCGAAACGCGAGACGATCACCGCGGCCTGAGCCAGTCGTCACGGGGAATGCCCGCTTCGTTCAGGACAAGCTTCAGCAGGTTGACGCCGATGTCGCGCCGGCCATGCGGATTGGGGATGGTCAGCTGAACGTTTCCCTTGACCATGTATTGGTGGCGTCCGCCTGAATAGGGCCCCTGCCAACCGAGACTTTCCAGTCGGCGGATCAGATCGCTTCGAGAAACAGGAGTCAGGCGCATTCCGGGCATTTCCTAGGCGCCCTGGCCCGGTGCGCGGCATACCTTTGTCACTGGGACGAAGACGTTGCACGTCGAAAATCCCCTCATCGATAAACCGCCATGGCTCGGTTTCGGCTGAGGTGGAGCGCGTTGCTCCCCAACGCGCTTGGCACGACCGATGCAGTTTAAACCACTAATGCTCCGCCTACCGGCTGCGCTACTTGAAGCGCTCCGCCTGATCGGCTCCGCAGTGGACTTTGGGGGTCGGCTGATCGCCGACTGACAGCCAGGTTCTATTCCAAGCGGCGATTAGCCGCTCCCCGAAACCAAAACCGGAGCCGATTAGGCGGAGGGGATTCTAAAGCGCAGCCGTTAGGCGGAAGCATTAGTGGTTAACCCTCCCCGGTTTCATCCGCATTTCATGGTGGGTTCACCATGTCTTCATGCATCATGCCCATACTGGGCGCGAAAAGATGAACAAATTCGTTCCTTTCTTTTTCGTCGCGGTGCTCGCCTTGGTCGGCTGCGGCTTTTTTGCGCGTGAAGTTCGGATCAAGGACGTAACCAAGGACGAAACGCTGGTCTTGAAGCGGCCCGGCGCGGGCAGGACCACCGCGATCTCGATCACCGGTCGCGGGTCGATCACCGGCAAGGCGGAGGTGCAGCTGATCCTGAACGGCAAGGTGTACCGTCGCCAGGAAATCAGCAGCGACATCCGCTTCGACTGGGGCGGCGACTGGTATGCCGAGGAGGCGGAAGTCCGCTACCTCGCCGGCACCGCGACCGGCGGGACCCTGACGCTGCGGTACAAATTTCGATAGGAGCCGAACCAGGGCGGTCTCTCCGGGCTGCTTTGATCACCACAGGGACATTGAGGCACGGAGAGAAGCATCGGGTAACCGCAGAACACACGGAACACAGAATGAACTACCCAGGCGAAATTAGCCGCAGAGGCGCGGAGAAAGGCAGTTGGTTCCCATCGTGTCTTGGTTCCTTGGTGGTAACCCGACCGCTTTCTGTGTGTTCCGTGTATTCTGTGGTAGTCCCATGCCGTTTCTATGCGTCTCTGTGCCTCGGTGGTTCAAACCGCCTTGTTTGCCGATAGCATGCGTCCTTCAGGTCGCGAGCTTTCTGTCGCCAGTCCTCGCATGAAAAAAGCGAGCTGGGCCGTCATCTTGCTCTGGACACTCGCGATGGCGGGTGCGTCCGCGGCCGAAACAGAGATCGAGCGCCTCGCGCGCATGGAGAAATCACTGCGGGAACATGGCGTCGCCGGCTTCCTGGTTGAAGCGGAGGCCTGGCGCTGGCAGGCGCCACACATTCCTTCCCAATGGCATACGGAAAATGTGTCCGCCGGGGAGCAGCGGGAGGTCGACATCGCGGCGCGCGCCTTTGGCCGGGCGCTCCTCACTCAACAGGCAGCCGTGGCCCGCCGCGTGCAACTGCTTCCCGTCGGTGCCGGGCTGCATGAACTGACGGAACAAATGTTGGCCCTGGCCCGCTGGTGTTGGGGTACGGAGGGCTACGGCAATTCCTTGCTGGCGCAGAGATCGATCGACCTCGCCACGGTTGGCGTCGCCCGGCTGACCTTCGACCTGAGCTTTCCCTTGGACAAATGCGCGCAGTTGGCCGCCCAGTTGGAGCAACCCTGGCTGGCGACCAATGCCCGCGTCCGGATTTTGAACAAGGAGGCGGGCGTGGCCCTTTTCCCGCCCAACCTGGACGACCAGGAAACGTTGGAGCGGATTTGGGGCACCGGTTGTCTTTATCTCCTTGAGCGGAAAAACCCGCGGATTCGCGCCAAGTTGCAGCTGCCGCCCGGGCCTTTGGCGGCGGAGCGACAGGCGCCGGCGTTGAGAGCTCACCTCGATTTCTTCGCCGACCTCGAACCGGCGGCGCGACCGAAACCCCAGACGCTGCCCGCCATTTGGGACGTGAAAGCCCACGCGTTGATCGTCAACGGCGCGGTCAACAGTCCGTGGAATATCGGGCGGGCGCGGGCCCTGTTGGCCTATCGCCAGCGGGTCGGTTACTATCCGGGGAAATTCGAATACACGGCGGAGCAGATCGCCCGCCACCACGCCACCGAGGCGGAATACGCGGCACGTGCCCAGGGACAGAAGTTGTCCCCGATGATCACCGACCCGGAAGCGCTCGGACGCCTGGGCTTTGAGCAAGCACTCCGGAACCTGCCCCGGCGTCCGGGCATTTCCGAGTACGAATGGCAGGAGGGACTCAAGCTGGCCGGAGCCTGGGAAACCTACCACCTGATCCAGCGGGGCAAATTTCTCGACGAAGACGCGCAAAGGCAGGAGGCGCGGGCGCGGCTGGAAGAACTCCCGCGATAGCTCCGGAGACAAAACAATCCTTACTCCCGGCGGCTCCGCCCGTTTGAACGGAATCGTTTGCCGGCTTGCCGGCCGTGTTTCCGGCGATACGATTGGAGGTCGAAGGCCGTTGGGGCCGCAGGCAATGACCAGGCCGGTGCGGACGCGACCACGGCATGGACCGAACATGACCAGTTTGCGTTCAGAATTCAGGGAATGGCGGGCGTTAACCCCTGTCCCGCTGCTCGCCCTGTTGCTGTCGGCGGTCCTGGGTGTCACGGCAGGGGAGGAAAGAACCGGTCCATTCGACGAGGGTTCCGAGATCTACATTATGCCTCCCTTGGAAGTGGGTGCGAAAGCGACTGAGCCGATTCTGGATCCGCGGAGAAAATGGCTCCATGGCTCGCTGGGCACCATACACGTCCTGTCCACGCTCTCCCTGACCCACACCAAGCGTGCCCTCCGCGATCTGGCGGTGTTCAGGGACTTTGCCGGGCAATTTGGCCGTGAATTCAGTCCCCGGGCGAACAGTGAAGCCTGGATCGTGCTCGCGAGCGACGCCGACCACATCCGTTTCTTTGCCCGGGACCACGAAAAGAAACGGTACAACACGCTCGCGGCAGGCACGGTCTTTGTCTTTGCCCATTTCGAAAGTGGCCCCATGGAAGTTCTCGAGCGCACGATCAGGCGCGGCTGGATGTCCGCCATTTACCACGCGGACTTTCCCGACGGCCCTCTTTGGCTCCGCTGGGCGACTGCGAGAATCCTGGGGGATATGGATCTCCGCGGGGACCGGGTCAATTTCGGGGCGCTGCTCGGGGACCGGCAGTTCTTCCTCGAGAACCTGACGCCGGTGCCGCTCGGCGATTTGTTCGCGATCAAGGAGACGCTGACGCCGTCACTATCCCAATACTCGAGCGGAATAAAGCGCTTCATTGCAACGAGGCAGGCGGCAGCCTTCATGCATTTTTGCCTTTTTGGCTCGAAGGGAAGATACGCCGCCGCTTTCGAGAAGATCAGGGAGCGGGCCCGGTACGAAATCGTAAGCGAACGGGACTTCATGGCCGCCTTTGGCATGAGTTTCGCCCAGATGGAGAAACTTCTCCACAATTACACCAACGCGCCAGGCGCGAGGTTCGAGACCCACCGTTACCGCATCGAGGGCGCGGACGAACGCAACATGACCATCGCCCCCTGTTCGCCAGAGGAGTTGGATGGTTTCGAGAGACGATATCGAGATTCATCCGGAAACCTGATTCCCGATACGGACAAGAACCCTCGCCTCGAAAAGGCCCCTGCGGCTCCTGGATTGCCCCAACCGTAAAGAAGGCTGAAAAGGGGTCGAACGAGGTGGTCAGGTCACGGATGACGACATTGGCGAGGGCTGGATATTGACGACCAAGTTCCGACGCGTCGGAAACCCGACCTCGCGATCCGTGACCTGACCCCGTGGCTCGGCCCGCCCCGTTTTGAGGCCCGGCTATTTCGTGACGTCCACGAATGTCCTGAGCAGCGCCGCGCCGCGGCCGTCGATGCCGGCCAGTTGGTTGGTGGTCTGAAATATCGGATTGAACCCAGCCGGCGGCGTTTCGAATTCAAACTCTGCGCTGTG
>DASZPS010000236.1:0-128025 GCA_035549955.1 Lacunisphaera sp. | reverse complement strand
CCCCGCGGGATGTAACTGTCGCGGGGTGAGGGCACCCCGCCTCCAAAAGGCCCGCAGGGACGCGGGCCATCCAGACACCGTTATGGCCGCGAGGCGGCTTCCTTCAGGGACTTGGCTTCGTTGGGATCGGTGGTCTCCAGGACCTTCACCAAGTTCAGCACGTCGAGATTGAGTTGGGCGCGTTTCTCGCGCTCGTGTTCATCGAGGGCGCGCTCGGCGGCCGAGGTACCGAAGAGCGGAAGGGTGAATTTATTGAGCACCTGGTCGAGCTGGGTGTTTTTCTGCCGGACAAGATCCTCCCCGTACGCCTTGCGGGTGACCATGATCTCAGGCGTCAGGCGCGGGCGCGGCTTTTGCTTCACGACCATCTTGGGAAGTTTCAGGACGTTCGGGTCCTCCGGCTTTTCCTCCGGCTCGGGTTTGACCAAGGGTGAAAAGGGCGCGGTCGGTGTGCTCGCCTTGGGGGCGTCTGGCTTCGGGGCGTCCGGCGGGAAGGCGAGGACTGGTGGCGCCGTCTCGATCGTGGACAGCGTGGGCGCGGGAGCCCCATTCGGCGCGCTCAAAGCGGGCGCGTTTGCTTCCGGGGAAGTGACAGCCGGGTCGTCGGCAGCGACCGCGGCGACGGCAAGCGCGGCGAACATCAAGGCCGGGAAAGATGCCGTGGTTTTCATGTGTAAGAGGATACCCAGTTGCGGGGGCCTATCGAGAGGAAACTCACCCCATCGGGGGCGAATTGACCACCTACTTGCGCGAGGGCGGGTCGGTGGTCCAGCTGTTGTCGACCTCCCGCTCGAATTTCTTCGCCGCATCCGGGTCGAGGGCCTTGCTGACCTCAATCAAGTGCGAAAGGCGATCCAGCTCGCGGCCCACATAAATACCCCGGCCGCGGGCGGCCTTCGATGGGCTGAGAATGGGAATGGTGAAGCAATTCAGGAAGTAATTCAGCGGGCCGTCCTTGGCGATTTCGTCGTAGTAAATATTCTCCATCTTTCGCTTGAACTCCTCGCGACTCATGAGGTGGTCGGCCGCATCCGGCGGCAATCGTTTCTCCAAGATGCGCATCTTCGGCAGGACCAGGGTATCGGGATCGCGCGCGATGTCGGAATCCGTTCCCTTGCTGCCGGCGCCCTTGGCCAGCGCGGGCTGGAAGACCGGCAGCCCCTCCCGGATGCGGGCCTTGGTCTCCCGCGAGGTGAGCCCGGTCGCCGGCTCCTCGGCCGACAGCATGGCGACGAAGCCGGCGGGGATGATCAGGAGGAGACCGGCCGGTTTCATCGCGGGGTGGGAGGGTGGGAACCGGTTTTGCGGCCGATGTTCCGCGGAAAGGCCTGGGAATCTTGAAAACTGAAAATCATGAAATCGAGAATCGTGAAATCGAGATCAGATCGCTGGCTGAGATTTCAAGATTACAGATTTCACGATTTTAAGTTTTCAAGATGAGTTCGGTTCTGCTCACGCCGCCTTGGACGCGTGCAGCGAAGCCAGGACGATGCCGGCGAGGAGGAATGCGACGACGTCATGCAGC
This sequence comes from Lacunisphaera sp., assembly GCA_035549955.1. Taxonomy (GTDB): domain Bacteria; phylum Verrucomicrobiota; class Verrucomicrobiia; order Opitutales; family Opitutaceae; genus Lacunisphaera. The sequence continues at coordinate 126,500 of DASZPS010000236.1, read as the reverse complement.
ATGGTCATCAGGTGCCAGCCCCAGCCCTGCTGCCACCAGATGGCCTGTCCGCCGTTGGCGAAGAGGGTGACCAGCACGCCGGTGACGACACAGAACATCAGCCGGCAGCCGAAGGTGCGGGGCCCGAGTTCGACCTTGTGCATGATGAAGGCCAGGAGGAGGCAGCTGACGAACTCGAGGAGGAAGCCATTCGCGAGGATCATGGGATCCATCTCCTTCACGCCGCTTTTCCTGACGTGGACCATGGCGAACTGGCCGCGCTTCATCTGTTCGGCGAGGGCCTCGGGCGGCGTGCGCGGGTCGGGCAGCACGTAGGTGCCGTCCGCAGGAAAAAGGTTGGCGACCGCGGGGAGCACGTCCGCGTTGGCGGTGCCCAGCGCCTTGTAGGGAATGCCACTGAGACCGTAGTAGAGGAAGCCCCAGACAAACATGGCCAGGGCGGCGAGCAACGGGGCGACGACGAATTTTTTCATCGGGAGGGAGGGTAGGGTTGATGAACCCGTTGGGGCCGGGTCCGGTCGGACACGCTGGTTCGCCATCTGGACCATGACAACGCCGAAGGCGGCAAAGGAGGTGTCTGATGTTCGTGACATGATTTCGCCCGCCGACGGGTTTGGGCTGGCAAGGGTTCGGCTTAACCGGCATCAGCAGGACCAACTTATGCAGGAACACCCCACGGCACAGGGAGTTGTTTTCCTGGGCTTCGCCGCGGCCAGCCAGGCCGGGACTGAGCTCGTGCGACTGCGTCGTCAGGCCGGTTGGCGAACGGTTGTCAAATGAACCGAATCAACCAAGGCAGTTTCACAGAAGGTAACGAAGTGAACGAAGAAGGTCATTGTTTGGTCACTCCGTTTCCTTCTGTAAAACGGTTTGGAGGATTGCTTGCGCATGAGTGACTCCGCCAAAGCCGTTTTCCTTTCCTACGCCTCGCAAGATGCCGAGGCGGCCAGGCGCATCTGTGATGCGTTGAGACAGGCCGGAGTCGAGGTGTGGTTCGACACCGACGGTGGTTTGGAACACGGCGATGAGTGGGATGCCAAGATCCGCCGGCAGATCAAGGAGTGCGTGCTGTTCATCCCGGTCATCTCGGCAAATACCGAGGCGCGGGAGGAGGGCTATTTCCGGCTCGAGTGGGATCTCGCCGCCGAGCGGGCGCGCACCATCGCTTCCGGCGTGGCCTTCATTTTGCCCGTCGTCATCGACGACACCAAGGAACCGACGGCACTCGTGCCCGACCGCTTTCGCACCGTGCAATGGACGCGCCTGCCCGGCGGCACGGTGCCGCCCGAGGTGCTGCAGCGTTTCCTCAAGCTCTGGTCGCACCGCACGGGGCTGCTGAAGCAGGTGAGTGGAAGCATGGAGGACAGAGGTCAGAGAACGGAGGACAGAACCCAGAACCGCGCGTCACGCCCCCGCTGGCTCGCGCCGGTGATCGCGGGTGGCGTCATTGCACTGCTGGCTCTGATTCTCGGGCGCCCTTGGGAAAAGGCTGCCCCACCGCCGGCTGCGGCGGCCAATCCCGCCGACGCGCCGACCTCCGAGGCCCGGCAGCTGGTGGCCAAGGCTTGGGAGCAGATGAACAAGGCCGAAATGGCGCGAGCGGAGCTGGAGGTTGCCGATGGATTCGCCAAACGAGCCACCGAACTCGAGCCCAACAATGCCGACGCCTGGGCGGCGTGGTCGCAGGTGGATTCCTGGTATGTCTATCATAATCTCGACGACTCGCGGTCCCGGCGAGAGGGGTCGCGGACGAAGGCGATGCGGGCCCTGCAACTTGCGCCCGGATCCTACGAACCCCGGCTGGCCCAGGCCTGCTCCCTGGTCCGGAGCGTGGGCGGCCTGGGCACGAGCACCTCGCTGTTCGATGCCGAGGCGAAAAATCTGCTCACGGCACTGCTGCAGGAAAAACCCGCCGAGCCCCGGGTCTTGCTGGCGCTCGGCATCCTGCAACGCAACACCGGCCAGGCGACCGAGGCCCGCGCAACCTTTGAAATACTCGCCGAGAATCCGGCTTGGGCCGCATTGGCGTGGAATGAAATCGCCTGGGCGGCGTACATAGCAAACGACTTCCGGGCGGCTGATCTGGCGGTGGACCGATCCATCGCCCTGCAGCCCTGCTGGCCGAACCTCGTGCTCAAGGTGTTCCTGGCGGCAGGTTGGACGGGCGACCTCGACCAGGCGAAGGTGATGCTGGAGAAAATTCCGGTGGCCGTGCGGCAGGAGGATCATGGTGTGACCATGGCCTGTACGGTTTACTGGTACCGGCGCGAGCCGGAGAACATGTTGCGGGTGCTCGAGGGGGTTTCGCGGGACTGGCTCCGATCGAACGCCTACGACGGCCCGAAAGCCCAGTTCGCGGCCCTCGCGCACACCCTGGCCGGGCGCAAGGAATCCGCCCAACTGCAGTGGCAGGCGGCTTTGCTGCAGGTCGAGCAGCGCCTGGCCAGCCAGCCTGATTCGGGCAATCTCTTGAACCTGAAGGGTCAGTACCTCGCGATGTTGGGCCGCCGCGAGGAGGCGGAACGGGTGTTACAGCTGGCCCAGGATTCGGGCACCGGACCGGGTAATTATCGCGGCCACCAGGCCCAGATCGTCAATCAACTCCTGCTGGGGCATGAGGAAGCGGCGATCACCCTGGTGGAAGCGACGGGTGACATGCCGGCGTTTTATTATCGCAACCATCCCGCGTTTGATCCCCTGCGGTCGAACCCACGCTTCCAGGCCGTGCTCGCCCGGCTGGAGGCCGACCCGCGATTCTCGCCGAAAGCGGCACCGAAGGCGGAGAACAAAGAACCGAGGACGGCCCCAACCCCCTCACTTTCCACTTCCCCCGACGCCAAGTCGGTGGCGGTGCTGGCCTTCGCCAACCTGAGCGACGACAAGGCCAACGAGTATTTCTCGGACGGGATCAGCGAGGAATTGCTCAACGTGCTGGCCAAGGTGCAGGGGCTGAAGGTGTCGGCGCGGACTTCGGCGTTCTCTTTCAAGGGCAAGGAGGTGCCCGTGCCCGAGATCGCCAGGCAACTCGGTGTCGCGTACGTCGTCGAGGGCAGCGTGCGCAAGCAGGGTAATCAGGTGCGCATCACGGCGCAGCTGATCAAGGCCGAAGACGGCTTCCACGTCTGGAGCGATACTTTCACCCGCGACCTGAAAGACATCTTTGCCGTGCAGGACGAGATCGCGGGGTTGATCGCGAAGAATCTAGAGCTGAAGATCGGCGTGGCTTCAGCGAGCCCGGCGGTGGTCAACCCCGAGGCCTACCAGCACTTGATGCGGGCGCGTTACTTCAGCCGGCACGAGGACAACGAGGGCCGCCTGAAGGCCGTGGAGGAATGCAAGGCGGCCCTCGCGATCGATCCGGATTTCGCGCTGGCTTTGGCTGAGTTGGCGCGTTCGTACATTCACCTTACCCGGTTCAGCGGCCTGGGGCTCGAGGAGGGCTTTGCGGCGGCCCGCCCGGCGGCGGAACGCGCGCTGCGGCTCAATCCCGAGCTGCCGGAGGTGCAAAACGCGATGGGCTGGGTGCAGCGGACGGCCGACTGGGATTTTCGCCGTGCGCTCGCTTCGTTCCGGCGCGCCTACGAGCTGGCGCCGCAGAATTCGGGCATCGTCGCGGACTATTCGATCATGCTGAACAATCTCGGGCAGTTGGACGAAGCCATCGCGCTCGCCCGGCGGGCGGTCGAACTCGATCCCCTGAATGTCACGACCCAAGCCGTCCTGGCCCTGTCCCTGGGTTGGGCCGGTCGCTACGCCGAGGCGGAGCAGGTGCAACGCCGCGCCGTGGAACTGGCGCCCGGTGCCCTGGAGTGGCACGCTTATTTGTCGCGTTTTCAACTGTTGCAGGGACGGGTCGCCGACGCCGCCGTGTCGGCGGAGAAGGAACCCGGGGAGCGCTATCGGCTGTTCGCGCGCGCGTTGGTGCTGGCGCAAAAGGACCGCCCGGCGGCCGACGCGCTCATCCAGGAACTCATCGAGCGTTACGGGCAGCGGGAGGCCAGCTACGTCGCCGAATACCATGCAATGGCAGGCGACGCTGACCGCGCCTTCGAGTGGCTGGAGAAAGCCCGGGCCCATCGCGAGACGTTCCTCGTGTGGATCCTGGTGCAGCCCACGCTCAAGTCGCTGCGCACCGACCCGCGCTGGCCGGAGTTCGTGCGCAAGGTCGGGCTGGCGCCGGGCGAAAGCAAATGAGCTGGAAGAATTGCCAATTGCCGAATGCCGGGTGAACCGAACCAACCAATGCATTTTAACCGGAGGTACCGGAGAGAATGGAGGGGTTTTTGTGCCGGGTCCCTTCGTTAACTCCGTTTCCTCATGTAAAACGGTTTGGATCCTTTTGTTGCCTCCTGTGGCGTGGTTTCGGCGGGATTGTCGAGGTAAGGGCGTCAAGCCCCTCCTACGGGTCTAAATCAGCGACCCCGCCAGCTCGCGCAGGCGAGGCCAGTGGACCTCGGGGATCGCGGGGCCGAGGTGTTGGACGCATTCGGCGCCGAGGGCGGAGCCGAGCGCGCCGGACGCAGCAAGGGATTTGCCTCTGAGGTGGCCGAAGAGAAAGCCGCCGGCCCAGGCATCGCCGGCGCCGGTGGTGTCGGTGACGCGCTCGACCTTGACCGGGGCGATGCGGTGGAGCTCGGAGCCCTTGGCGACCCAGGCGCCGTCCTTGCCGATTTTTACGCAGGCGATGCCGCCATAGCCCGCGAGCTTCTGCGCGTACGCGTCGTAGGAGGTGTCCGTCTGGAAGAGCGCGCGGACTTCGTCCTCGTTGGCGAAGACGATGTGCACACCTTGCTTGAGTTGCGCCAGGATCCAGTCGCGGGCGACCTTGACGACCTCGAAGGAGGACATTTCCAGGCTGATGGTGCAACCCGCGGCCCGGGCGCAATCGGCAACCTTCTGGGCGAGGGCGGGATTGAAGAGGAGGTAACCTTCGATGTGCGCGTGCCTCGCGCCGCGGAAGTCATCGACAGAAATCTCGTCCGGGCTGAGCGTCATCGCGGCGGCGAGGTTGGTGCGCATGGTGCGCTGGCCGTCGGGCGTGACCAGGGAAAGGCAGCGTCCGTTGGGCAGGGTGGCGCGCTTGAAGCGCGAGCCGTCGCCGCCGGCGGCGGTAAAGTTGGCGCTGTAGTCGGCGGCGGTCTGGTCGGCCCCGATCTTGCCGACGAAGGTGGTCTTGAGGCCGAGTTTGGTGGCGCCGAGCACGGCGTTGGCGGCCGAGCCGCCGGGGGTGACGGCAAATTGGACGTCGAGCTTGCCGATCAGCGTGGCCATGTCCTGGTCGTCCACCAGGACCATGCCGCCTTTTTCGCCGGCGACGTGGGCGCGAAGGAAGTCGTCATTCACGTGGGCGAGGATATCCATGATGGGATTGCCGACGCCGATGAGGTCAAAGGTGGAGCGGGACATGAGAAATAGGACAGAAAACCACGAAACAGACGGAGGGAACCACTAATTGACACTAATGAACGTTAATTGAAGACCGACTGTGGGGCGGGGTCGCTGACCCCGCCAAGCTGGAAAAGGCGGGATCAGCGATCCCGCCCTACAGATTGGTGCTCATTAGTGTGGATTAGTGGTTGGAAAATCCGGGCTCATGTCACCGTCAGGCTCGTGGCGAGGATGGGTTCCTCGTCCACCTCGACAACGATGGAATAGTCGCCGGGCTGGTCGAAGCGCAGGTTGCGGAGCTCGTTGATGAGGTTGATGCGGTGAAGCGGGGACTGGGACTCGAACTCGCGGTGGATCAATTCAACGGGGTTGGTCAGGTCGAGGCCCATCGACATGCGGATCTTGTGCTTGCCGGGCTGCACGTCGGTCAGCGTCAGGAACCACACCATGTAGGGGTGCATGACGGGAAATGACCGTGCCTTGATGTTGGAGAAAACGCCGAGAATTGTGTGCTTGCCCGAGGCGGGGTCGATATGGACGCCATCGCACGTGATCCAGGCGAGCAGGGAGGGTTTGGAAGGCACGGGGCGACGATTACGTCGCCCGTGCCAAGTTCCAAGTGCCAAGTTCCACGTGACGAGTAGACCTGAGACCTGAAAACGGCGGTCCGCGGCGAACGCCGGAAGCCGGGGCCTAGGCCGCAATCTGCGAATGCCAGCCAACACACCCCGCCCTGCGGGCACCCCTCTCGAGAGGGGAGTCAAGACACGGTAACCGGGGACCGGGTCCCCGCTCGAGAGGGGTGGCGCGAAGCGACGGGGTGTGTGGGTTCGCCGGATGACGGCTGACCGCCACGAAAGCGGGGAGTTTTCAGAGCGGGAAATCACCGCGGCGAACCTTTTTCTTGTGTATGGAAATCGCGCCGGTTTTATCCGCAGCTGATGAAGTATATTTTCGTCACGGGCGGGGTGGTTTCCTCCTTGGGCAAAGGGCTCACGGCGGGCGCGCTGGGCGCCCTGCTGGAGATGCGGGGCCTCACGGTGCGCATCCAGAAATTCGACCCCTATCTCAATGTCGATCCGGGCACCATGAGCCCGTTCCAGCACGGCGAGGTGTACGTCCTCGACGATGGCGCGGAGACCGACCTCGATTTGGGGCACTACGAGCGCTTCACCTCCGGCAAGCTTTCCCGCGCCAACAGCCTGTCGTCCGGCCAGATCTACGAGGCGGTGATCGCCAAGGAGCGGCGCGGCGATTACCTGGGCAAGACCGTGCAGGTCATCCCGCACGTCACCAACGAGATCAAGTCGCGCATCCACCAGGGCGGCAAGGGCGTCGACGTGCTGATCACGGAGATCGGCGGCACCACCGGCGACATCGAGGGCCTGCCGTTCCTCGAGGCGTTGCGCCAGTTCGCGCTCGAGGTCGGCCCGAAGGAATGCGTTTTCATCCACGTCACGCTCGTGCCCTACGTGACGGCGGCGGGCGAACTCAAGACCAAGCCCACCCAGCAGAGCGTGGCCAAACTGCGCGAGATCGGCATCCAGCCGCACCTGCTGGTCTGCCGTTGCGAAAAGCCGTTGACGCTGGAAATGCGCGAGAAGCTCTCGATGTTCTGCAACGTCCCCGTAAAGGCAGTTTTCGCCGCGGAGGACGTCCAGTCGTCGATCTACGAGCTGCCGGGCATGCTGCAGAAGCAGGGCATGGACCAGTATGTCTGCGACCTGCTCGGCGTGAAAAACCGCCCGAACCCACACAACATCTGGGCCGACATCGTCCACCGCATCCAGTCGCCGAAACACGAGGTGCGGATCGGTGTGGTGGGAAAATACATCGAGCTGCAGGACGCCTACAAATCCGTCTACGAATCGCTGGCCCACGCGGGCATCGCGAATCATTGCCGAGTGAACGTCGTGCGCGTCGACGCCGAGGACCTCGAAACCAAGGCGGGACTGGCGCAGCTGAAAAAACTCGATGGCATCCTGGTGCCCGGCGGCTTCGGCGACCGTGGCATCGAGGGCAAGATTGCCGCGGCGGGTTACGCCCGGAAGCACAAGGTTCCCTACTACGGCCTTTGCCTCGGCCTGCAGGTCGCGATGATCGAGTTCGCCCGCAACGTCCTGGGCCTGAAGCAAGCCAACTCCATGGAAATCGATCCCAAGACGACCGAGCCGGTGATCGCGCTCATGGACGAGCAGCGCAACGTGGTCCAGAAGGGCGGCACGATGCGCCTCGGCGCCTACGTCTGCCAGCTCAAGCCCGGCACCCTGGCGCGCAAGGCGTATGGCACGGACAGCGTTTCGGAGCGTCATCGCCATCGTTACGAAGTGAACAACGATTACATCCAGCGTTTCGAGAAAGCGGGCATGACCATTTCCGGATGGAATCCAAAGCGCGGGCTGGTCGAGATCGCCGAGCTGAAGGACCACCCGTGGTTCCTTGGGGTGCAGTGCCACCCGGAGTTCCAGTCCAAACCCAATCGCGCGCACCCGCTCTTCGCCGCCTTCATTGCCGCGGCGATCAAGCGGAAGCGTAGGAAGAAGGGCTGACATGCATCCACTAGCGAGTAGCGAGCAGCGAGTAGTCTGAAGCCGCGCTCCGTTTCTACTCGATACTCACTACCCGCTACTAACGCCCCATGCTCTTTGACCCCAAGCGCCTCCTCCTCATCGCCGGGCCGTGCTCGCTCGAGAATGAGACCGTGTGCCGGTCAGTGGCGGAGGGGTTGAGCAGGCTGGCGAAGAAGCACAAGGAGCTGAACATCGTTTTCAAGGGCTCCTTCGACAAAGCCAACCGCACGTCGCTGGGTGGACGCGGGACGGGCCTCAAGGAAGGCCTGCGGCTCCTTGCGCTCATCAAGCAGGAATACGGATTCCCGGTGCTGACCGACATCCACGAGCGCCAGCAGGCCGCGCCGGTGGCAAAGGTGTGCGACGTGCTGCAGATTCCCGCGTTCCTGTGCCGGCAGACCGACCTGCTGGTCGCGGCGGCAAAAACCGGCGCCGTCGTCAACGTGAAGAAGGGCCAGTTCCTCTCGCCGCAGGAAATGGAATTTGTCGTCACCAAGCTGCGCCAGAGCAAGGCCGCGGAGATCTGGCAGACCGACCGCGGCACGACCTTCGGCTACCAGAACCTGGTGGTCGACATGCGCTCGTTCGCGATCATGAAGGGCCACAATACCCCCACGGTGTTCGACGCCACGCACAGCGTGCAGCTGCCCGGCGCGGCGGGAGGCAAGAGCGGCGGCAAGCGGGAGTTCGTGCCGCCGCTGGCGAAGGCCGCGCTCGCGGCCGGCGCGGATGGGTTGTTCATCGAGACGCATCCCGACCCGGCCAACGCCATTTCCGATGCCGCCAGCCAGATGCCGCTGGCGGAGTTGCCGGGCCTCATCGCCACCTGCGTGGCGGTGTGGAAGGCGGTACGGGGGTGAGGAATCGTCGTAGGGGCGCAGTCTTGCTGCGCCCATTCCGCGCGATGAACGGAATCTTCAAGGCACGATTTGACGATGTAGGGTCGTCGCTCGCGACGACCTCGGCCGCGAGGTCGGGCGAAGGCCCGACCCTGGATTAGACACGTCTCGCTGGATTTCGCTTTTGCGCGAAATCGGCTCAGCGCGGAATCCAGGTCGTCCAATAGACAAGGGAATCCCGGCGCGGCCGGGATTGGGCGCAGCAAGACTGCGCCCCTACGGGGAGCCGCGATCCCGCCTTACAGCTTCAGCAGCGCCTGCACCTCGGGCTCATGCAGGTTTTCCTTCGTGATCACGCGGAAATCGGTATGCACCACGGCCGGCGGCGTCTGGCCGTCGAGCACGGCGACGGCGTTCTTCACCGCGAGACGACCCATTTCCAACGGCAGCTGGGCAATCCAGCCGTGCAGCGTGCCCTTTTCGAGGGCGGTGGCGACCGATTCGTTCAGGTTGTAGCCGAAGCCGACGAGCTTGATCGCACCGGGCTTCGGGGACTCGGCGAGCAGTTGCATGAGCACGGTGGTGCCGGGTGTGCTTGAGGCCAGCATCGCCTTGGCCTCGGGATGCTTGCTGAGCATGAGCTTGGCCCGGTCCATCTGCTCTTCCTTGGCATTGCCCAGAAAAATATCGCTGAACACCGCGACGTTGGCGTGTGCCGCCTTGAGGGTGGCGATGGCGTTGTCCTCGCGCGCGGCTGTGACCAGATTGCCCTGGGCGTGGCGCAGGACGCTGACGGTGTCGTTGTCGCTCACCAGGCCCGCGAGCAGGCGTCCTGCCGCGGCGCCAGCGGCTTCGTGGTCGGTGCCGATGAAGACGCTGGCCGTTTTCCCGTTGAGCGGCGAATCGAGCACGATGATCTTCACGCCCGTGACGGCAAGGGACGCGGCGGGGATGGCCAGGGCCTCGGCGCTCGCCGGCGCGACGATGAGGCAATCGACTTTTTGCGCGGCGAGGGCGTTGAACAGCTGGATCTGGATGGCGATGTCGGACTCCGTCGGCGGCGCTTTGACGATGAGCTCGACGCCCGACTCAGCTGCGGCCGCCTTGGCGCCCTGTTCGACCGTGCTCCAAAAATTGGTGCGGCCTTTGAGCAGCAAGCCGACCTTGCGGGTTTCGGCGGCGATTCCGGTCAGGGAAAAGCCGGCAGAGATTGCACAAAGGATGGCAAGCAGGACGCGGCGCATGGGGAGTAAGGGTATATCCAATATATCGACACGCGGGGGCCGGGCCTGAAATGCAGAAAATCGCGACAAACCACGTTGGCCCAGGCTGTTGGCGAAATGCCTTTGATCTGAGGTCGCCGAACGCAGGAGCCTATTCTCGCAGGGTAGTCGCGTGCGACGACTTCGGTCGTTAGGTCGCGCCACGGCCCGACCCTACATGGGAGAATTCAGTTCGTTGCTCAGGATGCTCAGCGCGTAGATGGCGGCCGTGTCGCTGCGCAATACCAAGGGTCCCAGGGTTACCGGGGCGAATCCGGCCATGACGGCGGCGGTCATCTCCGTCGGCGAAAAATCGCCTTCCGGGCCAATGAGCCAGACGGCGTGGCGCGGCGGGTGCCGGTGCCGGGCGGCGTGGGATGCGAGGACCTTTTTCAGCGTCGTCGTCCCGGCGTGGAGGCTGGCGATGAGGCGCAGGGGATGGTCGCCGCTTTCCACGGCGGCGACCGGCGTCGGTGTGGAAACCGACGCCCACCTCAGGAATTCGTCGAGCTTCGTGATCGGCGCGATTTCGGGCAGCCAGGGGTTGCCGCATTGTTTGGCGGCTTCGATGGCGGTGGTGCGCCACTTCTCGATTTTCTTGTCGGCGCGGTCGCCATCGAGATGAACCTGGGTGCGCTCGCTCAGCACCGGGACGATCCGCGCCGCGCCAACCTCGGTGGCTTGGCGGACAATGTCGTCCATCGTGGAGCCCTTGGGCAGGGCTTGGGCGAGGGTGATCGCGCACGCGCGGCGCGCGGCCGGCCGGGCCTCCTTGATCCGGAGCACGGCGGCGGTTCGGTTGGGGTCGACGCATTCCGCCAGCCATTCGTGTCCGCGGCCATCGAAAGCAACGACAGGGTCGCCCCGGCCGCAGCGGTTCACCGTCACGAGGTGGTGGCTCTCGTCCGGCCCAAGCTGAATTTCCGCCGCGCCGGCGGGAACCTCAGGCGCATGGACTCGAAAATCGGGCATGCCTCCAGTGTCATGTCCCTGCTGCCTGCGTCAATCCACCGCTCAACGGGACGGTCGATGCCGCGTCAACCACCGGGCGCCGGGTTGGGACTGAAGGTGGGGTTCACCGGGGCCGTGGGAAGCGGCTTGGGTGCGGTGATCATGTTGGTCGTGGGAATCTCGGGGCCGACCGGCTCGATGTTCAAACCATTGACCCACATTTGTCCCTTCCCGCTGAGGAAGAAGCCATAATTCAGGCTTTTGGCTTCGGCCGGCACGTCGAGCACAATGGAGTACTCCGTCCAGTCCGTCGTGCCTTTCGGCGCGCGCTTTTCCATGTTGTCGAAGCCCAGCGACTGGCCCCGGGTCTCGCCATCGACCCGCAGCCAGAGGCGTCCGCCCCCGTTGTTTGCGTCCTCGGTCTTGATCCAGCCGGTCAGGCGCACCCGCTGGTTCTTGTATTGGTCGGCGGAGATGGCCTGGCCCAGGCCGCCAAAGCTCTTTTCCGCCGAATCGTCGAGCGACTTCGCATAGGCGCTGGCCACCCCGCCGAAGGATTGGTTCGGGTCGACGCCAACTTCGAACGCCTTCGGGTTGTTCCCGTTGGGGTACCAGCCGGCCGGGGCGGTGCGGGTGACACCCGCCAGCGGCGCGGGTTTCCCGGCCGCCGCGGGCGGAGGCGCCGCAGGTTCAGCCATTCGCGTGGCGGGTGCCCGGCCGTTGGGAGCCGCTTGTTGGGCCTGTAGCGCCGCGAGCCGGTTTTCCAGGCTGCGGTATTTCTCGCTGGCCTGGAGGCTTTGCTGGCGGAGTTCGCCCAGCTCACGCCGGAGGTTGTTGGCTTGGTAGGCTTCGAAGCCGGTAAAACCGGCGAGGACAAAGACCGCGGCGGCCGTCACGATTTTGGTAGCGCTCATGGAAAAAAATACGGACGCGGACGCCGCCCCGGCGGCCGACATGGTTAGCGCGGTATTCGCGACCACCGTCGCCAGTCCGCTGGGAATCGCGGCCGAGGCGTACGCGGGCAGTATCCCGGCCAGGACCGCGGCAGCGGACGGGAAGCCGCGGGATTCCAACCGGTCGCGCAGGCGGGCGAGGGCGCGGTCGGCACGCATGCGCGCGGCGTTTTCGGAGTAGCCCGTCTTCGCCCCGATTTCCGCGTAGGAACGGTCGGAAAAGTAGCGGGCCAGGATGATTTCCCGGTCTTTTTCCGGCAGCTCATTCAGGATTTCGTCCAGCACCGCCTCCAGGGCGCCCGCTGCTTCCGGCGGTCGGGCGGCTCCCGTCGTGGTGCCAAGACGCTCCGCCTCGGTTTCCCGGGCGAGTCGGTTGGTCTGGGCGCGCATAAGGTTGAGGCTCTCATAGCAGCAGCTGCGGTGAAGCCAGCCGATGACGCTGGGACCGTGCGCGACTTTCGCCGCCTTGCGGGCCAGCGCGATGAAGACCGCCTGGGTGGCATCCTGGGCCAGGTGCGGATCGCGGAGGCGGCGGAGATTGACGGCGTAGACAAAACCGATCCGGCGGTCGACGAGTTCCCGGAAGCTGGCTTCGTCCCGTCCGGTTGCAAAGGCATGCAGCAATTCGGCGTCTTCTTTCATCGCGTACACCCATCTATCAGCAGCGAACGCCAAAACCGCACATAAATTGGTGGAAATGGATCGATCGATGGTCCGCAGCCGGAACCCGGCGATCCTCGGCGGAAACGCGCGCCCCCTCGGCGAAATTGGGACGGCCAGCCTGCGCATACCCCTCATCCGGCGAAAACTGGTGCCCGGAGGTCGAACCCACAAAGGAGAACCGGGAACAAACTGAGAGCCAATCAGAAGGGACCAATTCAAAAGGTGCCAATCCACGCAGTTCTCCACGAAACCCCGTCCAAGCCGGGGAGGACGTGGCCAAGGTTGTCCTCGCGTGGGCAAAACTCCCGCCGTCCATCCGTGCGGCTATTCTGGCACTCGTCGAAGCGGGCCAGGGAGGCCAGCCGTGAGCACCTGGCTACAGTCCATGGGCATCGGCGCGGAAGGACGGGTGGCTGGGGCGCGCGGAGCGCGCCCCGCCCCCGCCTCCGCGCCTAGTCTTGTCTTAGTGGGGATAAGTGAGGCCACACCATGAGCCGTCGTAGAGATTTCTATGCCGCCAAGCTGTCGCTGGCCCGTGTCCTAGGCGACGAAGGCTGGTGTTACCTGTGGACCTTCACGACCCCAGACGTAGTGGACCCGAAGACGCTGAGCGGTCGTTGGACACGTTTCCGAAATCATCGGACCATGAAGGCATTAAAACTGAAGGCTCTGAGAGTTATTGAGCAGCACCCCGGCGGCCATGGATTCCATATGCATTTCGTCACACCGCAGCGACTGGATGCCGAAACTATTTGGAGCGTCGCTAAGGGTGTTGGGCTGGGTCGCATCGACGTTCAACGTATCCCGGCTAGCCGTGCCGCCTATGTCCTCAAATATCTTCGTAAGGATCGCCACAAGGGCTGCAGGGCGTGGGCAGTACTGGGGGTTAAAGGTGTCACCTGCAAATCCATCGTCATTCAGGACACGTTCAGCCGACGTGTGTTTGATGCGATGCCTAATGTCAGCGGTTATAGTTCGTTCACGAACTATGTCTTCGGCCTCAAGTACGTCTTGGATGGCCTGTGCAAGCCGCCTGGTTGGGACCCATGCCTCGGCGTTTTTCTCAATGCCTACGCAAAGTACCTGCCGAAGGGAGTTTTGCTGTTCGGTGAGTATCGCGGCCGTCGGCTTGATACCGTGGAGATCAGCGTCCAAGGAGGCCTGGAGAAAATGACCTATCAGGTGGTTCGTGACCTCGTGGTAGTACGGGAACGTTCCGGCATGGTGCGCAGACAACTCCAACCGGGAGAGGAATTGTCACTCCCGCCTGCGCCCGTCTGCAAGGTTGGCCGTCCCTGCATTGTCGTTGCGCGATGGTCCAGTATGCGCGGATTTACATTCGATAGTTTTGGCCATGTCGAACCATTGCCCGATGTACCCGGCACGCCATTGGATGGATGCATCGAGTTAAGTGACTACGCTCGAGTACAAGCAGAGCTCGCTACCATTGGATGGGGCATCACTGCGCAAGAATTAGCGGCGATGGCTGTTTCATCTTGTGCGATTCCTGAGCGAAGCTAGTCTTCGCAAATTCCGGAGCGCGGTTAGGGCCATAGTCGCGAACTGATATATTCTGTTAGATAACTCTTGGGCAGAAACCTATGGCCACAAAAACTACTACGCTGGATTGCCCGCACTGCTCGAATCACACTCAGCACAAACTTCGACTCGTTCATTCTTTCGAACCTACCTGGTATGGTGAAGATGGGAAACCGTGTGAGGGTCCGGGCTCGTCGGTAACCCACCTGATCTACGAGTGCCTTTCGTGTAATGATATTTCGCTCTACATGTCGGTGGACGAAACGGACGAAGAACCACAGCTTTGCTACCCCGATAGTGGTATCCTCGACTCAAGTGTGCCGCTGGCAGTTAGAAAAAACTATATCGAGGCGAAATCTGTCCAGAAGAAATCTCCGAACGCCTTTGCTCTGTTAGTTAGGCGCGCTCTTGAGGCCATCTGCGACGACAAAGGCGTGGCTAGCAATAAGCCTCTCAAGCAGCGGCTTGATTCGATGGCCGCGCAAGGCATTATCCCGCCTACTTTAGCCGAGGTCACAGGTATTCTAAGAATTCTCGGCAATGCCGGAGCTCATAATAGTCCAAAGGACGTGACGATTCCCCAGACATGGCGAATCGAGAAGCTTTTCAGAGCGATTGTTGAATACGTCTACATAGCTCCAAAGATGGTGGCTGACGCCAAGAAAAGCATCGCAAAGCCGCCTGAAATTTAACCGCGCAACGGGCCAGCTTGCCTGTAGCGTCCAAAATCCTTATGGCATTCCTAATCAATATCAGATTTCCAGACGGCTCGTCAGGAGTCGGGCCGTTTCTCGCAAAAGAACCTACGCCGAAGGACCTCTCAAGTTGGAACAAATTCGTATTTGCGCAAAACGGCGAAGACCTCGTCGTTTATCATGAGAAAGCGCTTTCGAGTGAGAATGTGGCCATTGTATTTAAGTGGTCCGAATCTCAGCGAAAAAAGAAGGATGCCTAGTCAAGCGTTGAGCCAACCCGCCGCTTGCCCTAACTGCCGACATTGAACGGACGATCCATGAAGGCACTTGTCGCGATTATTGTGACGTTGAGCGTTCCGTTAATGCTTTTGAATGTCTTGGGTGGCCTCGTGTCGGGCATTTGGTTGGCGATCCTCGGTAAATGGAGCGCAATTTTTGCAGGACTGGTAGGCATGCTCGGTTCGGTTATGCTCCTAGGGTTCGCCATGATGCCAGGTATATTACTCATGGTGCCAGCCGCCAAATTTGCGGCCAAAGAAAATTATCTTGGCATGTATGTCTTCGCCTTGGGCGGCAGCGCGTATCTGTTCAGCCTAATCGCTTTTTGGTGTACCTGTGTCATGTGGTATTTCATGCAAAAAGCAACCGATGGTGGCGCAGTCCCCCTCATGATTTGGTCTTACGGCATAGCGCTTGGACCACTTGGTTACATGGCGTCCAAAGAGGTTGAAGACAACAGTTCGGGGCTCGTGGTTTTCTTTGCGGCTATTGCGTATGTTTCCGCAGGTTTATGGGTTCTTATCGGCAGGCCAAGCGTGTTGAATGTCTTGGTGCTGATGGGTTCCGTTCTCGGAGTGGGTATGCTCACTCTGTTTGCATCATCGATAGCAATGCTTCGCGCAGGTAAAGACAGCTAACCGCCTCAATGTCGCGGTTCCATCCCATCTAGCCTTGCTCGCTCCGTCTGTCAGGATAGGGATTTTTCATGGCAACTAAAGCACCCGCGTCTGGGCCGACTGCGCCGCTTCCGAAAGACCCCCAGCCTAGTGTCGATCGCATCGAGGAGCTCGCTCGGAGGATTTTGACGGGGGATATTCTTCTGCCCAAGTTTCAACGTAATTTTGTGTGGGATAAGAAGCAGATACTTATCCTTTTGGATTCAATTTCTAAGGGGTTTCCTATTGGCAGTGTCCTTCTGTGGCAAAGCAGGCAAGAGCTCCGCAGCGAAAACCGTATTGCCGACTTGGATATTGAGCTGCCCCGGCCTGACTACCCGGTCAATTACCTCCTCGACGGTCAGCAACGACTTTCTGCTATTTGCGGCGCGCTGTTTTGGTCCGGTGGCAATCCCGCCAGCCGGTGGAATATCGCGTACGACCTGAGGGCTAAAAAGTTTTTGCACTTGGAGTCGATGGACGATCCACCGCTTCACCTCGTTAGGGTGAACAAGCTTTCGGATCCCAGTGCTTATTTTAAGCACGTTGCCGGCCTGGAAACCCTTACCGCTGGAGATAAAGACGAGCTGAAGCACGCGGCCGAGGCACTGTTCGCTCGTTTTAAAGACTACAAGATTGCCGCCGTCACCTTGGCCGACATGTCCATCAAGGACGTTGCGCCGATCTTCGAGCGTATCAACAGCACCGGCACGACCTTAACGATTGTCGATCTCATGCGGGCTGCCACATGGAGCCCCGAATTTGACTTGGTCGATTCCATTGACGCTATTTTGGCTGCTTTGTCGGAAAAGTCATTTTCTGAGATCGACCGCAAGGTGGTGCTCCGGAGTATTTCGGCTGCAACCGGCGGCGAGTTCACGGCCGAAAGTATTGATACCCTACGCAACCACGATGCGGCTACTCTGAAAATGGCTGTTACGGCCGCCGGTGAGGCCTACAAGCGTGCGGTTGACTTTCTCGTGACCCATATCGGCGTCCCGAACGGAAATATAATTCCATACAGTAACCAGATGACTGTGCTGGCGGAAATATTCCGGATGATTCCAACCCCAAATGCTGCTCAGCTGGCTGCAGTCACGAGATGGTTTTGGGCTACTTCGGTGTCAGGTCACTTCGGTGGCTGGAACACGGGGATGATGTCCGAAGATCGGAATGCAGTAAGACGTTTTGCGGCTGGCGAGGTTAACGAGATTGCCGTTAGTACTGCACTTCCCGATGAAGGCGTATGGGTTAATACTGCGTTCCGCGCCAACTATGCGCATGCCAAGTTGCTCGCGATTGTGTTGGCCCACCATAGGCCGCGAGACTTGCTGACTGGTGCAGTTCTGGATGTCGACAAGGCCCTCGCCTGGGCCAATGCGAAAGAATACCACCACTTTTTCCCCGATGCCTATCTCAAGGGCAAAGGTGTCGCTCCTCGGAAAGTGAATGCGCTCGCCAATTTCATTATGCTGAGTTCTGCCAGCAATAAGCATATCACGAACCGGGCTCCTTCCGACTATCTCCGTGAAGTTGAGGCCGCTGCTGGTCCAAACCTAAAAGATTGGCTGAACTCAAATCTGATCCCCGTGGACGCATTCATGGCAGCGAAAGGTGACGACTACGACGGGTTTCTAAAGCTTCGCGCACGCCATATCCACCAGACTGTCCTCAAACTGGCCAGCCCTTGATTTGGCTTTAAATAGCGACTCATGGCATCAACCGTTGACAATAGGCATCATATGGCATCACATGCCTTATGCCTAAAACACCGTCGGTAGAGATCGAGACCCACGAAACAGAGAAGGAGGTTGTGCGAGTCACATTTCGACTGCATGGACCCGAGCTTCAGCAGGTCCGAGAGGTTCGCGAGATGCTGAGTCTGAATTCAGAATTAGATGCAGCGCGGTACCTCATGCAGCGCGGGCTTGAAGCGATCACTCCTACTCTCTCTAGCCGACGCACGCATGCGCATATGGCCAAGCAGGTCTCTACCGAGGCCATCATGAAATCGCTAATGGACGGCGGGCTTCTCACAGATGAGGCGAAAAAATAGCCATGACCGGAGCAGGTGAAAGTCTAGGTGCGCAATTTCTCGGCGGAGATTCGCTTCTTCTTATTCCGGAGGTCGCTCGCTTCTTACGTGTGTCGGACAAAACAATCCGGCGAATGATCACGGGCGGAAAATTGCGCAGCGTGAAGGTGGGCGGGAAACGAGTCATTAGGATGAGCGACCTAAACAAACTAGTTCGTGCCCAGGAGGGCGTACCCAATGTATAGGCATCTCATTCCTCCTAGCGCCAAGCACCGTACCTATCGGGGCAGGTATCGCGTTGGTGACAATCCCAAGGTGCATGAGGTCACGCTTCGCACCACGGTCAAAGAAGTCGCCGAAAAGCTGCTTAAAGAGGCGCACGAGGATGCGCAGCGGGAGTCTGTCGGGCTAATCCCAGCGGCTTTCACGCGTAAGGCAAAGCGTCGGCCAATCACCGAGCTATTCGAGGAATACTTGGAATCGGTGCGCAAAAATGGCCGCACAACCGATCACGTGCGCGTCGTGAAACTCCGGTTCCTCGCCTTGGCCAAGGGGTGCCGGTGGGCGTGCATGGCTGATGTCACTTCACGCAGCTTCATGGACTGGCGGAATGCGCAAACGGCCTATCAGGCGCGGACGCTGAACAACTATTACGAAGCCGCCCGGGCGTTCTTCAATTGGGTAGACCGTGCTTACGAAATTCCTAATCCTCTCAAGCGGGTCGAAAATCTCGCGGTGCCGGTGAAGTATCCGCAAGGACCGCGGGCCTTCACGGAAACCGAATTGCTCAACCTGTTCGGTGTGGCACGGCCTAAGCGTCGGTTTTTCTACCGCGTGATGTCATTCACTGGACTGCGGCGCAAAGAGGCCAAGCGGCTTTGCTGGGGTGACGTGCATCTGGATGACAAGCCCGGCCTGTTCTTGCGTGCTGAGGCGACAAAGGCCCGCCGTGCCGACTGGCTGCCCATCCTGACGCTGTTGGTGCCGGAACTGCGCGAGGCTCGCCCTGAGAACTGGCGGGCAAACATGCTGGTTTTCCCGCGTGGTGTCGCCGATCCCGACACGCTGCGGCGCGACATGGTGAAGGCGGGCATTCCGCTGATTGATAAACTAGGACGCCCGGTCGGCATTCACACCTTTCGCCGCACGTTCATCAGCCAACTGCAGAAAGCCGGGGTTCATCCTCGCGTGATTATGCAGCTGGCGCGGCACAAGAGCCTCCGTCTGACCGATTCCACCTACACGGACACAACGCTGCTGCCACTGGCGGAAGGCATCGAGTCGCTTGCGCCCATCGCGAAGCAAATCGTCATCCCGATCTCTCCACGCAGTTCTCCACGTTTTTCCGGCCAAAACGGGGTTTCAGTGTCCAAAGCTGTCCAAGTCGAAAAACCGGCCGCGAAAGATTTCGTTTCCGAAGTGATTGAATCAGAGGACGGTTGTCATGCTTTGGCTCACGCTGTCCAACCCTGTCCAAATTCTGATTTGGTGCCCGGGGTGGGGGTCGAACCCACAAGACTTTAGAGGTCGGTGGATTTTGAGTCCACTGCGTCTGCCAATTCCGCCACCCGGGCAACTGAGCGGGCGAGAGAAACGCACTGCGCCGGCGATGTAAACCCGTTTTTCCGCGGCTATTTCGCCCCGGCTTCGCGGAATTTTCCGAGGGCACGGTAGCGGTCGTAGCGGTGCTGCAGCAGCTTCTCGCTGTCGAGGCCGGTCAGGTCGTTGAGGTGCTTCAGCAACGCGTATTTGAGCGCGGCGGCCGCCTGGGCCGGGTCGTAATGTGCGCCCCCGAGCGGTTCGGAAATCACCTCATCGACGACGCCCAACTCCTGCAGGCTGCCGGCGTTGAGCTTCAGCGCGGCCGCGGCCTTGGGGGCATGGACGCGGTCCTTCCAAAGGATCGCGGCGCAACCTTCCGGGGAGATGACCGAGTAATAGGCGTTTTCGAAGATGAGCACCCGATCCGTCACCCCGATGCCGAGGGCGCCGCCGGAGCCGCCCTCGCCGACGATGACCGCGATGGATGGAACCTTGAGCAAGGCCATTTCCCGCAGGTTGACCGCGATGGCTTCGGAGACGTGGCGGGCTTCGGATTCCACGCCGGGATAGGCGCCGGGCGTGTCGATGAAGGTGAGGACCGGCAGCCCGAATTTCTCGGCGAGCTTCATCAGGCGCAGCGCCTTCCGATAACCCTCGGGTTGCGGCATGCCGAAATTGCGGACGATGTTTTCGCGGGTATCGCGGCCCTTCTGCTGGGCGATAATCATGACCGACCGGCCCTCGAAGAAGGCCGTGCCGCCGATCAGCGCGCGGTCGTCGTTATATTGCCGGTCGCCATGGTATTCCTGGAAGTCGGTGCAAAGCGCGGAGATGTAGTCGAGGGCATAGGGGCGCTTGGGATGGCGGGCGACCTGCACGCGCTGCCAGGGGGTGAGATTCGTGTAGATGTCCTTCCGCGTCGTCTCGATCTTCTCCTCGATGGCCGCCAATTCGGCCGACATGTCGATGTTGTTCTCGAGGGACTGCTGGTGCAGCGTGTCGAGCTGCTTCTCGAGTTCGCGCAGGGGCTTCTCGAATTCCAGCAGGTAGGCGGGTCTTTCCATGGGATCGCGAGGTTAGCCGCGCCGGTTGGCGGCTGTCAACGGGCCGCTGCGCATCCCTTGTGGTGCCGCCCCCCGGCCGCTGCGCGCTTGTCTTTAAATGCTGCGCCGGTTTGTAATATCGCTTTCGCGTCGAACCCCTTAAACTGCGCGCAGACTTATGACGACCCTGGCAATCATCGATCAGGTGGGCGGCTGGTGGACCGGCCTGAACGGTGCCAAGCAAATGTTCTATGGCATCGGCGTGGTGGCCACGCTGGTCACGGTCCTGTTGGGGGTCTTGTCCGTCATCGGCATGGACCACCACGAAGGAGTCGATTCACCCGGTTTGCACCATGAGGGTGACGGGCTGGGGATTTTCTCGGTCCGGCCGCTGACGGGCTTCTTCCTGGCGTTCGGTTGGGTCGGCGGCATTGCGTTGGACAACGGGCTCCCGCTCTTTGGCGCCTTTATCTGCGCGGTGCTCGCGGGCGGTTCGGTCATGGGAGGCGTCATCGCCATGTACGGGGCGATGATGAAGCTGAAAAGCGACGGCACGATGGACGTGAACCAGGCCGTCGGCGCCGTGGGGACGGTGTACGTGACGGTCCCGGCGCACAAGGGCGCGGGCGGCCAGGTGGTGGTGAATTTCAGCGGGCGGCAGGAAACCTTGGCGGCGTTGAGCGGGGCGGCGCAACCTATCGCCAGCGGCGAGAAGGTGAAGGTCATCAGCATCGTCGACGGTCGCACCGTGCTGGTGGAAGCGCTGTGAGTGTCACGGATTTTTCAGTCAAACCCTCAGCACACACCCTCCCATGACCTATATCATCGGTTTCAGCGCCCTCGCCTTCCTGGCGCTGATGTTCCTCATCACGCTCCTGTCCCGTTACCGCATGTGCCCGCCCGACCGGATCCTGGTCGTTTACGGCAAGGTTGCCCACGGGACTTCCTCCCGCTGTTACCACGGCGGCTCGACGTTCGTTTGGCCGGTGATCCAGAGCTACGGCTACCTCGACCTCACGCCGATCAACATCGAGATCGAACTCAAGGGCGCCCTTTCCAGCCAGAACATCCGCATCGACGCGCCGGCTTCGTTCACCATTGGCATCTCGACCGACCCGGAGGTCATGCAAAACGCCGCGACGCGCCTGCTCGGCCGCACCCTCGACGAGATCCAGCAGCTCGCCTCGGAAATCATCATGGGCCAGATGCGCGTCGTGTTTGCCTCGATGAGCATCGAGGAAATCAACACCGACCGCGAAAAGCTCATTGCCCTGATCACGAAGGGCGTCGAGGTCGAGTTGCACAAGGTCGGCCTGCGGATGATCAACGGCAACATCCGCGACATCAAGGATCACTCCGGCTACATTGACGCGCTCGGCAAGGAGGCCGCCGCCAAGGCCATCAACGATGCGCAGATCAAGGTCGCGCAGGAAAACCAGCGCGGCGCGATCGGCCGCGCCGAGGCCGAGCGCGAACAGGCCATCCGCGTGGCCACGGCCGAGGCCGAGGCGCGCAAGGGCCAGAACACCGCCCAGGTCGTGATCGCCAAATCCAACGCCGACCTTGCCACCGAGCAGGCCGAGGCCAAGAGGCGGACCGAGGCCGCCCAGAAGGTTGCCGAGGCCCGCGCGCTGCAGGAATCCTACAAGGCCGAACAGGAGGCCGAACTCGCGCGTGCCGCCCGCGAAAAGGCACACCAGCAGGCGGACCAGATCGTGAAGGCCGAGATCGACAAGGAGCGCATTCGGATCGATGCCGAAGCCAAGGCTGCCCAGACCAAGATTCTCCAGGAAGGCCAGGCGGCGGCTTACATCATCCAGAAGGATGCCGAAGCCGAAGGCATTCGGCGCGTCGCCGAGGGCGAGGCGACCGGCATCCGGGTGAAGCTCGGTGCCGAGGCGAGCGGCATCCAGGCCAAGCTCACCGCCGAGGCCGAGGGCACCCGGGCGTTGCTCGACGCGAAGGCGCAGGGCTTCGAGAAACTGCTCAAGGTGGCTGACGACACCTCCGGTGCCACCCAGCTCCTCATCGCCGAAAACATCGTGCGCATCGCCGAGGTCCAGGCCGGCGCGATTCGCGGCATGCAGTTCGAAAAGGTCGTTGTCATGGGCGGCGGCGCCGGCCAGTCGGGTCCCGGCCAGTTCGTGCAGGACCTCTACAAGGGCGTCCTGCCGCTCAACGAGATTGCCAAGAGTGTCGGCCTGACCCTGCCGAGCTTCCTCGGCCAGGCGCAAGGCGAGGCCACGGCGAAATCCGAAGCCGCGAAAGGCGAAGGCCCGAAGAAGGCCTGAGGCGAAAGCGTCTCAAGTCAGAGCCCGGCAGGAAGGCCGGGCTTTTTTGTTGGAGGGCCCATCTCCTGATGGGCCGCGGCCCAGCTGGAGCTGAGCCCTCCCCAAGCACGCGGAAAATGTAGGGTCGGCGCTTGCGCCGACCTAACGCGCGAGGTCGCCGCAAGCAGCGACCCTACATTGCCCCATCCGATGTGGCCCGAAGAGCTGGCGGGCCGGGCTCCCGCCCGACCGGTTGGTTCGATTGGATTTTCGACCGGTTCGGGACCTTGAACTTGTTGAAACGGCCCAGCTGGAGCTGAGCCCTCCCCCAGCACGCGGAAAATGTAGGGTCGGCGCTTGCGCCGACCTATCGCGCGAGGTCGCCGCAAGCAGCGGCCCTACATTGCCCCATCCGATGTGGCCCGAAGAGCTGGGCGCTTTGCCTCACAATCCCTGCGTCGATTCCGGATTCTTGATCTGGTCCTTCCAGCTTTGGATCTTGGCCTGCGCGCCGAAATGCTCGGCCTTGGCCTTGTCGCCCTTCTCCATCCAGATGCGGGAAAGGGTCGTGTTGATGAAAAGATCGCCCGGCCGCAGCCGGTGCGCGGATTCGGCCGCGGTGAGCGCGGCCTCAAACCGGCGCAGGCTGAAATTCACCTCGGCCAGCGCGTGCCAGGCCTCGAAGCTGCCGGGCGCGGCGGTGGTGGCGCGAGCGAGCTTGGCCAGGGCGGCGTCATTGTCGCCCATGGTGTAGTCGAAGGTGGCGTCCTCGACCAGGTGCTGGAGCTCGTCGTCGGTCACGGGGTTTTCGCCTCGGGCTTTTGGAGCCGCGCCTCGACATTGATCACGACGGTCACCTCGTCGCCGATCGAGCGCTCGGGTTTCCCGATGCCGAAATCCGAGCGCTTGAGTGTGACCGTGGCCTGCCAACCGGTGAGCGTGGCGTCGCGGTTGCCCACGGCGCGGCCGAGGTACCGGACCGGCAGCGTGAGCTCCTTCGTCACGCCATGGAGGCTGAATTCACCGGTGACATCGTAGGCATTGTCGCCGGTCTTGACCCAGCGCGTGCTCTTGAACGTCGCGGCGGAATGCATCGCGGTGTCGAAGAAATCCGGGGTGCGCAGGTGCGCGTCGCGTTTTTCGTTCAAGGTCGACACACTGGCGAGATCGACGGTGGCCGAAACTGAGCTGCGGGTGAGGTCTGCCGGGTCGAGGTCGATCTGGCCCGAGACCTTGGCGAACTGGCCGGGCACCTGGGCCAGGAAGTGCCGGATGGAAAACGCGACCGACGAGTGCGCCGGGTCGAATTGATAGGATTCGGTGGCGGCCCGGGCCGCCAGGACGGTGCCGGCCAGGACGAGCAGGAGGGTGGAGCGACGAATCATCGCGAAACCGTAGGCGAATCCGGGCAAAAAGAAAGGCCGGCGTTTCCGCCGGCCGGAGGTGATTGCTTTTGGGATCGAATGGAGGTTCGGACCTTGGTCCGACCTCGCCAGTGAGGTCGGCGCGAGCGCCGACCCTACATGTCAGAGGGAGGCTCTCAGGCCTTTTTGTAACCGGCCTCGATGTTGATCGTGACGGCGACGTCATCCCCCAGCGCCTTGCTGAGCATGGCGGGGCCGGCGACGCCGAAGTCGGATTTCTTGAGCGTGGTCATCGCTTCCCAGCCGGTGACCGTGGCGCCGCCCATGCCGGGACCGGAACCCAGCAGGGTCGCCTTCAGGACGACTTCCTTGGTGACATCCTTGATGGTGAGGTCGCCGGTGATGTCGAACGTGCCTTCGCCCGTCTTCTTCCAGGACTTGCTCTTGAACGTGGCCGTCGGGAACTTGGCGGCATCGAAGAAATCGGGGCTCTTGATATGGTTGTCGCGCTTCTCATTCGCCGTGCTGACCGACGCGATATCGACGGTGGCTTCGACGTTGCTCTTCTCCGGCGCGGCGTCGTCGTAGTTGATCGTGCCGCTGACCTTGGTGAAGCTGCTCGAGAACTTCGAGACGAGGTGGCGGAGGCTGAAGCCGACCGAAGAATGGACGGAGTCAATCTTGTAGGGGACGAGCTCGGCGCGCGAGGCGACGGCAAGGGCGAGGGCAGCGGACAGGGCGATCAGTTTTTTCATGGAACAGGTGATGGTGGGTGAGGGCGTAACCGGTAGCCAGTTCCTCGCCTGATGCAATCGGAGACTGTCGTAAAAAAGTTACAAGTATCAGATATCAAGTAACATGATGGATTAATCTCGTTGCCCGAACTCATTCTGGGGTGGGGAGTTCGTGAGGCTTTTCCCGATCCCACGGGGCACGTTGAATCGGCCGGTATGACTTCGCTGTCCCAGCAGAAACGGGATTCGGGGGCGCTACCTCGTAACGCGCTTTCCATTCCAAATCCTACAGGGGCCGCGCAGCGCTGCTTCAACCGTGCGCCGCATCGCGGGCGAATCTTGTCGCGGGACCCGTCGATGCAAAGATGTCGGCGCGGTGAAAAACCTCTTCGAGGGCCTGGCTGTTCCGGGGCATTGCGCGGCAATGCCGATCCTGGCGTTTCCCGGCGCGACGCTGGCGAAATGTTCGGTGAAGGAACTCGTGACGGACGCGGCGGCCCAGGTCGCCGCGCAGGAGGCGCTGCACGCTCGCCTCGGCACCACCTTCTGGCTGTCGGCGATGGATCTCAGTGTCGAACCCGAGGAGTTCGGGGCGGAAATCCGCTTGAGCGACGCGGAGGTCCCGACGGTGGTCGATCGCCTGGTCGTTTCCGCGGAGCAGGTCGACCGGCTGGCGGTGCCCGCGGTGGGAACGCGCCGTTCCGCGATCTATTTGGAAACCGTGCGCCGCCTTTCCGCGCGCGCCGGCGGGCTGCCCGTGTTGGCGGGCATGATGGGACCATTCACGCTGGCCGCGCGGCTCTACGGCATCAGCGAGGCGTTGGTCGACACCATCGATCAGCCGGAGTTGATCCACCGCCTCCTGGCCAAGGCGAACCGCTTCCTGCTCGCCTACGCCCGGGCGTTCAAGGCAGCCGGGTCCGACGGCCTCATCATCGCCGAGCCGATGGCGGGGCTGATCGCGCCCGCCGCCCTGCGGGAGTTTTCGTCGAACTATATCCGCGAGCTAGTGACCGGGGTGGCGGACAATCGCTTTGCCATCATCGTGCACAATTGTGGCGCGCGCCTCTCGCACCTGGCCGATATCCTGGCCTGCGAGGCCCGTTGTTACCATTTTGGCCAGCCAATGGACATGGAGTCGGCGCGGAAAGAAGCGCCGGCCGACGTCGTGCTCAGCGGCAACCTTGACCCCTCGGGTGTTTTCGTCCGCTCCACGCCGGACCAGGTCCGTGACTGCACGACCGACCTGCTGCGCCGGCTCGGGCGCGGGCCGGGCGGTTTCATCCTCTCTTCGGGCTGCGACCTCCCGCCGAACACCCCGATCGCGAACCTCGAGGCATTCTTTGGGGCGGTGCGTTCGTTCCGGCCGGCCGCCTGACGCGGGGATCATGCAGTTGATGGTGGAGCGACCTGCTCCCCCCGGGGCGCTTTGCACGCAGCGGACGTCCTAAGCGCGTTGGGGAGCAACGCGCTCCACCTCTTGGAGTATTCGATTTCACTCTGCAGATCGTCCCGATTGCGTAGTGCGGCTTAGCCAAAAGCAATAGAAGGTGGTGCGACTTGACTCCAAGGCGCTGCCTCGGAGCGGCTGCGCCGCAACGCGCTGGGGTCAGAGCGTTCCACCTTTTGGTGGTCGGCGATTTCCATCTCGCCGACAAGGACCACGTGACGGGCGAACCTGGCGTCGGTGGGCCCCTCGACCGGCTCGGGGTCCTGAGCTTGTCGAACGCAGAAACCGACGCCCACCTATTGAATAGTTCCGCCTTCGCCGGACTCATGCAATCGAGGTGGAGCGACCTGCTCCCCAGGGCGCTTCTTTCGCAGCGAACGTCCTCAGCGCGTTGGGGAGCAACGCGCTCCACCATTTGGGGCGAATGTTCCCGTTCTGAAAATGTACCTCAACTGCAAGAGTCCGGCGTAGCGCCAATCGGCCCTGAGCTCGTCGAACGGACAACTCCACTGTTGTGCCGCTGATTTCCGGCTGCGAGTCAGCTCCCATCGAATCGATCCGACTCAGGTCCGCCCAAGGTATTGCCCGATGGCGAACAGCAGCGTGTCCGGCAAAAATGGCTTCAACAGGATTTCGGACACCCCCAGCGCTTCAAATTCGGCCTGCCGGGTTTCCTGATTCTGGCCGGTCATGGCCACGATTGACAGCCTGGGATTGATGGTTCGCAACGAACGGGTCAGTTCGAGCCCGCCCATGAGCGGCATCATGACGTCGGTCAAGACCAGCTGAATCCCGTCCTGATGTTCGAGGAAACGCTGCACCGCTTCCCGGCCGTTGGCCGCCAGCAGCACGCGGTAGTTGTGGGCCTCCAGCGCACTCTGGATCGCCTCCCGGACGTTTTCCTCATCGTCCACCACCAATATCAACTCGCCCTGCCCCCCTGTGACCGTCCTGGGAGTGATCTCATTCTGCGGCGCCGCGGTCCGGACGGCGGGGAGCGTCATCGTAAAGGTGGTTCCCTTGCCCACCTCGCTAGCCACGGTGATCGTGCCACCATGGCTCTTGATGATACCCATGACTGTCGAGAGTCCCAACCCGGTACCCTTGCCCACCTCTTTCGTCGTGAAAAATGGATCGAAGATGCGGTCCATCGCCTCGGGCGGGATGCCCGTGCCGGTATCCGTCACGCTGACAGTCACCACCGGTTCCGGTTGGCCCGCGGGATCGGAATTCCCGCCAGGCGCGGGTCGCAGGGCGTTTTGCGCCCGGATCCGCAAGCGTCCGCCGTTGGCCATGGCATCCCGGGCATTTACGCAAAGATTCATCAGGACCTGGTGCAATTGGGTCGGGTCGGCCGTCACGCTCCAGAGGTTGGCGGGGACCTCCTGGTCGATCGTGATGTCGCGCGGAAAGGTTTCGCGCATGATGTGCACCATGTCCTTGATCAGGTGCCGCAGCTGGACCGCCACGCGCGCCCCCTCGATGCCCCGGCTGAAGGTCAGCAATTGCCGGATGATGTCCGCGCCCCGCTGGGCGCTGGTCTCGACCATCTTCAGCATGGCCTGGTCGTGCGGGTCCGGCAGCCGGTCGCGCAGCAGGCCGGCGGCCATGAGCACCGGGGCGAGAATGTTGTTCAGGTCGTGTGCAATCCCGCCGGCGAGGGTGCCGACCGCCTCCATCCTTTGCGCATGAAGGAACTGCTCCTCGAGTTTCTTCCGTTCGGTGACGTCTTCCGCGACGCCGACCACGCGGCGCAGCCTGCCGTCAGCTTCCTTCACGGGAAATGCCCGGTCGCGCACCCACCGGATCGATCGGTCCGGCCGGACAATGCGATACGTCTCGTCGTAGTCGCCGGTGGCCTGCTTCGTGGTGGCGGCATGCAGGACCCGGTCCCGATCCCCTTCGTGGATGCTTTCCACCCAGAAATTCACCGAGGCATACAGCTCCGCACAGGGGCGTCCCCAGATCAATTCGTAGCCGGGGCTGATGTAGATGATCCCATTCTGCTCGACGTCCCTCATCCAGAAGACCTCTTCGATGTTCTCCGCCATCGCGCGAAAGCGCTCCTCGCTTTCGCGCAGGTTGCGGGTCGCAAGCTTTTCGTCCTCGAGCACGCTGAGCAGCGCCCGGCGGGACTTTTCGCCGTCAGCAAGCAGCCGCCGCATCTCGTCCTGGCTTGCCGCCAGTTGGCGCGCCTGGAGGCGCAATTCAAGCTGGGCCACCACCCGCCGGCTCAATGCCTGCAAGGCGGCAGCCTGCTCCGGCGACAGGCTGCGGGCCCGGCGATCCATGACGCAGAGCGCGCCCAGCGCGTGACCGTCCGGAGAGATCAGCGGTGCGCCGGCGTAGAACCGGATCTGTTCGCCCGCCGTGACCAGGGGGCTGTCGGCAAACCGCGGGTCCTGCGTCGCGTCCCGCACCTCCATCACCTCGTCGTGGTGCAGGATGGTGTGCGCGCAAAACGCAATGTCGCGGGACGTTTCCTGCGCCTCGATTCCCAGGCGCGACTTGAACCACTGGCGGTCCCGGTCAATGAACGAAACCTGCGCCATTGATACCTGGCAGATCTGGGCGGCGATGAGGGTCAGGTCATCAAAGGCCTGCTCGGGGACCGTGTCGAGAATCTCGTAGTGACGCAGCGCGGCGAGGCGCGCCGCTTCGTCGGGCGGGAGGGGGGCGGGTTTCATGGGTCCTCCGTGGCGTAGCGGGCGGGCTGCTGCCTTTCCGCCAGCAGGGCATTCACCTCGCGCTTCAGTTCCATGATCCGGCGCTCGCGGCCCAGGGTGACCTCATGCCAGCGCCGCAATTCGTCGAGCTGGTCGCGGATCGCCTGCTCCGCCCGCCGGCGTTCCGTGACGTCGGTGAGCACCACCACCACGAGCGCGACTTTCCCGTCCACCTGCGTGGGCTCATAGCGGACGGCATAGTGGCGCGCGCCATCCGGCAGCGGGCGCGTCAATTCGAAGGCGACGCGTGATCCCGCGAAGGCCTCCGCCAGGCGGCGGCGGATCTGTTCCTCGTAGATCGGAGCCAGCACGTCCGCCACGCGTTCGCCCACGATTTCCCGGGCGGGCAGGCCCAGGAGCTCGCTGTAGGTCGCGTTGGCAAAGACGTAACGATGCTCCGGATCGACCATGACCAGGCCGATGCGGGCGTTGTCGGTAACGATGCGCAGCCGGCTCTCGCTGTCCCGCAACGCTTGTTCGGTCGCGAGCCGGTCGGTCACGTCATGGGCCAGCACCAGTTCGGCCGGGCGCCCCTGGAAGGTCGTGCGGTGGGCCGTGGGCTCCACGATCAACTCCGTGCCGTCCTTCCGCCGGTGACGCCAGAGTCCCGTGCGGGTCATGCCGTCGCGCCGATCACGCACGGCCTGGAGCAGGCGCGGGACGTCTTCCGGCGGCCGGATGTCCTTCAGCGTCATCTGCAGGAACTCCGTCCGCGCGTACCCGTAGTGCGCCACGGCGGCATCGTTCACCGCCAGAAATCCCAGGGTTTCGATGTCATACACCCACATCGGCATCGGGTTCTGGGCAAACAGCAGCCGGAAATCCTCTTCCATCAGCCGGCGTTCGCGCCGGAGCTGGGCTTCGCCCAGGGCCCGATTGACCGCCGGGCCCAGCCGCACCAGGCGGTCCTTGAGGAGATAGTCCGTGGCCCCCAGCCGCATCGCTTCCACTGCGGTTTCCTCGCCAATGGTGCCGGAGATGATGATGAACGGCAGGTCCGGGAACCGGGCCCGGGTCAGTTCGAGGGCCCTTGGCCCGGTGAATTGCGGCATCTCATAGTCGGAAATCACGAGTTCGAGCCGGTCGTGAAGCGACTCGAGAAAACCCGCCTCGGTGTCCACCCGGCTCCACTGCGGGGTGAAGCCCGACCGGTGCAGCGCACGGACGAGCAGTTCCGCATCGGCCGCGTTGTCCTCGGCAATCAGGATCTGGAGGGGGCGGCTCATGGCGGATCCGAGCGGGGCGGTTCGTTCAGCAACAGCCAATAGAGGCCCAGTTGCTGCACGGCGGCCGCGAAGCCATCGAAGTTCACGGGCTTCACGATGTAGCTGTTGACCCCCAAATCGTAGCTTTTCACGAGGTCGCTTTGCTCCTTCGACGACGTCATCATCACCACGGGGATCCGCTTGGTGCGGGGATCGTCCTTGATGCGCCGCAGCACTTCGAGCCCGTCAACCTTGGGAAGCTTCAAATCGAGCATGATCAGCTTGGGGCCATCCTCGAGGCGGCGGCCGGCGGCGGCCGCGTCGCCAAAGAGGAATTCCAGCGCTTCCGCGCCGTCCCGGCTGACATGCACGTGATTTGCCAGGTTGGCCTTGCGCAGTGCCCGCAAGGCCAGTTCGAGGTCCTGGGGATTGTCCTCCACCAGGAGCAATTCAATGCGGGGGGTTTCGCTCATGTTGGTGGTTCGCTTTTCAGCGTGAAGTGGAAGGTCGCCCCACGATCGACGGCCGCGTCCGCCCACACCTGCCCGCCGTGGCGCTGCACGATGCGCTGCACGATCGCCAGCCCCACGCCGGTGCCTTCGAACTCCTCCGGCCGGTGGAGTCGCTGGAAGACGCCGAAGAGCTTTCCCGCATAGCGCATGTCGAACCCCGTCCCGTTGTCCCGGACGAAATAGGCCGGCCGGCCGGCCTTGTCCGCGACCCCGATCTCAATGACGGCCGGCGACCGCTTGCCCGAGTATTTCAAGGCATTGGACAGCAGGTTCAGCCACACCTGCTTCAGCAGGGCCGGATCGCCCAGCGCGGGCGGCAGGTCCGCGCAGCGGACCTCCACCCGCCGGTCCGCCCACGGGGCCCCGAGCTCCTGCAGGACGCCCCGGACCATCGCGTTGAAGTCCACCCGGCGCGCGGCGAGGGACTGCCGGCTGAGCCGGGAAAACGTCAGCAGGTCGTCGATCAGGACTCCCATCTGCTGGGCCGCGCTGCGAATCGTCTGCAATTGGCGGCGGCCTTCGTCGGGCAGCTGCGGCCCGAAATCCTCGAGCACCGCCTGGGAAAACCCGTCCACCGCGCGCAGCGGCGCGCGGAGGTCGTGGGACACCGAATAGGAAAAGGATTCGAGCTGCTCGTTGGCCGCCTCCAGCTGCGCGGTGCGTTCCACCACCCGGTGCTCGAGTTCGGCGTTGAGCTCCTTGATCTCCATCTCGATCCGTTTGCGTTCCGTGATGTCGGCCCGGATGGCCACGTATTGCCGCGGTTTGCCGTTTTCGCCGAGGAAGGGCACGATGGTGGTGTCGACCCAATAGAACGACCCGTCCTTCGCGCGGTTCCTCAGTTGCCCGTGCCAGACCCGGCCCTGCCGGATGGTGGCCCAAAGTTCCCGGATGAACTCCTTCGGATGATGGCCCGAATTGATGATTCGATGGTCCTGGCCCAGCAATTCCTCGCGCGCGTATTTGGAAATCGCGCAGAACTTGTCGTTCACGAAGGTGATCTTCCCGTGCGCGTCCGTGATCGCCACGATCGCGTGCTCGTCCAGCGCCGCCTTCAAGTCCATCACCTCCTTGGTCGATGCGTTGAGCTTTTCCTCCGCCTCCTTGCGCGCCGTGATGTCGGTCCGGATCGCGACATATTGCCGCGGCTTTCCGTTGGCGTCCAGGAACGGCACGATGGTGGTGTCGACCCAGTAGAGCGAACCGTCCTTCGCGCGGTTCTTGATCTCACCCCGCCAGACCCTGCCCTCCCGGATGGTGGTCCAAAGCTCCCGGATGAATTCCTTGGGGTGAAACCCCGAGTTGATGAGGCGGTGGTCCTGGCCCAGCAATTCCTCGCGCGCGTATTTGGAAATCGCGCAGAACTTGTCGTTCACGAAGGTAATCTTCCCGTGCGCGTCCGTGATCGCCACGATCGCGTGCTCATCCAGCGCCGTCTTCAGGTCCAGCACCTCCTTGTTCGACGCGTTCAGCTTTTCCTCCGCCTGCTTGCGCGCCGTGATATCGGTCCGGATCGCGACATATTGCCGCGGCTTTCCATTCGGGTCCAGGAACGGGACGATGGTCGTGTCGACCCAGTAGAACGACCCGTCCTTCGCCCGGTTCTTGATTTCGCCCCGCCAGACCCGTCCGTGGGCGATGGTGGTCCACAATTCCCTGATGAACTCCGGGGGATGATGCCCCGAGTTGATGAGGCGGTGATCCTGGCCCAGCAGCTCCGCGCGCGCATACTTCGAGATGGCGCAGAACTTGTCGTTCACGAAGGTGATCCGGCCCTGCGGATCCGTGACGGCCACGATCGCGTGCTCGTCCAGGGCGGCCTTGAGGTCGTCCACCTCCTTGATGGAGGCTTTCAACTGTTGCTCAATGATCACCGAAATCCGTGTTGGCCGGCAGGCGGCGGAGAATCTACGGGGCAATGACTCGACCGGGAGGCAGCGATGTCGATCTGGTAAGAGGGTTGAAGGATACAAGCAGCACTGGCCCGCTGCGCGTGTTGGAGGAAATCGATGCTTAGCGGCCCGGACTTTTCACCAGGGCCCAATGCAGGTTGAAATTTGCCGCCACGCGGCTGAAGTGCTCGAACGCCAGTGGCTTGATGATGTAGTTTTCCGCCCCCAGCCGGCTGCTGGCGAGAATGTCCCGATCATGCCGCGACGTCGCCAGCACCACGATGGGAATATGGCGGGTCTTCGGGTCGGATTTGAGTTCACGCAGCACCTCCATTCCTGAAATTCCGGGGAGCTTTAGATCGAGTAGCACCATACAATGGCTGGCGGCGTGGCGATTGGGATTGCGGCCGGATCCTCGCAGGTAATCGATCGCCTCTTCACCACTGCCGACAACCTTGACGGGATTGGTGAATTTCGCACGCCGAAACGCCCGCAGCGCCAGGTCGATGTCCTGGGGGTTGTCTTCCACCATCAGGATCTCCACCAATCCTTGCCCCGCGCCTTCTCGCTTTGAAGGCGATGTTTCAGTCTCCGCGAGCAGGTGCTCCACCGTCACTTGGAGGGCGCGCGCGAGATTCGCAACGCTCTTGATCGTCACATTGCGGGCTCCCCGTTCTATGCCAGCCAGATAGGTCCGATGCACGTCCGCCCGCCAAGCCAGTTCCTCCTGCGTCACACCCAACCGAAGCCTGTGCGCTTTTATGGCCTGCCCCAGTTTTCCCTGTATATCGGGAGGCGGAGTTTTCGGAACCTTTTGTCGTTTCGGCACTTTCACGGCGAATAGTAGCAAGTGGCGCAATAGACTATGAGTAACAATGGTACACCCGCCTTGCGCCATTTGCAGCAAGCAACTGAGTGCACTCGCGTCTTCGCCACCGCCGATGTGCGACCCTCCTGGCGTCGGCCTACCGGGCGACTTAAATTCTCCCGAATTTTCCGCCACTTGCCCAACCCGCGATCGCATATCCCTTGCCAAGTCTCGCCGCTTTCACGCGCCAACCCCCGCCTCTGCGCTCCGCAATGCCTGGCGCGGTCGGGTTGGCGACCGACCCGCAAGCAGTTGCAGATCACTCAGACGAATGCCGGTGGCCTTTTGCCGTGGACTTGCCCCGACTCGGAGCGGGGGCCACATGGCCGCGACCTGCCTCGGCTGGCGCCAATAAGCTGGCGACCGATACCTCCAAAGCCTCGGCAAGGTTGGCGATGCTCTTCAACGTGATGTTGCGCACGCCTCGCTCGATGTCGGCTATGTAGGTGCGATGCATGTCGGCACGCCATGCCAGCTCTTCTTGTGTTATCCCCAATCGCTGCCTCTCCGCCTTGATGGCTCGGCCAAGGCGGACCTGCAATTCGTGGGGCCCCTTTGCGGGAACCTTTTGTCCATTCGGCACTTTCACGTCGTATAGTAACAGTCCACACAATAGACTATGAGAGACAAAATCGCCGTCGGGGGGAATGCGGAGGCTGACATGGGGCGGTCCAGCATGCTTTGGCATTGCCCCGATGCCCAGGAGAGACCGGCGGCCGTCTTCCGCCTTGCGCCCCTCCCTTCCGTCCTGTGACGTCTCCCTTCTGACCTCTGTCACCTGACCTCTGTCCCAGTGCAATGACCTCCGCCCAAATCCGCCAGTCGTTCCTCGATTTCTTCGCTTCGAAGCAGCACACGATCGTGCCGTCGTCGTCATTGATGCCGACCGCGCCCAACCTGTTGTTCACGAACGCCGGCATGAACCAGTTTGTCCCCTACTTCCTGGGCGACCAGGCGGCGCCGTGGAAACGCGTGGCCGACACGCAGAAATGCATCCGCGCGGGCGGCAAGCACAACGACTTGGAGGACGTCGGCTTCGATACCTACCATCACACGATGTTCGAAATGCTGGGCAACTGGTCCTTCGGTGATTACTTTAAGAAGGACTCGCTGACCTGGGGCTGGGAACTGCTGACGAGGGTCTGGGGCATCCCGCCGAAACGCCTCTTTGCCACGGTGTACCATCCCGACAAGTCCAAGGGTGATCCGTCCGACTTCGACCGCGAGGCCTACGACATCTGGGCCGCCATCTTCACGTCCGCCGGCCTCGACCCCAAGGTCCACATCGTCAACGGCAACAAGAAGGATAATTTCTGGATGATGGGCGACACCGGCCCCTGTGGTCCTTGCTCGGAAATCCACTTCAACCTGCTGCCCTCCGATGACGAGGCGGCCGGCCGCGCGCTGGTGAATGGCTCCTCGCCGCGCTGCATCGAGATCTGGAACCACGTCTTCATCCAGTTCAACGCGAACGCCGACGGCACCTTCGCCCCGCTCGCCGCCAAGCACGTCGATACCGGCATGGGCTTTGAGCGCGTCGCCGGCATCCACGCGACGACGAAGGGCTTCACGGACTTCTCCGCCGAACCGTCGAACTACAACGCCGACGTGTTCAAGCCGACGTTCGACAAGATCTCGGCTCTGTCCGGCCTTGTCTACACCGGCACGGTGCCGACCGCGCGCACCGGCCTCACCAAGCCCGAGCAAACCGACATCGCCTTCCGCGTCCTCGCCGACCACGCCCGCTGCGTGTCGTGCGCGATCGCGGATGGCATTCTCCCCGGCAACAAGGGGCGCAACAATGTCATCCGCCGCATCCTGCGTCGCGGCGTCCTCTACAGTCGCAAGAACCTCGGCCTCAAGATCGGCGATTTTGCCGCCTTGGTCGACCCCGTGGTTGAATCGTTGGGCGACGTCTTCCCGGAACTTAAAACCCAACGCGTCATGGTCGAAAAATCCATCCGCGCCGAAGAGGAGCTTTTCGGCCGGACGCTCGATCGCGGCCTCCAGATGTTCACCAAGGCGGCGGCCACGGGCTCGATTACCGGCGCAGCGGCCTTCGAACTCTACGCGACTTATGGCTTTCCGTTGGACATGACCCAGCTCCTGGCCGCCGAACGTGGCATATCGGTGGACGTGGCCGGTTACGAGGTCGAGTTCGCCAAGCACAAGGAGATCTCCGACAACACCGAGCAGGAGATCATCGTCGCGACCAAGGAGGGCGAGACCGCCGCCGAGGCCACCAAGTTCGTTGGCTACGAGATCGAATCGACGCATGCCACGCACGCGAAGCTCGTGGACATCGTGAAGACCGAGAAGGACACCTTCCTCGTGTTCGACCAGACGCCGTTCTACGGCGAAATGGGCGGCCAGGTCGGCGACGCCGGCCATGCGCTGATCAACGGCGCGAAGGTCGACATTGTTGACACCATCAAGGACAAGTCCGGCCGCCACCTGCACAAGATTGGAGGGTCGGGCTCCAGCCCGACCGCGAGCGTAACCATTGGCTCCACTGCCACCCTGCACGTTGATCTGCAGCGCCGCCTCGCCATCAGCCGCCATCATTCCGCCGCGCACCTCGTTCACTGGGCGTTGCGCAAGATGCTCGGCACGCATGTCCGCCAGTTCGGCACGCACAAGACGCCCGACCGCCTGCGCTTCGACTTCACCCATTTCGAGGCGCTCACTGCGGCGCAGCTCAAGGAGTGCGAGCAGCTCATCAACGCCAAGGTGCTCGAGAACGGCCGCGTCATTTCCAGCGAGATCGAGTACGCGAAGAAGCCGGACGACGTCCTCGCGTTCTTCGGCGACAAGTACGGCAAGTTCGTCCGCCTCGTCGACATCGGCGGCTATTCCAAGGAGCTCTGCGGCGGCACCCACGTCGGCACCACGGCCGAGATCGGCCTGATCAAGATCACCGCCGAGATGGCCATCGCCGCCGGCACCCGCCGCATCGAGGCCGTCGCCGGCCAGGCCGCCTACGACTTCGTGGCCCAAGAGGAAGCCGCGCTCAAAGCGGTCAATGCCCGCCTCAACGCGGGTGTGAACGACGTTGCCGCCAAGCTCGACACCGTCCTCGCCCACCAGAAGGAGCTGGAAAAGAAGCTGAAAGCCTACGAATCGAAGGAGTCCGCCGGCCTCGCCGAGAAGCTTGCCGCCGGTGCGATGGCTAAAGATGGCCTGAAATGGGTTTCGGCCGTCGTCTCGGCCGAGAACCAGGATGGCCTCCGCTCGCTCGGCAGCCAGGTGCTGCACAAGGTCGGCGCCGGCGCCG
The DNA here is from genome assembly GCA_035549955.1 of Lacunisphaera sp. Taxonomy (GTDB): domain Bacteria; phylum Verrucomicrobiota; class Verrucomicrobiia; order Opitutales; family Opitutaceae; genus Lacunisphaera. The sequence continues at coordinate 89,790 of DASZPS010000236.1, read as the reverse complement.
TGGTTCAGCTCGGCGCGCTCTTCGACGGCAAGCCGGCACTGGTCGCCTATTGCTCCCCCGAGGCCATCAAGGCCGGCCAGGCGGCCGGTAAACTCATTGGCGGCCTGGCCGGAAAGCTCGGCGGCAAAGGTGGCGGCAAACCCGACTACGCCCAGGGCGGCGGCGGCGACGCCGCGAAGCTGGCCGATGTGCTGAAGCTGTAAGGACCGATTTTGGTCGATCCCTACTCGTAGGAGGGGCTTTACGCCCCGACCGCTTCGTAGCCGAAATCCCGTCGGGGCATAAAGCCCCTCCTACGAAAGACGCGGCGCGGTGATGTGGTCAAATAACGTGGCCACTGCCTGTGTCACCTGATTGCGCCGCGTCCGAGACCTCCATAGCCTGAGAACATGATCTCCTACAAAACCCCCGATCTCTCCCAGCACCCGCCCCGCAGCCCTCGCATTCGCCTCGGCGGGCTCGTGGTCCTGCCGCGCATCCTCGACAAGGCCCGCGCCCACCTCGCCGGCAAGACCGGCCCGTACAAGTGGGGCAACCCGCTCGACCAGCGCTTGTGGCTGTTCACCGGCATCAAGGCCGACGAGTTCCTCGCGGCCGTGCAAACCGGCAAGAGCGACACCGAGATGCTCGAGTGGGTGAACGCCCACCTGCAGCCCAAGCGCCAGCAATGGGAGATCGAGGCGTGGTCGCATTGGATGGAGAACCTGGCGCCGGGCGATGCGCACCGCCACAAGGTCTTCCACGAAATGATCGACGAACTCTGCCCGAAGCGGGAGGACGTCCGCACCCTGTTCGACCGGCTGGACATTGACGACTACACCACCTTCGGCGGCGCAGCGTGACTGGAGGGAGGTCTCTTCACCGGCCCAACTGTAGCGGCGGTCTATGACCGCCGACCTCGGAAACGGCGCTCATGGAGCGGTTCAAAATGAACTATAGCCGTTCCAAGTGCCCACACCCCATTCTCTCCACCGTCATCCTGATCCCGCGGCCGCGGGCGAAGGATCAAGGGTGTAGGCGCTGATTGCATCCCCAGCTTGGATCCTTCGCGATGCTCAGGATGACGGGTAGTGGGTCCATTTCAGTCTGACGTAGGGTCGGACCTTGGTCCGACCTCGCGCATGAGGTCGGCGCAAGCGCCGACCCTACATTCAAATCACCGCGAAAGAACCAAATGGACCCACTACCGGATGACGGAGGCGGGGGATTTGTTTTGTCCAGGCATTGCCGGCTACGACATTTTTGAATCCGCTCTCGAGCGCCGCTACAGCATTTGCCGAATCAGCCGCCGCAACACTGGCCGAATGTGCCGCGCGAGGGATGGATTCGCATAGCCCACCCACGCCACCTGCCCGCTGGTGTCCAACGGCTGCTTCAACGGGCCTCCCAGCGGCGCCTCGATCACACAACCCGCCTCCGTGGCGATGAGTGCGGTGCAGATGTCGTAGGGATGACACACCAACGCAGAAGTGAGCCCCAGCTTCCGGAAAACCAACGGCCGCAAGTCGGCGAGGAAGCGGTCGTGGCCGACGATGAGCTCGTAGATCTGCCCCCCGCTGCAAATGTACTGGTCGTCGAACACCAGCGGGCTGGCCTGTTTGCCCAGTCCGTAAAGCTCATCCCAGAGTTCCTCCTCCAACTGCGCCAGCAGCGCCTTACCCTCCGGAAAAAAACGACTGATGGCGGCAAATCCATCGCGGCAATCCCGGGCGCGGCTGGGCGCGAACTCGATCGCCGAGCGGCGGCCCGAGATCACGTCGACCGCCTCCGCCTTCACGCCCCGCCCGCGCACGGCGCTCAGCTGGTCGGCCCGCCATTGCTTGGTCGTCGGAATCTCCGTCATTGCGGCCACCACGATGTCGCGCAGGTTGGTCCGCGCGCCGCGCTGCGGCGCCATCGCCGCCAGGATCCACGCGCTGCGCTTGTCGTGCATGATGTTTCGCGTGCCGTCGATGGGATCGAGGATGCACTTGAGCACGGTGTGCGAGACGGGGATTTCCGCCGGAAACGTCACTGTTCCCCCTGCCAGCCCTTCCATCACGATTTCGACCGGCCAGGCCCGCGGCCAGTGGCGTTCAAACCAGTCCAGGATCGCGTGCTCACTAAGCCGGTCGATGTGGTAGATCGTGTCATCGGCGGTCACCGCCGCCACCCGCGCGAAGTTCCGCGCCTGCTTCGCCCGCGACGCCATCAGGGCGTCGCGCACGTGATCCTGCAACCGGCAGAGCAGCAGCCGACAGCGTTCCAGTTCGCGGGGGGACATCCAGCCAACTGTAACGGCGTTCCAAGACCGCCGACTAGCTCGAAATGGAGCGCCGGCGCTTGCGCCGACCCCGCCGTGAGGACGCCGCAAGCAGCGACCCTGCATCAAGGCATGGTCTCGGCAGACTGCCCCTCTCCCCATGTGACTCAATTTGGGTTTGCCGCTCTCAGCTCTCAGCTCTCAGCTTTCAGGTCGCCCATGCCCCTCCTCCCGTTTCGCAGCCAGCTCATCGCCGATGTCGGCATCTCCCTTGGTGACGAGGGCAAGGGCCGCCTCATCCCCGAGATGGCCGACGAACTCCGCGGCACCCCGGCCGCCGTGTCGGTCGTCCTCAAGGTCAACGGCGGCGCCAATTCCGGCCACACCGCGGGCGGCGTGAAGCTCAACCTCCTGCCCGCCGGCGTCGTTGTCCGCGATGCCGCGCACCTCTGCGTGGGCAGCGGCGTCGTCGCCGACCCGCGCAAGTTCTGGTGGGAAGGCACGCCCCTTGAGCACAAGGGCCACGCGATTTTCTCCCGCCTGCTGATCGACGAGCGCACGATGGTCTCCGACCTCACCCACCGCCTCCTCGACCTCGCCTGGGAGGACTATCGCGTCAAGGTGCTGCAGGAGGAGCCCCGCGGCTCCACCGGCCGCGGCATCACGCCGGCCTACGGCGACGAGACCGGCCAGTGGCAGATCACCTACGCCGATTTCCTCGGGGGGCCCAACTACTTTGCCCGCAAGCTCGCCCAGCGCGCCGACCGCGCCTGCCGCACCATCCAGCACGTCTGTCAGGTCAGCGAGGAGACGTGGAACGGCTTCTTCGAAAAACTCTCCGCCGCCGAATACCGCGCCAACGAGGAGGCCATCCAGCTCGGCTGTTTCCCGCACTCGGAATTCGACTTCAAGCAGTTCCGCGGTGACCGGGCCTTCACCCTGAACATCGCGAAGCTCACCGAGGTCTACTGGACCGCCGGCACGCGTCTCGCGAAGAACATCGGCGAGGTGCGCGAGCTCATTCTCCGCGAGCTGGCGGCGGGCCGCACCGTGATCGGCGAGTTCGGCCAGGCCTACTGGCTCGACAAGCGCCACGGCTACTCGCCCAACGTCACGGCCTCGCATACTTTCACGCCCGAGTTCTTCGAGAGCGCCGGCATCCCGGTGCAGCCCATCCACACGGTCGGCGTCGCCAAGGCTTACGACACCAAGGTTGGCACGCACACGTTCCTCACCCAGATGGACGACGCCGCGCCGCTGACGGTGAAGCTCAAACAGATGGAATTCGGCACCAGCACCGGCCGCCAGCGCATGGTGGGCTGGTACGATGCCGTCGAGAAGGGCGACGTCCTCCGCTACGGCGGCTACCAGGACCTAATGATCAACAAAATCGACGCGCTGAGCGGCGCCGACGAATTGCTCATCTGCACCGCCTACGAGGATGCCTCCGGCAAGCGCTACGGCCATGTCCCGCGCAACGAGGCCCTGCGCAAGACCCTGCGGCCCGTCTATGCGAAACACCCCGGCTGGACCGAGGACGTCAGCGGCGTGCGTAAGTTTGCCGACCTGCCAAGGAACGCCCAGCGCTACACCGCCGCGATGATGCGCAGCCTGCTCGAGGTTGCTTATCCGGAAAAACTCCCCGCCGCCCTCCCCAACCTCCGTTACCTTGGCGTCGGCCCCTTGCCCTCCCAGATCATCAAGGACGTCCCGGCCGCGGCCGAGCTGCTCAAGCTCGGGTGAGGACTGCAGACACGGTGGAGCCGCGCCGACCTCAGCGCGCCTTTCGTTGGCCGGACCGGAATTGAACCACAATGACACAGCGGGGTGCAGGGAATCCCTGGTTGCCCGTTGCCCCATTGTAGGGGCGCAGTCTTGCTGCGCCCATTCTTCGCGAAGCGAAGAATCCTGATTTTTTGGGTATCGCGCCTGCCCGATCCTTTGCCGCTTACGCGCAAACGCACCGAGCGAACTCGGCCCCTGCGTTGCTGCGCCCGAACCCGGCGCGCCGGGTTCGACGTTTAGCAAAAGGGAAATTCGGATTTTGCGCTCCGCGCGAAATGGGCGCAGCAAGACTGCGCCCCTACGCCGAGAATCACCTGCCGCCGCTAGCACCCCTGCGGCGGCTCCCAGAGCTCGATGCGGTTGCCCTCGCCGTCTTTGATCCAGGCGAACTTGCCATACTCGGAGGCCTCGATGCCCTTGGGGTCGATCCAGACCTTCTCCTTCTTCAGCGCTGCGAGCACCTTTTTCAGGTTGGCGACGCGGTAGTTGACCATGTGCCCCTGCTTGCCGGGGCCGAAATATTCGGTATCGGCGGCGAACGGGCTCCAGACGGTCGAGCCCTTCTTCTTCGGGCTCTTCGCGTCGCGCCAAGCAAAGGAACAACCGCCCCACGACTCGACCGGCAGCCCGAGGTGCTTCCGGTACCAAGCCCCCAGTTTGGTGGGATTCCTTGCCTTGAAGAAGATGCCGCCGAGGCCGGTGATGCGCGATTTGGATTTCATGAATGGAAGTTAGCCAGGGATGGAACCCAGGGGAATCGAGAAATTTTCCGTTCACGGTTTGCTGTTCACGGTCGACCAACCGAAAACTCCAAACCGTGAACCGTAAACGTCGCGCCTAAGGCGCGACTTTCTTGTACGGATACTCGATCCGCTTCGGCTTGCCGTCCTTGCCGGGTCCCTCGATCCAGGCCAGGGCCGAGCCGTCGGGCTGGAGGCCGTAGCCGATGACCTGCGGGAAATCATGCTCCTTGTTCTCGAACACCACCTCCGTGTCAGTCAGCGAAACCACCTTGAAGGCGGCCTCCTTCTGGCCCGACGGCTGGGCAATGTAGAACAGTTCTCCGCCCGGGCCCTCGCGCACCTGCACGAATTCATACTCGATCAGCTTCCCCTTGGAAACCGTGCGCGCCATGCCGAGCATCGTGCCGCCCGCGGGCGCCATCCACTGCTCGTCGACCACCCGGCCGCTTCGCTCCAGCCGCCAGTGGCCCGCCAACCAGGCGAGCTTGGCGATGCTGAACGACGCGGGAGCAGCGGGCGGCGGTTGCTGGGCGACGGCGAACACGGACAAAGCGAGGAACGCGGGGAGTCGACGAAGGAAGCGCATGAGGCCTAGTTATGATTTACGATTTACGATATACGATTTCAAAACACGGGCCGACCGCAGGCATTTCCCAATCGTCAATCGTAACTCATAAATCGCAAATTGATCAGACGAGCTGGTAGCACAACGCCGCGAACGCCAGCCCCACCAGGCCCACGATCGTCTCACACACCGTCCAGGTCTTGAACGTCTGCGCCACGGAAAGCCCGAGGCAGTCCTTGACAATCCAGAAACCGGCATCGTTGAGGTGCGAGAGAAACAGCGAACCGCAGCCGATCGCCACAATGATCAGCGCGACGTGCGTCTGGCTGAGTTCGGGATGCAGCGCCAGCACCGGCACGAGCAGGCCCGACGCCGTCGTAATGGCGACCGTGGCCGAGCCCACCGCCACGCGGATGAACGCCGAGATCAACCAGCCGTAGAACAGCGGGGACAGGTGAAACTGCTCCCCCACCCGGCCGATCGCGTCGGCCACGCCGCTGTCGCGCAGCACGCGGGCAAAGCCGCCACCGCCACCCACCACCAGGATCGTCATACCCACGGCGGCGACGCTCGACTCCGTGAACTTCAGCAACCGCGTCCGGTTGTAGCCGCAGCGCGTGCCAAGCGACCACAGGCAGAAGATGACCGACGTCATGAGCGCCATCGTGGGATTGCCCACGAATGTCGCGACCTCGCGCAAGGTATGGCCTTTGGGCAGTACGAGCTCCGCCACCGTCGCGAGCAACATCAGGATCACCGGCAGCAGGATCGAGAAGAGTGTCAGGCCAAAGTCGGGCCGGCGCAGGTTGGGATCGGACGCATCGGGCTCGCCGATCGAGGGTGGGTGCGCCTCGACGCGCTTCACCGCCCATTTCGCGTACATGGGTCCCGCGACCATGGCCGTCGGGATGCCGACGATGAAGCCCCAGATCAACACGAGGCCCATGTTGGCCTTGAGCGAATCGACCGCCACGACGGGGCCTGGGTGCGGCGGCATCAGCCCGTGCATCACCGACAGGCAGGAAATCAGCGGCAGCATCAACAACAGGAATGGCTGCTTCGTTTCCCGGGTCAGCGTCAGCAGGATCGGCAGCAGCAGGATCAGGCCCACCGCGAACCACGTCGTCAGGCCGACCGCGAGCGCGAGCGCGATGATGCACCACTGGATGTGTTTCGGGCCGAAGAATTCCGCGAAGCGCTTCGCCAGGACCTCCGCCCCGCCTGATTCCGCCAGCAACTTGCCCAGCATGGTGCCCAAGCCCAGCACCGCCGCGATGCCGCCCAGGGTCCCGCCGAGGCCTTCCTGGATCGAGCGGGTGACGCCCAGCATCGTGTAAGGCGCGCCTGCGACCGTCCGTCCCATCAGCACGGCGCCGGCGCCGACGATGAGCGAGGCGATGACGAGCGACACAAAGGCGTTGAGCTTCAATCCCGTGACGAGGGCGACCAGCACCGCGATGGCGCCCACGGCGAGGCCGATGAGTTTCAGATCGTCGGGATTCATGGGCGGCGACCGCCTCCCACGAGCGCAAGTTTACCAGGATACAGGGCAGCAGGGCTCGGGGCGGAGCCAGTCGGGGTGGACATGCGAGCTGACCATGGTCAGCAAGTACCAAGGATCAAGTAACAAGGTCAGGCCAGCCGGTATAACATTCGCCGGATCGCATTTGGAAAGGACTTCGTGGAGGGCACATCTCCTGAAGTGCCGCGGCCCAGCTGGAGCTGGGCCCTCCAGATCTTCCGCGTGGGGGCCGACCTTGGTCGGTCCTGGCTGCGAGAATTTTAGCCCAAGGATCGAGCAAGCCCGACCCCTACCACGGGCATGCCGGACCCATTGTAGCTGGCCTCGCTGAGGCCGGCCCCGGGGTCAGCGACCCCGGCTACAATAGGCTCGAAACAATTTCGCGATTTAGGATTTCAAGATTTTCAGTTTTCACGATTCCCAGCTCCCGGCCCGCCACCCTGCAACCGCGCCAACAGCGCCGCCCGGCGGTCCTCCATCTCCCAATATTTCGTCTGTTCCCCGGTAATGTCCTTGATTCCCATCCGCGCCACCATGTTGGCCACCCACGCATTGCCGATGTTTTTCAACCGGACGCGGCTCTCCTCGGCGAGGAATTCGTCCAGGCGTTGCTGGGCGCGGGCGATCTGGCGCCGGCCGGCCAGCTCCGCCAAATCGGCGAACAGTTCACCCCAGCGGTTGTGCGACGCATTGCGGTTGAACACCACCGGCCCGACCAGGTCAAATTCGGGCCGGAGGAACTCAAGCGACTGCCAGCCGGAGAAAATCATCGCGCGGCCGAACGATGCGGTCCCCTGCACCAGGCGGGCGTGGCGGACGGCGTAAAGGCGTCGAATCCCAGCCGCCCCGCCCCCGCGGGCCGCAAGCGCGGCGGCAAAGCGGTCGCGCGCCCCGGCCGGCACCGGCGTGGTGTCGAGGACGAAAGCCGCCGCCTTGATCGCCGCATCCTGCATCTCGCGCGCATTCCGCCAGTATGACGCACCGCGCGTGGCCTCCTCGAGTTTGCCGCCCACCTCAAGCAGCGGCAGCAGCGTGCCGAGGGCGGCCTCCCCCTGCCCGTCCAGCGCCTGCAGGGAGGCGATCGCCATGGAATTTTGCAGCAAAGGCACTGTCGCCAGGTTGTCGAGCACCCGGAGGTCGGTGAGGTCTTCCGCCCGGTCGCCGATCCGCTCGAAAGCATTCACCTCCGCCAGCCAGGCCCGCACTGGCTCGAGCTTCTGCCAATTGGCCAGAATCTCCGGCCGTCGGGCCGCCAGGAACTCCTGCCAGCTCTTCCGTTTCCCCGGATCGAGGCCGAAATTCAGGCCGGTCCAGCGAAAGGGCCGCGGCTTGCCGAAGGGCGGGACATTATAGCGGGTCAAAACCGCGTTGCTCTGCTCCGCGCCGGGAAAGTCCGCCGCTGCCTCCGCCAGGATTGCCGGACGCGGCGCGGCGGGCTCGTCCACAGCCATGTAGGCCAGCAGCAGCCCGATCCCCACCCAGCCTGCCGCCAACCAGCCCAGGGGCCGCCGCGCGAGCCACCGTCCGGTCAGGAGCAGGATGGGAATGGCCAGCGCGATGGAAAACATCAGCGCGCCGAGGAAGGACGCCACGCCGTCCGATCGCCCAGGCGCCGCCAATGTCAGCTTGAGAGCGAGGGCCGCCGCGCCCAAACCCACGAACAACATCGTGGCCGCGCCCAAGCCAACCCACGCCACGGCTCGGAATGCCCGCCTCGCGCGCGAGCGACCGGCCGCGGGCTGGCGCTCGATCGTGGCGGCGTTCGTCTCCGGCGCGAGGGTATCGCCACCGCCCCCGGCCGAGCTCGCGAGGTGCTGCAACAGCAAGGCGTGAATGAATCGGTAGCCCAGGCCCACCTTCTGGAGGAGGGCCAGTTGCGCCACATGCCGGAGGAATCCTTCGGGCCGCGCCGGCAGGTGTCCGCCGCGGGCCAGCAGCCAGCGGAGGAGGAAATGCTGCGCGCCGTTGAAACCGCCGAAACGGAAAAACGCCATCAGGCCGCAGCCCGCGCTCGCGAGCGTGACGGCGACCACGGTGCCAATCGCCTTCCGCGTCCCGTCGTCGATCGCGACGGCAAGCATGATGAACGTGCCCGGCAGGAAAACCACCGCGCCGACCAGGAGGAACGCCAGCACGGGCACGCGCAGCCAGAACCACGCGCCCGCGTGCTGCGGACGAGCGGGGTCGATCAGCGTGGAGCCAAATCCCCCGAAAACATAAAAGAGCGCCACCGGAAAGAGCGCGCCGAGGAGCATGCCATTCGCCGCCAGCGCGTCCTGGTCGGGGCGCACAAACGTCGCGATCAACGCGCCGAGCTGGCCGCTACCCAGGACATAGGCGATGCTCAGCAAGCGGCTGTTCTCGAAGGCCGGAGGCCGCAGCTTCGGCCAGCGCGAGGCCGCCAGGCCCACCCCCACGGCCAGCCCCGCGAAATAGGACCAGCCGCCAAACATGTGCCAAGCCTTCGCCCAGCCCTGGTCGCTGGCGATGCCTTGCGCGAGGAGGCCCCGGACCACGACCAGGATGATCGACATTACGGCGAAAGCGGCGACCGCGCGGCTCTCCGCCAGCGGCCGCGACCACTGGATGCTGCCGGCGGGCTTGATGTCCAGGGCGCGCACGTCGACCGGCGCGCAAAACGCGAGGCCGACCATGAACAGGTAGAGGTTTCCCGCCCCCGCCGCCGGCCCATCGGGACTGAGCCCCATCCAGCCAAAGATCAGGAAGGCCAATCCCACCAGCGTCGCCACGAGGCGCATCGTGGCCCGCCGATGTCCGCCCCAGCCGTGCCGGGCAAAGGCAAAATCGATGCATCCAAGATAGCATCCGGCGAACAAGCCCAGTCCCACCGACGCCACCGCCACCTGTGCCTGCCCCTTGGCCTGGGGAAACACCACGAACGGCAGCGCCAGCCCGAGCGTGCCGAGCAGCCGCGACCCAAGGAAATAACCGAACTGGCGCCAGGTCCCTTCGAGCCACGCGGGTTGCAGCTGTTCGAGCGCGAACAGCGTGTATCCGTTCTCCTTCATCCGCTGGGCCAGCCACGTCAGCCACCGCGTCGTCTGCTCCGGCGTATATTCACCGACGGCTTTGCCGCGCCGCTGCAATGCGGCCCGCACATACGCGTCGAACAGGTTGCGGCGAAGTTCCTCCGGTGTGCGCGCGGCGGCGAACGGCGCGGTCGTGCCCGCGGGGGCGTCGCGCCATGCCATCGTCATGACACTCAACATGAGCGGGCTGCGCGCGAGTTCCCGCAGGCCGGCGTCCTCCTGCAGCGCCTGCCGGAGTGGCGCCAGGCCCGGGCCCGCAGCCCGGAAATAGCGGTCGACCTGCTCCGCGGTCAGCGGCTGCAGGCAGATCGCCGAGCGCAGCCGCAGCTTGGTCGTGAGGGCGTTGTATTCCGCGACGCGACAGGTCACCGCCAGGCCCGCCGGCGGATGCGCTTCGACGAACGCGTTGATCGCATCCACGCAAGCCGCGCGGCGTCCCGGCACCACTTCGTCGAGTCCGTCGAGGAGCAGAACCAGCCGGCCCTCCTCCAGCCAGTGCGTGGCCACGCGCTTCGGCACCTGGTAGCGCAGGCCCAGTTCGGCGACCAGCCAGTCGAGCAAATTCTTGTGCTGACCGCGCCAGGTTGACAGCGCCAGCACGACCGGCGCCGGCGCGGTGGCGGCTTCCCGGACGCGGGCAATCAGGTCGCGCGCCAGTTCGAGCACCGTCGTCGTCTTGCCGGCCCCGGGCTCGCCGAGCACGAGCAAGGTGTTTTGCGCGGCGTCAAACACACCCGCGATGCTGTCCTCCTTGCTCAGCGTCTGGATCGGCCGATTCGGCGCGACGACAATCCGGTCCCACGGGTGCTCGACCGCATCCTCGCGCCAGTCGAGCCCCAGCTCCAGCCAGGCACGATGGTGCAGCGACGCCTCAAGCACACCCTTGACCCAATCCTGGTCGATGCGCTCCAGCAGGCGCAGCACGTTCGTCCGGTCGGCGTCGGGCGCAGCGGCGCGCGGGCGGCCTGTGGCGCCGGTGGCCGACTCGGGGCGTTCGAGGGAAATCCACCGCGCCGCCACCCAATTGTGCAGGTCCGCCGTGGCGTTGGCCGCCAGTTCGTCGGGGCGGTCGAACTCCTTTACCGTGTGGTCGCGCAACAGGTCGCGCTTGAAGGCCTCCAGTTTTGCCGCGAGCGCGGGGTCGTTGTCTGATTGCACCGGCGAGGCCGCCGCGCCGCGCTTGAAATAGATGAAACATGGCAGGCCGTGGCCGCGCGCCCTCCGGTATTCCGCCTCCGTGATGCCCGAGCCGTAACGATGGCCGATGATGCCCACAAACACTTCACACAGGTCGACCTGGTCGATCGAGGCGTCATGCGTGTCATCCGGCCGATTGCCGAAGAACTCCATGCCGACGAATCGCATTTCCTCCATGCGGTTCAGCGCCTCCATCACCGCCTTGCGTTCCGGCTGCAGGTCCATCCACGTTGAGCTGACAAACACCCGGTAAATCGGGCGCGAGCGCCGGACGGCGGCTACCCCCGCAGCCGCGGCAGGGGCGGCGTCCGGCGCTGGGTCGGCGATGGGCATGGCGCGCGCAGGATGACGCGGAGAAGTAACACCTGCCAAGCCCGATGTGGGGTGGACGGCGGAAGGACCATCGGACTGCGGGACCAAAGACCACGCGACGGCGGACCCGAAGGAGCGGCATTTCGCCGTGACGGAGACGGGACTTTCAGTCCTGCGTTCTGCGTGGAGAGCACGTCTCCCGATGTGCCGCGGCTCGGCTGGAGCTGGGCCCTCCAGGGAAAATGCAGGGTCGGCCCTTGGGCCGACCTAACGGGCGAAGCCGTCCCAAGCAACGACCTCCAATGCGGTCTCTCCAAAGCCGGCGGTCACAGCCCGCCGCAACCGGAGCGAAGGGCGCTCAGGCTGTTACCCCTCCATCGTCTGAGCGCAGTCTTGCCCGTTCGACCGGCTCAGGGCCTTGGGTGGCGCCGAAAGGGTGCGCCCACCGCGGTCCCCGGGGGACGCGGCCCTTTCGCGACCGAATGAACCATGAAGTCGAGCTTCGCTCGACTTGGGCGCAGCAAGTCTGCGCTCCTACACCCCTACTCGCTGCCCACTACTCATTACTCGCTACTTTCCTAGAAAAACATCGCTTCGCTCAATGCCATCTCGGGCGCGAGCAAATGCGCGCCGACGGCGAGCGTGGTCCGGCCGGTGCCGAGATCGCCGGTGAATTGCGCGTGGTTCTTCGCGAGGTCGGCCTCCCAAGTGAAGATCTTCTTCGGATCGGCATACCCGAAACTCAGCTCCAGGCAGCCCTGGCATTGCTCGGGCTTCACCGCGAACGCGATCGGCCCGAGTTGCGTGCCGCCGCGCGCCAGCCCCTTCTTGATCCACCCGAGGAGGCAGCCCGCCTCCGCTGCGTAGCTCGCCTGGTGGCGCAGCGTGACCGTCTTGAGGCCTTCGCCGATCAGCGCCGGCGAATACCGGCTGAGGAACTGTCCGAGGTTTTGCCGCAGCGGCAGCGTCCGCGTGTACGCCAGGTCGCGCACCGCCGACTGGTTCGGCCACGGGTACGTGAAGGTGTCGGGCGGCGCGATCGCGCTGTCGAACAGCACGCGCTTCGACCGCGTCAGCAGGTAATGGTAGTCGGCCAGCCGCCGCGATTCCGCGAAACCGTGCGCCCAATAGTACAGCGGGAGGTCGGTCGACAGGCACACCGACACCTCGTTCTCCAGGTGCTGCCGGACCGGCATCGTGTAGTGCAGCAGCACGAACTCGACGCAGCGCGTGTCGTTCTTCGCCTTTCCGAAAAAGCATTCCCCGTAGATCTTCGCGCGCATTTCCGGGGCCGCGTTTTCCGCGTAATCCGGGCAGAGCACGACGACGCGGCACGGGTAACGCCGGGCGAAGTTCAGCGTGTTCTTGAACTGCACCAACGCGTCGCCCGCCGACGACTTGCGCCCCAGGTGCAGCACCAGGTTGAGCTGCACCGCGCGGGCTTCCTCCGCCGGCGTGTCGGCCCAGAGTTTCCGAAAGCCGGCCGAGATCCCCCCGACGGGCACCTCCTGTCCGGGCAACGCATCGAAGAGTTCAGGCATGGGAAGAATCAGGTCGAGAGGCGAAGGTCGAAAGGCGAATGCCCAAGCAACCAAACGACGGTTCCCAACAGCGTTTTGAAATCTTCATGCGTTCGACCCTCCACATTCGGCTTTCGACATCTGTGCCGCTGTAGGCGGTCATGGCTCGCGCCAGCTATGCCCATCCACCGCCAGCAGGTCGTCGGCGGACTTCGGGCCCCAGGAGCCGGAGGTGTAGGTGTCGAGGCCCTTGCGGCCCTGCCCGGCCCAGTATTCGTGGATCGGCGTGATGAGCTGCCAGGACCGCTCGGTCTCGTCGCCGCGGATGAACAACGTGCCGTCACCGATCATGGCATCGAGCACCAGGCGCTCGTAGGCCTCGGGCGTGTTGGAGCCGAAGGTCGTCGAGTACTTGAAGTTCATCTTCACCGGTTGTGTGCGCGTCTCGAGGCCGGGAATCTTGGCGTTGAGGATCAGGCTCAGGCCCTCGTCCGGCTGGATCTGGAATGCCAGCGTGTTGGCCGCCAGCTGGAAACGGTCCGACTCGGCGAACAGGCTGCCGGGGGCGCGCTTGAAGCGGATCGCGATCTCGCTGACGCGGCGCGCCATGTGCTTGCCCGAGCGCAGGTAGAACGGCACGCCCTGCCACCGCCAGTTGTTGATGCTGATTCGGAGCGCGGCATAGGTCTCGGTGTTCGAGTTCGGCGCGACACCTTCCTCCTGCAGGTAACCCTTAACCGGCTGGCCGGCGATCAGACCGTCGCCGTATTGCGCGCGGGCCACGTCGTTGAGGCGGCTGTCGGGGTCAAGCCGCAGCGGATGGATGGCCTTGAGCACCTTCACTTTCTCGTCGCGCATGGACTCGGCGTCCATCGACACGGGCGGCTCCATGGCCGTGAGGGCGAGGAGCTGCATCGTGTGGTTCTGGATCATGTCACGCAGCGCGCCACTCGACTCGTAGTAACCCGCCCGCGATTCGACGCCGACCTGCTCCGCGACGGTGATCTGGACGTGGTCGATGAAATTGCGGTTCCAGATCGGCTCGAAGATCGAGTTCGCGAAGCGCTGCACCAGCAGGTCCTGCACGGTCTCCTTGCCCAGGTAGTGGTCGATGCGGAAAACCTGCGACTCGTCGAACACCGTGGTCAGCTCGCGGTTCAACGCCTGGGCGCTGGCCAGGTCGCGGCCGAACGGTTTTTCGATGATGCACTTCGACTGGTCGCGGCGACCGCGGTACTTGCCGGCCAGGCCGCTTGCGCCCAGGTTCTGGATGATCGGCGCGAAGACCGTCGGCGGCGTGGAGATGTAGAAAAGCGCCTGGAGTTGCTGGCCGATTTCCTTTTCCAGGCCCGCGATGCGCGCACCGAGGCGATCGAACGCGGCCTTCTCGTCGTAGCCGCCGCTCACGTACAGCGTGCGCGGCGCGAGGCGGTTCCAGACGTCGGGACTCGGCTCGCGGCGGGAGAATTCCTTGATGGCGCCGGCCGCGATCTTCTGGAATTCGGCGTCGGGGATCGGCTTGCGGCCGAAACCGATGAGGTAGAAGTCCGCCGGCAGCAGGCCGTCGTGCGCCAGGTTGTAGATCGCGGGAATGAGCTTGCGGGCCGTGAGGTCGCCCGAGGCGCCGAAAATGACGACGACAGTCGGTGGCGAACCGCGGTGCTTGCTGAGGCCATGCAAAAACGGGTGGCGGGTTTCTTCTGCCATATTTGCCGGGGAAGGTCTGCCCGTTGGAGAACCCCCGCAAGAACTTATTCCGAAATGCCGTCGACTTGTGACACACATGACCCGCCGGAGCGGACCCAAAACACCAAGACCCAGGGACAAATCCCCGGGGGGCCAGGCTTTTGCCCGACCAGGATCGACTGACATGCGGTTTTGAAATGCAGGGTCGTCCCCGGGGCCGACCTAACGCCCGAGGTCGTCGCGGGCAACGACCCGACATGGGATCGCACCAAACCCGGCGGTCGCAGACCGCCGCTACCGATAACACCCGAACAACGCCCTGAGGTCAGGCCGCTCCACCCGAGTCGTAGGAGCGCAGTCTTGCTGCGCCCATTCCGCGCGCAGCGCGGAATCCTCGTCACGTGCACTGACCAGAGAACCCCACCTGGCCGGGATTGGGCGCAGCCTTTCGGCAGGTTCAAGGCCCTGAGCTCGTCGAACGGGCAAGTCTGCGCCCCTGCAATTTTCCGCCCATCGCCCGATCTCAGGCCTCAGGTTTCCCTTCGCCTCCGGCAAACGGCACCGCCGTCTGGCGCGCCGCCACGTACCCTTTCGGGAACAACGGCGCATTCTCGTAATGCATCACCTGCGGCGGCAGGCGCTCGCTCATCGTCACCTCGACAATATCGAGCCGGAACGTCCGTGGCGGCGGCGTCAGCTGCCCGAGATACGCCTGCACACTGCGCCGCAGCGCGCGCTTCTTGCGTTCATCAACCGCCTGGTAGCCGTTAACCATCGCGCCGGCGGCGCGCGCTTTCACTTCGACAAACACCAGCACGTCGCCGTCCCGGCACACCACGTCAATCTCGTCGCGCAGGTCGCGGGGGTTGCGCCAATTCCGGGTGACAATCGCGAAGCCGCGCTTCGTGCGTAAAAAGTCCGCGGCCGCCTGTTCGCCCCTGGCGCCAGCCTCCGTCGCCACGGCCCGGACAGGTGCGGCACGCGTGCCCAACAAAAGATTTTTTAGCCACCGAATCATCCGAAAGTTCTCCCTCGACCACGCGTAAATCAGACCTTACAAGCAAGCACGATTTTCAATCGCTGACACACGCCCGCCGGATTCACCAACCGGCCCTTAATCTCCTTCCCATGGCTACTTCCAGCAATCTCACCGGCACGCTGCGCCGCTCGCTCCTCATCAAGGTCATTTCGAAGCCCGCGCCGAGCCGGGAGGACGTCAACACCGTCATCGAGCTGACCGCCAGCAAGGTCGTCGAGTCGCTGCAAGCCCAGTCCATGACCCTCTACCTCGTCGAGGGCGGCGAGATCGCGTTCAAGCAGGTTTACTACTCTCCGACCCTCTGGGGCCAGGACAAGGACAAGGAGCTGCAGTTCAAGGAAACCCAGAAAAAGCTCCTCACCCTCAAGCTCCCCGCCGGCACCGGCAACGTCGGCAAGGTCATCCAGTCCGGCGAGCCGCTCTTCTTCAGCGGCAAGGGCGCCGACGCCGCGTCGCTCAAGAAGATGGAGGTCGGCTTCGAGGTGAACTCGATGCTCACGGTCCCGCTCAAGACCAACATCGTCATCGGCGCCATCCAGGTGCTCAACAAGGAGCCCTCCGCCGGCACCGGCGGCCAATTCACCCCGAAGGACCTCAGCGTCCTCATCGAGGTCGCCGAGTACTCCTCCACGCTCATCCAGCGCATGCTGGACCCGAAATTCCAGCTCACCCCCGAGGACACCGCCAAGTTCGTCTCGAAGTTCACCGAGCTGCCCCTCGTCACCAAGATCGAGGACCTGCAGGAAATCGACGAAAAGCTCGTCGAAATCACCGGCGACGCCGTCATCCGCCGGGAGGCCATCTTCCCCGTCAAGAAGACCGGCAACAACTCGTGCTCGGTCCTGATGACCAACCCGCTGGACTACGCGAAGCGCGAGTCATTCTCCCAGGCCACGGAGATGATGATCGACGACGTCCGCGTCATCCCCGCCAGCCTGCTCGACGCCCTGCTCAAGAAGTTCTTCGGCGAGAAGGCCGGCGCGACCAAGAAGGCCGGCGAGGAGGCGGCCGAGGTCGACATGGACGAAGTGAAGGACCTGATCGCCGGCGCCTATACCGAGGGCGGCGGCAGCGAGGTCAAGGCCGCCGATCTCGAGAGCGAGGACTCCGCGCCGATCATCCAGCTCACCAACCGCATCATCGAGGACGCCTACGTGTCGGGCGCCTCCGATATCCACATCGAGCCGATGGAAAAGGACCTCCTGGTCCGGTACCGCATCGACGGCATGTGCCAGGAGAAGATGCGCCTCCCCAAGCAGGTTTCGTTCGGCATGGTCGCCCGCCTGAAGATCATGTGCAACCTGGACATCTCGGAACGCCGCCTCCCGCAGGACGGACGTATCGTGTTCAAGAAGTTCACGAAGAAAAACATCGATATCGACTTGCGCGTCGCCACCGGCCCGATGAACCACGGCGAGAAGGTGGTCATGCGTATCCTCGACAAGCAGAAGACCACGCTGCCGCTCCCGCAGCTCGGCTTCTCGGAGGCGAACCTCGCGAAGTACCGCGAGTGTGTCCGCCAGCCCTACGGCATGATCCTGCACTGCGGGCCGACCGGCTCAGGCAAGTCGATGACGCTTTACGCCGCGCTGGCCGAGATCAACACGCCCGACGTGAACATCCAGACGGCCGAGGACCCGATCGAGTACACGCTCCCCGGCCTGAACCAGATGCAGATGAACAAGCAGATCGGCCTGGATTTCCAGCGCGCGCTCCGCTGCTACCTGCGTATGGACCCCGACATCATCCTCGTGGGCGAAATCCGCGACAAGGAAACGGCCCAGATCGCCTGCGAAGCGGCCCTCACCGGCCACTTGCTCGTGTCCACGCTCCACACCAACGACGCCCCGTCGACCGTTTCCCGTATGGGCGAAATGGGCATCGAACCGTTCAATATCTCCGCCGCACTCGTGTGCGTGTGTGCGCAGCGCCTCATGCGCCGCGTCTGCAAGAACTGCAAGGTGAAGTACAAGCCCGAGGGCCGCGAGGCGGAGATCATCATGAAGGCGCTCGACCTGAAGGAGCCGCCCGAGATCTTCAAGGCTGCGGCCGGCGGCTGCCACGTCTGCGGCGGCAACGGCTACAAGGGCCGCGTGGGCATCCACGAGCTGATGGTCAACTGCGAGGAGATCGTCGAGGCCATCAACGCCGAGGTCGAAGTGGCCGACCTGAAGCGCGTCTGCATGAAGACCGGCATGAAGACGATGCACCAGGACTCCATGCTGAAGGTCCAGATGGGCCTCACCACGATGGAGGAAGCCCTCTCGAATGTCCCCGCCGACATGATCAGCGAGGCCGCCCCCGGCGAAGAAGGCGCCGCGAAGAAGAAGCACGGGCACTGAGCGCGGCCCGCCGCACGGGCGATAGGCCATGGGACTCAGCAGACCCTGGACCCCAAACACCCTTTCCCGTCCGAACCTACCCCACGGATGGGCAAGCAAAGAAGGCGCGACCCACCCGGGTCGCGCCTTTTGCGTGACACCGTAGGAGCGCAGTCTTGCCTGCGCCCAATCCCGGCACGCCGGGATTCCTCCTCACGTTAGTCCATTGAGTTTCGCGCAATAGCTTTACACACGCCGTCGCTTCGCGCCCCCTCGAAACGGGAGCCAAACCTCTGAAAACAAGGGTCCCCTGTTGAGCCGGAACAATTCAATAGGTGGGCGTCGGTTTCCACACCGACGCCAGGTTCGCCCGCCTCGTGCGTCCTTGTCGGCGATATGGAAATCGCCGACCACAAATGGTGGAGCGCGTTGCTCCCCAACGCGCTGAGGACGTCCGCTGCGAAAAAAGCGCCCTGAGGAGCAGGTCGCTCCACTTCGAACTGAATCGTTCCGGCTTGAGAGTGGTGCCCGGAGGGCGGGGTGTGTTTAGGGTCTGAAGAGGCGGCGAAGATTTCGTAGTCGATGGAATCGTTCCAAGGATGTTGGTTGCAGCTACCCCGGGAGTGAGGTCGGCCCAAAGGCCGACCCTACATTGCAAGGCACGGCCCGCGAGGACGCGGGCCCTCCACAAGGCCATTTCGGTATGTTTCATGCAGGCGATTACTGGAATTTCTGAATCCAACGACGCCAATGATCGCACTTTTCCAACTGGCGGGAACTCTTAGTCTGTTGGTTCAACCCGCGTTGCCCATGCCACACTCCATCCCCCGCCGTCGGTTCATTCAGACTTCCGCCCTGGCCGTGGCTGGCCTCGGCCTGGCTTCGGCGCTGCGCACGCAGGGAGGCGAGCCGACGACCAAGCCCAACCGGCTGCCGCGGTGGCGGGGGTTCAATTTGCTCGATTTCTTTTCGCCGGATCCGGCCAATAGAACCCAGCGCACCACGGCGGAACAGCTCCGCTGGATGGCCGACTGGGGGTTCGATTTTGTGCGGCTGCCCATGGCCTATCCGTACTACCTCGATTTCGACCGGGGCAAGCCACTCAAGCCGGACGACGTCCTCCACTTCAACTCGCGACGGGTGGAGGAGATCGACCGGCTGGTAACCTTGGCGCACCAGCACGGGCTGCACGTCAGCCTGAACCTGCATCGCGCCCCGGGTTACTGCGTCAACGCGGGATTCCATGAGCCCTACAACCTCTGGCGGGACGCGGCGGCGCTCGACGCCTTTTGTGCGCACTGGAGCCACTGGGCCAGGCGCTACGCGGGCGTGTCCGCCCAGCGCATCAGCTTCGACCTCGTCAACGAGCCGAGCATGCGCGAGGACATGAATGACCAGCATTCCGCCCGCAGCACTGTCCCGGGCGCCGTCTATCGCCGGGTCGCGGAGGCCGCGGCGGCCGCCATTCGCGCCGCCAACCCGGCGCACCTCGTCATTGCCGACGGCAACGACGTCGGCACGAAGGTCATTCCCGAACTCGCCGACCTCGACATCGGCCAGAGCTGCCGCGGCTACCATCCGGGCCTGATCTCGCACTACAAGGCACCCTGGGCCTTCAAGGACGTGGACCACCTGCCCACGCCGCGCTGGCCGGGGGAGGTCGAGTGGCGCAACGTCGACGCCGCCACGGGCAAGGTGACCACGCGCAAGGAACTGCTCAGCCGGGCCATGCTCGAGGAATTCTACGCCCCGTGGATCGCGCTCAAGAACCAGGGCGTGGGCGTGCATTGCGGGGAATGCGGCTGCTGGAACCAAACACCGCACGCCGTCTTCCTGGCGTGGTTCGGCGATGTCCTCGACATCCTCACGCGAAACGGGATCGGCTACGCGCTCTGGGAGTTCGACGGCGATTTTGGGGTGCTCAATTCCGGCCGCGCCGATGTCGCCTACGAGGACTGGCATGGCCAGAAGCTCGATCGGAAGCTGCTGGAGCTGATGCAGAGGCACTGAGCGGGAAGACGAATCCTGCGACCATCTTCGGAAATCCGAAACCCTTGGCGGCGACTGGAGCCGGGCCCTCCAGCAGATTCCTTCTGTTTGTTCCGTGCATTCTGTGGTGGATCACCCGGCTTTCTTTGTTTGCGGCCTTTCCCGCCCGACACAAATTTTGCCCCGTGAATCCTCCCACTGCCCGCAAACGGCCCGCCGTCGTCACAGCTCTCATTGAGACTTTCGGCTTCAGTCCGGGATTGGCCTCCGCCGTCGTGCTGCTCTTCTCGGTCCTGATGGTCCTCGCCGCCATCTGGGTCGTGCGATCGGCGCCGCCTCGCCAGCTCGTCCTAACCAGCGGACCGGCCGGGAGCTCGTTCGCCCGCTGGGCCGAGGCTTATCAGAAAGCCCTCGCCGAACATGGCGTGACTTTGACGGTGAAAACGTCGACGGGATCGCTCGACAACCTGGAAAAGCTCCGCTCGACCACCAACCGTGTGGACATCGGCTTCGTCACCGGCGGGATCACCGAAGGCCAGAACCTCGCCGGGTTGGAATCCCTCGGCAGCGTCGCCTACCAGCCGCTGCTCGTCTTCTATCGCAACGCCGCACCCGAGGCTCGCCTGGCAGACTTCGCCGGACAGCGCATCGCCATCGGCGGACCCGGCAGCGCGACGCGCGCCATTGCCCTGCGCCTGCTCACCGCCAACGGCATCACCGGTGCGCCGTCGGTCTTTTCCGACCTCGATTCCGCCGCCGCCACCGCTGCGCTCCTCGACGGCAAACTCGACGCCGTCTTCCTCATGGGCGACTCGGCCTCGACGCAGACCTTGCGCGAACTGGTGCGAAACCCGGACATCCACCTCCTGCATTTCCGCCAGGCCGACGCGTATGTCCGCCGTTATCCGTTCCTGAACAAGATCTTCCTCCCTGAAGGCTCGTTCGATCTCGGCAAGGACCTGCCGGCGACCGATGTCGAGCTGGTCGGTCCGACCGTGGAGCTCGTCGCCCGCGACGACCTCAACCCGGCGCTTTCCGATTTGTTGCTCGAAGTGGCCCAGGAGGTCCACGGCAAGGCCGGCATCCTCCAGAAGCGCGGCGAGTTCCCTGCGCCGCTCGAACACGAATTCCCGCTCAGCGCCGACGCCGTCCGATACTACAAGGCGGGCAAGGGATTCGCCTACCGCGTGATCGACAACTTCTGGATCGCCAACCTGGTGAACCGCCTGCTCCTCGCCATTGTGCCGCTGGCGCTCGTGTTATTGCCGGTGCTAAGGCTGCTGCCCGTCGCGTATCAGCTCGGTGTCCGCCTGCGGATTTACCGATGCTACCGGCCACTGCTGCGCATCGAGCGCGACCTCTTTGGCAAAGTCACCCCCGAGCGCGTGCAGGAACTGAACCAGCGCCTCGACGAGGTCGAGCAGCTGGTCAACCAGCTCCGGATTCCGGCCTCATTCGCCGACCAGTTCTACGAACTCAAGGTGCATATCACGTTCGTGCGGCAACGGCTGGAGGCGGCGGGAAAGGGATAGGGAATCTTGAACTGAAAATTGTGAAATCTCAGAAGTTGGTTCGAAACGATTTCACGATTCAGGATTTCACGATTTCCAGTTTTCACGATTCCCACTCCCCGTTGGAGGGCTCCCGTCCCGTTGGGCCATGCCTTCTGCTGTAGCTGGCCTCGCTGAAGCAGGCCGCGAGTGGACTCTCCTGGCCGGGCCAGCGACCCCGGCTGCAAGGTGCGGCCCGCCGAGACGCGGGCCCTCCAGAGTAGCTCTTCGGGGGACTCCGTATCCGGTGGTGAGTTCTGCCCAATCCTTCGTGTGAATTAGTGGTTCAAATTCGGGCCGCGCTGTTTGCCCGTCGACATGACGGGGCGTTCCGGCATCTGTTCCTACCTGCCATGCGCCCGGTATTTCGCTCCTGCATTGCCTCCATCGCCCTGACAATGCCCGCGCTCCGGCTCGCGGCGGGCGACCCGGGTAAACCGGTCCAAGCCATCGCCGGTCCGGCTGCGTCCAAACCCCAGGCCGTGTCCGAAGGTTCGCTCGAGCACGTGATCGGCGCGACCGAGCACGTGAACGACGGGGACGTGCAGGCGGAGATCGCCCGGCTCCAGAACCAGCTCAATGAGCTGAAACCGCAACGCGAAGCGGTGCGGCGCGCCCGCCGGGAAAAGCAGGCAGCCCTGGCACGATTGGCGTCGGGTAGCGCCGAGGCCGCCGCGTTACGCGCCGAGATCGCTGGCCTCCAGACCCAGTTGAACAACTTCGATGGGCAAATGCAGTTGCTGCAATACCGCATCCAATCGCTCCAGGCCCGGACCGGGAATACACCGGAAATGCCCTCGGGCCCCGCCAAAGTCGCCAAACCGCAGCCGACGCCCGCCAACGTGGCGCCGATGCGCACCAAGCCCGTGATTGCTCCTGAGCGGATCCACGCCGCCGGCGTCCAGCTCGCCCATGGCTCGGACCTGTCAACGGCCTCGGCGCGCCGCGCCGCCACTGATTTACTGGCCGGAAGCCAGCCGGACGCAACCGGCGCCGATGTCGAAGCCCTTGCCCAGCTCGTGCTGCAGCAAGCGTCGGAGTCGACCCAGGACGACATCCGGTCCGTGCTGGCCGAAATGAAGGAGACCAATGATCGGAAGGCCGCCCTCCGTGAAGCCGCCAAGGCAACCCGCGACGCGGCGGACAATCCCAACGACGTCTCCCCGGAAGACCGGCGTCGCCTCATGGAGCTGGCCGATCGCCACACCCGGCTGGAACAGGCGATCCTCGAGCAGACGGAAAAGGTCGAAAAATCCAAGGCGAAGTGACCGTGGCGGGGATGTCGCGGTGCTGGCAGGTCGGGCTTTACGTCCGGCGGCATCCGAACGGGCCGGGGACAAACCCCGACCTACCTGACTTCGCGCGCAAGGTCGGCCCTAGGACCGATCCCAACCTTGTGGAGCAACGGCCCGGCGGGAGCTGGGCCCCCAGCTTCGCAGTCTTCGCGCCTTCGCGTGGGCACTTCGATTCCCTGTCCGTTTGCATTCGGGTCGTTCGTTGAAACACTGGACACTCGGAGAAACCCGAGTCCTGCAACTTGAATTCCACCCCGACCCAATCCATGAAAACACATCCCAAGAATATCGTCTGCCTTTGGTACAACCACGACGCCCAGGACGCGGCGAAGTTTTATGCGAAGACGTTCCCGAACAGCAAGGTGACCGGGGTATTCAAGGCCCCATCCGATTACCCCATGGGCAAGAAAGGCGACGTGCTGACCGTCGAGTTTACCGTGATGGGCATCCCCTGCATCGGCATCAACGGCGGCGATGCCTTCAAGCACAGCGAGGCGTTCTCCTTCCAGGTGGCCACCGACACGCAGGAGGAGACCGACCGCTACTGGAACGCCATCGTCAAGAATGGCGGCGAGGAGAGCCAGTGCGGCTGGTGCAAGGACCGCTGGGGCCTCTCCTGGCAAATAACGCCGCGCAT
The DNA here is from genome assembly GCA_035549955.1 of Lacunisphaera sp. Lineage (GTDB taxonomy): Bacteria > Verrucomicrobiota > Verrucomicrobiia > Opitutales > Opitutaceae > Lacunisphaera. The sequence continues at coordinate 66,337 of DASZPS010000236.1, read as the reverse complement.
CCTGAGCGACGCCATGGCCGCCGGCGGCGCCAAGGCCAAGCGCGCCTTCGAGGCCATGATGGAAATGGGCAAGATCGACGTGGCAAAGATCAAGGAGGCGGTGGACCGCAAGCGGTAGGCCTTCGCCTTGCGTAGCCCAATCCCGGTATGCGGGATTCTCTGGTCGGTGCACGTGACGAGGATTGCATGCTCCGCGCGGAATGGGCCCTGCCAACTGCGTCCTTACGAAACAAAACCGGAGGAGGCCTTGAGCTATCTGCCCCCCGATTCCCCGAACGCCCCGACCGCAGTTTCCCCGATGGCGGCGCGCTTCCGGCTGCGCTAAAGTGCCGGCACACAGATGCACCAAGTGTTCGGTCAATCCAACGAGTCACTTCCGCGGAGCGATTGAGCGAAAGTTCTGCAGTCCTGCGGTTCAAACCAACGGAATTGTGAGCCCAAAAAAGCGCCTCTGTGTCTAATTTTTGAACCACGAATGGATGGAAGGACCGTCCTACCGGCGGCGCCCGGCCCAGCCGGAGTTGGATCCGCCGTGCGATCAGCTGGATTTCCCATCCCACGCCTCCCTCAACCCTGCATCACCATGTCAATCCTCGCCATCATCGCTATCGGTCTGGTCATCGGCATTGTCGCGAAGTTTCTCATGCCCGGCAATGACCCGGGCGGTTTCATCATCACCGCGGTGCTCGGCATCGCCGGCGCCCTGTTGGCCGGCTGGGTCGGACGCGCGGCGGGCTGGTATGGCTCAAGTGAACCCGCCGGCTTCGTGGCATCCGTCATCGGCGCGGTCGCGCTGTTGATCGTCTATCGCCTGCTGTTCCGGTCAAGACGGCTGCACTAGCCCGGACATTTCACAGTCTGGGGCGATCCAATCAGCAAAATGTCCGTCCGCCCTCCGGGCGGAGCGACTTTGTCGCGGCGCGCCCCGACAAGGTCGGCCCGCCAAGGCGCATGTTTCACACCTCTGGGTGTGAAATATGCGGGTTAGACCTTGGCCTGTGGGCCTACATCCTTGGTCACCGCCATTGGCGGATTCGTCGGATTCAGCCGGCGCTCGTAGCGGGCTTCCGCTAGGTCCAACCGCAGCCGCTGCGGGTTGTCCGGCAGGTAGGCGAAGCCACGGCTCTTGTAGAAGCTGATGGTCTTCACCCGTTCAAGGCGGACCGCCCGGTTCGGCCGGTACTGGCTGGCACGTCCCGTCGGGTCACCTTCGACAATGTCCACCCATAGCTCCCCGAGGTCCGCCTCCTCGAAGCAGAAATAGTTGATCACCGACTCCAGGAAGCGCGCGTAGATCCCCGAACCGTCCAGCGATTCGGGCACGTACATTTCGCGGTGGTGCCACCCGGCGCTGCGCTGCCCGGCGCTGCCATGGCGTTCGTACAGCAGGAATCCCACCGCCAGCGGGTCGCCGGCCGGATAACTTCCCACCGGCTCCAGCGTCAGGTTGAACTGCAAGCCCAACTTCCCGTCGAGCTTCGGGACCCCGCGACGGATCTTCCACTGCGTCCAGACATGCCCATCCGGGAAGGCGCGCATCTCGCCGAGTGGCTGGAGGTGCATCCGCGCGCTGGGCTGTCCCTGGACATTGGTCCCGCGCTGCAACCGGATCTCGAAGCGCTCCTTCACGAAGGTCCGGAATCCGTCGCCGTAGATCGGCCGCAGGATCGGCCACCAATGGCGGAAAGTCGGCGTCGACGCCCAGCGCTGGAAATAGCTCATCCATCCGGAATTCACCGGGTGCGACCAGTATTCGTCGAGTTCCGCGCCGGCCCACGCATCCTCCATGATCTGGATCACGCGCATCAGGTAGAAGATGGTGCGGACCCGGTCCGCGCCCTCGTCCGACCCCGCTGCCTTTTCCCGCGCGGGCGCAGCCGCCGGCGCGCCGGCCAGCTCGGGAAACAGTTCGCCGAGCAATCCGTCCGGCGCGTTCTCCCGCAGGTCCGTCTCGAGTTCGTTGCACCGCGCCGTCAGGTCGAGGAATACCTGCCGGTGCTGCTCCTGGTTGCGCTGCCAGCGCTTGCTGACATCGAGGAACAGGTTGTCCGCGAAGTTGGCGCGCTTCGAAATATCGAACTCCCCGGCGCGCAACACCACCGCGCCGCAATGCTCGCCCAACCGCCGGTAAGACTCCCATTGCGCCTCGTCGTAGAACTGGTCCCCGGTGCTCTCGTGCGGGAAGGTCGTGTTGCGCGTCCGGTACTGCAGTACGTCCGGCGGCTCGTCGCCCGTCAGGGTCGGCTTGAAATAGATCAGGCAGCCCTTGTCCGTGCCGTTGAGCCCATCGTAGTGGATCGTTCCCACCACGGCGTGCTGCGCCGAATGCCCATGCTCGTCCGGCCGCAAGGGTTCGACGTCGACCTCCACTTCTACCCCGAAGTCCTCCCGGATCCGCCGGATGGCGTTGGCCAGGTCGTCAAACGCCACGTCCGCATCCGCCCCGCAGTCCGATACGATCACGTACCGGCAATGGCGCCGCACCAATTCGTACAGCGCCAGGTTCTCGAAATGCCCGCCGTCCGACAGGTGCAGGTAGCTGAACTCGCGGCCGATGTCCTTGAGCCAGCGCAGGAGGCGCCCCTGGGCGTGCGCGGTTTTTTGCGTGAGATCCCGCTGCTGGTCCCCGCCGGGCGCATCGCCCGCCACCGGCTGGGCGCCGGCTTGCGGGTTCAGCGGTTCGCATTTTGAACGGCCGAACATCTCGAAGAAGAATGGCAGGCCCACCAGGTTGGCGAATCGCACGTCGGGCTTGCCCGGATGCGAGACCCACAGGCCGAGCCGCAGATTCAGCGCGCTCATTACGAACGACACCGCCGGCCCGACCGCCATCGAAATGGAACCCATCTGGGAGTTGAACGCCGCGGCCGACGCCGTAACCGCGCTCGACAGGCGCAACTCGTCGGCCCGCGCATACTCGTCGCCCAAGGCGATGCCCAGCGGCGAAATCGTCACGCTGCGGGCGCCCCGGTAAAGATTGGACAAAGGATCACCGGACAGGCTGTTCGCCGCGCAGCACACGAGATGAACCGGCCCGGGCGGAGGGGCGGTTGGCGTGACTTCGCCTGGCGAGCCGGTGACGGAACCCGGGGCGGCCGCGGCGGCTGCCATCGGCTGGACCGACCCCTGCCGCAACTCGCCGAGGGTGACGTCGTCATCCGGCTGTTCGCTGGTTGCGCTGCTGGCCTTGGCGTCGCTCGCGTGCGTCGCCCCGAGGAAGCAGCGGCTGATCCGCGCCCGGTAGAAATCGTGCAAGCCCACCCGTGCCGGATTGAACAGCAGCAAGGTCGCCAGCATGATCGCACCCGCCGCCGTCAGGCCGGTCCCGAAGTGTCCCGCCGTGCCCAGGGAACGTACGGTCAGCATGGCCAGCAGCAGCAAACCGAACACGGCCGCCAGGGCCGCCAGTTGCGGCAGCAGCGGCTTCAGGTACATCCGCGCCCAATCCCACAGGTTGCTGGCGTTGGTTTCCTCCACGGGTTTGGCGAGCCAGTCACGCAGCAGGAAAAAGATCGCCCCCGCACCGGAACTCAGCGCCACGGAGCCCACGTGGCTGCCGAAGCCGAATCGCTTGGTCAGCCACTCCGAGCCAACCCACAGGGAGGCCATCAGGCCCACGATGACGGTTGGCACCAGGCACCGCGCGACGGAACGATCGACCGCTTCGGACCACGCGGTGAAACTCTTCCGGTGGGCCAGCCGGCCGATGACCAGGCCCCGTACGAGGAGAAGGACGGCAGCCCCGAACAGCCAGGCGGCGGCCGGAAGCAGCAGTTGCTTGTGCAAGCTCTGGCCGGATTGCACGGTGGCCTGCGCAATGCGCCAGAAGTCGGTCAGGTTGAGGCTGCGCTCGATCGGGATCGGCATGAGGTCGCCCGTGCGGAGATACATCCACGCGACCGTGCACAACATGACCGCGAGCGGGGCGAGCACGATGAACGGCCAGGGATTCTGTTTGTTGGCGCCGCTTTTGCCGCTGCTGAGCCAGACGTACTCGGAGGCGGTGTGAATCAGGCCCGTGACCACGATGAAGACGATCGTGCTCCAGGTCGCGGTCGCGGACAGCAACAACAGGCTCACCAAGACGCCGACATACACCGCCAACAACAGAACGGACAGGGCGGCCGTCAGTGACGGGATGAGACCCGCCAGGATAACCACCACCGCCGCCCAAGTCTCATGGTACCAAAATCCCAGGCGCGGCATGAGGAAACGGCTGAACTCACGCAGGTGCCGCACCTCGAACGGCTCCGGGTCGCGCGCCGCGGCGGCTCCGGGGGTTTCCACCGCGGGAAACCGGAGGTCGGGTTTCCTGGCCGCGTTGCGGTGCAGCCAGGTCGTCCAGAACGAGCCCACGTAACCGCCACCCGAGACCGTCGAAAGGTAATGCACGTGGTCGAGGACGCGCAGCCGCGCCATCGCCTGGAGCAAGCCCAGGTTGAACGTCGCGCTGCGGATGCCCCCGCCGGAAAAGGCCACACCGAACAGGTCCCGCGTGGTGAACTGGATCCAAGGTTCGCGCGTGGATTTCCTGCCCGCCTGCTGCGGCGCAGGTTCCGGCCGCCTCACGGCATCCGGCGGCAAACCCAATCGCTGGCATTCCGCGTCGAACAGGTCCTGGAAATTTCCCGTCAGGCCTTCCGTGTCCTGAGGCTTGCTCATAGGGCGACTTTTATGGAACGCGCCGGTTCAGGCCAGCCCGGAGATTGTCATGGCCACGACATTGCACTCTCGACGCAAATGGCTGGCGAATTACCACCTGAAATCAGGGCGAAATGGAGACCTGAAGCCAGGCTTGGGCAATGTGAAACCTGAAGATCTGGAAATCACGGGCAATGGTCCGAAGCGAATTCACGATCTAGGATTGTCGGAAAAACGTCCCGGGGTCGGGCCGTTCCACCTTTGCGTTCATTGTTCGGCTGTAGGGTCGTCGCTTGCGACGGCCTCGGGCGCGAGGCCGGCCCAAGGGCCGACCCTCCATTTCAAGGCAAAGTTCGGCCGGGAGCCGAATCTCCCGCGTGAAGAACGTGCATCACGCTTCCACCGGCGCCTGCGGCTTCGCGTTGCGGACGGAATCGGCGATCGTGACAGGCAGCGCCTCGGCCTCGCCCTTGTGCTGGTCGAACTTCATCGAGAGCGTCTTCGACACGCCGCGCTCCTGCATCGTGACGCCATAAATCGCGTCTGCGGCGGCGATCGTGCTCTTGTTGTGGGTGATGATGATGAACTGGGATTCCTTCACGAACTGCTTCAGCAGATTGGTGAAGCGGTGGATGTTCGATTCGTCGAGCGGCGCGTCCAACTCGTCCAGCAGGCAGAACGGCGACGGCTTCACCATGTAGAGCGCGAAGAGCAGCGCCACCGCGGTGAGCGTCTTCTGGCCGCCGGAAAGGAGGGTGATGCCCTTGAGCTTGGTGCCCGGGGGCTGGGCGACGATTTCGATGCCGCTTTCGAGCGGGTCCTCGGCCGTCACAAGTTCGATCTCCGCCCGGCCGCCGCCGAACAGGATTTGGAACGTGTAGGCGAAGTTCTTGCGGATCTGGTCAAACGTGACCTTGAACTGCTCGAGCGATGTCTGGTTGATGTCGTCGATCGCCTTGAGCAGCTGTGCCTTCGCGCTGGCGAGGTCGTCGTTCTGGGTCTTGAGAAACTCGTAGCGCTGCTTCAGTTCGGAATACTCCTCGATCGCCACGAGGTTGACGGCGCCCATGGTCCCGATGCGCTGGCGCAAGGCTTCCACCTCGGCCTTGATCGCGGCCCAATCGGTGGAATCGAGCGCGGCGAGATCCGCCTCGGTGGCCTCGCCCTTGTTTTCCTTCTTCTTCCGGCGCTTCGGCTTGTTGTAGCCGGGGTCGTTGACCCCGGTCGGGGAGGCACCGGGGTCAACGACCCCGGCTACGGCTCCCTGCTCCTTGCTCCCTGCTCCCTCCTCCTCGTCATCCAGATCCAGATCCTTCATCCCCGGGGGTTCGTCGTCCGCATGCCAGAGCAACTGCCGCCAGTTCAGGGTGGAAACATCCACCTGGAACTCGTGGGTGACTTCCTCGGTGAGGAACTGCACGCGCGCGCGTGTTTCGGCGACCTTGACCTCGTTCTTGGACAGCTCGGCCATGGCCGTCTCGGCCTCCACGCGGATCGAACTGAGGCCGGATTCGACGCGCGCGATTCCCTGTTCGACGTGGGCCAATTCCGTGCGCGACTGGTCCACGTTCCCCTGGGCAACGGCCAGGGTGGTCGCGATCTCGCCGGCGCGGCGCTTCTGTTCCTCGCTGTCGCGCTCCAACTGGGCGATCTGCTCGGTCCAGGTCTCAATCTCGATCGAACGCTGGTCGTGCAAATCGGCGAGCTGTACCCGGCGCCGCTCCATTTCGGTGAGGCCGCGGTCGAGCACCTCGACCTTCTGGCGGCGGTCGGCAAGGTCCAGGCGGGCCTGCGCGAGCGATTCCTTCTTCTGGTCGCGGTCGGCGCGCTTGTCGGCGATCCCCTGTTCCACCCCGGTGATCTTCTGCTTCTGGGCTTCGACCGCGGTCGTGACCTCCGCCAGTTGGGCTTGCGCCTTGGCCAGGCGGGCAAGCGCCTCCTCGTGGTCGCGCTTGAGGTTGGCCAGCTCGTTTTCCATCCGCTGGAGCTTGCTGCGCGCGTCGTCGAGCGAACGCTGCGCGTTCTTCTCCTCGGTGTGGAGGGCGGCGGCGTGCTGCGACGACGTGAGGACCTCCTTGCGACGCAGCTCGAGCGTCTGCTCCGCCTCGGCGAGCACCGCGTTGAGCTGGTCGATCAGGGCGCGCTGCTCGTCGTGGGCCTTCTGTTCGGCCACGACGGCCTTGCCCGTCTCCCGCAAATCCACCTCGCGCTGGACGATGCTGTTGGCCGGCTTCTTGTGGTGCCCGCCGTAGATCAGTCCGCGCCGGTCGACGAGGTCGCCCTTGGGCGTGGCCACCATGAGAAAGCTGAAGGCCGGGTTGGCCTTCCAGTACTCGAGGAACGCGCCCAGGTCATCGGCGAGATAGCAGGCGGACAGCACTGACGCGGCCGGATGTGAGGAGTCGAGGTTGGCGACGGCGTCGGTCGCGGGCTTGAGGCCGGCGGGCAGCACCGCACCGGGGTCAGCGACCCCGGCCACACCGGGAATCTGAAGACAGACGCTGCCAACTTTGTCGGCTTCGAGCTGGCTGAGGATCTTCTGCGCGGTGCCGAGGTCGGCGACGCTGATCGCCTCGACCGAGGCGCCGAGGAGGGCCTCGAGGGCCTTGGCGTACTCGGCACGGACTTCCAAGCCTTGCGTGATCGGGGTGAATTTCTGTTCGCCGAGCAGGCCGGCGAAACGGCCGGACAGCAGCGCCTTGGCGCCTTCGCCAAAGCCTTCCCACTTTTCCTGCAGTTGTTGGAGCAATTTCAGGCGGGCGGTCTTCTGGGCGAGCCCGCGATCGATCTCCTGCAACTTGCGCTGCGCTTCGCGGAATTTCTGGGTGGCTTCCTGCAGCGCGGATTGCGCGGCCTGCGCCTCGTTGGTGGCCCGGCTTTGGGCCGCCCGCGCCTCCTGGACCTTCTGGCTGGCCTCGGCAAGGGCGGCGGCGGCGGTCTCGACCGCGGCGCGCAATTGCGCGAGTTCCTGCGAAAGCGTGTCGTACTTGTGCTGGCTGGTGCGGGCGTCGACCTCGAGGCCGGAGCTGTCGGTGCGGAGCCGGGCAACCGTGCTCTCGACCTGCAGGAGGTGGAATTTTTCCTGGCTGAGCTGCTGCTCCGCCTTGGTCAGTTCGCCTTCGATGACGGCCAACTCGCGGTTGCGGTCCTGGAATACGGCGTCGGAACTGCCGAGCAGCGAAAGCTGCATCTGCTTGTCCTGGGAACCTGTGTCCACCTGCGAGGCGAGTTCCTTCAGCTGCATCTCAAGCTCCGAGAGGTCGTCCTTGCCGGCATCAAGGCGCTCGATGAGGCCCGTGCGCTTGACCTCGGCGAGGCCGGACTGGTTCTCGGCGGCTTCCTTTTGGGAACGCAGGTCGAAGACCGCCTGCTGGGCGTCCTGCACGCGCTGGGAGAGCGTCTGGCGCTGCGACTTGTGCTCGTCGAGGCCGCGGGATTTCTCCTCCAGCGTGGCGCGACGGGCGTCGGCCTCGGCGCGCAAATCGGTGACCTTGCCCTCGAGTTCGGCCAGCGAAGTGCTGAGCCCGAGCCACTGGTAGTGCGCCTGGGCGAGGGCCAGCTGCCGGAGGCGGAAGCTGAGGCGCTTGAAGCGCATGGCCTTCGACGCCTGGCGCTTCAGCGAACCGATCTGGCGGGCCACTTCGTTGATGACGTCGGACACACGCGCGAGGTTCTGCTCCGTGAGCGCCAGCTTGTTCATGGCCTCGCGCCGCTGGCTCTTGTACTTCGTGATGCCAGCCGCCTCCTCGAACACGACGCGGCGTTCCTCGGGCTTCGACGACAAGATCTGGTCGATCTGGCCCTGCGCCATGATCGAGTAGCTGGTCCGGCCCACGCCGGTATCCATGAAAAGCTTGTGGATGTCCTTCAGGCGGCAGGGCTGGCCGTTGAAATAGTATTCGCCGCCGCCGTCGCGGTTCACCCGGCGCATGATCTCAATCTCGTGGAAATCGCTGCCGAGCTGTTTTTCGCATTCGGTGAGCAGCAGGGCCACCTCGGAGAATTGGGCAGGCTTGCGGGTGTCGGCGCCCTCGAAGATCACGTCCTGCATCTTGCCGCCGCGGAGGGCCTTGGCGCTCTGTTCGCCGAGCACCCAGCGGATGGCGTCGGCGATGTTGCTCTTGCCGCAGCCGTTGGGACCGACGATGGCCGTCACTCCGGGCTGAAAACTGAGGGTCGTGTTGTCCGCAAAACTTTTGAAACCGTGGAGCTTGAGCGCCTTGAGATGCATTATGGCTTAAAGCGGAGAATTGAGGGAGCGGGCATGGCCGGCGCAACGGAAAAAAGGGCGTTTTTCCCCCGGAAAACTTGCTCACAACGGCAATTTTGGGCTGGTCAATTTGCCCCGGTCCAGCAGGCGGAGGGGGAAGCCACCAAAAAGCTAAGAAGCCACGGGGCGAGGCGGTGGGCGCACGACCTGGCCCAAGGGTATTCCGGATCGACTGTAGGGTCGGCCCTTGGGCCAACCTCGCGCATGAGGTCGGCGCAAGCGCCGACCCTACATTCCAAATCGGCTCAGCTGCTTCGCTTCTTTCTATGGCCGTCTTTCAACTCCGCAGCCTGACGATCAGGTCCTTGGCTTCGACGACGTCGCCGACACCGGCGTTGACCTCGGCGATGAAGCCGTCCGCCGAGGCGTAGACTGTGGTTTGCATCTTCATCGCTTCCATCATGAAGAGCTTGTCGCCCTTGGCCACCTTCGCGCCGACCGAAGTCGACATCACTACGATCAAGCCCGGGATGGGTGCGGCGACCTGCAGCGGGTCGGCCAGGTCGGCCTTGGCGCGGGCCTTCGACTTGGGGGCCACGCTCTTGTTGACCACGAAGGCCTCCCGGTTGATGCCGTTCAACTCGTAGTTGATCGCGCAGCGGCCGTCCTTGTCGGGGGCGCCGACGCTCACGAGGCGGATGATGAGCACCTTGCCCTCCTCGATCTCCACGGAAATCTCCTCGCCGGGCCTCAGGCCATAGAGAAACGCCGAGGTCGGCAGCACGCTGACGTCGCCAAACTCGCGCTGGTGCTTGGCGAAGTCGGCGAAAACCGCCGGGTACATCAGGTGGGAATACAGGTCGTCGTCGGTCGCCGGATGCTTGAGTTTCTCGCTGAGTTCGGCCCGCAGCTTCGCGAGTTCGGTTTCACCGTCCTTCTTCTGGATTCTGGATTCTGAATTCTTGAGGCTCGCTCGGTACTTCGCCTTCGCTTCCTTGAAGCGCTTTTCGCCCAGCACGGCGCGCCACATCGGCTCCGGCCAGCCGCCTTCCGGCCAGCCCAGGCCGCCGGTGAGCATGTCGATGACGCTCTCCGGGAATGGCGTGGCGCCCGGCTCCAGGTTGACCACGTCGGCCGGCTTGATGCCGCGGGTAAAGAGGAAGAGGGCGAGGTCGCCGACGACCTTGGACGAGGGCGTGACCTTCACGATGTCGCCGACGAGCTGGTTCACCTCGGCGTAGGTGCGGGCTATCTCGGGCCAGCGGTGGGACAGGCCCATCGAGGCGGCCTGCTCGCGCAGATTCGTGTATTGCCCACCCGGCATCTCATGCAGGTAGACCTCCGCCGAGCCGGTGCGCGGGGCGGTGTCGAAGGGTCGATAGACGTCGCGCACCTGCTCCCAGTAGTCGGAAAACGCGTTGAGCCGGTCGAGATCCAGTCCCGTGTCCCGCGGGGTATTTTGGAGGGCGGCGACAATGGAATTCAAATTCGGCTGCGACGTGCTGCCGCTCATCGCGGCGAGGGCCAGGTCGACGACGTTCACCCCGGCGTCGGCGGCGCGCAGGACCGAGGCCGCGGCGATGCCGCTGGTGTCGTGCGTGTGGAAATGGATCGGCAGGCCCACCTCGTCCCGCAATGTCTTCACGAGCTTTTGGGCGGCGTACGGCCGGCAGAGGCCCGCCATATCCTTGATCGCGAGGAAATGCGCGCCCATGCGCTCCAGTTCCTTGGCGAGCTTCACGTAGTACTTCAGCGAGAACTTGTCCCGCCGCTCGTCGATGATGTCGCCCGTGTAGCAGAGCGCGGCCTCGCAAATGGCATGGGTCTCCTGCACGGCCTCCATGGCGACGCGCAGGTTGGGCAGGTAGTTCAGCGAGTCGAAGATCCGGAAGATATCCATGCCCGTCTCCGCGGAATGGCGCACGAAGCCCGCAACGACGTGGTCCGGGTAGTTGGTGTAGCCGACGGCGTTCGCGCCGCGCAGCAGCATCTGGAAGCAGATGTTGGGCACGCGGGCGCGGAGCTGGCGCAGGCGGTCCCACGGATCCTCATTCAGGAACCGCATGGCGGTGTCGAAGGTGGCACCGCCCCACATTTCCAGGGAGAAAAGCCCCGGCGCCTGTTGCGCGAAGGCCCCGGCGCAGGCGAGCATGTCGTAGGAGCGCACCCGCGTGGCCATCAGCGACTGGTGGGCGTCGCGGAAAGTCGTGTCCGTGACCAACAGGCGTTTCTGCTTCAGGGTCCACGCCGCGAATTTCCTCGGCCCCAGTTCGAGGAGGAGCTGGCGCGTGCCCGCGGCCGGCGCCCCCGGCGCGGCAAGCGGCGCCGCCGGGACGGGAAACGGCTTGTCCGGGCGAAAGCCCTTGGCGTGCGGGTTGCCGTTGACGATGACGTTGCCGAGGAAATTCAGCAGCTTCGTCGCGCGGTCGCGGCGGGCCTTGAAGGTGAAAAGCTCCGGCGACGTGTCGATGAGCGTCGTCGTCGCCTCGCCGGACCGGAAGAGCGGGTGCGCGATGAGGTTTTCGAGGAACGGGATGTTCGTCTTCACCCCGCGGATGCGGAACTCCGACAGCGCCCGGTGCGTGCGCTGCAGCGCGGCTTCGTAGGTGGTGGCGCTCGAAATGACCTTCACCAGCATCGAGTCGTAAAACGGCGTGATGACCGCGCCCGAAAAACCCATGCCGCCGTCGAGGCGGATGCCCAGGCCGCCGGGCGAGCGATAGGCCATGATGCGGCCGTAATCGGGGATGAACTTGTTGGCCGGGTCCTCGGTCGTGATGCGGCACTGGATGGCGTACCCGTTGCAGGGCACCGCATATTGCGGGGGCATGCCCACGTCGGGCGAGTGCAACTCATGCCCCTGGGCAATGAGGATCTGCGCCCGCACCAGGTCGAGGCCGGTCACGACCTCGGTGACCGTGTGCTCCACCTGGATGCGCGGATTCATCTCGATGAAGAACCACTCATGCCGGTCCAGGTCGTAGAGGAATTCGATGGTGCCGGCGTTGTCGTACTTGACGGTGCGGGCCATCCGCGCGGCGGCCTCGCACAGTTCGCTGATGACCTGCTTGGGCAGGCCGTAGCTGGGCGCCACTTCCACGACCTTCTGGTGGCGCCGCTGCACGGAGCAGTCGCGCTCATAAAGGTGGATGACATTGCCGTGCTTGTCGCCGAGCACCTGCACTTCGATGTGCTTCGCCCGCGGGATGTATTTCTCGAGGAAAACCGCCGGGTTGCCGAAGGCCCGGCCGGCCTCGCCCTGCGCCTCGTCGAGGAGCGCGGCCAGGTCGCCGGCCTTGTGGACCACGCGCATACCGCGGCCGCCGCCGCCGAAAGCCGCCTTGATGATGAGGGGGAAGCCGATCTCCTTCGCGATCTTCAGCGCCTCGTCACGATCGGTTAACGGCTCCTCGGTGCCGGGCAGGACCGGCACCTTGATTTTCTTGGCCAGGGCGCGGGCGGCAGTCTTGTCGCCCATCATCTCCAGCAATTCCGGCCGCGGACCGACCCAGGTGATGCCCGCGGCCTCGACCGCGCGCGCGAAGGCCGCATTCTCCGAGAGAAACCCGTAGCCGGGGTGGATGGCGTCGACGCCGCGGGCGCGGGCCACGTCGACGATGCTGTCGATGTCGAGGTAGGCGGCGACCGGCCCCTTCCCCTGCCCGACCTGATAAGCCTCGTCGGCCTTGTAGCGATGGATGCTGAGCCGGTCCTCCTGGGCGAAGATGGCCACGGTACGCAGGCCGAGTTCGGTGCCGGCGCGGAAAATGCGCACGGCGATCTCGCTGCGGTTGGCGGCCATGAGCTTTTTCACCGGGCGAATGGCAATCGGAAGGACGGGATCAGCGGGAGACGACATCGGGGGTTAGGCAGGGCCGAAATTGAAATGGCCGGGGCCGGATGCAACGAAAGAGTGCGCCAGCCGGACAGAACGAACGGAAGAAAAAGCAACCTGGACCCTCAGGCCTGAAAGATGCCGGAGTTGGTTCGGAAGCTGCCTCGAAACCAGGAACGGGGAGCAGAATTGGATACTCCCCTGTCAACCCAATGGCCGGCCATCACCGCCTCAGTTCGCAGCGACCCGCCTCGGGAGCGACTCCCCGTCCCGCCAGGTACCCTCGACCATCGTCGTGGTTGGCATCGGCGGCAGGCCAAACACATTCTGTTGCAGCTGCCCGGCGAGGATTTCCATCGCGAGTTCACCGACGCGAATGCAATTCTGGCGGACACCCGCCACCCGGGGATCCGTGCCGGGCTCGAGGAACACGTCCACATATGCCAGGTCGCGCGGCACCGATACGCCCAGCTGGTCGAGCGCGGCCTTCACGAACGGCAGGTAACTGATGAGGACCTCCGGCCGGTGTCGCTCGAGCCAGCGCGCGACCGGTGACGGATCGAACTTCTGCACGGAGTGGGCGTTCCCGTGCAGCCGCGCAGCATGTTTCTCCGGATAGTCCAGCAGGGGAATGCGATCGGCCGGGGGCAGGAATTGCTGGGACGCGAGGAATCCGGCCGACCAGGCCAGCCGCGCGCCGCGGTCCCACCAGCTCGGAATCACCGCGCCGATCCGCCGGTAACCCGCCGCCAGCGCGCGTTGGACGGCCAGGTGCATGATTGCCCGCTGGTCGTTGGTTACGTTATGGAGCTCCGTGGCGACCGGGAAGAAGTCGATCTTGACCGCGCAAAACTTGCTCCAGTCAAAACCGAGCGGAATGTCGTTTTCCTCGACGTGCGAGGCCACGATCACGCCCGAGATGCCGCGCGCCGCGAGGATGTCACCCAGCCGTTTATGGGTCATCCCCGCCTCGCCGAGCCAGAAATGCTCCAACTCGTAGCCCAGCTGGTCGGCCCGCGTCGACGCGCCCTGGTGAAACTGGTCGTGGCCAACCGCCTCCTTCCAGCCCCAGCGCGAGTTCCAGTGGGTGAGGTAAGCCAGCCGCGACTGGACGCGCCGCCGCTGCTTGCCCTGGCGATAGGAAATGAGCGCGCGCATCGCCGGGTCCGGCCGGTAACCCATCTTCTCCGCCAGGGTGCGGAGGCGTTCCCGCGTCGACGCCGGCAGGCTGGGATGATTGCGCAACGCCAGGGAGACCGTGGTGGTGTGCACGCCCGCCTGCCGGGCAATGTCCGCCATGGTGACGCGATCACCCATGGTTGGATAGAGTTGAGCGCACGCGGCGGAAACAACGGTTCATGGAAGACGAAGGGGTAAGCTTGGACCAGCGGGGCGGGCTGGCATCGGGAAACGCCGTCAAGCATGACCGAAACTCCCGCCAGTGCAAACCGGCTGTAACCAACGCCCGACCCTAGGCGAAGAAATATCGCACCGCGTGAAAGAAAACCGGGGCGGCAAAACACAGCGAATCCACGCGGTCCATCACGCCGCCGTGCCCTTCGATCAAGTTGCCATAATCCTTGACCCCGCGGTCGCGCTTGATCGCCGACATCACCAGGCCGCCGAAGAAACCCGCCAGCGTGATGGCGAGTGACAGGACCGCCGATTGCCAGGGCAGAAACGGCGTGACCCACCACAAAGCCGCGCCCAGCACCGTGGCCGTCAACGCGCCGCCGACAAGGCCCTCCCACGTCTTGCTCGGGCTGACGACGGGGGCGATCTTGTGGCGGCCGAGGGTTTTGCCCCAAACGTATTGGAAGACGTCGCTGAGCTGGGCGACGGCGAGCAAGTATACGATCAACTTGATGTTTTGTCCCTCGTAGCCGCTGATTTTGAGCGTAACCAACGCCGGGATGTAACTGAGGCAATAGGTGCAGACCATCAGGCCCCATTGCGTCATGGCCGAGCGTTCCAGAAAGCGATCGCAGTCCCCGGCCAGGGCCAGGCGGATCGGGATGAACAGGAACACGTACACGGGGATGAAAATGGAGAACATCCCGTACCAATCCGTCGCGACAAAGTAGTATTGCGCCGGGGTGATGACGAAAAAGGCCCAGAACAAAGCCCGATGATCGCCACGCTTCGTCGGGGTCAGCGTGATGAATTCGCGCAAGGCTAGGAAGGACACCACCCCGAACAAAATCACGACTCCCAGGCGGCCGCACAGCACGGCGAGGCCGATGATCGCCGCCATCACCCACCAGGCTCGGATCCGGGCGTTGAGATTGGCGACCGTCGCGCGTCCCGCCTCGGAACGCGCGGTCTGGTGCAGCATGGCGCCGAGCACGGAACTTGCCACGAGCAAGCCGCCGATCCCGGCGCCCAGCAACAACAGCTCGCGATCCAGGTTCATGCGCCCACTCCTCCCAAGCTCATCAGTGCCGTGCGGGCCCGGGTCAGGAAAGCCTCGCGGGTTTCATCGGCGGCCGCCTCCAGGGGCGCCCCGACGGTCACGCTGCCCAGCAGGGGCACGGGCAGAACCTCCCCCTTGGGCAGGACGCGGTTGATATTGTCGATCCACACCGGAACGAGCTTCACGTCGGGCCGATGCTGCGCGAGGTGATAGATTCCGCTCTTGAACGGGCCGGGGCGCCGCCCTCCATGCGCCCCCCTTCCGGGAAAATAATGAGTGAGCTGCCTTCGTCGAGCGCGGCGAGCATGGGAGTGAGCGGGTTATTCTTCACGGTGACGTTTTTGCGCTCAATTAGCACCGCGCGGAAGACCTCGCGGGCGAGGTAAGGTCGAATCCAGCCGCCGGACCAGTAGTCACGCGCCGCCACGGGACGGGTGCGCACGCGAATGGATTCCGGCAAGGCTGTCCAGACCACCACCGCGTCGAGATTGCTCGTGTGGTTGGCAAAGTATACGCACTGCGCCGTTTCCGGCACCCCAACCGTCCAGGTAGCCCGCACCCCGGTCAGCAAGCGGACCAGGCCCGTGATCAGGCTGCGCGCGATCACGGCCGCGCCTCCAGCGCGCGCACGATCCAGAGTGCGCGCCGCGCAATCGTGACCGCGCCGCCCGCCACCACGACCACCAGCGCGGCCCCCATGCCCCAGGCCGCCCATCCGTGAAAAACCAGCGCCGTGCAAGCCAGGCTGGCGAGCGTCACGGTCGCCATCCGGTGCTGCTTGGCCATCGGCCCGAGGAAACACTGGCCCACGCCCACGGACGCGCCAAGTGCACGAACGTAGGCCGTGCCGACCGCCAGTACCGCGGCCAGCCAGCCGAGCATCACGCCGCCCGGCAGCCGTCCGGCGGCATAGCCGCAGCCGACCAGCACGAACACATCGGCGAAGCGGTCCGGCAACTCGTTGAAGATGTCACCCGACTTGGTCTTGAAACCGCCTTCGATGGCCACCATCCCGTCGAACAGGTTGCAGAGCAACCGCAGCTGAATGCCGCCGGCCGCCAGCAAAAAGAGCCCGCTCCCCGCCCCCGCGCCGACATTGGGAGTCAGCCAGAGAGCAAAACCTGCCAGTCCGGCAAATAGCGCGCTGCACACCGAGATCGTGTTCGGCCTGATTCCCTGGCCAGCCATCCAGGTGGCAATCGCCGCCGCCCATCGTGTATCCCTGGCTTTGATCGGACGGCGGGCGGACGCGGGCTCGGACATATGAACGTGATCTTTCCGCCGGCCAATTTCCCTGCAAATCCAAACTCGCCTGGCATCCCGGCCGGCAGACGGGGCATGGCGTTGTTGAGACATCCACGGTTGGCATGCCACACTTCGCGGTGGAACCACTGGCAAAACCGAAATCATATCACGGACCGGATTGGCGCGGGGTGTCGTGTCACGGCCCGTGGCGATGCCGCGATCGTGTCGGGCCTAAAGCCCCTCCTACATCAAGAGGTATTTTCGGATCATCTCACCGACGCAACCCGCACCAACTTTGTTTCGCCCAGGATGACGCATCGGCGGGGCGACGCGTCACTTGTGATCCCAGGGCAGCTTGAGCTGCAGCTTCGGGTACTTCCAGATGCGGACTTCCTGGAACATCTTGCCGGGATTCAGGATGCCGCGGGGGTCGAGGGCCTTTTTCACCGCCTGCATGGCGCGGACCTGGGCAGGGTTGTGCTGCAGGCGGAGGAAGGGCGTCTTGGCGAGGCCGATGCCATGTTCGCCCGAGATGGCGCCGCCCAGGCCGACGACCGTCTCCATCAGGTTCTGCACAGCGGCCTCGGCCGCGCGGGTTTCGCCGGCATCGGCGCGATGGTACATGATGTTCACGTGCAGGTTGCCATCGGCGAGGTGACCGAAGGTCGGGATCGGCAGGCCGGATTTCCGTTTCAGCCTCGTGATGTAACGGGCGAACTTCTCGTAGTTTTTCATCGGGACGACGATGTCCTCGTTCAGCTTCGCGTCGCCCAGCTCGAACATCGCGCCCGAGCATTTCCGCCGCACGGCCCACAACTCCTCCACCTCGGCCCGGCTCTGCGCCTCCTTGTAGGCAAATGCGTTGGCCTGCGCCCAGGCCAGCACTTCCCGCTTCAATTCGTCGACCTCCGCCCGCGACCCCGCCAGCTCCAGCAGGATCACCGGCCGGCCCGATTGCCCCGGAAACACGGTCTTCCCGGTGGCGCGCTCCGCGCAGAGGACGCTTTCGCGGTCGAGGAATTCGCAGATCGCCGGTTGCACGCGGGCGCGGAAAAGCGCCCGTGCGGACTTGAGCGCCGCGATCTCGTCGGCGAACGAGGTCAGCAACGTCCAACGCGCAGCGGGCAGCGGGACGAGCTTCAAGACGGCACCGGTGACAACTCCCAGCATGCCCTCGCTGCCGATCCACAGGTCGCGCAGGTTGAAGCCTGCGGAAAACTTCTTGGTGGCCGTCCCCCACTGCACCAGTTCGCCGGTCGGCAGGTATCCGCGCAAGGCCACGACGAAGTCCCGCGTGACGCCGTACTTGCCGCCATGCATGCCGCCGGCGTTGCAGGCGATGTTGCCCCCGATGGTGCAATATTCCTTCGAAGATGGATCCGGCGGATAGAACCAGCCCTGCGCCTCGGCGGCCCGCTGGACCGATGCGGTGGTGGCGCCAGCCTCGACGTGGGCCATGCCGGCGTCGGCGTCGATTCGCACCTTCGCCAGGCGCAGCATGTCGATCACCCACCCCCCGCGCACCGGCGCCGCCGAGCCCATGAGGGTGGTTCCCCGGCCACGCACGGTCACCGGCACCCGGTGCTGGTTGGCCAGTGCCAGCACAACGCCGATGTCGGCTTCCTTCCGCGGGGTGACGACCGCATCGGGCAGGAAGGAAATCTTGCTGCTGTCAAACGAGGCCGCCCAGCGGCCTTTTTCGGAGGTGTCAACGCATGCGCCCAACCGACGCTTTAGGGACGCAGCGACTTGCGCAGGAGTTTTCATTAGCGAACCAACAACCAACGAAATAATTCCCATCAGCGCAACTCGCATGACAGGCTGGCGGCAAGTTTCGCTTTGAGTGAGCGGGTGGCGTGTGTTCACATTCGCCTTCCCATGACCCGCATTCTCCTCACGACCACTTCCTTTCAAGACACTCCCGGCGGCCACCACAAGCTGCTGGCCGACACCGGTTGGGAGGTCATCACGGCCCGCGGCCCGCTCAACGAGGCCGACACGCTGAAACTCGTCGGCGACATCGACGGCTACATCTGCGGCGACGACATGATCACGCGCGCGGTGCTCGAAAAGGCGCGGCCCCGCCTCAAGGTCATCAGCAAATACGGCATCGGCGTGGACAAGATCGACGTGAAGTCCTGCACCGAATTCGGCCTGCCGCTGCTCTTCACCCCGGGGGTCAACCACACGACGGTGGCCGAGCATACCTTCCTGCTCCTGCTGGCGCTGGAGAAAAACCTGCTCTTCCACACCGACTCGACCCGGGCCAACGGCTGGAAGCGCAAAACCGGCCATGAACTGCTCGAAAAGACCATCGGCATCATCGGCCTCGGCCGCATCGGCAAGGAAGTCGCCGTTCGCGCCCGCGCCTTCGGCATGAACGTCATCGCCTTCGACGTCTATTGGGACGAGAAGTTCGCCGCGGCCAACAACGTGAAGCGAGCGGCGTCCGTCGACGAGATCTACGCCGCGTCCGATTACATCTCCCTTCACACCAACCTCACGCCCGAGACGCGCGACATGATCAGCGCGAAGTCCTTCCCGAAAATGAAGAAAGGCGTGCTGATCCTCAATTGCGCTCGCGGCGAAGTCGTGCACACGGCCGACCTCGTGGCGGCGCTGAAATCCGGCCAGGTCGGCGGCTACGGCACCGACGTGCTGGATTCCGAGCCTCCGGCGCCGGATCACCCGCTGCTCAAGCTGCCGAATGTCGTCTGCACGCCCCACGTCGGCTCCCGCACCTACGAGAGCGTGGTCCGCCAGGCCACCGCCGCCGTGACCAATCTCATCCGCGCCATGCACGGCGAAAAGCCCCTGGCCCAGATCAACCCCGAGGTGCCGGTGCGCAAGGTCGTTTGACGCCCTTGCGAGTGGAGGGTTGAGGGCCGAGAGTCGAGGGACTCTCCGCTTTCCGGCCCTCAACTTTCCTCAGCCTTCAACGCTCAACTTCACCACCCATGCCCGAACAATTCTTCATCGTCCCCGAGTACCAGCACAACGCACTCGTCCAGGCGGCCTACCAGCATCGCGGATTCGATGCCGACGAATCCCGCGAGGGCGCCATCGTCTGCGCCGATGCCACCCGCCATGGCATCCGCACGCACAACGGCATCAAGGCCCTGCACCTCGACCATCTATTCGGCTCCGGCTCCAAAGGCTGCGTGCCCGGCGCCAGGATCGAAGCGAAGCCCTCACGCTTCCCGGCGGCCAAGATCTGGAACGCAAACAGGAAGCTCGGCCAGTCCACGGCCTACCGCGCCATGAACGAGGCCATCCGCCTCGCCGACGAATACGGCGTCGGCACGGTGTCCGTCGACAACGCGTTCCACTATCTCTGGGGCGGCGGTTACGTGATGGACGCCGCCAAGCGCGGCTACATCGCCTACACCAACTGCACCGCGGCGCTGGCGGAGGTCGTGCCCTTCGGCGGCAAGTTCCCCACCCTCGGCACCAATCCCCATTCGTGGGGCTTCCCGACCACCGAAGCCGTCGGTTATCCCATCGTCATCGATTGGGCGACATCCGTCGTCGCCATGGGCCGCGTCCAGCAGCTCAAACGCGAGGGCAAGCAGCTGCCGCCGATGGCCGCCGTGGACAAGGACGGCAATCCGACCACCGATCCCAACCTCGCAACTTCCCTCCTGCCCTTCGGCGCGCACAAGGGTTACGGCCTTTCGCTCATCAACGAGATCGTCGGCGGCTTCGTCGGCGGCTCGCTGCCCACCCTCCGGAACCGTTGGGACAAGGCCGAGGGCGACAAGGGCACCTGCGTGTTCTTCTTCCAGGTCATCCACCCGGATGCCGTCAACGGCGGCGCTTTCGCCAAGGGCCGCAACCAGCAGCAGAACGTGAAGGCCGTCATCCAGGACGTCCTCGGCCACGGCAACGAAAAGTGCATGCTGCCCGGCCAGCTGGAGGCCACCTGGGCCGCCCACACCGCCAAGGCCGGCGGCCTGCTCTTCAGCGCCGCCGAAATCGCCGCCTTCAACGAACTCGCCGCCGAGGCCAAGCACCCGCTGTGGCAGGCCGAGTCGTTCAAGACGGTGACGATCTGAGCCCGCGTCTTCTTCATGTAGGGTCGGCGCTTGCGCCGACCTAGCCCGCGAGGTCGCCGCAAGCGGCGACCCTACATGATACGCGCGCATCCCCCCGAACATGATCGCACCCTTTGGCATCAAGGAACTCGTCCAGCCTTGGCGGCGCCTGCTGGGCGAGCCCGAGATGGGCATCCTGCTGCTGAGCAATCTCGTGCTCGGCCTGGCGTATTCGTTCGTTGCGCCGTTCTACTCGATGTGGGGCACGGAATACGTGGGCATGTCCAATTGGGGCTTTGGCGTGTTCATGACGATCACCTCGGTCAGCGGCATCGTCATCAGCACGGCGCTGGCGCGTTGGTCGGACACGCGGTTCAGCCGCCGCTCGATCCTGCTCCTCGGCTGCGTCACCGGCTTCATCGGGTACCTCGGCTACGGGTATATCCGCAATGTCGTGGCACTGACGCTCCTCGGGGCGATCGCGCTGGGCATCTCCTCGATCACCTTCACGCAGCTTTTTGCCTGCGCCCGCGAGGCGATCACCCGGCATGGGATCCCGCAGGCCGAGGCGCCGCTTTACATGAACATTTTCCGCCTGCTGTTCTCGCTGTCGTGGACGATCGGACCGGCCGTGTCCGCGTGGGTGATGATCCATGCGGGATACCAGGGCATCTTCTCAGCCTGCGCGTTTCTCTTCGTGATCCTCCTCGGCATCGTCTGGCTGTGCATTCCCGCCCGACCGCCGCCGGCGGCCATCGCCGCGACCCGCACCCCGCTCGGCCGCGTGCTGCGGCGGCCGGACCTGCTCTGTTATTTCGCCGCGATCGCCCTCGTGTTCGCCTGCACGACCATGGGCATGATGAACCTGCCGCTGATGATCGAACGCGTGCTGGGGGGCACGAAACAACAGGTTGGCATCGCCTACGTCGTCGCCCCCGTGTTTGAACTGCCGCTCATGTTCTGGTTCGGCCTGCTCGCCTCGCGCGGCAGCCCGGGCCGCCTGATCCGCGCCGGCGTGATCATCGCCGTGGCGTACTATGCGTTGCTGATCTTCGTGCGGGCCCCGTGGCACATCTACCCGATCCAGATCCTCAGCGCCGCGATGATCGCCGTGATCTCGGGCATCGCGATCACCTTTTTCCAAGGTTACATTCCCGACCAGCCGGGCACGGCCACGAACCTGTACCAGACGGCCAACCGCATCGGATCGACCGCCGGCTATCTCATGTTTGGCCTCATCGCCGACAGCCTCGGCCATCGCGCCGTCTTCGTCGTGTGCACCGTCCTCTGCGCGGCGGCGTTCCTCCTGCTGTGGCTGGCACGGGAGAAACACGAAAGGGCAGAGGCCCATTCATGATTTACGAGGCGCGATTTTCGATTTCACGCCGCCGGCCCAAATCGTAAATCGCAAATCATAAATCGTCAGCGAGCTGGACTTACGCCCCCGACAACGCCGCGGCCTGCTCGATCGCCAGCGCCCGGCAGCCCTTCAGGTCGGTCTTGCCCGTGCCGAGGAGGGGGATCGCCGCAACCTTGATG
Organism: Lacunisphaera sp.; assembly: GCA_035549955.1. Lineage (GTDB taxonomy): Bacteria > Verrucomicrobiota > Verrucomicrobiia > Opitutales > Opitutaceae > Lacunisphaera. The sequence goes on along the minus strand of DASZPS010000236.1, from coordinate 44,420 downwards.
ATGATCTTGGGCACCCAGAGGTTCGGCAAACCCGCCTCGAGCAGCTTCGTCCGCAGGTCGGCGGCGGCGACGTCCTTCGTCGTGACCAGCACCAGCGCCTCGCCCTTCGAGGCATCGGGAATTCCGGTGACCACGGCCACGGCGCCTTCGCTTTCCTCCCAACCGAACGCCGCGAGGACCCGCTGCTCGACCGTACCGTGGGGCACCATCTCGCCGCCGATCTTGGAAAAGCGCGAGAGCCGTCCCTCGATGAAAAGGAACCCATCCTCGTCGATGCGGCCGAGGTCGCCGGTGACAAACCAGTTGTCCTCCTTGAGCGCCGCCGCGGTCTTTTCCTCGTCCTTCAGGTAGCCCGGGAAGACGTGCGGTCCTTTCAACCACAACATGCCCGTGGCGGTCAGGGGCAGCTGTTCACCGGTTTCGGGGTCGACGATGCGCGCCGTCGAGCCCGGCAGGAGCCGGCCGACGGCGCCCGTGCGCTTGCCTTCCTGGTGTTCCGCCGTGCTGGTCGTGATGGGCGGATGGTATTGGTTGATGCTGGCCGCGGGCGTGGTCTCGGTCAGCCCGTAACCCTGCAGGATTTCGATGCCGAACTGCTTCAGGAACGCGTCGTAGAGGTCCATCGGCAGCTTCTCGGCGCCGGTGACCACGAGGTTGAGGGACTGGAGCTCTTCCTTTGTCGCCTTCTTGAGGAAAGGCCGGATGAAAGTCGGCGCGCCCACCATGACGGAGGCCTTTTCCTGCTGGATGGCCTCGACGATCTTCCGGGTGTCGAGCGGGCTGGGCACGGTGACGACCCGGCAGCCGCGCAGGAGCGGGTACCAGAGGGTGACCGTGAAGCCGAAGGAATGGAAGATCGGCAGGCAGGCCAGCATGGTCGCGGACGCGGGCAGGATCGACAGCGAGGAAATCTGCGCGCAATTCGCGAGGATGTTGCGATGGGTCAGGATGACGCCCTTGGGTTCGCCCGAGCTCCCGCTGGTGAACAGCAGCGCCGCCTCCTCCTGGTCACCGCGGCGCGGAAGTCCGATCAGGCTGGCCACCCATTGGTTGGGCAGCACATAGGCGGCGATCAACCATGGCAGGACGGCGGTCTTCCCGCCGGCGGCGTCGATTTCCTTTTTCAAATCCAGCGTCCGCTCCGGGAACGGGAAATTCGGGACCTTCGATTTCATCGCGTCGGCAGTGATCACCGTGTCAATCTCGCCGACCCGGAGCGACGATTCGACGGCGGCCCGGCCGGCGGTGAAGTTAAGGTTGACCGGCACCTTGCCCGCGCAGGCGACGGCGAGATTTGCAATGGTGGCCCCCGCCCCCGGCGGGAGCACGATCCCCACCCGCCGGCCGGGCACGGTCGCGCGGATGCGCCGGGACAGCGTCGCCGCCACCGCCAGGAGTTTGCCCGCGCGCAGCTCCGCGCGTGCCGCCGTGCGGTCCACCACGGCAATGCGATGCGGATGCTTGGCCAGCGCCCGCACGACCTCGCGGCCCAGGTGGCGCTTCAGGACGGGACGCTCCTGGAACGCCTGCTCGCCCAGGTCCAACAACCGCTGGCGGGCGGTGTCGAGGTTCACCTGTTCGGGTGGAATCGGTTCGCCGAACACCACGCAGACTGGCGTCGGCATCAGCCGCGGCGATTTCCAGAGGTATTTGTTGCCCGCGAAGGAATAGATCGAGCCCCACAGGCCGTCGATGACGGAAGGCACCACGGGGGCCCTGGCGGAATCGGCAATCAACCCGAATCCGCGCTTGAGCATCATCAGCTGGCCGGTGCGGGAAATGGCGCCCTCGGGAAAGACGCACACCAGCTCGCCTTTCTGGATGGCTTCCACCGCCAGGCGGATGCCCTTCATCGGCTTGTTCGCCGTGACCGGGATGACACCCGCCGCCCGGAAGACGAAGCGCATGACCGGGCTTTTCACGAAACCGGCGAAGGCGATGAACCGCATGGGCCGCGGCGCCGCGATCTGGAGCACGACCGCGTCGACATAGGAAAGGTGGCTGCAGATGACCAGTGCCCCACCCGACGGGATGTTTTGCCAGCCTTTCACCCGCACGCGGTAGAAAATGGGACCGATCAGCCGCATCACGGTGCACACGGTGTGATGCGGGATGTGCCACGACCCGTAGATCACCATCGCCACCGACATGGCCGCCAGGATGTAGAGCTGGGTCGCGGGGGCCAGGTCCAGCCATTTGTCGCCGGACAAAAGGACAAAAAGCCCATTGCCGGCGAGTCCGGCCAGGCTGTCGAGCAGGCCGACGGCCGCCAGGATGCGGCCCCGGCGGTGCGCGCCGGAGGTTTCCTGGATGAAGGCGTACAACGGCACCAGGAACAGGCCGGAGGCAAAGCCGGCCACGGCCAGCCAGACGTGGAAGGCGGCGGTCGCCTGCCCGATCGCGCCCTGCGCAAAGAGGGCTATCGCCAGCAGGATCCCGCCGAGCGGAGCCAGCCCCAGTTCCACGCCGCGGCGCGACAACAGCCCCGCCACCAGGTTGCCCAGCAAGGTGCCCACGCCCAGGAGCGCCGCCATGTTGCTCGCCGCAGTGGCCGAGCCGAGCCCACCTCCCTCATGCAGGTCGGCGCCCATCTTGATCAGCAGCACCAGCAGATAGCCGCCGATGCCATAGAAGAACATGATGCCAAACGTCGAACGCAGCAGCGGACGCTCGCGCCAGATCTCCGCGATCTGGGATCCGTGGCGCCAAAAAAGACTCCGGGAAAACCGCTCGGTCGATTGCCCCGACGTCGCCTGCACCAGTTGAAAGACCAGCCACGACAGCAACGACAACACGGTCAGGATGATCGCCGTCACCAGCGCGCCATGCGCCGCGGCATGACCGCCCACGAAACCGTCCGCCAGCGCCTGGCCCGTCAGCCGGTCAAACAGCCAGCCGCCGGCAAAAATCCCAATGAGGATGAAGCAAACCGACAACATCTCCATCACGCCGACGGCGCGGGACAGTCCCTTCGCATCCACCATTTCCCGCAGAATGCCGCGCTTGGCCGGCGAAAAGACCGTCGCCTGCAGGGCCAGCAGGAAAAAGCAGACTACCGCTCCCCAGACCGATTCGAGCCACAAGGCCGCCGTCAATAGGACCATGACGCCCACCTGCGCGCCCAAGGCGTAGTTGAGGACCCGGCTCTTGGGAAAGCGGTCCACCAGCCACCCGGCCAGGGGCGAGAACAGGATGAACGGCACGATGAGCAGGGCGCTCAGCAATCCGCGGATGGTGTCGGCATCCGTACCGGGCAGCACGCCGGGGTACTGCGCGAGGGCGATGAGCATGAACTTGGCCGCGTTGTCATTGAACGTGACCTGAGCCTGCGCGCCCATTAGCGCGGCCAGGGAAATGCGGGGTGACTTCATGCAGGGGTGACTGGAACAGTCTCTAGGGGAAGGCTTTGCCGTCGAGCAAAACCCGCTTGAGGTTCAGGCGGTGGGTGGGGCTGACGGTGACCTCGACCTCCATCAGATTGAAGCGCGGCGTGCCTTTTCCCTCCGGCACGAAGTATTTCTCGATGCCATACTCGACCCGCTCCTTCCCGGTGGAGCGCAAGCCGGCCGTGATCGTGCCTCGCACCAACACCTGGCCGGGCATCGGCGCCAATTTCTCGTAGGCGGCCTGCGTGGCAACGTAGTAGCGATCCCTTTTTTCCAGCAGTACCCAGATTCCACGGCCAAAGCCGCCTTGGGCCGGATTCGGCACCACATCTACCTCGGTGATATTGTAGGCGATCGTCATGTAATCCCCTCTGAGCAAATCCTGCGGGTCGACGGGCCGCGCCTTGAGCAGCAGCACCGGCGCGTGCTGGCGCAGGACCTCATGATAGCCCGCCCACGCCAGAAGGAAGCACAGCTGCGCGGCCACGAGGGCCCAAAACCATTTGCCTGTGCGACTCATGACGTCACCTCCCGCCGCATGGCGCCTACGAGCGCGCGGCGCTTGCGTTCCAGGTACCAGCCCAACCCGAGTACCAACAGGCCGGTGACGATGAAAAACACGCCACCGTCCAACATGGAGCCGAACAGGAGAAAGTAGCGGGTGATAATATTCAGGGCGATGAATCCGATGCCGACGTTGATCCAGCTCTCGCGCCCGGTCGCCAGCCCCGTCCGAATCATTCCCAGGTTCAAGAGGAACAGCGCCAGGCACGCCAGCCCGCCCCATAGCCAGCCTGAATCGCCCAGGTCGAGGCCCAGCAGGTGCGCAAAGGCTGGCAGCAAGGCAGGCAGCAGAGCCCACGCCAGCGGTTTCAAATCGGCGAAATTGCGCAACCACGCCCACGCACCGCCGGCCGTGGCCAGCAGCGCGACCGCCAGGACGGACTCGAGCCGCGGCCGGTCCAAGCCATGCCCCATCCACTTGTGCACCGACCAAGTGAAGCCGAGCCCATAGAGTGACACACAGGCCAGCAGCAGCCCGGTTTTCTCGTGAACCCCGGCGAAGAACCCGTGCCGGCCATGGCGCAAACCCAGCCCAAAGAGCAACAGTGCCAGCCCCACGAGAACCCCGCAGGCGGCGAACAGGTATTCGGCGTCGACGTGATATCCGGTCCCGGCGAGTCGCAGCCAGCCGTCGTCCGCGGCCAGTTCCATGCCGAGCCAAACCAGGCCGGCGATCACGCTCACAAATTGCATTCCCTTGGCCTGAACCATCCAAGGCAGCACGACGATGCCGGCCCACCAGAGCAGAACGCCGTTGGCGGGCCGGCTGTCGAGATGGAAGATCTGGCTCACGAGCGTGATCCCCAAGAGGAAAAAGACTGCTCCCATCATCAAGCAGGCATCGCCCGTCTTCGGGTAATGGCCGGGCGCGATTTTCAAACGCCAGCCCAGGGCATAGCTGCCGCCGAGAAGCGCCAGCAATCCGCCGATTTTCAGCCAGTCGCCGAGTTGGTCCCAATTCGCCTTGATGACCAGGCTCACACCGACGACGAGCAGCGAGCCCCCGATGCCCGCGAGAATCGCCAGGAACCGATTGGCCCCTCCCGCCGGGACCGGATGGCGCGCGACAATGGCGTCCCGCTGGGCCGGCGTCACCAGCCCGTCGGCCACCCAAGCGTCGGCCCATTCGGCCAGATGTTCCTCAGGCTTCATTGGTCCTCCCCCACTCGCGGGCCGACGCTTCAAGCCGGCGCAAGGTTTCCAGGGTGCGCTTCAATTCGTTTTCGGGCGCCACCGCCGTGACACGCCGCACCGCCGCCGCGTATTCGGGCAGGACCTTTTGCCAGAGATTCCTCCCTTCTTCCGTGAGTGTCACCAGGTAGACCCGCCGGTCCGTCGGATGATCGGCGCGTCTCACCCAGCCGAGTTTTTCCATCCGGTCGAGCAGGCCGGTGATGTTGGAACGATCAACAACCAACGCGTCGCTCAGTTCGCGCTGGCTCATTCCCTGGGGCTGAGGTCCCAGCACGTTGAGCACGTTGAACTGCGCGTCGGTGATGCCGTACGGGCGAAACAGCCGGTGGCTTTCCTTCACCATCACGTTGGCCGCGCTGAGCACCTGGATCACCAGATCGTAGCCCGTCTCGTTCTTCATGACCCCGAGGAAGGCGGATTATTGTTGATATGTCAACGGTTGTTTTTGTCTCCATCCGCGAAGGTCTCGCGCCAGCGCTCCGAATCCATTCGGAAAATCATTCTCGAGCCGGCGTACATCCCCTTGGTGCCGGCTGACTTCCTGCACCGCCCGCTTCATCTCGTGCTGGAGCGACGGGCGATCGGTTCCATAAACCCGCCATTTCAGTTCCCGCCGCGTGTAGGGCGGCTGGTTCCTCGCCTGCCCGTCCAGCCAAGCCTGCTCCGTCACGGACGTGTCGCGACCGCAAAGCAGCCACGCCTCCAGCGCTGGCACGCACACCCCCACGGCGCGCAGCACGCGATCGCGCCCATGGGCCGGAGGCAGGTGCTTCAAGGTGCGCCGAAAAACCGCGCGCAGCCGGCAGATGCGACAAAACGCGTGGTGATAGCCCGGCGCTTCGTGCTCGGGCGTGTGCACGGGAGAGTCATCGGAGTCCACGACGACCACGAGCCCATCGGCATCGGTGTTGAAGTGAAGGTGACGGATAATCGGCGGCAGCACCTGCTCCACCGAGGGCCAGCCGCGCGCCCGCAGCGCCGACTGCACCGTCGTGAACGGCTCGCCCAGCACGTAACCCACCAACACGTGGAGGGCGGCTTCATCCGCGGGAGACTCGCTGAGGATCGCGATCTTCATCGCGACGCGGAAGTTTCCGCGGGAAACCTGAGACCTGAGACCTGAAACCTGAAAGCGACCCACCGAACCACGACTTCTTGGAAGAGCGAAAACGTCAACATGCGGGAGTCGGGTTCAAGATTTCAGGTTTCAGGTCTCTCCGCTGGGCACTCCCCCCAGGATCCCGCTGTACCATAGGTCGCCGAGGTGAGCCTCCTTCATCAGCTCCATGATGTCCGCCCGGTCCGAGAGCCGTTCGAAGCTCGCTTCGTTGCCGCGCTTGCTGGCCAGCACGATTTCCTCCGGATGTTCCCGGAACTGGTCGAGGAGATAAGGCGAATGGGTCGTGGCAATCACCTGCACCGGCGCCCGGTCCATGCCGGCATCGCGCGGGTAGCTCAGCCGGTAAAGCGCATCCCGCACCTCGCGCAGCGAGCGCGGGTGCATCCCCCGATCCGCCTCCTCCAGGCAGACGACCGCTGGCGGGTTCTTCGCAAACACCAGCGTGAGGATCGCCAGCAGGTAAAGCGTCCCCTGCGAGAGGTTTTCGGCCGCGATGAAGTCGCCGCCATTCTCCCTGAGCCGCGCCCCGAACTCAATCGTGCCCCCGGCCGGCGCGCGGATTTCCAGCGCGGAATATTCGGGCATCAGGCGCAGGAACTCTCCCTGCAACTCAACCAACGCCGCCGGTTGCGTCTCCTGCCACGTGGCCAGGACCGACGCCAGGTTGGATCCATTGGACAGCAGCTCCGTCCCCTCTCCCACTCGCGCGGGCACGGCCATGGCGTAGTGGTCGAACAGGTAGGCGCGGATGGTGCGAATCCTCGCGCGCAACTCCGTCCAAAGCGCCTCGCCGGCGGCGCCAGGCGGATGCTCCACGACGAGCTGGTTGCAGACGAGTTCGTCGGCGTTGCAGCCGATCGTCACCCGGACGTCCATGTAGGGCGGCATGAAGCGGAATTCGATGCGGGGTCCGTCGGAGCGATGTGCCGCGCCCGTGGCCGCCGGCAGCGCGGCGAGCGTGCGCAGGCGCAGGAGCGCCTGGATCAGGCTCGTCTTCCCGCTGCCGTTCGGGCCCAGCAGGAGATTGAACGGCGCCAGTTGCACGGCGGTCGCCCGCAAGGCCTTGAAGTTCCGGAAATGGATGGCGGCGATCATGGCGGCGGTGCCCGCTGGCTGACCAGGCCATCGTCAAAGTTCTCGAGCAACGTCCGCTGGTATTCGCCGGCGCGAAACCGGTGGTGAACTTTCGCGTAATTGTCCCCGCCGCCGCGGCTCCAGACCACCAGGTCCGGCCAGCGATCCTGCGTCGCCTCAACCTGGTGGATAAATCCCTCGGTCCGGAGGATGACCTGCCACCGCCGATCCACGCACGCCAGCACCAGATAGCTCGGTCCGGCAGTGCCGCCATGCGGGGTGACGATGAAATATTCCGCCGACCCGTCCCCGTTCAGATCATGGTGGAAGCCCCACAGCTTCGCGGGCGGACCGGGCTGCTCGCCCCAGTTCTGTTGCGCCAAGCTCACAACCAGATCCGCCGGCAAGCTGGCGGTTGCGAAATGCTCGAACTCCCGCTCCGAGGTGGACCAAACCGTATCCGGCACCCGGAGAAACCGTGCCCCGGCTTCGGAGGGAAAGTCCGCGCGCAACCCGGCGCCACAGACGCTCAGTCCTGCCAGCAGGCCGGGGAGGTGCCACTTCATGCCCGGACTTTTCGCGAATTGGGATGCAGCGCAAGCGCGGACCCGCGAACAAATTCCGCGCCGGGCGATGCTCACGCTCATGGGGTGCGCCCAATGAGCACGAAACCGTCGCCCTACTCCGCCTGGACAATGACGATGTCGTCGAGATGCAGGCTGCAGTACACGCGGTCACCTTCATGGAAGGCCTCCTGCGTGGCGCTTTCGTTCGCAACGAGGGCATGGAGTTTTGTGCCGTGGTCCGTGACCAGGCGCAGCTGGTCCGTGGCACCTTGGAAGATCTCCTCCTCAATGCGGGCCTGGAAAACGTTTTCGGCCGGGGCGGGCACGCGCCCGATGTGGATCTTCTCCGGGCGGATTGAAACCAGGACCGAGGTGGCGCCCGCCGGTAACTCCGCTGCGGGCACGATCAATTCCAGCCCGCTCTCCAACTTGAGCCGCGACGTCGTGTGGTCCCGCAGGATGACGGTGGCGCCGAGCAGGTTGGCCTGCCCGATGAAATCGGCCGCAAACGGCGTGCGCGGCCGGTGATAGATATCGGAGGCATTGCCGAGCTGCTCGATCCGGCCCTGGTTGATGATGGCGATGCGATCCGACATCGTGAGCGCCTCCTCCTGGTCGTGCGTCACAAACAGGAACGTGAGACCGAGCTTGCGCTGGAGTCGCTTGAGCTCGAGCTGCATGCCGTGTCGGAGCTTGGCGTCGAGGGCCGACAATGGCTCGTCGAGCAGGAGGACCTTGGGCCGGCACACGATGGCCCGCGCGAGCGCGACCCGCTGCCGCTGGCCGCCGGACATCTGGTGCGGTCGCTTCTCCGCCTGTTCGGCGAGCGACACCGTGGCCAGCGCCTCGCGGACGCGCTCCTCGGCCTCCGCGGCCGGCACGTTTTTCATGCGCAGCCCAAAGCTGACGTTGTCGTGCACGCTCAGGTGCGGGAACAGGGCGTAGCTTTGGAAGACCTGGTTCACGCTGCGGCGGTACGGCGGCACATGCGAGACGTCCTCGCCGTCGAGCAGTACCGCGCCTTCGTCGGGCGTTTCGAACCCGGCCAGCAGCCGCAGCAAGGTGGTTTTCCCGCAGCCGGACGGTCCGAGGAGCGTGAGGAATTCGCCCGCGTTCACCGTGAGGCTGACGTTGTTCACCGCGGTGAAGCCGCCGAAGCGTTTTGTCACCCCGCGGAGCTCGATCATGGGTTTGGGCGCGGAAGTCATTCCTGCAAAACGAACACGTTTGGACCACGAATGGACGCGAATCGACCCGAATCGGGCGAGCCAGGCGCAAAGATTGTCCGGTCATTCGGGTTCATTCGGGTCAATTCGTGGTTGCCGGGCGACAATCAGGCATGGCGTGTTCCCCGGCGCTGGAGAATCACGTAGGTCAGCGCGAACATGAGCATGAAGATCACGCCGAGCGCGGCGCCGAACGGCCAGTCGCGCGCCTGCAGGAACTGGTTCTGGATGACGTTGCCAATCATGGGCACCTTGGCCCCGCCCATGAGGTCCGTGATGGCGAACATGCCGATGGCGGGCACGAAAACGAGCAGCGTGCCGGCGGCGATGCCGGGCATCGTCAGCGGCACGATAACGGCGGAAAAGGCCCGCAACGGTCCGGCGCCGAGGTCGTGGGCCGCCTCAATGAGGGAGTTGTCGAGCTTCTCGGCGCTGCCGTATATCGGCAGGATCATGAATGGGAGGTAGGCGTAAACGAGGCCGATGATGACGGCCGTCGGGGTGTAGAGCAGATTGAACGGCTCGAGGTTGAGGTTCAGCGCCTGCACGAAGCCATTGAGCAATCCCTCCTGCTTGAGGATCGTGATCCACGCATAGGTCCGAATGAGGAAGCTGGTCCAAAAGGGCACCATCACGAGCAACAGGAGCCGGTTGCGCACGGATTCGGCGGCCCGGCCGATGTAATACGCCACCGGGTAGCCGATAATCACGCACAGAACGGTGGTCAGCGCCGCGTAGCCGACGGAGCGCGCGAAGATGTTCAGGTAGGTCGGCTGAAAAGCCCGCCGGTAGTTTTCGAGGGTGAAACGGTAGATCACGCCGCCCACCTCATCTCGCTCGCAAAAGCTGTAGACGAACAGGATCAAACCCGGCACCACCACGAACAGCAACAACCAGAGCACCATTGGCGCCAGCAGGGCCCAGGCTTTCCATCCCGGGCGCGAATGGTCGGAGATCGGGGCGGAATTCACCATCGCCTCCGTCGGGGCGCAGTCTTGCTGCGCCCGGCTGCGGGAATATTTCCAGGGCGCAGCAGGACTGCGCCCCTACCCCGGGCATCGAAATCGTCGCTGCAGGCAGCCGCAATCACTGCGCGCTTTTCAAGTCGGTCATCAGGGCGTCGATATCCGCCGCCACTTTGCCGATGTCACGGAACGTCTCGAGCTTGGGTGCGCCCTTCGGATAGCTGGCGGGATTCGCCAGTTCCTCCGCCGACAGGAGCTTGCGGGCCTCCGCGTTGGGGTTCGTGTAGGGAAAGTCCTTGGAGACCCGCTTGGAGACCTCGGGTTTGAGGATGTAGTTGATGAAGGCGTGGGCCGCGGCCTTGTGCGGGGCGTCGGCCGGGATGGCGAGGATGTCGATGAACCGGTGCGCGCCCTCGATGGGCAGGACGTACTTGAACTTCTTGTTCTCGTTCCAGAGCAACGCGGCCTCGCCGCTCCACACGATCCCGATGTCGACGTCACCGTTGAGCAGCGCGGTCTTGGGGCTCGCGGAGTCGTAGACTTTCACGAGCTTGACCCATTGGGCGATGATCGGGCGAACCTTGGCGAGGCTGGCCGGCGTGATGTCGTTCGCCGGCAACCCGGCGGTGTTGTGTGCCCAGCTGACGATTTCGCGGTTGTCGTCGAGGACGACCAGGCGGTCCTTGAACTTGGCCTGGAACACATCCTTGTAGCCCTTGATGTCGTCCTTCACCTTTTCGGTGTTCACGACGATGCCGACCGTGCCGGACATGTAGGGCACGGTGTACTCGTCCTTCGGGTCGTGGGCCAGCCCCTTGAATTCGGGCGCGAGGTTCTTGAGGTTGGGGAGCTTGGACTTGTCCAGCGGCGCGAGCATCTTGCGCCGGATCATCAGCTCGGCGGCGTACTCGGAGGGCTGCACGAGATCGTAGTTGCCGCCGCCCGCGACCAGCTTCGAAAGCATTGCTTCGTTGGAGTCGTAGGCTTCGAAGTTGACCTTGATGCCGGTCTCCTTGGTGAAACCGTCGAGGACTTCCTGCGGGATGTATTCGGACCAGCCAAAGAGATTGAGCTCTTCGGCCGCCGGGAGGGCGGTGGCAAAACCCATCGCCAGGGCGATGAGCGTGGTTTGGAGGGTTTTCATGGTGAGTGCTGGGTTGGGGAAGTCGGCGGTCGTTTTCAGGTTTCCGTCAGCGGCTGAGTTTCTTGAGATATTCCGAGAAAATCACGAAAGCGATCGTCGCCAGGATGAAGATGGCCGAGACGGCATTGAGCATCGGGTTGAGGCCCTTGCGCGCCAGCCCGAAGATCTGGATCGGCAGCGTTTCGGATGCGGCGCTGCGCACGAAGAAAGTCACGATGAGCTCGTCGATCGAGAGGGTGAAGGCCATCAGCGCGCCGGCGATGATGGCCGGCTTGAGGCACGGTACGATCACGAGCCAGAAGGCCTTGAGGGGCGTCGCGCCGAGGTCGAGGGCCGCCTCCTCCAGGGAGGGATCCAAGCCCTGCAGCCGCGCCTGCACCGCCACCAGCACGAAGGGGAAACAGAAGGTCACGTGGCCGATGATGACGCTGGCAAAACCCAGCTTGAGCCCGATCGACGTGAACAGGATGAGCAGGCTGATGCCCATCAGGATTTCGGGCATGACCATCGGGATCGCGACCAGCGTCTGCATGGCCTGGGAAAACCGATATCGGTAGCGGTAAAGCAGCCACGCGCCGCCCGTGCCGATGATCACCGAAAGGATCGTGCTCGCGGTGGCCACCATCAGGCTGTTCTTGGTGGCCCGGATCAGCGGCGCGTTGTGGAAGAGCTGTTCGTACCACCCGAAGGTGAAGCTTTCCCAGACGATGTTGAGCCGCGACGAATTGAACGAAAACACGACCAACACGACGATCGGCACGTACAGGAAGACAAAGACGAGCGCGGTCCACCCGCGCAGGAACCAATTGAGCAACGTGAGGCCGGAGGGAAGAGGCGGTCGTGTCGCAGACGCGGGCATTGAGGAAACAGGCAGCGGTTATCGTGCCAAGCCGGCGCCAAGGCAAGAGCCTTGCCGCCGGAAGTGGCAATTCCCGGGCGGCGACTAGCAGGTAGGCTGACGGCCCTGCCAATCGCTACCTGTGCGTTTCACCACCCCTCAATAGGGCCCCCGGATGTGCGCCGCCACCTGCCGCTCGTAGAACGCCGCAAGCTGCACATGCGCGGTGGCGCCAAGCGGGGCGAGAGCTGCGGCGCGGATGTTGGCGCGGGCCTGCTCGGGACTCTTCGCGCCCGGGATGATGACGCTCACCGCGTCGAAATCGAGGCACCAGCGCAGCGCCCATTCCGCCATGGTCCAGCCGACCGGCACCGCCGGCTTCAGGGCGTCGGCCAGCTCCACGCCCTTGGCAAAGGGAAGGCCGGCGAAGGTTTCACCCACGTTGAAGGCGGCGCCATCGCGGTTGAAGTTGCGGTGGTCGTCCGCCGGAAACGTCGTGGCCTTGGTCATCCGTCCGCTCAGCAGCCCGCTGGCGAGCGGCAGGCGGACGATCAGCGCCACACCCCGCGCGTGCGCCAGGTCGAAAAGGGTGTGGATCGGTTTCTGCCGGAAAATACTGAAGATGATCTGCAGCGACGCGCACCCGGGTTGCTGGCAGCACCACTGCGCCTCCTCCATGGCCTCCACGCTGGCCCCATAGGCCTTGATTTTGCCCTCCTGCTTCAACTCCTCGAGCCAGCCGAAAACTTCGCCCCGCATCAGGACGTCCGGCGGGATGCAATGGAACTGGGTCAGGTCGACGGCATCGATGCCCAGATTTTTCAACGAGTCCTCCGTGTGCTTCCGAATCACTTCACGGGTGAAGTTCTGCGGCCAGCCCGGATCGCCGCGACGGCCGAGCTTGGTGGCGATGAACAGCCGGTCACGGGCCTTGGTTTCCTTCAGGAACCGGCCAATGAGCTTTTCGCTCCGACCGCCGCCGTAGACGTCGGCCGTGTCGAAGAAGGTCGTGCCTTGTTCGTAGGCCGTGCGGAGGATGGCGAGGGCGGTGTCGTCGGACACCTCCCCCCAATTGCCACCGATCTGCCAGCAGCCCAAGCCAACCTCACCCACCACCCTGCCCGTCTTGCCAAAGATGCGAGTATTCATTTCTGGCCGGTTACCAAAAACACAATGCGGGCAAAGCCAAACAACTATCGTGTGCTAATGCGGGACTACGGGCTCAATGGCGGGCCGCCCGCGGGCCGTCAGCCCCGCCGCCGACACCCGGCACAAGCCTTTCGGACAAGCCGACACGCGCCTCTTTCGCGGCGACGATCAGCTTTGCTTTCAAGCCGGCGGATTCGGTCGCCCATTTTGTCGGAAAGTCTTTCACTTTTCCCTCCTCGTACTTTTGCAGCCATTTTGCGCGGGGTAAAAAATGATGCCGTAATCATCGTTGCCGCAGCCACGTAACGGAAGTGTTACCATTCGCCCGGCCTCGCGGTACGACGAGTGCGACATCCGGGATCGCCCGCGACCCCAACCCTCGTCAACACCATGAACAAACTTCCATCATTCCGCCTTGCTTCGCGGATATTGTGCCTGCTCCCCCTGTTGCTGCTAGGCAATGCCGCGCGCGCCACCATTTACCATTTCGACACGATGATGTCGGGCGCCGCCGAGGTGCCGGCCAACGCCTCCCCCGGCACCGGCGTGGCCGACATCTATTTCGACGATGCCAACCAGCTGATGAGGGTGATTGTCTCGTTTTCCGGCCTGTTGGGCACCACCACCGCTTCCCACATCCACGCCGCGACTGCCCTCGCCAATACCGGCACGGCCGGGGTGGCGACTCAAACACCGACGTTTGCCGGTTTCCCCTTGGGCGTCACCGCTGGCTCTTATGACCATGTCTTCGACATGACGTTGGCGTCGTCCTTTAACGCCAGCTACGTGACCGCGAATGGCGGCGTTTCTGCAGCCTCGGCGGCATTGTTGAACGCGATGCTGGCGGAAAAAGCGTACCTGAACGTACACTCCACCTTCGCGCCGGGCGGCGAGATCCGCGGTTTCCTGCATGGGGCCGTGCCGGACACCGGGTCCACACTGCTCTTCCTCTCCGCGAGCGTGACCGCCCTGGCCGTCATCGGCCGGCGCCGGCCGCTCGCGAACTGATTTCGGTGTGCCAATGCGCCCGGCCGGCCCACGCGCCGGCCGGGCTTTTTCTTTGGCCAACCTGGCGCAATCGCAGCTTGGTGCACGGGGCCGGTTTCTATACCGGCCAAACCGGGCAAGCCGGCGACAATCCCGCGGCGAGAGGATCAATCGCCGAAATCGAGCAGTTCGCCCAAGCCCTTGCTCGCGGCGAGGCGCACGTAATAACTGCCCGGATCCGGCTTCGCCAGGGTGCCTTCAATCACCACCGGCTCCTTGGCGCGGGAGTAGCCCAATTCGTCCTTGGTGCCGTCGAGCTGGCGGATCTTGCCGAGAATCTGCTCGACCTTGCCCCTCACGCCCAGGTTCAACGTGGCCTTCAGCGGCTGCTCGAGCAGCTTCTGGCCCGCGACGTATGAAACGTCCCCCCGCCCGCTGAGCCTGATTTCCGGCGACACGAGGCTGACATCCTCCAGGGTCATGTTGAGCAGTTCGTCGCGCGCCATCCGCACGCTGAGCAGGTCATAGTTGAACTCCCCGACGCTCTGGGCGAACTGGTCCACAAAATACGCCAGGCCGGCCACTTTTTCCGCGGTCTTCGCCGCCTTCTCCGAGCCCAGCAGCGAGCCAAGCACCGAAGCCCCAAGTTCGACCACTTTCGAGGTCGTGGAAACCTTGTTGGTGGTGCGCTGCAGGCCGCGGAATACACCCTGGCGGCTCGTCAGCTGCATTTCCCCGTGGATCCGGTCCAGTGCCCGGGCCGGCGTTTCGCCATTGCCCGCCACCTTGCCTTCGACCGAGAACAAGCCCTCCACCGTGGGGGCCTTGCCCGGCTCGAAGGCCTTGAACAACCTGCCGGTGTCGAAGTCGTTCAGGGAATAGTCCCCCGTGAGCCGGTAGGGCATCGCGCCCCCGGTGAAGCGCATTTCGAATTGCGCGGCCAGGCGGCTGGTTTCGCTGAACGACGCCGCCAGCTTCTGCAGCGCCAGGCGGGCCGGCTCGATCGCCAGGGTGCCCGTCAGGCCGGTCATGGCCCAATCCTTGCCCCGGGTGACCGATTTGACGTCAAGGGCCAGCTGCCCGCTGTACCGGGCCCAGGCGGCGACCGAATGGGGGGAAACGCCGGTCACCACGGCCGGCTTGCTTTCCTCCTCGGGTGCCGCCGTCCGGTGAAAGACGCCCAGCACGCCCCTCATATCCTCCAGTTCGATCTGCTGGCCGGTCAGCCGGCCATCGACCGAATAGCCCTGCGCCAGCGGAGACAGCTCAAGCGCAAAACGCAGGTCCGACCGGCGACCCGAATTGTCGAGCAAAAGGGGCGCTTCGAGCGAAATCGTGCCATTGCTGCGAATCAGGCCCCGGAACCCCACGTTGGCCACCGGCAGGGTCTGACCCGTGGCGGCCGCAATCAGGCCGTTGAGCGTCACGCGCGCCTCGATCTGGCTTTGCCCGCCTTGGACGGAGGCGCGGACTTCGCCGCTGGCCCGCCCGGCCGAGACTGCTTGCGCGCCGGCAAAGACCGGCTGCCCGGCCATGGCCGGAATCTCGAAGTTGAAAGTGATCGTGGCCTGCGTGCCCTGCGCGGGCGTTTGGATGGCCTCGCCCTTGAGCGACGCGAGCAATGCCTTGGCGCGATTCCGCACCGTCAGGTCGCCCGATTGGACCTTCAGGCTGCCAGGTCCCGAAAATTCGATGATTGGCCGGGCCTCGATCGCGAGGTCGGTCAGGGTGGGCGCCCGGTCCTGGGTCAGCGAAACATCCGCCAGCCGCAGGGAATCGACGGCCTTGATGGTCGACGTGTTTCCCTGGACGCTCAGCTCGAAGGTGCCCTGCTGCACGGTGCCGCCCAGTACGGTCCCCGGTTCGGTCAGCGGCAGCAGGCCGAGCGGCAGGCGACCGAGTTCGACCCGCGCGACCGGCTGGCTCGCATCCTTGGGGCGGAGCGTGCTGTCGTTCAGGCCCACCGTGAACGGTTGCAGGATCGTGGCGCGGAACAGCACCTGGTCGGCTCCCTGGCGCAATTGCATTCGCGCAGGCGAAATCTCCACTTCATCCCCGCGCCACGCAAACTTGACGTCGCCCTCGGCCGTCACCGGGGCGCCCGGCAGCCACCGCGCCAGCATTTGCACGGCGGTGGCCGTGATCCGACCATCCACTTCCGCCTGCGGCGCGGTCCCGGCCTGCGCGGATAGTTTGCCCGTCAGCTTGAGGGAGTCGCCGGCGGGTGTGGCGACGTTCAGTTCGAGCGACCGTGCATCCACCCGCCGTTCGACCACGATCGCTTCGCCCTGCACGGAGATATCGGCGTGCATCAGCAAAGGCCGCCCGTTTTGCACCACGCTGAATCCCGGTGCCTGCAGTCGACCTTTGATCGCCGCGGTGGTGGCAGCCCCGGCCACGCGATCGAGTTCAAACTGGCCGGTGATCGCATCCCCGGAGATGTCAGCGGCGGAAATGAAAGGCCGCACCCAATCCACCGGCACGCCGCGGAGCGTGACTTCCAGCAATTTGTCCGGGCCCGCTCCGTTGGCCACCAACTGGCCCTTGTTCAGGTCGTAATGGACGGCCGACACGGTGCGTATCTCCGCGACGGGCTTTTCTCCCGTCAGCGTGGCTTTGAACTGCTCGAGATCGAGGATGCCACCTCGCTGGCCAACATCGAAGGTCGTGTCGATCGCGATGCGCCCAAACGCCCGCCAGGAAGGCTCCAGCGCCTCCCACCGGCTCACCTGACCCCGCAATCCGCCCTGCAAATGGAAGGCCTTGGTCGCCAGGTCGAAGGTGAAACTTCCGCCACCTTGCAGCGAAAAGTCCGGCAGGGGCGCGCCCAGCGAGAACGGTTCGACCTGGGGAGTGCTGGATTTCAACGTCCATTCGCCGGCATACTGGCGGCTGGCGGCGTCGAGCCGGGCCTGGACCTTCAGGATGTTGTCAGCGGTGCCGCGTTGGACGGTGTCCACGCCGATCGTATAACTTTCCCCCGACGTGGTACGGAACAACTCCGCGGAAACCTTCAACTGGCTCTGGCCCGTCAAGCCGCCGCCTTCGGCGTCCACCACCGTGGTCAGGGTGACATTGTTGAGATTGCGCTGGCGGGTCAGCGTAGCGCGCAAGCCGGCCTTCGCCCGCAACGTCTTCACCTTGGCTCCCGTCGCGCCATCATGCACCGTCGCGCTGAGCTGAAGCTGGCCTTCCTGGCCGGGCGCGAATTTGCCGCCGGTCACCGTGAATTCCGCCGCCAGGGGCGGTTGTCCGGCGTTCCCGGGCAACTGGGCGCGACCCTCGATGCTCGCATCGTCCAAAGTCAGGTCCACGGGCAGTTCGATCCGGGCCAGCAACCCGGGGGCGGCCGCCGGGGCCCCCGCCGCCGCGGCCTCGGCCTTCGTCCGCGACACGCGGCTGGCATCCACCGCGAGACCCGTGACCTTGAGCCGGCTGAGGTTGAGCTGCCGGGCCGCGAGCAACCGCCAGAGCGAAAAATCAGCGTCAAGGCGGTCGACCTTCACCCGGATGCCTTCCTTTTCCACCTGCGCATCCAGCACCTGCGCGCCCGACCAACCGGCCGAAATTCGGGCGACCTCCAGCTCAACCCCGGCATCGCGCGCCATCCGCAGCACCGCCCACCGCTGAACCGAAGGCGTCAACGCCAGGCCCAGCACGACGGCCCCGAGCACCAGGACGAGTCCAAGCAAGACGAGCAGCAAACGAACGGGCTTCATGCAGTGCGACTAGCCCGCAGTTTTCACGCCGGGAGGGGTGAAACCTGCGCCCGGTCGGGCCGACCATGACGGGGCTGGCCGCGACTCAGTCGCCCTGCCCGCAGGGCAGACGGAAGATAGGCTGAAAGGCTTGTTCATGAACGTCAGCTGTCCGGGCTAGGACACAGGAACACGGTTGAAGTTGCCAGCAGGGAGGAAGAAAACTGTGGCCCGAATTTGGCCGCCGCAGGCCGCCGTCGTGACAGGCGGCGGCATGAAAACCGCCGCCCACCGGGGGCGATCCGGCCGTCACGGATACTTGACTTCGCCCGCTGGCATCGCCTCGTCCGCGAGCCCCATGGCATTGCGCATGGCAGCCACGGCGACATTGTAGCTGTAGTAGGCCTGCAACTGGTTGAGGCGGGCGGTCGTGAGATCGACCTGCGAGGTCAGGACATCGAGCTGGGTGGCGGTTCCCGCGGAGAAGCGGGCATTGGCCAGGCGCAATGCTTCCTCGGCCTGCTCGACCACCCTTTTCGAAGCCTCGGCCAGCTCGGTTGCCTGCTGGAACGTTGAGATGGCGCGGCGGACCTCGACATCCACGCCCAATTGCGCCTCGGCCAGCGCCAGCTTCGACTGTTCGAAAAGGGAGCGGGTTTGGGCGACGCGACCGGCGGTGGCCCGCCCGTCAAAGATGTTCCAGGTGGATTGCACGCCCAAGGACCAGCCACCCAGGGACGACTTGCCCGTCGAGACCGGCGCCGCGCGTTCGGCGTAGCCCCCGAAGGCTGCCACGGACGGAAGATAGCCGGAGCGCGCGGAAATGATCCCCTGCTCGGCGGCCTCGGTCAGCTTGGCCAGGCGCTGGAGGTCGGGACGCTGTTCCTGCGCCGTGCTGAGCGCGGAACGAAGTTCGAAACTCTTGGCTTCGAAATCCAGCGTGCCGAGAAACTCCGGGATCTTGGTGACATTCGTGTCGCTGGCGGCGACGTAACCGAGCGACTGGCGCAGCTCTTCAATCGCGAGGCGGAAATCGTTGCGGGAGGTGATCAAGGCGGGCTGGGCATTCGCGAGCGCGACTTCGGCGCGCAGGACCTCGAAGTTGGAAACCGTGCCCGCTTCGTACCGGTTCTTGACGTCCTGCAACTGACGCTGGAGGAGCTCGATGTTCTGCTCCTGCACCTTGATGCGTTCCCGGTTCAGCAACACCGTGTAGAACCGCGTCCGGACACCGAGCAGCGCATCGTTGATGATGGCCCGCAGCGCCAGCACGGCCGCGTCGAGCGCCAGGCGCTGGCCTTTCACCCGGGCGGCCACGCCGCCCCCGGAAAAGAGAACCTGGGTGGCCTGGATATCCACCGACCAAGCGTAATCGCGCCCGTTGGTCGAAATATCGTCGGCGTTCCGCTGGTAGAGGCCCGACGCGTCAACGTTGGGAATCTGGGCGGAGCGGACCTCCAGCACGATGCCTTCCTGCTGGCGGATGCGTTCCTTTGCCTGGCGGATCGCAAAGTTGTTATCCAGTGCGTACGCCAGCGCGTAATTCAGATCAAGGCGCTCCGGGACGGTGAAATCCGGATCGGGTTTGCCGTCGTTGAGCTGGGCCCGGAGGGGCAGCGCAGCCAGCGCAAACGCCAGAATCGCTGTAGCGGCGGTCTGCGACCGCCGGCGACTCCCGAGGAGCGTCACTACAGGAGCGAGCAAAGGTTTGAAGCGCATAAAACGTTTCATTTAAGTGGGGGCAGGTTACTTGGCAAGGGCCGGTTCGGCCTCGACGGGCGCGCCCGCGGAGACCCGCGCGGTGTCGAAGGCATGGTTGCGGGCGATCAGCACGTAGAAGGCAGGGACCACGAAAAGCGTGAACGAAGTCCCGACGGCCATGCCGACAACCAGCACCCAGCCGATGCTGTTACGCGCGGCGGCGCCAGGGCCGCTGACGAAAATCAGCATCAGGTGACCGAACACCGTGGCCGCGGAGGTCATCAGCACCGGTCGCAGGCGCGTGGCCGCGGCCCGGCGGATGGCTTCGAGCTTCGCGACTCCCTGCTCCTGCAGGTTGTTCGCAAAGTCGACGATGAGGATGCCGTTCTTGGCGATGAGGCCCACAAGCGTGATAAGGCCGATCTGCGAATAGATATTGAGCGAGGTCTCACCGAGGAAGATCGGCACCATCGCACCCACCAACGCGAGCGGCACGGATCCGATCAGGATGATGAACGGATCGCGGAAACTGTTGAACTGCGCCGCCAGCACCAGGAAGATCAGGATCAGCGCCAGGCCGCCGGCCTGCCAAAGGGCGTTGCCCTCATACCGCAACTGGCGCGACTGGCCGCCGTAGTCGACCGAGTAGCCGGCGGGGAGGATCTCCTTCGCCTTCGCCTCCAGTTTCTTCAACGCCTGGTCGACGCTGAGTCCGACGCCCTGGATCTTGATCGCGTTCAACTGCTGGAACCGGTTGAGCGTGCGCGGCTGCACCGTCTCCTTCAACGTGGCGATCGTCGAAAGCGGAATCAGCTGCCCCTGCGGGCCGCGGATATGGTAGTCGAGCAGTTGCTGCGCGTTGAGCCGCTGCCCGCGCTCCACCTGCGGGATGACGCGGTAGCTGCGGCCGTCGTTGACGAAACGGTTGACGTAACCGCCGCCCAGCATCGACCCGAGGTCGCGGGCGACATCGGTCAGGTTGAGACCCATCACCGCCACCTTGTCCTTGTCGATCTCGATCTCGACCTGCGGCAGGTCGTACTTGAGGTCGGTGTCGGCGAAGTAGAAGGTCGGCGCGCCGCCCCCCGCGTTCGCCTCGGTGTTGGCGTAGAGCGCCAGTTTTTGCGCGAACTCGGCCATCTCCCGGTGATCGGCGGTGGACCGCACGACGAATTCAATCGGCATGGAGCCGCCGGAGGGCAGCGGATCGGGCGAATTGATCACGATGTTGACGCCCGGGATCCTGGCCGCCGGTTCCTGCAGTGATTGCTCGATCTGGAAGGAGCTGCGTTTCCGCTCCGACCAGGGTTTCAGCAGAATGCCCGAGAAACCGAACTGGGCGCCCGTGATCTGGAAGGACTGGGTGTACTCGGGCACCTTTTCAAAGAGCTTCTGCACTTCCTTCGCGTAAATGATGTTCTGGTCAATCGTCGCGGTCGGCGACGGGATCAACAGCCCGAAGACGACACCCTGGTCTTCCTTGGGCGCCAGCTCCCGCTGGATCATCAGCGGGGAAAAGAACGGCACCAACAACACCGTGAGCAGCGTTGCCCCCATCAGCGCATACTGGACCGTGGCAAAACGGCGGCCCAGGAGCAGGTCGAACACCAGGCTGAGCACCGCGCCGAGCAACGACATGGCCACCATCGCCATGGCGAGGCCGCCCAGGACCTTGGGCTTGATCCCCGCGGCGCCAAAGATGCCATAGGAGATGCCAACCGCGAGGAGCCAGAATGGAATCCAGACGACCAGCGCCCACATGAACACGCTCCAGGCGGGACGCCGGCCTTCACGGGTCTCGAGCAACCGGCCAATCGTATGCTCGTAGCGGTTGCGCAGGCGATCGAAGAGGTGGTTGATGGTGCCGGTGAATCCCTTTTCCTCCTCCCCACCGCCCTTGAGCATGTGCGCGCTCATCATGGGCGAAAGCGTCAGCGCGACGAAACCCGAGACCGCCACGGCGCCGGCCAGGGTCATGGCAAATTCCCGGAACAACGCGCCGGTCAGGCCGCCTTGGAAACCGATGGGGGCGTAAACCGCCGCCAGCGTGATGGTCATCGAAATGACCGGGCCGACCAGTTCGCGCGCCCCTTGGATCGCCGCATCGAACGGCGTAAGCCCTTCGCGGATGTGGCGCTCGACGTTTTCCACGACGACGATCGCGTCGTCCACGACGATACCGACCGCCAGCACGATGGCCAGCAGCGTCAGCAGGTTGATCGTGAAGCCGAAGATCAGCATCAGGAACAGCGCACCCACCAGCGACAGCGGCATCGCCAGGATCGGGATCACCACCGACCGCAGCGATCCCATGAAAAGGAAGATGACGACGGTGACGATCAGCAGGGTCTCGGTGAGGGTCTTCACGATCTCATGCAACGCATCCTCGATGTACTGGGTCGCGTCGTAGGCGATCATGCCCTGCAGGCCGGCCGGCAGCGCCGCCTGCACCTCCGGGAAGGCCTCGCGCACGCGCTTGATCACCTCGACGGTGCTCTCCGTCGGCAGGACCCAGAGGCCCATGAAGGTGGCGGTCTTGCCGCCGAATCGGACCTCGGTGTTGTAGTCCTCCGCGCCGAGCACCACGTCGGCCACGTCGGAAAGGCGGATGACGGTGCCGTTGCGCTCGGCGA
The DNA here is from genome assembly GCA_035549955.1 of Lacunisphaera sp. Taxonomy (GTDB): domain Bacteria; phylum Verrucomicrobiota; class Verrucomicrobiia; order Opitutales; family Opitutaceae; genus Lacunisphaera. The sequence continues at coordinate 22,175 of DASZPS010000236.1, read as the reverse complement.
CCACCATCTGGCGGAATTGCTCGGCGTTCTTGAGATCCGTGTTGGCGACGAGGCTCATGCTGATCATCGAGCCCTTGGTCGCGCCGACCGCCGACAAGGCGTTGTTGGCCTGGAGGGCCTGCCGGATCTCCGCCGGGCTGAGCCCGTGGGCGGCCAGGGCATCGGGCTTGAGCCAGACGCGCATGGCGAACACGCGCCCGCCGAGCACATCCGCCTTCTGCACGCCCTTGATGGCGGCGAGGCGCGGCTGGACCATGCGGTTGAGGTAATCGGTGATCTGGTTCTGGTCCATCGAGTCCGAGTAGAAACTCAGGTACATGGACGCGAATTCGTTGTCGGCAGGTTCGACGCTGATGGTCGGAGACTCGGACTCGGGCGGAAGCTCATTGCGGACCTGGTCGATCTTCGCGCTCATCTGGGCGAGCGCGGCATTGGTGTCGTAGTTCAGGCGGAGGAAGACCTTGATCTGGCTCATGCCCGCGCTGCTGGTCGACTCGATGTAATCGATGCCGTCCGCGCTCGCGATCGCACGCTCGATCTGGGTCGTGATGTAACCGCGGACCGTCTCGGCGCTCGCGCCAAAGTACACGGTGGTGACGTTGACCACGGCGGCGTCGCTGCGCGGGTACTGCCGGGTGTTCAGCTTGAAGTACGAGACGACGCCGACCACCAGGATGACGATGTTGACGACCAGCGCGATGACCGGCTTGCGGATGAAGAGGTCGGTGAAACTCTTGGATAACATTGGCGGGTCCTCGCGGGATCAGGTGTTGGCCGGCTTCGGGGTCTCGCTGCTCGACGGCTGCACGACGTTGTTCTCCTGCACCGGGGCCTTGTTGCGCAGCTTGAAGACGCCGGAGGTGACGACCTTCTCGCCCGCCTTCACGCCCTCGGTGATGGCGACGAGGTCGCCGCGGGCCGGCCCGACCTTGACCATCTGCTGGCGCACGCCGAGGTACTCGTGGCCGTCCTGCGCCTTCATCTTCTCGACGATGAAAACCGAATTGCCGTACGAGGCGTAGGAAATGGACGTGGCAGGCACGACCACCTGGCTCTCGGCCGCGCTCTTCTGCACCTCGACGCGGGCGAACATGCCGGCGCGGAGAACTTCGTCGGGGTTGGCGAGCGTGGCCTGAATCCAGATGTTGCGGGTGGCGGGATCCACCTCGGAATTGATCGCGGTGATGGCGCCCTTGAATGTGCGGCCGGTGAACGCGTCCACCAGGATGCCGACCTCCTGCCCCTTCGCGACATCCGGCAGCTGCCGCTGCGGGATCATGAAGTTCACGAAAACGGGATCGAGCTTCTGGAGCGGCAGCAACGGCGCGCCGCGGGCCACGAACTGCCCGACGTTGACCAGGCGGATGCCCACGCGGCCATCAAACGGCGCGCGCACCTGCTTGCGGGCGATGACCGCCTTGAGGGCGGCCATATCGGCGGTCGCTTGCTTGAGCGAGGCGTCGGCCAGGTCGAACTCGGACTTGGAACTGGCGTTGCGGTCCCAGAGCTCCTTCGCCCGCTCAAAATTCACGCGCGACAGCGCGGCACGCGCCTGGGCGGCGGCGAGTTGCGCCGTCTCGACGCTGGTGTCGAGCTCGACCAGCAGGTCGCCGGCCTTCACGGCGGAACCATTGTCGGCGACAATGCGGGTGATCGTGCCGTCGGCGTCCGCCGCGAGCGTGACCCCTTGGACCGGCGCCAGCGTGCCGATGGAATTAATGTAGGAATGCCACTCCACCGCCTGGGCCTCGCCGGTGGTGACGGCGGTGGGGGGCGGGGTGTGCGTGACCGAAGTCATGTCGGAGATTTGCTTGGCCTTGACCGCGCCAAGGGCGACGACAACGAGGATGAAGCCAGCGATGGCGATGAGGAACTTCTTGAACATGGGAGCGTGGTGTTGGGTTGGAAATCAGGTGGAGGAAGTGAGCGCGGCGGATTCGGCCCGGAGCGCCGCGACGCGGTCCTGGATCTTGCCCAGGAGGCGGACGAGGGTCTTGCGTTCGGATTCCGACAACGAAGACATCAACTCGGAGATGAGTTTGAAGTGTCCCGGCATGAATTCGTTCAAGAATTTCTCAGCGCGAGCGGTAAGCCGCACCGACATCATGCGCCGGTCGTCGGGATCGGGTTCGCGTTTCACGAGGCCGTCCCGTTCGAGCGTGTCGATGAGGCCGGTCATGGTCGCGCGGGTGACGCCCGCGGCATCCGCGAGTTCAGCCGGAGTACGCGGGGCAGGTGTCCCCTGGCCTTCGGCGCAGGCTCCGTCGGGGTCGCCACCGTGCCAGAGTAACATCAGAACGCCAAACCGGCCCTGCGACATGGTGTGGCGGGACAGGCTGCGCTCAGCCGCCCCGGCGAGTTCGTCGCCGGTGTGGAGCAGGTGCAGGTAGGCTTCCGTGGAGGAGGGATCGAGATCGGGGAATTCCTTCGCCGCCTCGAGCAGGCATTCGTAGCGCGGCAGGTCTTTAAGGAGCAGGTGCGGCATGATAAGGTGACGAAAACGTGGATATCAGGAGGCTGACGATTAGGTTCCTAATCATTTCCGCAAGGAAAGTTTTGCCGCAATCGCGTGACAGTGGTGCTCCGGCGCCAGCCATACAGGTGCCGTTCCCCCAAGACTACGCGGTAAATTGGCGCTATTTCGTCGCCAAACCTTACAAATTACCGGGGTCGGTTGACCCGATGATTTAAGTTTTAGTTCTTTCATTGTTACATAACTATTTGATTATCTAATCTTAGAACGCCTCCGACAGCGGTGCCGCGTGCGGTGGCGTGGCTAGTGCTGCATAGCAATGATTGTTACGGGATTAGAGCGCAACGACACCCGTATTCCTCCTCCCCCCGTCCGCCGGTAACCTTCTCCTTTTTACCCATGAAACTACCAAGATTAGGATTGCTTGCAGCGCTGGTCCTTTCAGCCGGCGCGATCTCGTCTCCCGCCAACATAATCATCAACCTCACCGGCCGGGTAACCTCGGTTGGGGCCGATCTCGGCACCACCGTCGCAGTAGGTGATAGCGTCGCGGTCCATTTTGCCTATGACGCCAGCCAGTCCGACACGAACCCCAGCCCCGACTACGGCAATTACTCTGCTAGCAGCTTCGACCTAAGCATCGCCAGCGTTTTGACCCTATCCACCGCCAATGCAGTCCTTGTTCTCCAGAACGACCAACTGAACGGTGCAGCCACGAATCCCGCGGACGGACTCACGGTCGCCGGTTACAGTCCGACGATCACCGGCGACACGCTCAACGGATACTCCGCGACTGCGTTTCAGACCGGTCTGCGCCGGGAGAACAGCCTGGGCCAGATTTGGAGCAACGATGGCCTGCCCACGTTTGCGCACTGGGCCAACATCACGCTGGCAGATCTGAATGGGGCCGACTGGCATTGGATCGATTTCTCCACGCATGGCGCGACGATCTTCGACGGCCAGATCCGTTATGAAATCACCGGGTATGAAGCCCACGACACCAGCACTGTGCCTGACGCCAGCACGACCTGGGCCAGCCTGCTGATTGGTCTCGGCGGTGTCGCGTTGGTCCGCCGTCACTGCACCCGGTAGCGCATGGCGCGAACCAGCGAGGCTCGCGTCATGGGATGAACCGCCCGGGCCGCCGAATGGCGTCAGCTTAGTGCTGGGCGGTTGCCAATCCGGCTACCTAAAGGGAATCCGCCCTTACCTGGCTGGGGGCTCCGCATTCAAAGCGCATTGGTGGCAGCGACGACGGCTTCAGCCGAAATGCCGAGTTCCTTCATCGCGATATTGCCGGGGGCACTAAGGCCAAAACGGTCGATGCCGACGACCTTGCCGTCCAAGCCCACATACTTGCTCCAGAGGCCCGTCACGCCGGCTTCGATCGCGACGCGTTTGCGGCATGACGAAGGCAGGACGGACTCCTTGTAATCCTTTGACTGGGCGTCGAAACGAGCGAAGGAAGGCACGGAGACCACGCGAGCTCCCCCACCCAACTGTTTCGCGGCGGCAACGGCCCACTGGAGTTCGGAACCGGCGGACAACAGGATGTGCGTCAGCGGCGCGGATTCCTTGACGGCGACGTAGGCGCCCTTGAGCACGCCGTTGCGGCGGTCGGCGACGGAAATCTCGTTAAGCATCGGCACGGCCTGGCGCGTCAGCGACAGCAACGTGGGCCCGTCGGTGCGCTCGAGCGCGGCGGCGAAGGCGCCCGCGGTTTCCTCGGGATCCGCCGGGCGGATGACGTCGAGATTCGGGATGACGCGCAGGCCCGTGACGGTCTCGACCGGCTGGTGGGTCGGACCATCCTCGCCCACGCCGACGGAATCGTGCGTGTAGATGTAGATGACGGGCAGCTTGGAGAGCGCGGCCAGGCGCATCGACGGCCGCGAATAATCCGCGAACACGAGGAAGGTTGCGCAGGAAGGACGGAAGATGCCGTCGTAGGCGACGCCGTTGTTGATCGCGGCCATGGCGTGCTCGCGAATGCCGTAACGGAGATTGCGGCCACTGCGGTTGGATTTGTCGAAATCCTTGTCGGCGGCGATATAGTTGAGCGTCGACCCGTGCAGGTCGGCGGAGCCGGAGATCAGCAGCGGCACGGCGGCGGCGACGGGCTGGAGCACATCCTTGCCGGCGGCGCGGGTGGCGAGCTTCGCGTCGGCGGCAAAGGCCGGGATCTTCGCGATGAGTTCGGCCGCATTCGGACGGTCATTGCGGGAATCGAGCAGCCTGGCCTTGTCCGGATTGGCCGCGCGCCAGGCCTCGTAGGTCTTGCGCCATTTGCCGTACACGCGCTTCAGGCGGCTCTTGTGCGCCTTGAAATAATCGCGCACGGCATCACTCACGTAGAAATGCTGGTCCGCCGGCAAGCCGAGCCCCTTGCGGGCGGCCTCGGCGAACTTTGCCCCGCCCTCGCCATGGCCCTTCGCGGTGCCCTGCACCTCAGGAATGCCCTTGCCGATGATGGTCTTCGCAATGATGAGCTGCGGTTTGCCGCTCTTGGACTTCTTGGCCTTGTTGACGGCCTTGAGGATGGCGGCGAGGTCATGGCCATCGGCGAGGGTCTGGACATCCCAGTTCATCGCCTTGAAACGAAGCGCCGTGTTCTCGCTCTGCGTCTTGTCCGCCATGGCGTCGAGCGTGACGTCGTTCGAGTCGTAGATGAGGATCAGGTTGTCGAGGCCCTGGTGGCCGGCGAACTCGACGGCTTCCATCGCCACGCCTTCCTGCATGCAACCGTCGCCCGCCAGGCAGATCACGTGGTGGTCGAAGATGATGTGTTCAGCGGTGTTGAAACGGGCCTCGGCCATCTTGCCCGACATGGCGAGCCCGACGGAGTTGCCTACGCCCTGGCCCAGGGGGCCGGTCGTGCACTCCACGCCGGGGGTCTCGTGGAATTCGGGATGGCCGGGAGTCTTGCTGTGCAGGACGCGGAAGTTCTTCAGCTCGTCCAGGGAGAGTTCGTAGCCGCTCAGGTGCAGCCAGGTGTACAGGAACATCGAGCCGTGGCCGGCAGAGAGGACGAAGCGGTCGCGGTTCAGCCAGCGGGGCTCGTCCGGATTGTGCACCATTGCGTGTCCGTAAAGAACGGCGCCGATCTCGGTGGCGCCGAGCGGCAGGCCGAGGTGGCCGGAGGAGCATTTGTGCACGGCGTCGATGGCGAGGCCGCGGGCTTGGGCGGAGGCTTGGGCGAGTATCTCAGTGTTCAGTTTCATGAAAGGGAAATAATACGGGCCGGGTAGTAAACGAACTGCCGAGGACGGCTGCAAAGCCCATTTTTTGGCATAAATATGTCGGTGCCAATGCTGCGACGCATCATTGGCGGCGTCCGAGCCGCTTGGGCAGGCGATTGTCCGGAGGGAGGGTGCGCCCCACCACCCCACTTCCGCCGGGTCATCCGAGGATGACGGACCACTGCCGGCCAAGAATTCGATTTTCATCCGTGGGCGCGGCGTTTCGAATGAGCGGGTGAAAAAGAGCCCGCCAGCGGCCGAATATTCACGATCCACGAGCTGGATCGCGGCCGCCCTCCTGGCGTTGCTGGGCTTGGTCGCCTACCACAACAGCTTCCGCGTGCCGTTCCTCTTCGACGATTACCCGGCCATCGTGAACAACCCCGGCTTGCGACCGCCCTACTCCGCGGCGGCGCTGCTGTGGCCGCGGGTGGAAGGCGGGGCCACTGTCGTCGGCCGTCCGGTGGCCAATGTGAGTTTTGCCATCAACTACCTCGCCGGCGGGTTGCGCGTGGAGGGGTATCATTATGTCAACCTCGGCCTCCACATCGCGGCCGGCTGCCTGCTTTTCGGCATCGTGCGGCGGCTGCATCGTGAGCCGAAAGCCGCAGCGTGGGTTGGCTTTTGGAGCTCCGCCCTCTGGCTTACGCACCCCCTCCAAACCGAGTCAGTTACCTACATCGTGCAGCGGACCGAGGCGCTGGCAGGCCTGTGGTGCTTGCTGGCGGTCTATGGTTTCCTGCGGGCGGGCGCCGCCGCCTCGAGCGGAATCTGGCTGCGGGTGTCGGTCGCCGCGTCATTTCTGGGCATGGCCACCAAGGAAACCGCCGCGGTGACACCCCTGCTGGTTCTCCTGATCGACCGCACCTGGGGGGCGGGATCCTTCAGCGAGGCGTGGCGGCGGCGCCGGACTTACTATCTTGCCCTGGCCGCGACTTGGGGCGTGCTCGCGGTGCTCCTGGTGTTGGGCGAAGGCCGCGGCGGAACCGCGGGATTCGGCACCGGCATTCCCGTCTGGAATTATATGCTGACTCAGTGCCAGGGAATCGTGCTTTACCTGGCGAGAACCGTTTGGCCGGTCGGGCTGGTCTTCGACTACGGCACGGGTACGGTGGGCGGGTTTTCCCAGGCGGCGGTGCAAGCCATCGCAGTGATGACCCTGGTTGGCGGCACCGTCTGGACGCTCGTGCGCCGGCCGGCGTGGGGGTGCCTCGGGGCGGTTTTCTTGCTGCTGCTCGCGCCGACTTCCAGCGTGGTGCCGGTTGCTTCCCAGACCCTGGCCGAGCACCGCATGTACCTGGCGGTGGCTATTCCGCTCCTCCTGATGGTCATCGGGCTGTGGCGGGCCTTGGAACGCCGCGCCATTTGGGTCCTGGCGAGCATCGTCATCGCGTCAACCAGCCTGACCATCCGGCGCAACGCCGATTATGCCAACGACCTGACGCTCTGGGCGGATACGGTGGCGAAGAGGCCGGCCAATTCCCGCGCCTGGCACAATCTCGGGATCGCAAACCTGGACCGGGGCCGCCTCGACGAGGCTGAGCGCTGCCTGCGCCAAGCCATCGCGCTCGTGCCAGCGGAGGCGGAGCCGCACTTCTCCCTTGGCGTGGTCCTGACGCGCCAGGGCCGCCGCGATGAGGCGGCGGCCAGCCTCGCTGAGGCGGTACGGCTGGATTCGCGGCAGATCGATGCCCGCATCAACCTCGCCAACCTGCTGGCATCAGGAGGCCGGATGGATGAGGCGGCGCGACTCTACGAGGAGGCGCTGCGGCTGCGTCCAACCTCAGGCCCCGCGCGCGCCGGGCTGGCGAGCCTGCTGGTGGCGCAGGGACGCGCGGCAGAAGCCCTCGCCCAGTGCGAAGAAGCCATCCGACTGCAGCCGGAACTGGCGGTGGCCTACCTGAATGCAGGCAACGCGTGCCGCGCGCTTGGCCGGCGCGAGGACGCCGCGCGGTATTATGAGGAGACATTGCGGAGGGATACCGGGAGCGCCGAAGCGCACCTCAACCTGGGCAACCTGCGCATCGAGGCAGGCGACCTGGCGGGCGCAATCGGGCACCTGGAGATGGCGGTCCAGGCCAAGCCCGACAATTTCGTGGCCCGGCGCACCCTGGCGCTGGTGCTGCTAAACCAAGGCAGGGCCGCGGACGCCGTGCCGCACCTGGAGGAACTGGCCCGGCAGGCGCCGGGCGACCGCGAGCTCGCGAATGTGCTGGCCGAGGCCAGGGCGATGGCGCGGAGATGAGGGCGACGGTTCTCTTCGCAGGGTCGGCCCTTGGGCCGGCCTCGCGCGTGAGGTCGGCGCAAGCGCCGACCCGACAACCTGGCGGGAGGAAATGCCCCCCTTGCCACCGTCACTCAGCCTTCACCGGCTCCAGTTCGAATTCCAGCGACGTCTCGCCGCCGCCGCGGACAGTGACCGGGTCACGGCGGCGTGAATCGCCGGAACTCGCGGTAGTTTGCGTGACGTCGCGAAAGCCGGCCGACTTCAGGACAAACGAATAGCTGCCGGCGGGCACGGTGAGCCGGGTGACAACGGCGCCGCGATCATTGCGGCCCGCGGTGATGGACTCATCGACCGCAAAATCGATCGTGCCGCTGCCACCGTCGGCACGTGTCAGCGTCAGGACAAACTTCAGGGGCGCCGGGGGCGCCTTGGCAATCGTGACCACCAACGTTCCGTTCTGCACGGCTTCGGTGCGCTTCTCGCCCGGCCGGACGGCATGGACGATATTGCCGAAAAGCGACTTCGCGCCGGCACCGACGGACTTCGCGCCGGCGCTGATGCCACCGAGGACAAAGTTGCCGGATTTGGTTTCCCCGACGCCGACGATGCCGGTCTGCGGCGTGGTCAGCGCGAGCCGGAAGCCGATATTCTCCTGCGTATCACCCGGTTCCCCGCGCTCGCGCGTGGCCGAGCGCGCGTCCTTGGCCGGCGAATTCCACGCGCCTCCCCGGAGAACGTGCAGGGTGCCCGTCGGGGGGCCGGCGTAGTCGGTGACGTTTCCCCCAGGCAGGCGTTCGCCGTAGAAATCGAGGCACCATTCCCAGACGTTGCCATTCATGTCGTACAGGCCCCACGCGTTCGGGGCCCGGGCCGCCACCGGGTGGGTGGTCTTGCCGCCCTCCTTTTCGATCCAGGCAAAGCGGCCGGGCTCGCCGAAGTTAGCTCCCGTGGTGCCGGCGCGGCAGGCGTATTCCCACTGCGCCTCGGTGGGCAGGGAGTAAGTGTAGCCCTCGGGCAAATTACCCGCGGCGCGCTCGCGTTCGTTCAACCGCCGGCAGAATTCGTTGGCGGCGTACCACGACAAGCTGTCGACCGGGGCCTCCGGGCCGACCGCCTTGAAGCGGCTCGGGTTCACGCCCATCAGCAGCTGGTACTGCTGCTGGGTCACCTCGGTCTTCCCGATCCAGAAACCCTGCGTGAATGTCACCTCGGTCTGCGGCCCCTCCGAGGAATCGCGGTGCGGTTCGCTGTCGGGCGAACCGAGCACAAATGACCCTGCCGGGATGAACTTCAGCTCAAGGTTCAACCCCGGCACCAACTTCGAATCGCCCGCCTTGAACTCGGGCGGCTTCTCGAGCACCGCGTTCAGCCGGAGTTCGCCGCGGGCTTCCACGACGCCTTCCCGCTTGGTCGTTTGAAAACCCTTCAGCTTGAGCGTGACGCTTTGCGGCCCCGGCTGGATGTTGGTCAGCGTGAGCGGCGTGACGCCAACCGTTTTGCCGCCCATCACGACATCGGCGCCGGCCGGATCGGACGTGACAACGATCTGGCCGGCCGCGAACACGCCCGTGGACTCGACGACTTGGTTGCGCGTGACTTCCACCGTATTCTTTTGGTCCGGCCAGCCTACGCTATGGATGGTGATGTCGTAGGTCCCGGTCGGCAGGACCAGTTTTTGCGGGGTTTTGAAGGCCTGGTCAGGGCCGGGGACCGGTCCCCCGGGCGTCACCCGGCCGGAGATGGTACCATCGAGGCCGAAGGGTTCGGACGAAACGAGCAGCGTGCCGGTGCTGCGCTCCAGCTTCACGTCCATCTCGGCAAATTCGTTTCCTTTCACTTCCACCTCGCCGGACCATTCTTCGTAGCCATTCAGCCGAATTTTCACCGGGTAGTTGCCGACCAGGACGTCGCGGACGGTCAGCGGACTCGGGCCGTGGTCCAGCGCGCCGATGGTCACCTCGGCGCCGGCGGGGGTCGTGCGGACAATGGCGCCGCCGCGCGTGGTCACCGGCGCCGCTGCCGGAGCCACGGGCTTCGCCTCTGCCGGGGAGACGGACGCACCGGCTTGCTGCGCCGCTGCGTCGTTCGTGGACGGCGCGACCGCACGGGCGTTGGTCGACTGGGTCGCGGGCGTGGGCGACTTCGGACTTCCATGGCGCGTGAGGAAATAGAGGCCGCCGCCAACGATGACGGCGGCGGAGGCAGCGAGGGCGATCCAAGGCAGGCGTTTCGCCGGGGAAGGCGGCAGCGACGCGGTCGGAGTCGACCCGGCCGTCGCCGGCGCCTCCGCCTGCGTCCGGGCTGTGCGGGAAGTGGGCGTGCCGCCCTGGGCCCCGGAGCCGGATCCGATGTTGAGGGGATTGTTGGTCACGAGCAGCCGCAACGGCTTCTCGGTGGCGATCCCGAGCATTTCCGCGACTTCGCCGGCACTCTGCGGGCGGTCCTTCGGCTCCTTCGCGAGACAAGCGAGCACGACCCTCTCCCAATCGTCGGGAATCGGATCGGCGGAAATCTGGAGGTCGGCGCGCTGCACGCTCATCGGTTTCGGCGGCTGTTCGCGGATCTGCATCATCAGCGCATAACCATCGCCGCGGAAGAACGGCGGCTTGCCCGAAATCAGTTCGTAGAGCGTGGACCCGAGCGCGTAGATGTCGTCCGCCAGGCTGGGCTTGGCCCCCAGCAGCTGCTGCGGGCTCATGTAAAGCAGCGTGCCGGAGGTCGACCGGTTCGCGTCCGCGGTCATCCGGGTGCGCGTTTCCGCCAGGCTGCAGGCGATGCCGAAGTCCATCACCTTGAGGTCGCCGGCCGTGGTGACGAGCAGGTTCGCCGGCTTGAGGTCGCGATGGAGCAGGTGCGCCTTGAAATGCGCGTAATCGAGCGCGGCGCAGAGCGGGCCGGTGTAATGGCCCACTTCCTCGATCGAAAGGCAGCCGTTGGGGTTGCTGACCTTGCGTCCCGCGAGGCTTTCGCCCTGGACGAATTCCATCGCGATGGCCGCGCCCGCCGGCCCTTGGACAAAGTCATAGACCCGGACGATGTGCGGGTGCGTCAGATCGAGGCAGCGCTTGGTTTCGGCCTTGAGGTCGCGCACGGCCTCGACATCCGAAGCAACGGCCTCGGGCAGGAACTTCAGCGCCACCGTGCGCTCGAGTTCGTCGTCCCGCGCCCGCCACACGATCCCCATGCCGCCCCGGCCGGCAATCGCCTCCAGCGTGTAGCGGCCGAATACTTTCTGTCCCACGCTGAATCCCGGAACCCGGGACAGGTTCGGATCGATAAACTGGGTCGGATCGTTGGCGCTGCTCATCGACATTTTGAACACAACACGCCGGACGGACAGCGCAAGCCCGGAGGCGGCCCGGGGGTTCGGCGGGTTGGCGCAAGGTGGGGCTGGAGGATCGGCGCCTGCGCCGACCTCACGCGTGAGGTCGGATCAAGGTCCGACCCCACCTTCGATTTCAACGACCAACCCCAAAATTCCGGCGGCCACAAAAAAAGCGAACCCGAAGGTTCGCTTTCGCAATGGACGGCTGTCGGACGCTCAGGCCTTGGCCTGTTCGAGGCGCTTTTCCTTCACGGCCATGGCCGCCTTGCCGGTGCGGTCGCGGAGATAGAAGAGACGGGCCTTGCCCACCTCGGCCTGCTTCTCGACCTCGATCTTTTCGATGTTCGGCGAATTCACCGGGAACACGCGCTCCACGCCCTCGCCATAGCTGATGCGGCGAACCGTGAAGGTCTCATGGATGCCACTGCCCTTGTGGGCGATGACGACACCGGCAAAAATCTGGACGCGCTCCTTGTCGCCCTCGCGGACCTTGGTGTGCACGCGGACACCGTCGCCGACTTTGAACGGCGCGACTTTGTGTTTCACCTGGGCGGCGGTGAGTTCCTGGATGATGGCATTCATGGCTGTTTTTTGAGTAAATCGGGTCGAATTCTGGCTGTTTTCGCCAACTGCTGCGCGTGCCGCCACTTCTCGATTTCGCCGTGGTTGCCCTGGAGGAGCACTTCCGGCACGGACTGGCCGCGGTAAACGGCGGGACGCGTGTAATTGGGAAAGTCGAGCAAGTTGCGGGTGAAACTTTCGGTGGTCAACGACTTTTCTTCCCCCAGCACTCCCGGGATGAATCGAGCGAGGGAATCGATGACGACCGCCGCCGCCAAAGTGCCGTTGGTCAACACGTAATCACCGATGCTGATCTCCTCATCGATGATCGAGTCCCGGATCCGCTGGTCGATTCCCTCGTAGTGGCCGCTGACGAGGATAAGGTGTTGCTGCTGCGAAAGCTCCTGCGCCTTGGCACTCGTAAATGGCACCCCGTCGGGCGTCAGGTAGATCCGGCGGCACCCGGGCGTTTGCAGCTGCTCAATCGCGTCGAAGATGGGCTCGCATTTCATGACCATCCCAGCGCCGCCGCCAAACGGCCGATCATCGGTCGTCTTGTGCTTGTCGGTGGCCCAATCCCGCGTGTTGTGGACGCGGATTTCCAGCAGCTTCGCCTCCCGGGCGCGGCCCAGCATGCTCTCCGAGAGGAAACCGTCGAGCATGGCCGGAAACAACGTCAGGACGTCGATGCGCATGGTGCAGATCCGACTTTAACCACGAATGGACACGAATGACCACCAATCTCGTCGCCGGCTGTAGAACCCGCGGGATTCGTGTGAATTCGTGTTCATTCGTGGTTGGAAAAGCAAAAACCCCGGATCACTCCGAGGTTTGGGACCGGCTTTGAGGTCACGCCGTGACCTCTGGGCCTCTGTGGTTCAATTGATCAGGCGGTCGCCGGCGCGGTCGCTGCAGCGGCGCGCTTGGCGCGCTTGATCATCGCGTGCATGGTGTCGGTGGGCTTGGCGCCTTTCGAGACCCAGTAATCGACGCGGTCGAGCTTGATGGTCAGCGGGTTGCCCTTGCTGCGGGGGTTGTAGGAACCGATCTGTTCGACGGCGTCGCCGTCGCGGCGGGAACGTTCTTCGGCCACGACGACGCGATAATGCGGCTCGTTCTTGGTGCCAACGCGGGACAGGCGGATTTTGAGTGCCATGGGATGTAGCTGGTTGCTTAAAGTATGCGGTTTTCGCTGGGAAAAGGGTGAGAATGCACGGGACAACTTTGCCCTTGTCAAGCCCCCAGTGCCGCCGCTCCATCCGACCCTTAAAGCACCCATTTTTATGCTCAAAGCCGGCATCGTCGGTCTGCCCAACGTGGGCAAATCCACTCTCTTCAACGCCCTCACCCGCTCCCGCAAGGCGGAGGCCGCGAACTACCCTTTTTGCACGATCGATCCCAACGTCGGCGTCGTCACCGTGCCCGATGACCGCGCCTATGTATTGAAAGACATCGCCAAGACCAACGTCGTGATCCCGGCCGCAATCGAGTTTGTCGACATCGCCGGCTTGGTCGCCGGCGCCAGCAAGGGCGAGGGACTCGGCAACCAGTTCCTGGCGAATATCCGCGAGGTCGACGCCATTGTGCAGGTTGTCCGCTGCTTCGAAGACAGCGACATCATCCACACGATGGGCTCCGTGGATCCGGTGCGCGACATCGAGGTCATCACCACCGAACTCGTGCTCGCCGACCTGGAGGCGGTCGCCAAGCGCATCGACAAGACCCAGAAGAAGGCGAAGTCCGGCGACAAGGAGGCCATCGCCGAAATGGCGCTCCTCGAGAAACTCTCGCCGCACCTCAATGCCGGCAAGACGGCCAACACCCTCGCCGCCACCGAGGACGAGAAGGCGCTGATGAAGCTTTTCCAGCTGCTGACCGCGAAGCCCGTGCTCTTCGCGTGCAATGTCGCCGAAAGCGACCTCGCGACTGCCGAGCAAAACAAGTTCGTGCAAAAGGTCGCGGAATACGTCCGCACTCACCACGACGCCGCCTACGTGCCGATCAGCGCGCGCATCGAGGCCGAACTCATCGACCTGTCCCCCGAGGAAGCCAAGGCGTTCCTGAAGGATCTGGGCGTGGACGACTCCGGCGTGTCCTCGCTCATCAAGGGCACCTACGCCTTGCTCGGTCTGCAGACTTATTTCACCGCGGGCGAAAAGGAAGTGCGCGCGTGGACCATCAAGAAGGGCTGGAAAGCCCCGCAAGCCGCCGGCGTGATCCATACCGATTTCGAAAAGGGCTTTATCAAAGCGGAGATCGTTTCCTACGAAGACCTGTCCCGCCTCGGCAGCATCGCGGCGGCACGCGATGCCGGAAAATACCGCTTGGAAGGCAAGGAATATGTTTTCAAGGATGGAGACGTCGCGCTATTCAGGTTTAATAACTGAGCAAGAACCTGTAGTTTATAAACTTACAATTGAATTTACCACCGCTACATGGGGGAAATGAAAATTAGGTAATTTCCCCTATTATTTCTGGGAAAATCCAAAAAGGCGCCTAAGCTTTCTGCCAAGCCCACGCTGCCAAGTGCCCCCGCCCTTCCATCGTTCCACGACGACGTTCCTGCGCACCACGATTGTGGCGCTGGCAATCGGTGGCGGTCTGGTGGCCACGCTGACGGCGCAGACCGTTTATTGGGACCGCAATGGCAACACCGCGGGAGCAGGCGGGTCCACACCGAGCGGCACGTGGATCAATGATAACTCGGCCGCCAATCGCAATTGGTCAACCAACGTGAATGGTACCGCCGCCACCGCGCGCTGGAACGATGGCCGCGATGCGGTATTCAGCGCCGGGGCCGATGCCACCGGATCCTTTACGGTAACCGTGTCCGGAGCCGTCGGCGTCTCGAGCATCAATGTCCAGGAAGGCACGATCAATTTCACCGGCGGAACGATCAATTTCACCGACGCCAGCCCGGACTTCACGGTCAACACCGGTCTCACGACGACGGTGAACAGCGTGATCGGCGGCTCCAACGGCCTCGCCAAAGCGGGCGCCGGGACGTTGTCCCTGGCGGGCAGCAACACATTCACCGGCGCCACGTCGGTGTCGGCCGGCATCCTGCAGCTCCAAAACGGCGCCGCCTTGGGCACGGCAGGCAATTCGTCCAACACGACGGTGAGTTCCGGCGCGGCGTTGCAGCTCACCAACAACATTACCACGACCAATACCGGCACCCTGGTGCTCAGCGGCACGGGCGGTGGCGGGGGCGCGCTCCAGAGCGTCGGCAACAACAATGCCTGGAACAGCCACCTGTCGCTCGCCGCCAACGCCACGATCACCTCGGCGACCGCGGGCAAATTACTCACCTTGGGCAATGCCGCCGGGACCAGCCTGTTCACGCTGGGCGCAAACACGGTTACCTTCGACGGGGCCGGCGATTTCCTCGTCAACTCCGACGTCGGGGTGGCTGGTGACACGGGCGGCTTGATCAAAAACGGCACCGGCGCGCTCACCCTTTATGGTTACAACACCAAGTACACGGGTGCCACCGTCGTCAACGCCGGCTCCCTCAACCTGACGGTGGGTCCTTTCAGCCCGGGTTTCAACGGCATCAACGGCAGCCTGACCATCGGGACCGGCGCCGGCGCAGCCGCCTCGGTGAGCGTCAACATCGCCAACAACAGTTACACGAACCAGATTTCCTCGTCGTCCAACGTCACGATCAATTCCGATGGCCTCCTCTCCGTCGGCAAGTCCACCACCCTCGGTTCGCTCACGTTGAACGGGGGCAAGGTTGACCTGCTGTACGCGAATACCGCCATCTCGCCCGCCGGCAGCATCACCTCCAATGCGACAAGTGCCCACCAGACCGCGCTGATTTCCGGGGGCCAGGTCAATTTGTCCGGCCCGACCATCACCGTGGCCCGCGACGCAGCCCTCACCAGCGACCTGACCATCAGCTCCGTCATCAACGGTTCGGCGCTGACCAAGGAAGGCGCCGGTGTCCTCACGCTTTCCGGTGCCAACACCTACACCGGCGCGACCACGGTCAATGCCGGCACGGTGCTCCTCGGCGCCAGCAATGTCATCGCCGATGCCTCGGCCCTGGTCGTCGCCAGCGGCGCCACCTTTGACCTGGGCTGGGGCAACAGCGAGACCGTCGCGTCGGTCTCCGGCGCGGGCACGCTCGACCTTAAGAGCGGCACGTTCACCAGCGGCGACGCCGCCAACACGAGTTTCACCGGTGTCATCGCCGACAGCGGCGGCGCCGGCAGCTTCGTCAAGCAGGGCACCGGGACCCTCACGCTTTCCGGCAACAACACCTACAGCGGCGTCACCACCATCAACTCCGGTGTCGTCGTCGCCGCCGGCAACAATGCCCTCGGCACGTCGACCTTCGGCAACACGATCGCCAACGGCGCCGCGCTGCACCTGCAAGGCGGCGTCACCGTCAACGAAGGCAGTTTCGCCGTGACAGGCACCGGCGTCGGCGCCACCGGCGCCATTCGCAATCTCAGCGGCAGCAACACCCTCGGGGGACAACTTAACCTGGGCGGCAACACGACCATTGCGTCGGATGCGGGCACCCTCGCGGCCACCGGGCAGGTCAACCTGGGCGCCAACGTCCTCACGGTGACCGGCGCGGGCGACACCAACCTGAGCGGCTCGGTCACAAACACCGGCAGCGTCACCAAGACCGGCGCCGGCACCCTCACCTTTTCCGGCACTGGCGCCAACTCCTTCGGCGGCGCGCTCAATGTCAACGACGGGACGGTGGTCCTCAACAAGACCGCCGGCACGAACGCCGTCAGCGGCAGCGCCATCAATGTCGGCGACGGCGCAGGTGCCGCCGGCTCCGCGGTGCTCCGGCTGGGAGCGTCGCACCAGATCGCCGATTACGCCGGCACGCTGACGGTCGCGAGCGACGGCCTGTTCGACGTCAACAACCAGACCGAGGCGATCGATCGTCTCGCGGGCAACGGTCGCATCGACCTGGGGACCAGCGGCAGCCTGACGATTGGCGCAAATTCCGGCAATTCCACCTTCGGCGGCACCGTCCTCGGCACCGGCACGCTGATCAAGACGGGTTCCGGCAGCCTGACCCTCCAAAACGATCTTTCCCTCTCGGGCGAATTCCAGCTGAACAGCGGTACCCTTTTCCTCAGCGGCTATGACCTCTCGGCCGGCACCCTCCACATCACAGGCAACAGCACCATCGATTTTGCCGGCGGCGATTCCATCCTGAGCGTTACGAATTTCCTGATCGACTCGGGCATCATGCTGACGGTCGACCACTGGGCCAATGCCGCGGATTTCTTCTACGCGCAGAACTGGACCGGCGCGGCCTTCGACACCACCGGCGTGAATCCCATGAACCAGATTACCTTCACTGGATTCACCAACAACGACACCAAGTGGCTGCCCTATGGCAATCGCGAGGTCACGCCCGTGCCCGAGCCGTCCACTTATGGCGCCCTGTTGCTCGCGTTGTCCGGCGGCTTTGTTGCGTGGCGCCGCCGGCGGCCGGCTTCAGTCCGACGCGCGGCGGAGGCGGAGGTCGTGAAAGTCGAAACTGAAGTCGGTCAGCGGTGACACGGCCTCCATTTTCGCCTGCTCGACGTCCCCATCGGGCGTGAGAGCAAAGGTCACGAATGCATCCGCGTTATGCGAGCGATCCCGCCAGCGCACCACGAAGGTGTCCTGCTGCCAGTGCTCGAGGTCGCCGGTGAGCTTCTCCGTGCGGCTGAATTTCATCACCAGCCCCTTCCCTTCCAGCGCGATCGCCACCTCGCCCCGCCACGGGTCGCGGTAGGTGCCCGCATACCTCGCGAGCGGCAGTGACGGCCTCGAATCCGGGGCGCGCGCGGCAGCGTGCTTGGCCCAGGATTCGTCCGCTTCGCGCTTCGCGGCCTTCACCGCCTCGGCATAGGCAGCCACCCAGTCGGTCGCCGGCTCCGCGAAATAGGCGTCGAGGACGCGCCAGCTGACGGCCTGGAAGGCGGCGCCCACCTCCTGGTTCGTCAGGACGACCATCCCCAGCTTCATTTCCGGCACGAGCACGACCTTCGAGACCTGGCCCGGCCAGCCGCCAGTGTGGGACACCAGCTTCCGCCCGCGATAATCCGACAAAGCCCAGCCGTGACCGTAGCCGAGAAAGTTCGGGCGCGTGGCGTTCAACGCCTGGATCTTCGGCTCGCTGATCTTGATCGGCGTGACCACCGACCACATCTCGCGCTGGCGGTCCGCGCTGAAAAGAACGCGCTCCCTGCCGTCAGATCCCACCGGCAGCCTGCCGCCGTCCAGTTGCACCCGGATCCATTTCGCCATGTCCTGCGCGTTGGAATAGATCCCGCCCGCGGCGGAGTTGTTGTCCCACGCGAGCGGCGGAACGGGTTTCAGGTCCTGAAAATCATACTTTGCATGGCCGGTCGCAACGTTGTCGCCCGGCTTGAGCTCAAGGCAGTTGGCCCGCGTGTCCTTCATCCCGATCGGATCGAAGATCCGTTCGTGCATGAACGCGGCCCATGGCTTGCCCGCCACCTGCTCGAGGGTGAGGCCCGCCGCCGCGTAGAGGATGTTGTCGTAGGCGTAGTCGGCGCGAAAACTGGCGGTGAGCGGGACGAAGCGCAGCCGCTCCACCACTTCGCGGGTGGTGAAGGTCGTGGCCGGCCAGAACAGCAGGTCGCCGGCGCCGAGCGCGAGGCCACTGCGATGCGTGAGCAGGTCGCGCACCGTCATTTCGCGCGTCACAAAGGGATCGCTCATGGCAAACCACGGCAGGTGGTCCGTCACCCGGTCCTCCCACTTCAGTTTCTTTTCGTCCATCAGCATGGCCAGGCCCGCCGCGGTGAACGCCTTGGTGTTCGAGGCGATGGCAAAGAGGGTTCGCGCGTCCACCGGCTCGGGCCGGCCGAGTTCGCGCACGCCGTAACCTTTCGCGAGCACCACTTCGCCGTCCTTGACGACGGCGACCGCGATGCCCGGCACGTCGAACTCCCTCCGCACCCGCTCCACATAGGCGTCAAAGTCGTCCAGGCCCGCGGGCAGCGTGGCGCCCACCCCCAGAACGACGGTGCAAAAAAAGGAAATGCCGGCGGCGAATCGCTTCATGCCGGCATTCAGGGCGGACATCCCGGCCCGGGCAATGCTCAAGCTCCAATCGTGATCCCGTCGGCTTCCAACCCCTGCCGGATGGCCCGCGCAAATTCCACGGCGTGGGGGCCGTCGCCGTGCAGGCAGATGGTATCCGCGCGAATCGTGATATCGGTGCCATCGACCGCCCGCACCCGGCCCTCGTGCACCATCCGACGCACCCGCGCCACGGCGACGGCGGGATCGGTGATCAGCGCATCCGGCCGGTCGCGGGGCGTAAGCGACCCATCCGGCTGGTAAGTGCGGTCGGCGAAGACCTCGTTCACGGTGGTCAACATCGCCGTGGCGCCCTCCTCGATCAGCTTGCTGCCGGCCAGCCCGACCAGCCGCATGCGCGAGTCCGATTGCCGGACCGCCGCCGCGATCGCCCGCGCCGTGGACGTCTTGCGCGCCGCCAGGTTGTAGAGGGCGCCGTGCGGCTTCACGTGTGCGAGGCGCGCGCCCAGGCTCCGGGCGACGGCCTGCAATTCCCGGATTTGCCAGAGCACGAGCGCATGCACCTCGCTTTCGACCAGCGCCACCTCCTTCCGGCCGAAATTCTCCCGGTCGGTGAAGCCCGGGTGGGCACCGACCGCCACGCCATGCTGCAAGGCGAGCGCCACCGTCGCCCGCATCGTCGCGTCGTCCCCTGCATGCGCTCCGCACGCGACGTTGGCGGAACTGATCAGCGGCATTATTTCCGCATCGTGGCCCGCGCCTTCGCCCAGGTCGCAGTTGAGGTCGACGCGCGCCATGGCTCACCCGTGCACGCGCGCCAAGCCCATTTGCACGCGGCCGAAATCGCGCTCGCGCGTGAGCCAGAGTTCCTGTGCCTCCGGCAGTGAGATTTGCTCGAAGCGCATCTTTTCGCCCGGCCGCAACTGCGTGAACCGCCCGATGTCGACGCCCGCCACCACCGCGAGCCGCGGGTAACCGCCCACGGATTGGCGGCTGGGCAGGAGCACGATGGGATGACCCGATGGCGGCACCTGGACCACCCCCGTGTTGACCGCCGAAGAAATCATCTCCCGCGGCTTGACCAGGGCGAGTCCCGGGCCCTGCAGCCGCACGCCCATGCGATCCGCTTCCTTGGTGGCTTCCCAGGAGGCAATGAAGAAATCCCGCTGCGCGTCCTCGGTGAACCAGTCCCATTCGGGCCCGCGCACCGCCCGCACCACGCCAGGCCGCGCCGGCTTGCCGAGCGTTTCCGCGCGCACGGTCCAGGCCGTAGTCCGCTTTCCCGTCGCCCGAAGCGAGGCCAGCAGCGCCACCGAGCGCTCGCCCGGGGCAAAGGTTTTCAATTCGTCGCCCGCGACGAGCGGCCGGCCCTGGTGCCCGCCGATCCCGGCGCGGCGATAGGTGGTGCGGCTGCCCATCACCAACGGCACGTCAATGCCGCCGGCCACGGCCAGCCAGGCCCGCAATCCGCTGCGCGCCACCCCGAGGCTGATGGTCTCCCCGGCGGCCACGCGCACGGCCCGGTCGCGCGGCAGCGGCTGGCCCGCCAGCATGGCGCCAAAATCGCCGCCGTGCCAGGCGATCAAGGTCTCCTGCCCGAAACGCAACTCCGGGCCCGTCTGCGCCATTTCCAACACCGCCGCATTGACGTCATTGCCGACGATCAGGTTCACGATCCGCGCGGCGAAGGCGTCGAGCGCGCCACCGACGACGACGCCGTACCGCTGGTAGCCGGGACGACCCAGGTCCTGCACGGTGGTCAGCAAGCCCGGTTTCTCGACCTGGATCACGGACGCACCTCCTGCAGCTTCGCGAATTCCTCCGGCGGGATCGGACGGAACTTCACGATGTCTCCCGCCTGCAGGAACACCGGCGGATCTTCCTCCGGCCGAAACAGCCGCAGCGGCGTGCGGCCGATCAGGTTCCAGCCCCCGGGCGTCACCTGCGGATAAATGCCACACTGCTCGCCGCCGATCCCCACCGAGCCGGCCGGCACCGCCATGCGCGGCTTGGCATGGCGCGGAGTGATCAATTCCTTCGGCAGGCCACCGAGGTACGGGAAGCCCGGCGCGAAGCCGATCAAGTGCACGCGATATTCCGCCTTCGCGTGGCGCTTCACCACCTCGGCGGCCGGGAGCTTGGCTTGCGCCGCCACGCGGTCGAGATCGGGTCCGGACTCGCCGCCGTAACAAACCGGAACTTCGACGGTGCGCGCCTTGGCCTTGGCCGCTTTCGGCGGATCCTTCAACCGTTCCCGCACGCGGTCGCTCAACCACGAAACAATGGCTTCCGGCGGTGCGCCGGCGCGGACGGCCTGGCTCGGGTCGTAAAACAATGTCACGGTCGTGTACGCCGGAACAGCTTCGCTCACGCCGGGCATCGGCTCGGCCGCCAGCGCCCGCCACGCCGCCTGGACACGCAAATGGGTCGCCTCGTTGATGGTGTCTCCGAGTTCGATGATCAATGCGCTGTCACCCATTGGCGTGATCTGCATGCCCTTGGATTAAGCGTTACAGCGCAATTCGCTACCAGATTTTCTTCTCGCAAACCGGTCGCCCAAATCGACTGGTTCCTTGGCATCCACAGTATGGTCAGGATCGCCGCCCCACCCCTGGCATTGGCGCATTTCTTGTCATCGTTGCGGTGAGGGTTGGCGCATTTGTTGTTATGGTTGCGATGAGGGACGGAAGCCCTTGCTGTCTAGGTTGCCATGTCCCTCCGCCCGACCACCTGCCTCCTCCTGACCACTGCCGCCCTGCTGGCTGGTTGCAAGGACCGACAAGTCACCGCCTATCGAGCGCCTAAAGACTCCCCTCCGCCCGCCATGGCGAAGGCCGCCGGAGCGGGCGGCCTGCCCGCCGATCATCCGCCCATCGGGCCGGCCGCCGGCGGTGCAGGTGGTGCTGGATCCGACATGGCCAGTACACCTGTACCCACGGCGGCTGGCGGCCTGACGTGGACCGCGCCCTCCGGCTGGGCCCCCAAGCCCTTGGGCTCCATGCGCAAGGGAAGCTTTTCCATCAAGGGCGACGGCGGCGCTGAGGCCGACCTTTCCATCACGGCTTTTCCGGGGGCGACGGGCGGTCTGGAAGCCAACCTCAACCGCTGGCGGGGCCAGGTCGGCCTGCCGCCGCAATCCGACTCCGAGGTCACCGCCGCAGTGGAAAAATTCACGTCCAACGGCCTCGAATTCCTTGTCGCGGACTACGCGGGAGGCGGCAACCGCCTGATCGGCGCCATTGTGCCGTATCAAGGCAACAGCTGGTTTTTCAAACTGATGGGCCCTGACGCGCTGGTCGCCGGGCAAAAGGATAC
>DASZPS010000235.1:0-55979 GCA_035549955.1 Lacunisphaera sp. | reverse complement strand
GGTTCTTGGACTCGGCGACGTGCCGGAACGTGCGCTCGACGTAGTTGCGGAGGTCGTCGAAGCGGACATCGCCCGCGTCCACAACAACGGTCCCCGACTCGATCTTGGAGAGGTCGAGGATGTCGTTGATCAGCATGAGGAGCTCGTTCCCCGACGAGTGGATGGTCTTGGCGAACTCCATCTGGCGCGAGGAGAGGTTCCCCTCGGGGTTCTTGCTGAGCTGGTCGGAGAGGATGAGGAGGCTGTTGAGGGGCGTCCGCAGCTCGTGCGACATGTTGGCGAGGAACTCGGACTTGTATTTCGACGTCAGCGCCAGTTCCGCCGCCTTTTCCTCCAGCGCGCGGCGGGCCTGCTCGACCTCCTGGTTCTTGCGCTCCACCTCCACGTTCTGCTCCGCCAGCTGGCGGGCCTTCTGCGCCAGCTCCTCGTTGGTCTGCTGGAGTTCCTTCTGCTGCGACTGCAATTCCGCCGTCAGCTCCTGCGATTTGCCCAGGAGGTTCTCGGTGCGCATCGTCGCCTCGATGGTGTTGAACACGACGCCCAGGGACTGCGTGAGTTGCTCGAGGAACGTCAGGTTGGTGACGCTGAAGGGCCGCAACGAGGCCAGCTCGATGACCGCCTTCGTCTGCCCTTCGAACAAGACCGGGATGACCACGATCGCGGAAGGCGCTGCATCGCCCAGGCTGGAATTGATCCGCGTGTAGTGCGCCGGCACCTGGTTGAGGAGAATGCGCTGCTTTTCCACGGCACACTGGCCCACCAGGCCCTCGCCGACGGGGATCTGGCCGGGCTGGCCGGGGCGCGGGGCATAGCTGGCGAGCAGCCGGAGCAGCGGCTGGCGCGCCTCGTCGACGTCCATCTGGTAGATCGTGCCCTGCTGGGCTTCCACCAGGGGCGCCAATTCGGACAAAAGGCTGCGGCCGACCGTGAAGAGGTCGCGCTGGCCCTGGAGCATGCGGGTAAACTTGGCGAGGTTCGTCTTCAACCAGTCCTGCTCCTGGTTGGTCTCGGTCGTCACGCGCAGGTTGTAGATCATCGTGTTGATGTTGTCCTTCAGCTCGGCGACCTCGCCGCGGGCGTCGACCTGGATGGAGCGCGTCAAGTCGCCCTTCGTCACCGCCGTGGCCACCTCGGCGATGGCGCGCACCTGCGTGGTGAGGTTGGCCGCGAGCAGATTCACGTTGCCGGTCAGGTCCTTCCAGGTGCCGGCCGCACCGGGCACGTGCGCCTGGCCGCCGAGGCGGCCTTCGACACCCACCTCGCGCGCCACGTTCGTCACCTGTTCGGCGAAGGTCGCGAGCGTGTCGGTCATGCTGTTGATGGTTTCCGCCAGCGCGGCCACTTCGCCCTTCGCCTCAACCGTGAGCTTTTGGCGCAGGTTGCCGTCGGCCACCGCGGTCACGACCTTCACGATGCCGCGCACCTGGTCCGTCAGGTTGGCCGCCATGACGTTCACGGAGTCGGTCAAGTCCTTCCACGTGCCGGCGACGCCGGACACCTCCGCCTGGCCGCCCAGCTTGCCCTCGGTGCCGACCTCGCGCGCCACGCGCGACACCTCCGAGGCAAACGACCGCAGCTGGTCCACCATGGTGTTGATCGTATTTTTCAGCTCCAGGATCTCGCCGCGCACGTCGACGGTGATCTTGCGCGACAAGTCGCCCTTCGCGACGGCCGTCGTCACGTCCGCGATGTTGCGCACCTGGCCGGTGAGGTTGTTCGCCATCGAATTCACGTTGTCGGTGAGATCCTTCCACGTGCCGGCCACGCCGGGCACCTGCGCCTGGCCGCCGAGCTTGCCTTCCGAGCCGACCTCGCGCGCCACGCGCGACACTTCCGAGGCGAAGCCGTTCAGCTGGTCCACCATCGTGTTGATCGTGTTCTTCAGCTCCAGGATCTCGCCGCGCACGTCCACCGTGATCTTGCGCGACAAGTCGCCGCGCGCCACCGCCGTCGTCACGTCCGCGATGTTGCGCACCTGCGTCGTCAGGTTGTTCGCCATCGAATTCACGTTGTCGGTGAGATCCTTCCACGTGCCGGCGACGCCGGGCACCTGCGCCTGGCCGCCGAGCTTGCCTTCCGAGCCGACCTCGCGCGCCACGCGCGACACTTCCGACGCGAAGCCGTTCAACTGGTCCACCATCGTGTTGATGGTGTTCTTCAGCTCGAGAATCTCGCCCTTCACGTCGACCGTGATCTTGCGCGACAAGTCGCCGCGCGCCACCGCCGTCGTCACGTCCGCGATGTTGCGCACCTGGCCGGTGAGGTTGTTCGCCATCAAATTCACGTTGTCGGTCAGATCCTTCCACGTACCGGCGACGCCGGGTACCTGCGCCTGGCCGCCCAAGTTGCCTTCGGAACCGACTTCGCGCGCCACGCGCGACACTTCCGAGGCGAAGCCGTTCAGCTGGTCCACCATGGTATTGATGGTGTTCTTCAGCTCGAGAATCTCGCCCTTCACGTCCACCGTGATCTTGCGCGACAAGTCGCCCTTCGCGACGGCCGTCGTCACGTCCGCGATGTTGCGCACCTGGCCGGTGAGGTTGTTCGCCATCAAATTCACGTTGTCGGTCAGGTCCTTCCACGTGCCGGCGACGCCGGGTACCTGCGCCTGGCCGCCCAGGTTGCCTTCGGAACCGACCTCGCGCGCCACGCGCGACACTTCGGAGGCGAAGCCGTTCAGCTGGTCCACCATGGTGTTGATGGTGTTCTTCAGCTCGAGAATCTCGCCCTTCACGTCGACCGTGATCTTGCGCGACAAGTCGCCCTTCGCGACGGCGGTCGTCACGTCCGCGATGTTGCGCACCTGGCCGGTGAGGTTGTTCGCCATCGAATTCACGTTGTCGGTCAGATCCTTCCACGTGCCGGCCACGCCGGGTACCTGCGCCTGGCCGCCGAGCTTGCC
Organism: Lacunisphaera sp.; assembly: GCA_035549955.1. Lineage (GTDB taxonomy): Bacteria > Verrucomicrobiota > Verrucomicrobiia > Opitutales > Opitutaceae > Lacunisphaera. Next base: position 53,077 of record DASZPS010000235.1, on the reverse strand, counting down.
TTCGGTACCGACTTCGCGCGCCACGCGCGAAACTTCCGACGCGAAGCCGTTCAACTGGTCCACCATCGTGTTGATGGTTTCCTTGAGTTCGAGAATTTCGCCCTTCACGTCGACCGTGATCTTGCGCGACAAGTCGCCGCGCGCCACGGCCGTGGTCACCCCGGCGATGTTGCGCACCTGCGCCGTCAGGTTGCCCGCCATGGCGTTCACGGAGTCGGTCAGGTCCTTCCAGGTGCCGGCCACCCCGGGCACGACGGCCTGGCCGCCGAGCTTGCCTTCGGTGCCGACTTCGCGCGCCACGCGCGTCACCTCGGCCGCAAACGAACGCAACTGGTCCACCATGACGTTGATGGCTTCCTTCAGCTGCAGGATCTCGCCGCGCACGTCGACGGTGATCTTCTTGGACAAGTCGCCGTTCGCCACGGCGATGGTGACGTCGGCGATGTTGCGCACCTGGGCGGTGAGGTTGCCGGCCATCTGGTTCACCGACTCGGTCAGTTCCTTCCATACGCCCGACACGCCCTTCACCTTGGCCTGGCCGCCGAGCTTGCCCTCGGTGCCGACCTCGCGCGCCACGCGGATAACCTCGACGGAAAACGCCTCGAGCTGGCCCACCATGCCGTTCACGAGCTTGGCGGTGCGCAGGTACTCGCCGCGCAGCGGGCGGCCGCCCAGTTCGAGCGGCATGGACTGCATGAGGTCGCCCTTGGCGACGGCACCGATGACGCGTCCCATTTCGAGCGTCGGCTGGGACAACTCATCGACCAGCGCGTTGATCGCCTCGACGCGATCGGCCCAGTTGCCGACGGCGTCGCCGGCAGGCATGCGCTCGTTGATCCGGCCTTCCTCGCCCACCTGGTGGCGCAGTCGCAGCAGGTTGGTGTTGAACCGGTCCATGCGGCCGCAGATCTGGTTCACGGCCTCGGCAATCTGCGCGTCGATCCCCGACCACCGCGCATTCAGTCGCGTGTCGAAGCGACCGTCCCGGAGGTCGAGGAGCGTGGCCAGGAGGTGGTGCTTGAATTCATCGTCGTGGAGGGAACTGCCGTTTTTGCCGTTCTTGGCGCTGGCACTGGTCCGCGGATTGGTCTTCAGGGAATTCATGGCGGGAAGTGGAAGGGAATTTCGATCACCGCGCTCCAGCGCGGCGGCGTTTGTGCGTGGAAAGTGTCATCTGGCGATGGGAATTGGCCCGCCGCCAATGGACAAAATCAGGCACCTACTGGCCGCAAAAGTCGAGTATCCCCAATGGGATAGGAAAAAATAGGTATATACCCCATAGCGGATTCTTGGACGAATTTTCAGTTCCCGCGCGCGCGCCGCTTGCTTCCGTCACCTAGTCGTTCGCCCATGGGGCTTTGCGGGCCGCCCGTTGGGGTCCACGCCCCATGGGCCGGGCGGTGGTCCCATCCTATCCTCCCGGCATGAACAAACCTCTTTCCATCGCGCTCCTCCTCATTGGCATCCTGTTGCTGGGGTATGGCCTCAACGCCGGCGATTCCTTCGCGTCGGAAACCAAGGAAGCCATCACCGGCACGCCGACGGACCGCAGCATGATCCTCATCATTGCCGGCGTGGCCGGCGTGGTGATCGGGGGCTTGTCCACGTTTTTTCGCCGTCACAATTGACGAAGCCGATCATGTCCCATCCGCGCCGAGTTCGTGCCCGCGCCTCCCGGCGGCAGCCGGCGATTTCCGCCAACCTTCCATCCGCCAACCTCAATCCCGAAAATACCATGTCCGCCAAATCCCAGACCAGTGAAGAAACCCACCAGGACCTCAAGGAACTCCTGCACGAAGCCGAACAAGCCCTGAGCCATGCCGGGGGCGAAGCCGGCGAGAAATTCGACGAGCTCCGCGAACGCCTCCGCGCCGCCCTCGAAAAGGGCCGTTTTTCCTTCGAAAACATCCGGGCCGAGACCGTCCGCCGCGCGAAGCAAGCCGACACGCTGATCCACGATCATCCGTATTACGCCATCGGAATTGCCGCCGGCGTCGGCGCCCTGGTCGGCCTCCTCGTCTCGCGCAGCTGCCAGCAGTCGCGTTGAGCGGCATTGCCCTTCCGGCCCGGCCGCCCTGCTTCGCGGCGGGCTGACTGTTGTCATGTCCTTCCCCGGCACCTCGGAACCGCGGCCCCGCGTGCCTCCCATCGGGGAGGTTCACACCCTGCTCGGCGAAGCGCTCTCCCATCGCTCGGCGCTGGCAGGCATTGAACTCGTCGAAGCCCGCACCCACGCGGTGACCTCGGCGCTGCTGCTGGGGGCCGCCGCGCTTTTTGCCTTCCTGGGTGGCCTCGCGCTCACGCTGGTGTTTGCGGGATTGGTGTGGGACAGCCCGCACCGCGGCTGGTGGCTGGCCGGCCTCGGGATCGCCTATTTCGTCACCGCGGCGATCGTCGCCCGCCTCCTGCGCCGCCGCCTGACCATCTGGCGACCATTCGCCGCGACCCGCCACCAGCTTCAACTCGACCACCAATGCCTGACGCAGCTGATCCAAGCGATACTCCCCTGACGCTCGAGGAACGGAAACAGTTCCTCATCCTGGCGTGCGAGGCCGATCGCGCCGCGTGGTGCGAGGCCTGCCGGCCGCGGCCGCGCCCCCCGGCCGCCGTGGCGATGCAGTTGTTGCGATTTCTCGAGCCGGTGCTGTCGCTGATTCCCGGTTTTCCCGGGCGCTGGCTGCGGCGCGCGGGTTTCATCGCGCGCGTCGTGCGCGAGCTTGGCTTGTTCGCCAGTTGAGCGCGCTCGTGCCCCGGGCGGGAAAAAATCCCCGTCCGGGCGATCCATGGGAGAAAATCGGTGTGGGCGGGCCTAACGGCCCCCGATACCCGCGCGCCGCGCGGCCAGCTAAGTTGGGGCAACACAGTGAGGTCACCACATCGCCCCGCAGGTTGCCCGAAGCCTCAGGGTGGCGGCCTCATCCCAATCGAACCTTCGGGAAAAAGGACAACAGGAGAATCATGACACGCAAATCACAGTCAAACCAGCGACGCACCAGCAGCAGCCAGTCCGGGTCCAGCCGCTCGCGCAGCGGCTCCGGCAACCCGGGCCGCTCGGCGTCGGGCCAGCGCGGCGGTTCCTCCCAGTCGCAAGGCAACCGCTCCCGTTCGGGCGGATCTTCCTCGCGCGGACGTGGCAACCGGCCGGATGACAACCAGGAGTGGAATTTCTCCCGCTCCCGCTCGGACTACGACGAGGCCGGACGCGGCGACGAACGCTCCTTCTCATCCCGCGATCGCGACGCAGGCTATGGCCAGGGCCGCGAAAGCGGTGGCTATTCGGCGCAAAATCGCAGCGGTCGTGGCTTTGCCGCCATGGACCCCGAGCGCCGGCGAGAGACCGCCTCGCGCGGAGGTCGCTCCAGCCAGGGCGGAAGCCAGTCGCGGTACGAAGGCTCACGCGGCAGCCAATTCGGCCGCCAGAGCGACGACTACTACGAGCGTTCCGGCAGCCAGCAGGGCTTCCAAAGCCGGGGCGATTATGGCCAGGGCCAGAATCGCGGCTACGGCGGCAACCAGTTCCGGGGCGGCAGCGACCAATACGGTGGCGGCCGCGAGTTCCGGGAAGACGAACCCTACCGCTCTTCGAGCCGGCAGAGCGACCGGGACGACTGGCGCTCGCGCGACCAGAACGACGATTACCAGGCATCCTCGGGCCCGAACTGGCGTCGCCGCGAAGACTACGACGAAGAGAATCGCGGCTCCTTCGGGCGCGGCCGCCAGGGCGGATTCTCCTCCCACGGCAGCAACGAGGACGACTACCAACAGGGCGGCTATCGTCGCGAGGAAGGCTTCGAAGACGACGACTACGAGTACCAGGGCTCGTCCCACGCCGGCGACCGCTACGAGGAAGACGAGGACGATGACCGCTTCTACTCCGGGCGCGGCCAGCGCAACCGGGACGAAGCCGAATTCTCTGGCGAGCGCCAGGGCCGGTCTTCCGGCTCACGGGGCCGCACGAGCGGCAGTCGCCGCCGCGAATAGTCGGCCGCCCGTTTGTTCGTCAGTGCTTTCGCAGCGCAGGCTGCGAAAGCACTCCTTTTTCCGCGGTCCAGCGGTTCGTCGACCGCAGGCAGCCAGACCGATGTGCTAGCTTCGCGCACCGGTCGGGTAGAAATCCCGACCCATCCAATCGCCCATTTCTCTCCTCCACCCTTTTTCCACTTCCACCGCCATGAAAATTGAAACCGTTCAGGATCCCGCCACCGCCTCCGACAACGCCGAAAATGCCGAAAATCCCGCCCAAAAGAATGGTGCCACGCCGGACGTCCGCCAGGTGGGCTATGCGGTCGTGGGCCTTGGCCACATCGCCCAAGTGGCGGTGCTGCCCGGCTTCGCGCAGGCGAAAAACTCGAAGGTCACCGCCCTCGTCTCCGGCGATCGCAAAAAACTTCAAACGCTGGCCAAGCGCTACGAGGTGCCGGGACAATACATGTATGACCAGTTTGATGAATGCCTGGCCGATCCGGCAGTTGAGGCCCTCTACGTGGCCCTGCCCAACGATCAGCACTGCGATTGCGTGGTCCGCGGGGCCGAGGCCGGAAAACACATCCTGTGCGAAAAGCCCCTCGCCCTCAATGTTCGCGAGGCCCGGCGCATGATGGACGCCGCCAAGGCCAACCACGTGAAGCTCATGACCGCCTACCGCCTGCACTACGAGGCGGCCAACCTCGCGACCATCGAGCTGATCAAATCCGGGAAGCTCGGCGAGCCACGCTATTTCAATTCGAGCTTCAGCTACCAGGTGACGGATCCCGACAACATCCGGCTGAAATTCGAGCGGGGCGGCGGCCCCGTCTATGACATCGGCATCTATTGTCTCAACGCCTCGCGCTTCCTGATGCGCGCCGAGCCAATCGAGGTGTCGGCTTTTCTCGCCCGCTCCAAGGACCCGCGCTTCGACGAGGTCGAGGAGACCGCCACGGTCATGCTCCGTTATCCCGAGGGTCGCCTCGCCACCTTCGTGGTCAGTTTCGGCTCGGCGGACGCCGCCCGGGCCGAATTCGTCGGGACGAAGGGCCGCGTCGTCCTCGATCCGGCCTTCGAATACAGCGAAGGCCTGCGCCAGCAGGTGACGATCGATGGGAAGACGGAGGAGAAGACCTTCCCCAAGGTCGACCAGTTTGGCGCGGAGATTGAGGCCTTTTCGGAGTGCATCCTGAAAAACAAGGAGCCCGAGCCCTCCGGCATGGAGGGCCTCGCGGATCTCCGGGTGATCGACGCCATCTTCCGCTCCGCCGAAACCGGCCGGTCCATCCGGTTGCCGCGGCTGGACAAGGCCCAGCGGCCGGATCAATCGCAGGAAAAAACCAAGCGCGCGGTGAAGAAGCCCCAACTGGTGAATGTTGAGGCGCCGCACGACTAGGCCAGGGACCGCTGCCGGGACGCTGACGAAGCTCCCCCGCTGGCGCATTTCCCCCCCGCCCGAGATCCGCATCGGCATCTCGGGCTGGACCTATTCGCCGTGGCGCGGGACCTTCTATCCGTCGGGCGTGCGCCAGCAGGACGAACTGGCGTATGCCTCGCGCCAGGTCTCCTCCATCGAGATCAACGGCACCTTCTATTCGCTCCAGGCGCCCGCCAGCTACGCGGCGTGGCATGATGCGACGCCGGCTGGCTTCGTGTTTTCCGTCAAGGGCCCGCGCTTCGTGACGCACATCCGCCGGCTCAAGGAACCCGCCATCCCCCTCGCGAATTTCTTCGCCTCGGGCGTGCTCCGCCTCGGCGCCAAGCTGGGACCGATCCTCTGGCAGCTGCCGCCGAGCCTGCGTTACGACCCGGAGCGGCTCGAGGCATTCCTCCAACTCCTGCCCCAGGACACCACCGCGGCGCGGAAACTCGCGCGACACCACGACCGCAAGGTGAAACGCACCTGGTTCGAGCCCGGCCCACGCCGCCCGCTGCGCCATGCGTTGGAGGTGCGGCACAAATCCTTCGAAACTCCCGAATTCATCGCCCAGTTGCGGCGGCACGGCGTGGCGCTCGTCGTGGCCGACACGGCGGGTAAGTGGCCCTTCATGGAGGACATCACGGCCGACTTCGTCTATATCCGCCTCCACGGGGACGCCGAGTTGTACGTCAGCGGCTACACCCCCGAGGCGATCCGATCTTGGGCGAGAAAAATCAGGATCTGGCGGCGGGGCGCCCAACCGGCTGGCGCCCGATTGACCGCCCCGATCATGCCGCGGCGGGCTGCGGGGCGGGCGGTTTACGTCTATTTTGACAACGATGTGAAGGTGCGCGCGCCCTTCGACGCCCTGAGCCTGGTGCATGCCCTGCGACTGGGACCGGCACCACCGTCCCCGCCTCCGGTCAAAGTGATCAAGGCCACGGCCCGCACCCGCTGGCCGGGCTTTCCCCGTCGCACCGCACCATGAACTCTTCGCTTCCGTTTCAGACGGACACCCGGCATCCACCTGCCGCCGGCGCGCGCCCTGCCCTGCCGGCGGACCCCGCGGCCATCTATGGCGACCTGTTCACCGCCGTGCAGCGCAGCGGGGTCTTTTCCGACCAGAAAACCTTTGTCGACTGCGTGCCCAAGACGGAGCCGGCCCAGATCGTCGAGCAATATCATCACGCGCGGCTGGCGCCCGGGTTTAACCTCGGCGCCTTCATCCACGAGCATTTCCTGGTTCCGCAGGCCGTGTCCGTGGTCGCCACGATTGCCGAAAGCGTCGAACATCACCTGGCTCACTCCTGGGACCTGTTGCGCCGGGAGCCTGACATGCCCGTGATCGGGTCCTCCCTGCTTCCCCTGTCCCATCCATACGTCATCCCGGGTGGCCGGTTTCGCGAAGTTTACTACTGGGATTCCTATTTCACGCTGCTCGGGCTGAGGGAGCACGCGCGGGAGGACCTCGTCCGCTCGATCACCGACAACCTGGCCGACCTGCTCCACCGGTACGGCCTGATCCCGAACGGCAATCGCACCTACTACCTCACCCGTTCCCAGCCACCCGTGCTCTCGCTCATGGTGGAGTTCGTCATGCACCACGACGGACCATCCGCGCTGGAGCGCTACCTGCCAGCCCTCCAGGCCGAGCTGGACTATTGGAATGACGTGACTGCGAGCACGCAGCACGTGGTTGCCCTGCCCGGCGGCGGAACGCTCCAGCGCTACTACGACCAGTCCGACTGCCCGCGCTGGGAGGCCTTCTCCCAGGACGAACATCTCAGCCGGGTTTCCCCGCAGGCGCCGGGCGAACTCTATCGCAACCTCCGCTCCGGCGGCGAGAGCGGGTGGGATTTCAGTTCGCGCTGGTTCATGGGCGGCGAAACGCTCGGCCACATCCGCACGACCGAATTCGTGCCGGTCGACCTCAATTGCTTTCTGCTCCACTTGGAGCGCACGTTGTCCAAGGCCCTGGCCGCCGCGGGTCGCACCGCCGACGCCGAACGCATGGCCGAGGCCGCCACGCGCCGCGAACAGTTGATCCAACGCCATTGCTGGTCGGACGCGCATGGATTTTTCTTCGATCACCACCTGCCCACCGGCCAATGCAGCCCGCACTACACCATGGCGGCCGTCGTGCCGCTGTTCATCCGTTGCGCCACCCAGGCGCAGGCTGATGCCGTGGCCGCGATCCTCCGCGAGCGATTCCTCCAGGCGGGTGGCCTGCAGACCACGCTCACCCGCAGTGGCGAACAATGGGACGCGCCGAACGGCTGGGCCCCGCTGCAGTGGATGGCCGTCACCGGGCTGGTGAACTATGGCCACAACGACCTCGCGGCCGAAATCGCCCAGCGGTGGATCAATCTCAATGTCGGCGTGTTTGCCCGCACCGGCCGGTTGATGGAGAAATACAATGTGGTCGATCTCTCGCTGCCGGCAGGCGGCGGCGAATATCCCACGCAGGACGGCTTCGCCTGGACCAACGCCGTTCTCCTGAAGCTGCTCAAATCCTACCCGCTGGTGAAGGCGGAGGCCGAGCCGCCGGGCCCGGGCCTGTCGTGCCGCTGCGAGACCGGCGTCGTGGTGCGGCCCGAGCAGTAAGCGCCGGTCCGGCCGTCGACCGGACCATGGCGGGTAGATTGCCTTCGTATAGGGTCGCCGCTCGCGGCGACCTATTGAATTTCGCGCAATAGCCTTACACACCCCGTCGCTTCGCGCCACCCCTCTCGAGAGGGGAGCCCAACCTCCGGAAACGATGGTCCCCTCTTGAGCCGGAATCATGCAGTTGAGGTCCATTTTCAGAATGGGATCGGTCGCACCAAATGGTGGAGCGCGTTGCTCCCCAACGCGCTGAGGATGTCCGCGGCGAAGAAGGCGCCTTGGGGAGCAGGTCGCTCCACTTCCGATCGCATCGTTCCGGCTTGAGAGGGGTGCCCGGATGGCGGGGGGTGTGGTCTGAAGAGGCGGCGAGGATTTCGCCGTCAGCCCAATTAGCGAAACTCAATAGCCCCATATTCAATGGGATTTCAGGGAAATGCCCCTGCCTCATTCCTGCACCAGCAACGCGACCGGGAACGCGTGGAAGAGCGCGTCGGGTGAAACGTCTCCGGAAAATCGCTCCTCCGAAAACACATGGTGCCAGTCACCCGCCGGCAGCGTGACTTTCGTGTCGCCCCAATCGCCACCCAGGGTGTGCGTGAAACGTGGGACCAGCGTCAACGCGCGGCCGCCGCGAATGAAACCCAGCACGTGCCCCAGTCGCGCGCCACTCGCCGTCACCGGCTGGTACGTGCTGCCGCGCGCGAACCATTCCGGATGGGACCGCCGGACGGCCAGCGTCTTCCGGATGAGCCACATCTTGGGCAGCCCGAGGTCCCAGTCCTGCAAGGCTCCGTCCGCCGGCAGGTCAGCCAGCCGCGCCATGAGCGTCCGCCGCAATTCGAAGTCCACCGGCCGGCGGTTGTCCGGATCCACCAGGCTGAGGTCCCACAGCTCGGTGCCTTGGTAGAAATCGGGCACGCCGGGAGCGGTCAGCTTGATGAGGGTCTGAGCCAGGCTGTTGATCCGGCCTGGCCGTACAAGCGGCTCAAGATAGCGCGCGAGGCTGGCCAGGAATTTTTCCGAGGCGTAGATCCCCGACAGGAAGTCCTTGAGCGATTGCTCATAGGCCGCGTTCGGCTCGCGCCACGAGGTGTTGATCTTCGCCTCCCGGCAGGCTTTCAGCAGGTAATTCCAGGCCCGCTCGAAATCGATCGGCCAGGCGCCGACGAGCGTCTGGTAAAGGAGATACTCCGCATGTGGATCGGCCGCGCGTCCTTTCCAGGCGGAGCGATTCATCGCCGTCCATTCGGCCAGCGCCGGGCCCCAGCGCTCGATGTCCTCGGTCAGCACGCAAATCCGCGTGCGCACGTCCTCGCTGCGCTTGGTGTCGTGCGTCGACGTCGCCAGCATCGTCTCCGGCCAATGCTCGGCCAGGTGATGGCAGAATTCGTGGAATTTCTCCGACGAGATTCCGAGCAGCGACGCCTGCGCGCCCACCTCGTTGCACGCCACCAGCCGGTCGTAACAATAAAATGTCGTGTCCTCCACCCCTTTGGCCGTCACGGCGGGCGTCAATTGCTGCCAGCGGGCGATGAATTCCTGCGCGGCGGCGCCCGCGGCGTCGTCCAGCATCAACCGCTCGAGATAGTCGAAGACCGCCGGCGCAACCTCCGGCCGGCGCGACCTTGCCTGCCGCAGCAGGCCGGCGAGCGCCGCGCGGTCCTCCCGGTCGGCCCCATCCGCCCCGCGATAGGTGCGGTAGACCGGCAGCAGCACGGTGAGCTCGGTGATGGCCAGTTTGAGCTGGGAGCGGCTGATGTCCCGCGTCCGCCAGAAGCCGCGGGCGATCTTCATGCCCAGGTCCGTCAGGCGCTCGAGATCCGCGCCGAACAGCGCCGCGATGATCACGGCCTTCTTCTCCCGGACCACCTTCGACAGGTTGACCGTGTGCCCGGTGTAGTCGGCGTAGATCGCGGACAGGGCGTCTGACTTGCGCGCATCCATCCACAGCAGGTTCACCTTGCTCAGGAAGTCGTAGCCGACCGTGCCCTGGACCGGCCACTCCTCCCGCAGGTGTTCGTCCACCTCGAGGATCTTCTCGGTATAGATCCGACCCGCCGGCAGCAGTTTCCGCAACCGTTCGAAATAGAGGCCCGGAAAGCGCAGGCCGTCGGAATGGTCGACGCGCAGCCCGTCCACGTCGCCATCGCGACAGAGTGCCGCGATGCGCTCGTGGCTGGCGGCAAACACGGACTCGTCCTCCACGCGCAGCCCGACCAGGCCGCCGATGTCAAAGAACCGGCGGTAGTTGCTGAGTTCGCCCGCCAGCTTCCAGCCGTGCAGGGCGTACCACTGGGCTTCGAGCAATTCATGCAGGCGCGCGGGATCGTGGTTGATGGCCGCGACGCGCTCCTGCAGCTGCGGGTCCGCCGCGATCTTTTCCCAAGCCACCAGCAATGTGCGCACGCCACCCTCGTACGCGGTGCGGTCCGCTTCGGACAGGGCCGGCTGGCGTCGGAGTTCGTCGAGTTGTTTGAGCAGCGGATCCACCTCGCTTTCCGCCGGGAGCAGCTGGCGCCACGAGGCCGGCGTGAGCGGCCAGCTTTGGCCGTGACCCGTGAGCCGGGGATGCCCGCCGGAAAGTTCCACCTGCAATTCGCCCGCAGCCAGTGCCTCGCCGTAAGGTCGGCCCAAGGTCGCCAGGTGCACCCGGAACGGACCTGGTCCGCCGTCGGGAAACACGTCGAAAAACGCGGCATACCGGCTGCACGGCCCGTGGGCGAGGTAGTCGTCCCACCAGGGATTGTGCGCGTTCGCCGCCATGTGGTTGGGCACGATGTCCAGCAACAACCCCAGGCCGAGGTCCCGCGCCCGCGCGCGGAAGTCCTGCCACGCGGCCTCGCCGCCGAGGTCGTCGCTGATCCGCGTGGGATCGGTCACATCGTAACCGTGCTGGCTGCCGGGCATGGCCTGCAGGCAGGGCGACAGATAGACATGGCTGATGCCGAGTTCCGCCAGGTAAGGGAGCAGCGCCCCGGCCGCGGCCAGCGGGAAACCCGCGTGCAGTTGCAACCGGTAGGTCGCGACCCAGTCAGCGCTCATGACCCAGCAGCACGAACGACCGCGCCTCCAGGATAAGCTTGCGCCGCGAACCCAGTTTTTCCTGGCCCGGCGTCAGTTCGGGCCGGGCCGTGTCAAACATCACGCGCCAGCTGCCTTTCGGCAGGTCAAACGGGACGCGGAACTGGCCCGCTTCGTGGTGGGCGTTGAGGATGAGCAGAAAATCCCAGTCCTGCACCTGGCGGCCTTCGGCGTCGCGCATCTCCTGCGCGTCACCATGGAGAAACATGCCCAGGATCCGGATCCAGCCCGTGGCCCAGTCGCCTTCCTCCATTTTCTTCCCGTCCGCGCGGTACCATTGGAGATTCTCCCCGTGCACGCCGTCGGCGCGGTGCGCCTCGTAATAACTGCGCCGCCGGAAATTCGGGTGCGCGCGGCGAAACTGGCTCACCCGGCAGGCGAAGTCGAGGAACGCCCGTTCCCGGTCGCCCGGCGCCCAGTTCGTCCAGCTGATCTCGTTGTCCTGGCAATAGCCGTTGTTGTTGCCGCCTTGGGTCCGGCTGAGCTCGTCGCCGGCACAGATCATCGGCACGCCTTGGGCGAAAAGCAGGGTGCACCACAAGTTGCGTTTCTGGCGCTCGCGCAGCGCGATCACCCCCGCGTCTTCGGTCGGGCCCTCGTGCCCGCAGTTCCACGAGTGGTTGTCGTCGGCGCCGTCGCGATTGCCGTCGAGGTTGGCCTCGTTGTGTTTGCCGTTGTAGCTGACGAGGTCGTGGAGCGTGAAGCCGTCGTGCGCGGTGACGAAGTTGATGCTCGCGGACGGCAGCCGCTGGCTGCGCTCGTAGAGGTCGGCGCTGCCGTTCAGGCGCGTGGCGATCTCCGAGGAAAGCCCTTCGTCGCCCTTCCAGAAGCGGCGGACGGCGTCCCGGAACTTGCCGTTCCACTCCGTCCAGCCCTGCGGGAACTTCCCCACCTGGTAACCGCCCTCGCCCAAGTCCCACGGCTCGGCGATCAGCTTGATCGGCGCGAGGATGGGGTCCTGGTAGATGAGTTCGAAAAACGGGCCGAGCTGGTTGACGTCGCGGAGTTCGCGCGCCAGCGCCGACGCCAGGTCGAACCGGAATCCGTCGATGTGCATCTCCGTCACCCAATACCGCAGGCTGTCCATCAGCGTCTGCAGGGAGTGCGGATGCACCAGGTTGAGCGTGTTGCCGCAGCCGGTGTAATCCATGTAGTACCGCCGGTCGCTCTCGACCGTCCGGTAGTAGGCCTGGTTGTCGATCCCGCGCATCGAGAGCGTCGGCCCCTTCTCGTTGCCCTCGGCGGTGTGATTGTAGACGACGTCGAGGATCACCTCAAAGCCCGCGTTGTGCAGGTCCTTCACCATCTGCTTGAACTCGCGCACCACGGCTTCCGGGCAGTCCGGTTCGCTTGCGTAGAAGGGTTCGAGCGAGAAAAAGGCGAGCGTGTTGTAGCCCCAGTAGTTGCGCAGGCCCTTGTCGATGAGATGGCGTTCGGAGACGAAATAGTGCACCGGCATGAGCTCGATCGAGGTGACACCAAGCTTCTTGAGGTGCGCGATGATGGGCGGCGACGCCATGCCGGCGTAGGTGCCGCGCAGTTTTTCCGGCACCTCGGGGTGGAGTTTCGTGAGGCCGCGCACGTGGGCCTCGTAGATGGTCGTTTCGTGCCAGGGAATCACGGGGCGGTCCTCGCCGGTCCAGTCGAACGTCGCATCGATGACGACGCCGAGGGGCGCAAACGGGGCGCTGTCCCGCTCGTCCATCGAGAGGTCCAGCTGTGGGTCGCCGATCTTGTAGCCGAACAGTTCGTCGGCCCATCGCACCGAGCGGCCAATGGCCTTGGCATAGGGATCGAGGAGCAGTTTGGCCGGGTTGCAGCGCAACCCCTGCGCCGGCTCATAGGGCCCATGCACCCGGTAGCCGTAAAGCTGCCCAGGCCGGATGCCCGGCAGGTAAACGTGCCAGATGCCGCCGGTTTTCTCGGTCACCGGCACGATTTCCGGGGGTTCTTCTCCCTTGCCGGAAAAGAGGCAGAGTTCCACGCGCGACGCGACCTCCGAGAAGAGCGCGAAGTTGACCCCCTTGCCGTCGGAGGTGGCCCCTTGCGGAAAGGGCCGGCCTGGCAGGCGTTCGCGCGGCGGGCGTTCGAAGTCGGATGCAGGCGCAGGTTGATTGAGCGTGGTATTCGCCATGTGAAAAACAGGGGCGCCCGGGCCAATGGCAGGCCGACGCGGCTTCCAGCCTGCCACCTTAGCCCACGCAGGCGTAACATCCCATCAGGTACATACCTGCCCTGCGCGCCCCGAGCCCCCCAAATCCCCCCGCCCCATGGGGTCTTTGCCTCCGGGATTCAACTGCTCGCAATTCACGCCGGCGAAAATCCCCACAATTCACCCCGGACCGTTGCAGCGCAGGGCGTCGGTTTCTCCATACTACGAGCCCAGGATCCATACTACGAGCCCAGGACCCCGGACCTTTAGAGCCCCCGACGTTCGGTCGTCGCTGGAGAAAATCGACGGCTACCAAATGGCGGAGCGCATTGCCCCCAACGCGCGTCGTGCCGGTGTCCCGAAAATATGTAATATAACCCGTTACACCTTCTCCCGAATGACCGGCACGGGTGTAACGTATTATATTACGCGTTTGCAGGGGCTCCGATTGGAGTCTCATTGCAGGATCAGCCAATATGTGGAGGCGAATGGCGCCACGGCGGAATGGTCGGTTCGAAGCTGCGGCAGTCGACTCTGCCTAGACCGAGCCAGTCGCAGGATGCCGGGCCAAGGACTGTCGTCTCCAGGATTGGAAGACAGCCACGCTTCGCAGCGAGCACGTTGCCGCAATGGTTCCGTCAGCCATTCGACAATTCGGCGCGTCGACCTCCGGATCCGCGTCCTGACCTTCTATTTCGTCTTTTAGAGGGTACCCCGACGCCCGGTCGTCGCTGGAGAAAATCGACGAATACCAAATGGCGGAGCGTTGCCCCCAACGCACGTTGTGCCGCTGTTCGGAAAATATGTAATATAATACGTTACACCTTCTCCCGAATGACCAGCCCGGGTGTAACGTATTATATTACGCGTTTGCAGGGTGCCGATTGGGGGGCGGGGCTCGCTTGACTGGACGCAACGAGCATCTCGCGTCGATAGATCCTCAGGTTGTGACTGACAGTGTCTGGGCGCCGTGCCTGAGCAAGGAGCGATCCTATGGGGTCGAGCGATCCTACCGGGGTCGGGTTTTGAATGATCCTACCGGGGTCGGGTTGTGGGGGCGTGGGGCGCTCGGGCGCGCTGACTCCACATTCCGAGCTCGCAGCCAGGCCGCAGATGCAACCCGAAGGGATCGAGCAAGCTCGACCCCTTCCCGAGCGATCAGGATTCCTCGCCTCGCGAGGAATGGGCGCAGCAAGACTGCGCCCCTACGGTCTCTCACGATCTTCCGAGAGCCTGAAAACGGTCAGGCCGGGTATTCCGAGGTCGTCTGCGGAGCCGCGGTTCCTTGCACCGACGCCATGCCTCTCTGACGTCTCCTGACGCGCATGGCGCCCGGTGGCGGTTGCGACCGCCACGAACGAGCCTGGGTCAGCTCATCTCCATTTCCTGCTTCAGCCGCTGCAGGGCGTCGGCGACGTGGTGCTTGGCTTTGCTGCGGACCATGCCGCTGAAGATGCTGGCGAGCTTGCCCGGCGGGTCGAACTCGACCTGCGCGGTCACCTTAGTGCCGACGGAACCGCGGATGGGCTCGAAACGCAGCGTGCCGGCGTTTGGCACGGGCGCTCCGTCCAATGACTGCCAGGCGATCAGCCGGCCGGGTTCGTCGTTGATGATCGCGGTGCTCCATTGCATCTGGCGCCCCTCGAACGGGACGCTCACCGTCCAATGATCAGGTCGCTCGGAAACCGGCGTGAAGGTCACGGGATAACCCAGCACAGGCGGAAGGTTTTCGACGCGCCGGCAAAACTCGTAGAGCTCGGCGGCCGAACGGTGTATCACCGTGTCGGCAATCACCTTGATCCCCCGATTGCCATGCACGGGCGTGCCGGTCGATCGGGCTTGGGCGTGGATGGAACGGATACGTCCGGGAAAAACATGCGCGGAGGTGCTCATGCCTCGAAGTTTAGCCTCCACCGGGCGCCCCGGGTATCGGGAAAAATCCCGGGCGGCAGCCGGGGCCGCCGCCCCACGGCCCGAAACTTTCCCGTTCTCGTAATCTTGATCGTTATCCCGGCCCTGCGGTGACCACCTCCCCTGTTACCTTTGGGGGACTTCCCCGCGCTTCGGACAGAGAGAACGAGAACGATTAGGAGAATGAGAACGATTGGTTGCGCGGCGGCTGCGGTGGCCCGGAACGCCCCGCGTCGACCCGGGCGCCGCTTGACATCAATCCTTCATTCTTCCCAGCAACTCCTCCACCCTCTCCCGTGCATCGGCGAGTCGCCCTCGCCTCAAGAGACGCTCGATTCCCCGCAACTCGCCTTTGACCTCAATCTCCGTCGGCGGCAGGACGGGCTTGGGCGTGGTGGGTCCCGCGCTCCGCGCGGGTTTCGATTTCTCCGCCGTAGCCGCTTTGCCCTCGCTCGGGGGCGCCTTCGACGGACGCTTCGGCATCGCGGCCCTCGCCGGAGCCGACGCGCGCGCTTTCCCCGATGGCGCCTCATTCAGCACCGAATAATCGATCCCAACGATGCGTTTGCCGGCGAACGCCAGCAACGAGCGGCCAAATACCAGGAACTGTACGCCTCGCTCTGGAAAAACCCCGACGACGCCGTAGTCGGCCCCCGTGCCGCGACGCGCCGGCCGGACCGTCATCACGCGGTTCCGGCGTTTCAGCTCCTGCAGCGCACGGTCCTTCGTGGGTTCCACCAGCATCAAGTGGACCTCGGGCCGCCCGCACCGCTTCACCACTTGCTTGAAACGCGCCGTCCCGGCCGGGAATGGGACGACTTCAGCCTGGGCGGCCATGGCGCGTCACCTCACCTCGCGGAATTGCGCGCGGATGATCTGGCAGGCCGCCCGGTGCAACCCGGAGGAACTCCAACACATGCTCTCCTTCAGGTGGCATTCGATGCCATGATCGAAGAGCGAGAACATCACGCCGAGAACGCAGGCGTCCGTATCGAGTCCGCAAACCGTGACCTTGGTGATCCGCCGGGCGCGCAGGGCGCGGACCTGTCGGGGCTCGAGCCCGTAACGTCCCAGTTTGTCGAAGACGAGGTCCTCTTTCTGCGGAGTGAGCAGCAGCGCCGTGTCTGCGGTGTCCGGCGCACAACACTTCTGCTTGAGCACCCGGCGAAACATGGAACCCGGGGGATTGATGAAACGGGTGAATATCCGGCAGGGAAAACGCCGGGCATATCGCTCAAGCCTGCGAATGAAATCCGCCGGTGGCGCGAACGCCTGCTGGACGTCAACGATGAGCAGGGCGCGGTGCGGGTGCATGGGCGAATTGGGGGATCGAACGTCGGAGGGGCTCTATGCCCCGATTGGAGGCAAGCGGGAGTTCGCGTCGGGGCGTAAAGCCCCTCCTACATTCGACCGAAAAGTCTTCACGATGAGTTTTTGTTCCCCGTCTGTCCTTCGAGGCCTTCGCGCAAGGCCTGGACGAAGGCGTTCCGCAGCAGGTTCTCCAAGGTGGTCCAGACGTCGACCTGGTTGTCCTCAAAGTTCCCCTCGAACGGGGCCTTTGTCGCGACATCGCCCTGTTCGTTCTTCAGGGCGTTCTGCACCACGGAGGCCACCTTGGTCGCGGCGCGCTGGAGCACGTTCTTTTCCGGGTCGGGCACGGCCTTGAACTGGAGGTCCTTGAAGAACGGCTTGGTGTATCCCTGGTACTTTCCGCCGGACGCGCTGACCTCGGTGTAGAGCTCGAACTGGCCGGTCTGCACGTCCACCAATGCATAGCGCACGAGGAAATCATGCAGCTGCGGCAGGTTCAGCCCCTTCAGCTCCATCTTGACTTCGAATCGCGGCTGGCGGTCCGCCGGATCGGCCTGCGCGTTCACCACCAGGGCGCCACTGCCCGCAATGGTGGCCTTCATTTCCAGTTTCGCCGGGAGGGGATCGTCGCCCTTTTCCCGGTTGCTGAATCCGGTCAGCGTGAGGTTGATCTGGTCGATGGACAAACTGACCGCCTGCGGGTCGCTGCGGTCTTCGAAGCGCAGTTGCGAGTCCTTGATCTCGATCTGGCGAAATTCGATGGGAAACTCCTTGGCCATCACGTCCTGCCACGCGCGCACGATGGGTTTTGAAATCAGCTTCTTGGCTTTCTCCTGTTCGTCCTTCGCGGTCTCGGCGCGCTTGATCATCACGATCCGCGCCTTCTCGGTCGACGCGTCCCCGCCGATCCGGCCGCGAAAGAGCGGCGCCCACGACAGGGAAAGCGAGCCGTGGGGCGCGACGACCACCGGGCCGTCGGCGGGATTCTTCCGATCGATCAATTCCAAGTCCTTCATCGAGACGGTCCCGCGCCATAGTTGCAGCCGGATCGCGCCGACGTGGCCGGTGAATTGCGGCATCCGGGCCAGCCGCTGGTTGGCGATGTGCGTGGCAATCGGCGAACCCACGAGCTGGATGAGCAGCAACAAGCCCAGCGCGCCGGCCACAGTCCAGAGGATGGTTTTCAACCCTTTGCGCATGGCGATTTTCACCCTTTCGATAAATGCAGCTCGTCTCCTTCCGGCCGATGCATGGAACCGTCGGATTGGGCCTGGGTTCCAATCGCCGCCAACTCCGGCGCGCGGGCATTCCGCCTGGGCCCACCTCCCGGGGAGCGCACGATCACATGGCAACCGTGCACCGAGAAGCCGGCGCCGAAGCTGATGAGCGACCAGGATTCACCGGGAAAGGGCGGGGCCACGCGCAGTGCTTCCGCCAGCACAAACAGGACCGACGGGCTGCTCATGTTGCCGTACTGCCACAAGATCGCGCGGCTCTCCGGCAGCGGCCGCTCCGCGGCCGTTTCCAACGCCTCGATCACGTCCCGCCCGCCGGGATGCACGATGAGCCGCGATGAGGGCGCGCCGCCCCGCGTGAGGGCCACCACGCTCTCCGCCGCCAGCGCTGGCACCGCCGGGTCGAGCAGGTTGCGGAGTTTGCCGCCGCGCTGCTCGAAGCGCAGGCGATCGCGGTGGCGCGGCCGGTGCAGCGAATTGAAATCCAGGCATTCCACGCCGCCCGCTCCGGGCCGGGTGCCCCACACCGCCGCCGCCGCGCCATCCGCAAACAGGCAGGCGCTGACCAGCACGCCGGGATCGTCGTCGAGGTAAAAGGCCGCCGAGCAAATCTCCACCGCGACGGTGGCCACTTTCGCCCCCGGATTCGCCGCCAGGAAATTGTCCGCCAGGTGCAGCATCGGCACCGCGGCGCCGCAGCCGTGTCCGACCACGTCCAGCAGGAACGCGTCTCTCCGGCAGCCCATTTGTTCGGCCAGGTAGCTGCTCACGCCCGGGCAAAGGTAACCCGTGCAGGTGCACACGAACAGCGCATCCAGGTCGCGGGGGCTGGTGCCAGGGGGCAGGGCCTGGCGCAGCGCCTGCGCCGCCAAGGCGGGCGCCAGCTCGCGGTAGGCGGCGTTCAGTTCGTCCGCGGAGAAGTCGAACAGCCGGTCCAGGTCCGACACCGCGAAGTGGCGCTTGGCGATGCCGCTGTCGCCGCAAAGGATCGCCTGCAGCACCAAGCGGGAACGCCGGTTCAAGCGCTGCCGCGCGGGCGAGCGGCTGATCAGTTGCCAGCACTCGGCCTGCGTCAAGGCAGCCGGAGGCACGGCGGTGGCCAGGGAATGAAGGTGCATGGTCAGTGAAGAAGTCGGTAAAGCAGCCCAAAGGGAACGCAGCCGGCGCGGGCCAGGCCCGCCAGCCACCCGTGCTCCACCGGCGAGAGGAGGAAACGATGCACCAGGGTTCCCAGCTCCACCCGCAGGCGGAAGCTCGGCTGCAATTGCCGCTGCACCTGTTCGCACGCGTCGGTCCAGCTGCACCTCCGTCGCGACCAATTCACCAGCGGCGCGGACGCGGCGATCGCCATTTGGAAGGCCGCCGCCATCCCATTCCCGAGCAACGGCGGCAACGTACAGCGGGCATCGCCCAGCGCCAGTTCGTCCGTCGCCGATGCGTGCTTCCCAAAGCCCATGCCTGCCACCGCGGCCTCCGAGCCGGCGCAGCCTTGCGCCGCGGCCACGCGCCCGGCCAGGGCTCCCAGACCGCTGGCCTCCAGGTATGCCGCCAGCAGGTCGCGCCGCTCGCGCCGCGCCAAACCCTGCCGGCGAAACAGGCCGCAGATGTTCGTTTCCCCGTCCGCGAGCTGGCAGAGGCCCACGTAGGCTTCCTGCCCCAGGTGCATTTCCAGGCCGGCCGCCAAGGGCATGCCGCGCACGTGCATTTTCAAGCCGATCCACGGCTGCGCGGCCCGCCGGCGGCCCGCGGCGATCACGCGTCCCGGCCGCGGCGCGGCATCGCGGCGCGTGCCGGTGACGAGGTGCCCGCCCTCGCGCGCGAAGGCCTCGGCCAGCCGGGAATCCAGGAGCCACCGGCTGATGGCCCGCGCCGGCTGGGGCAGCTTTTGCTGCGCAATGAGCCGGTCCCGGTCAAACCAGGCCACGCGATCGTGCCGCACCGCCCCGGCCAGCATTGGCTCGAGGTCCAGGCGCTCCACCGTGTCGTCGTCCAAGCCGGTCAGGAATTCCCCGCAGACGCGCTGGCGCGGGTATTCCCCGGCCTCGAACAGGGTCACGGGCACCGCGGCGCGCCGCAGCGCCCGGCCCAGCGCGAGGCCCGCCAGGCCACCGCCAATGATTTCAACCGGCTGGGCCGCGGGGTTCATGATCGAATGGCCACCAGGCGATATGCGCCCACGCCGCCGCGGTGCGCGGTGCAGCACCAGCCCCGGTGTGGGTCCAACCCGAGCCACTGCGGCAACTCATCGCCGGCAAAACCCGCGGCAATGCTGACGTGCCCGTCGTGCCGGGTGACCTTTCCGGCGCCCAGCAACCGGCACATCGTGGCGAAAAGCTTTTGCCAGCCGGTGCCGCGTGCGGGCTCGGACGCCAGGACCACGCGCGCGCTTCGAACGAGACGCTGGCCGAGTTCGGCCAGCTCGGCGTCCGAGAAGTGGTGGAAAAACAGGTTGCCGCAAATCACGGGATAGGCCGACCACCCGCGAAATTCGCGCACATCGACCTGATGCCAAGCCGCCTCCGGCGGCCAGTCGTCCGGCCGGGGACCCAGGTCCAGGCCGGCATAATTCAGCCCCGCACCCGCGGCTTTTCGCAACCGCCCCTCGCCCGCCCCGATTTCCAGGACTGCCTCGCCGGGATTTACCCAGCGCTGCAACTGCCGGCGAAGCCAGCGTTCGTTGCCCATCACGGCATTCACCACGCGCAAATCCCGCCGACTGCGGCGAGCTTCGGGGTCGGTCGCAGGCAGGCTGTCCAGCAGTTCGGCTTCAAGGGCGCGGTCCATGGAAATAACTACCATTTCCCGCGCCCCGACGGCATCGGGCGCGCTCCGGTGCGCCGCGGGAGGTCCCTGCCCCAACAACCGGCCGGAAACCAACGGGGCAAACCGCCGAACTCCGCCTGCGAGGGGAGCGCACTGTTTCCCCATGCGTTGCGCGGAGAGAGCTCTCCACTCGAAGTCGGTCGTTTTGAATGCGGGCTCGGCCCTTGCGGGTGTCCTTCCCGCGAGGTCGTCGCAAGCGACGACCCTACAATGGCGGACTGGCATACGCTGACCCCAGCGCGTTGCGGCGAAGCCGCTCCGAGCCAGCGCCTTGGGGTCAAGTCGCTCCACCTCTTGCTGCGTGGTTCCGCGTAGCTGCGATTCGCTGGGGACGTCATTCAGCGCGTTGGGGAGCAACGCGCTCCGCCCGCATCGGCCGCGAGCGGCTGCCGTCATCCTGAGCCGTTGCCTGGGTCCCGGGCGGAGCGTTACTGCTCGTGGTCCGCGTGCGGGAGATTCACCGGCTTGGACTCGGGCGAATTCTTTTCGCGGAGGAAAATGGACAGCACCACCATCGAGCCAATGGCCAGGAACTCGCTCTGCCAATTTTGGAAGGATTCGAACCAAAATCGGCTGGAGGCCAGGTACTCTCGCACGGACTTCGGCGAACGACCGTGCGCGGACTCTTCCTCGTTGCGCAGGCGCGTCCCGCTGGCGGCGTGCAGGGTGAACGAAATCAGGAAGAGCACGGCGAAGGCCAGGGACAACGAATGTTCATACACTTTCCGCACCCACCCGCCCCGCCGCGCCGGCCAGGGGGAGCGCCGGGTCAATGCCGGTTCCGGCGCGTGCGGCTTGTCCGGATCGTTGGACTCGGCCGATCCTTTCTGGAAAAGGAAGACCGTCAGCGCGACATAGATGAACATCTGGAAGAATTCGCTCTCCCAATTCTCCGTCGTCGCCTCGAGAAAGTGCGGGCTGGTCCAGTATTCCGTCGCGCTGACCGGCGGCAGGTTCCGCTGCGCCCGGTCCTCGTTGTATTCGGCGCGGCCCGTGCAGAACTGGCCAAGCAGCAGCGTCGCGAGGAAAAATCCCCCCAGCACCAGCGACAGGCCGTGGTTGCGGAAGAATTTCTTCATGGGGTAGGCCCCGACCCGCGACGTGAGCGTTGGGTCGTCTGGTATGACGTAGGGTCAGACCTGGGTCCGACCTCGCTCCCGAGGTTGGCGCAAGCGCCGACCCTACAGTGACGTGCGGGGGTTCGTTCGTCCTCGGTATCGTAATCCTAATCGTTCCCAGCGGGATTGGGATGAGAGCAGGATCACGATAACGAAAACGAGAACGATTTCGCCGGCGCCTTACGTCTTCGACTCCATCACCGCCTCGACATTCAGCGTTTCGGCGATTTCGGTGAGCTTCTTGTCCGTCACACCTTCCTCGTCGAGGGTTTCCTGGAGGAGTTCGACGATGTCGTCGCGGTCCATCAAGTCGGCGTACGTGCGGAGCGTGCCGTAGGCGGCGATTTCATAGTGCTCGACCTTCTGGGCCGCGCCGATCAGCGCGGCATCGCGGATGGTGTCGGGCACATCCTCCTCGATCTTTTCCTGGCCCTCCTTGATGAGGCCCTTCATTCCCTCGCACACCTTGGCGGCGGGCTTGTGGCCGAGGAGCGTGAAGATCTTCTCCAAGCGGCGGGTGTGGCCTTCCGTTTCCTTGAGATGCTTGGTGAATCCGTCTTTCAGTTCCCGGGCGGTGGCGGCCTTGGCCATCTTGGGCAGGGCCTTCACGAGCTGTTGCTCGGCATGATAGATGTCCTTGAGTTCCTCCAGGAATAGATCCTGGAACGCAGGTTCCGATGGCATGGGTATAGGGAGTTGAGTTTTTCATGGCCCCGCGCGGTCGCCCACGCGGGGAGTGAGGGGCGCAGGATAACCCGGCGGGCGCGGCCCGGGCATCGGGCCGCTTGCGGGTCGGATCACGGGTTTTTCCCCGGGAGATCGGGCAACGGTTCCAAGCCCCGGATGGCGGGCCCGTTGATCACGCCGCCACGCCGGTCAAAGCGGGAACCGTGCACGGGACAATCGAAGCTCTGCTCGCCGTGATTCCAGCGGACAATGCCACCGAGATGGGGACAGACCGCCGCGCACGCGTGAAGCTTGCGCTGGGAATCGCGATACGCCGCCACCTTCAAGATCCCCTCGCGGACGACCGCGCCCTCGTTGCGTCCGATTTGGTCGCGGGTGATCTCACCCGGGGTGATCCAGTCCGCATACTGCACCAATTCGTTCCGGTTCTCCGCCACGAAATTCGCCGCGGCAGCCGGCGCGAGGCGCGCGGGGTCGTAGAGCGACGCCCAGGGATTGGGCCGCCCCTGGATCAGATCGGTCAACAGCAGTCCCGCGATCGTCCCGTGAGTCATCCCGTGGCCCGAATCCCCGGTCGCGACATAGATCCGGGCGTCGGTCCGCGGATAACGCCCGATATGGGCCAGGCCGTCCATCGGCTCGATGATTTGGCCGGACCAGCGGTACTGGACCGGCCCCATCTTCGGGAAATGCGCGCGGGCCCAGGCTTCGAGGCGCGCGTAACGCAGTTCGGCGTCGTCCGCCTGGCCGGTCTTGTGGTCCTCTCCCCCGACGATGAGCCGATCCCCCCCGAGGCTGTGAGCCACGCGGACATAGTGGTACGGATCCAAGGTGTCCCAGTAGAGCGCCGGCGGCACCGCCCCGGGCGGGATCCCCGCGGCAATGACATAAGTGCGATAGGCCGCCTGTTTCGCCGCCAGCACCAGCCGGTCGTTGATCGGCGCGTTCGTCGCGACGACGACATGCTCGCAGGTCACGACCGCGCCGTTTTGCGTCACGATTTCGAGCGAAACGTCCCCCCGGAGGTCCGCGACGCGGGTGGACGGATGCAGTTGGCCACCGGCCTGCCGGAACATCGCGGCCAGACCGGCGAGATATTTCGGCGGGTGGATCTGGGCTTGGCGGGGAAACCGCAGCACCGGCCCGGCGGCCGACAGGGGCACCGGCGTGGCCATGACCAATTCGGCGTCCACCACGCCGGCCCGGTGCGCCGCCCGCAACTCCTCCGCGAGCGGCATGCCTCCCGGGACACCCGGCGGATTGAACAGGTAGCCATCGAGCCGCACGAAATCGCAGCGGATGTTCTCCTCGTGCACGACGCGCTCGATCCAATCGATGGCGGCGGCATGACTGCCCGCCGCGAGCCGGGCGCCTTCCCGGCCGTGCACGCGTTCCAGCTCCACGAAACCATCGTCGAGGGCGCACGACAGGTGGGCGGTCGTTCGTCCCGTTTCGCCGCCGCCGACCGGGCCGTCGTCGAGGACCATCACCTCCCGGCCTTCGCGGGCGAGCAGGCAGGCGGTGGTGAGTCCGGCCACCCCGGCGCCGATCACCACCACGTCGGCTGTGGCGTTGGTTTCCAAGCCGCCTGCCGCAGGACGCAGCGTGGCATTTCGCCACAGGGGACGTGTGGGCCCGCTCGGCATGCGGATTCCGATTCTAGCCCGCATAGTTCACACTCAGAGGTGTGAAGGATGCGCCCTGTCGGGCCGACTTTGTCGGGGCGCGCCGCGACAAGGTCGCTCCGCCCGGAAGGCGGACGGGCATATTGATGATTGGATCGCTCATGACTGTGCTACTGTCCGGGCTAGGCCGGGGGCGTGGCCCTCCGTGCCGCGGACCTTTCGGCGGAAGAGGCGGTGACCGAGCGATCAGGCGTCGGCTCGTCGGCGGAGGGCAGTTCCGGTTGCGACCGACGATCCGTTCCCCGGCGGCCGGCGCGTGCGCCAGACCGGCCGAGGGCCATCAAGCCCAACACGAGCAAGAGCCCGCCCAGACAGAGAGCGAGAGTATAGCCAAGCATGGTGCGCCAAAATATGCGCCGGGCGGCGGGCCTGCCATCGGGCAAAATCCTGCCCGCGCCCAGCTCAGTTTGCCCGCATCTGGCGGTTGGGCTGCAACCCGGTCGGGGGTGAATGGATTCCACCTCCTTCACCCAGCGCAAAGAGGGCGAGGCAATCCAGTTTCGGCGAAGTGCGCCGCGCTCAGGCGGGTTTGCTCGCGGCCGAGGCCGGCTCGTTTTCGGCAAACGGATAGGCCGAGGGCTGCGAGTTTGACTCCCCGGCGCCGCCATCGAGCGGCAGCTCGATCTCAAACGTCGCGCCCTTGCCCCGTCCTCCGCTGCTCGCGCGGATGGCGCCCCCGTGCAACTGCACCAAGCGCTCCGAGATCGCCAAGCCCAGCCCGAGCCCGCCGAATTGGTGCCCTGCCGGCGTGTCGGCATGCTCACCCTGGGAAAATGCCTCGAAAATCCGCTTCAGCTCCCCGGCCGTCAGTCCGATGCCCGAGTCGGAAATGCGCACCAGCAGGCGGTTGCGGTCCGCGACATGGGTTTCCACCCGCACCCACCCTCCCAGCGGGGTGAACTTCGCGGCGTTTTTGAGCACGTTCCAGAACACCTGCTGCAACCGCACCGGGTCGCCGTGCAGCCGGTGGCGGGGCGCGGCCATCGTGACCTTGAGGTCAATCCGCCGCTCCCGGAAATCGAGCTCCACCGTGTTCAAGGCGTCCTGCAGGATGGCGTGCGCGTCGGCCGGGCGGTGATCGAGCACGAGTTTGCCCCGCGTGATGCGCGTGAGGTCAAGGAGGTCGTCGATCAGCCGCGCCTCGAGGGCGACGTTCTTCGAGATCATCTCGAAGTCGTGCCGCACCTCCGGCGGCAACCGGGGATTGTGCGCCTCCTCGCTCGCCAACAGCAGCACGGGCGTCAACGGGGTCCGCAGCTCATGGGAGAGCGCGGCGAGGAAATTGTCCTTCGCCCGCGATGCCGCGATGGCGCGGTCGCGCGCCTCGGCCACCGCCCGTTCCGCCAGCTTGAAGTCCGTCACGTCGATGCTGCTGCCGATGAAACCCGCGAACCCCTGGCCGTCGCCCTGGCGCGGCAGGCCGCGGCTCATCATCCAGCGGTATTCCCCGTCGTGGCGGCGCAGGCGGTATTCGAGTTGGAATTCCTTCCGCGTTTCGCTCGCGGCGTGGAACAAGCGCAAGGTCCAGTCCCGGTCCTCGGGATGCAGGCCGCTCGCCCAGCCCTCGCCTTCCTCGGTGACCTGGGTCCGTCCGGTGAAGTCCAGCCAGCGTTGGTTGTGCCACAGGTGCCGGCCGTGTTGGTCCGTCAGCCAGATCAGCACCGGGGCATGGTCGGCGAGCAACCGGAAGCGCTGCTCGCTTTCGCGCAGGTCGCTCACCGAACGCTGCATGGTCGCCAGCATCCCGTTGAAGGCGGCGGTGAGTCGCCCGAGTTCGTCATCCCCGTACTGCCGCGCCCGCAACGAATAGTCCTGCCCCGCCGTCACCGCCCCGGCCGTCCGGTCGAGTTCGAGGATCGGCCGCGCCAGCGTGCGGCCCAGGACCGTGGCCAGGATCGCGGACACGGTCGTGGCCAGGCCGAGGATCGCCAGCGCCACCCAGAACGACCGCCGCATGCGCGCCAGCATGAAATCCTGGGACGCAATCAGGGTGAGCGTGCCCAACCGCCGGGATCCTTCCGCCACCGCCTGGACCACCACCAGCTGGCCATCCACAAAACGCATCCCGATGGCTCCCGGTTCGGGCGGGATGGTCGCAGGTCCGGCGGAATAGGAGGCGAGCGGGCGCCCATCGTTCCCGTAAAGCCCGGCCGCCACCACCTGGGGCTCCGCCGCGAGGGCCTGCAGGATCTGGCGCGCCGCGGTCGAATCACTGAACGCCAGGCTCGCGGTGCTGTTGTCCGCGACGATTTGGGCGAGCGTGGCCACCGTCTGCATCAGGTTGCGCCGGTACCCGAGGTATTCGAACGTCAGGAACACGCTGCACGCCACGAGCAGGGCGAGGCTGCTCGTCAGCAGCATCGCGAAGCGCAGTTTGCGCTGCACCGGCAGGTCGGCGAGCAGGGTCATGGCACGGCGTTCTGGCCCACCAGCGTGGCCACACGGAGGAGTTTGGAACTGATGTTGAGGCCCGCCCGCTGGGCCGCGGCCGGGTTCACCTGCAACTGGATGTGATTCCCCGTTGCAAAACTGATGACGGCTTCGGTCCCGGCTGCGTGCGGCATGTCCGCCACCGTAAGCACGGGCTTGTCACGCAGGAAGTGGAGAATTTGCGGCATGCGCTCCGCCTCGGACGAACTGATGTACAGGACCTGCGCCTCCTGCGCCGCCTCGACCGTGCGATAGCGGCGGACCTGCAACGGATTGTCCTGCAGCTTTTCTCCCGCGACCACGTCATCCAGCACCCGGCCAAAAGGGTCGCGGCCGAGGATGCCGATGATGAGTGGCTGTCCGGGCTTCGGGCGCGCGTCCTCGGGCCATTCCACGAAGGTGGTGAAGTTGAAAAGGAAGACCGCCTTCAGGTCGTACTCCCGGCTCCGCTGGGCCGCCAGCGAGCCTGCCAGCACGAGCGCGAGCAGCGCCGCGGCGGCGGGCCGAAGGCTCCAGGCCGTTGAGGGGCGAAAGGTCATGCCGTCAGTAATCCCAGCGGACCGAGCCGCTGACGCTGCGCGGGACCTCCCGTCGCCCGATCTCCCCGCCAATCTCGGGGTGAGAGCGATCCAGCAGGCTGCGGCCCACCAGCGCCAGTTGGAGCGTGGGTCGCACCTGCCAGCGCAACTGCGCGTCGAGTTCGGTGTAGGCGGGGACAATGCCGTTGCCACTCTCAAAGGCCGGCACTTCGGCGATGTGGCGCAGGCTGAACCAAAGGTCGGTCCGCGGATTCAGCCGGAAGGTGCTGCGCAGGAACAGCTGGTTCTTCGGAAAGCTCGCCTCCCCTTTTGCGCCCTCAAGGTTGACGCTCGTCGGCTTGTCCCAGGTGCGCTGGTGCATGGCGAATCCGCCCAGGCGCAGGCGCCAGGCCGGATTCACGTCGTAATCGAGGAACAGCTCCAGGCCGTAGCTTTCCCCTCTCACCCCGTTGGCCTGCACGATCGGGGGACCAAGTTCGACGCTCCGCAGGTTGTCATAGCGATGATTGTAGACCGTCGCGGTGATGGAGGCGCCTCGCGCGATCTGTCCCCGCCAGCCGGCCTCATAGGAATGGATCACCTCGGAAACGAAATCCGGCCCGCCTTCGATGAAGTACGGCGGCTCGGCCGGGGCAAAGAAACCTTTTTCGATCCGCGAAGGCGTCCGGGTTGCCCGGCTGGCGGCAATCCACGCGGTGTGCTTCCCCTCCAGCCACGCCAGGCGCAAGGTGGGCTGGTACTCCCAACCGGTGAAGTCGTTGTGCTCGAATCGCAGCCCGCTGGTCAGGCGCAGGTGATCCTCCCGCCAGGTGACATCATGCTGGGCAAAGACGGCGCCAAGGTCGAGTTTGGCGTCCCGCGGCAGGATCGCGAAGCCCACGCCATCCTTGGCCACATCATGGATGCGGCGATAGTTGAGCCCCCACAGGAACTGCTGGCGGCCGCCCAACGCCAGGGTGTGCTGGAATTCGATGTCCGCCGTCCCCGTTTCCTCCGTGAGGTTGCTATTCGTGTCCCGCAACACGTAATCGTAGAAAGCCCGCACCCACAGGTTGGAGTCCGCGGAAAGTTCCCGCGACCAGCGGGCCAGCAGGTGACCGGCGTCGCTCAGCACGGGGGCAAGGGGCCGGCCGTCGTAGTGACCGGTACTCCACTCTCCTTCCGTCATCCACTCGTCGCCGGTCGCGCCGACCCAGTCGGCTCGGAAACCCGCCTGGCTGGCTCGCCATTCGTCGTGCTGGTCATTCGCGCCGGCCGAGTCAAAGGTGGATTCGCGCTCGGTGTGTTTGGCGTAGATTCGCATCGCCCCGGTTGCCCCAAGCGCGAATCCCTGGCGGACCGCGACCTGGCTGCCGTTGGTCCCGCCGCTGGCCAGGACCAGTCCGCCCAGGGTGTCATGCGCGGACCTGGACCGGATGTTGATCACGCCGTTCACGGCGTTCGATCCCCAGGTCGAACCCGCGGGACCGCTGATGACCTCGATGCTGTCCAGGTCGGGGATAAACACGTCGGTCGTATCCCAAAACACATTCGAATAAAGGGGAAGGTAGGCCGTGCGCCCGTCGATCAAAACAAGGAGCTTGTTGGACGCCGCGTTCTCGCGCATGAACCCGCGGGCATTGATGCCCCATTCGGACGCGGAGTTTTGCGCCACAAAAAGCGTTGGCGCCATGCGCAGGAGTTCGGGCAGCGTCGTCGCGCCCGTGACGCGGCTGCCCTCGCCGCTGATGTAGAACACGTTGGCGGCCACCTTGCCCAACGCCTCCGGCCGGCGTGAAACCGACACGACATCCTGTTTCAGCAGCTCCTCGACCGTCATCTGCTTCAAATCGCTGGGCTTGAGGAACCCGCCCGCCGACGGTTGCGCGGACAAGACACCGGCGAGGAAGAAAAACGCTGCGGACGCCAGCGGCCGGAGCGGAACCGTACGATTTCGGCCGCGAACGGGGAAAGGGGGCTGAAACGATTTGGGAATCATGATGCAGGGGGGCTGGCCTCATGAAAACCGACGGGCGGCGCAGCCGCAAACCACGAAGGCCTGCGCCTAAAGATAGGTGAATACCCCATGGATTGTTTCTGCCGCCCTGTGATGCGCCTCGTGCGGCCACCCGCAATAACGGGCCGAATTTGCCCCGATAGGCCGGCCCCAACCGGCCTGCTAACCTCCCTGAGCATGAAGAAGAAAGCTGCACCCGCCCAGGTCCCGACCGACACCCGCACGGTCGCCCTGCATCAGGAAATTGCCACCCAGGCCTATGTGCTTTGGAACCACTACGGCCAACCGGCCGGCCGGGACGTGGACATCTGGCTGGAGGCCGAACGCCAGCTGCTCGGCGTCGACCCAAGCGTCAACCAGCAGGCCGGCGGCGCGGTCGACGCCAAGGACCTCGCCGCAGCGATGACGGCGAAAACCATCGAGACACCCGCCTCGCGCGTGGCCGCGCAGCCGGCTCCGCCCGCCTGACCCCGGTGAATTTCCCCGCCATAACTAGTAAGTTGCCCGAATGGGCAAAAAGCGCGCGACGTCCTATGCTGCGCTACCGAACGCGCGCTGCGCGGCGCCCATCATCATCATCCATTCAACCATTCGACGGGAAACCCATGATCACCACGACGCTGAAAGACACCTGGGGCGTGATTAAAAACGCCCTCCGGCAAAAATACAGCAGCCTTACCGACAACGATCTCGCGTACATCCTCGGCGAGGAGGAGCAAATCATGCAGCACATCCAGGAAAAGACCGGCGCCTCCCGGGAGGAACTCATGCACATCCTGCGCAACGAGTGCGGTTGCCAGTGTTGACGTCACCCGGGGGACTGCCGGCGGGCCGCGCCGCGCGCAGGCAGGCGGATACCATGAGCCTGAACGAAACACGCGCCCGGCACTCGCGGGCGCCCCTGTCGCCATGAATCCCTTCCGGTCCGTCGCCCTGGCCCTGCTGATGGCCGCCGTGTCCGGGTTTGCCTCGGTGGAGCGCGTGACCGTCGACCACGCCTACGTCACGGGACTCGCGCAAAAGCTGGCGGCCAAGCCCTACGCGCCCGCGGAGCGCGAGGCGCCGAAGTTTTTTCGTGAGATCAACTACGATACGTACCGCAACATCACGTTCCGCCCGGAAAAATCGCTGTGGCGCGACACCGACCTGCGCTTCCAGGTGCAATTTTTTCACCCCGGCTACATTTATCCGCGGATGCTGCGGGTGAACGAATTCAGCAGCACGCACACGCAGCCGATTCCGTTTTCGCAGGATTTCTTCGACTACCACGGCCTTGACGTGCCGCTGCTCAGCCGCCGCGGGCTGAACTTCGCCGGCTTCCGGATCCTGCACCCCATCAACCGCCCCGAAGCCTGGGACGAAGTCATTTCGTTCCTCGGGGCCAGCTACTTTCGCGGCCTCGGCCGTCACCAGGCCTACGGCGCCTCCGCGCGCGGGCTCGCTGTCAACGCCGGCGGGCCGGCGCCGGAGGAATTTCCTGAATTCACGGAATACTGGATCAGCAAACCCGAGCCCGCCGACGTCAACATCACCGTCCATGCCCTGCTCGACGGCCCCAGCGTGGCGGGTGCCTACACGTTTGTCATCACGCCGGGCGACGAACTGATCGTCGACACCACGGCCACGCTCTTCTTCCGCCACGAGGTGGAAACGCCGGGCTTCGCGCCCGTGAGCACGATGTTCTGGTTTGGCGAGGCAACCCATGCGAGCTTCGGCGACTTCCGTCCGGAGGTGCATGACTCCGACGGACTGCTCGTTGCGCCCGATGCCAACACCCGCTTGTGGCGGCCGCTGCGCAACCCGACCGCGGTCTCGCGCACGGATTTCGAGGCCCCGCAGCTCGCGGGCTTCGGCCTCCTGCAACGCGACCGCGACCAGCGGAGTTACGAGGATATCGAGGCCAACTATGAGCGGCGCCCGAGCGTCTGGATGGAACCCGCGGGCAAGTGGCCGCCGGGGCGCGTGCGGCTGGTCGAACTGCCCACGCAAAACGAATACCAGGACAACATCACCGCGTTCTGGACGCCGGCGGGCAAGGTCGCGCCCGGCCAGCCCTACGAACTGGCGTGGAAGCAGCGCTGGACGGGCGCCGCGGTGTTCGGCGGCCCGCCCGGGTGGGTCCGGGCGACCCACCAGACGCTCCACGACAAGGGCGCGCCCGGGCAGACCAAGTATGTGATCGACTTCGAAGCGGGCTCGCTCGCGAACGTACCGGAGGACGCCATCCTCACCGCGGACGTGACCGTCACTCCCGGCGCGGAGGTCAAGCACACGCAGGTGTTCCGCAACATGTCGAACGGCGCGCGGCGCCTGATCGTCGTCCTGTCCGCCGCGCCCAAATCATCGCCGGTCGAAGTCCGGGCACGGCTCATGTTCGAGCAAAAGCCGATCACCGAGACCTGGACCATCCAGTGGCAGCCATGAACCCGCCCCCGCCCCGCCCCGCCACCTTCCCCGCCCGCCGCGGCTCGATCCTCCGCGCCGGCGCCTACCTGCGCCTGTGCGGGCTGAGCCGCGCCGAGGTGGAAAAATTCGCGGATTGCCCGATCGAGGAGCTCCAGGGACGGCTCGATGCCTGGGCGACGCGGCTGGTGCCGCCGGAGCCGAGCGAAAGCGCCCAGCAACACGCCGCCCGCGGCCGCGCCCAGTTGCTGCTCGCGCGGGTGCCGGGCCGCTGGCCGGCGCAGTTTCTCGACCCGTCGCCGCCCCCGGAACTTGCCGAGGCCGTGCAGGCGGAAGCGCTGCGCCCGCGCCGGCCCATGCGCCCGGCCAGCATGGCCCCGCAGGACCTCGACCTCGGCCCGGTGTCGGATGTCGCGCAGGAAACCTGGAGAACCTTCGACAAGTGGCCGGTGCTGCGCGGCATCACGCTCTGGCTGCTTTTCTCCCTGCTGCTCCTGTCGGTCTTCTACGTCGTCCGCTTCTGACATGCCCACCGCCTTCCAGGACCAATTCACCCCCGAGCGCATGACCCGCCGTCGCGTGGCCGTGCTCACGTTTGTGGTCTTTGTCACCGGCGTGGCGTCGCTGCTGATGGCCGACCTGCTGTGGGGCTCGCCATTGAAAGCCTGGGCCGGGCTGGTCTGGCTGCTGTTCACGCTGCTTTTTGCCTTCGTGGCGTTCGGCGCGGCGCATGCGTGCTATGGTTACCTGGTGCGGCGGAGACGGCAGCGCGATCCCTGCGCCATCGGGCGCAGCCTGCCACCCGGCGAGGAAGCCACCGTGCCGCTCGCCCGCACCGCCATTGTCATGCCCGTGTACAATGAGCCCGCCGAGCGCATCTTTGCGGGCCTCGAGACGATCTACCGGTCCGTCGAACGCACCGGCCAGCTCGAGCACTTTCATTTCTTCGTCCTGAGCGATTCCACCGGGCCCGACCAATGGGTGGAGGAGGAACTCGGCTGGGCGCGGCTCACCAGCCGACTCGGCGCCTCGGGACGACTTTTCTACCGCCGCCGCCGCGTCAATTCCAACAAGAAGGCGGGCAACCTCGCGGACTTCTGCCGGCGGTGGGGCCGCGAGTACCGCTACATGGTAGTGCTCGACGCCGACAGCATCATGGCGGGCGACACCATCGTCCGGCTGGTCCGCTTGATGGAGCGCAATCCGCGCGCCGGGTTGATCCAGACGGCGCCCGCGCTGGCCCGCGCCCGGACGCTGTTCGCGCGCACGCTGCAGTTCGCCAGCGGGATGTACGGGCCGATCTTTCAAGCCGGGCTGAACTACTGGCAGATGGGCGAAAGCAACTACTGGGGCCACAACGCCATCATCCGCCTCGCCCCATTCATTGCCCATTGCGCCCTGCCGCCCCTGCCCGGCCGCGAACCGTTCGGCGGCAAGATCCTCAGCCACGATTTCGTCGAGGCCGCGCTGCTGCGCCGGGCGGGCTGGTCCGTCTGGCTCGCGCCGGACCTGGGCGGCAGCTACGAGGAGCTGCCCCCGACGCTCATCGACTATGTGGGCCGGGACCGCCGCTGGTGCCAGGGCAACCTGCAGCATTTCTGGCTGCTGTTCGCGCGCGGCCTGCACGGCATCAGTCGGATTCACTTTTTCCTCGGCATATTTGCGTACGCATCGTCGCTGCTCTGGCTCATTTCGCTGCTGCTGGGGACCCTGCTGGCGGTGGGTTTCACCCGCACCGGCCTGACGTGGCTGCCGGAACCGGCCCTCGCGAGCCTGATCGGACACTCGGCGCACTGGCAGGCGGGCTCGCTGACGGTCCTGACCTTCATCCTGCTGTTCCTGCCCAAGGTGCTCGCGCTGGCGGATCGCAGCTGCCAGCCCGACGGTCTGGCGCCCTTCGGCGGCGTGGGGCGCGCGTCGATCGGGATCCTGCTGGAGACCGTCGTCACCTCCCTGCTCGCGCCGGTGCTGATGTTCTTCCATGCGAATTTCGTCATCGTCACCCTCTTCGGGCGGGGCGTGCGCTGGACGGCCCAGCGGCGCGACGGTCACACGACGTGGCGCGATGCGGCGCGGGCGCATGCGGGCCAGACGATCGCCGGCATCGGCTGGCTGGTGTTGCTGATTGCCTATGCGCCCGCCCTGGTCCCGTGGATGGCGCCGGTGCTCGCCGGCCTGCTGCTCTCGATTTTCTTCTCGCAGCTCACCGGGCGCGAAGGTCCCGGCCAAGCCTTGCGCCGCCATGGCTTGCTGGTCACGCCCGAGGAACGCGCCGCCCCCCCCGAATTGCGGGACCTGGAAACCGCCCTGGGCACGCAGGCCGCGGAAGCGCCCGGCCCGACCATGGGCCGCGGGTTTTTCCAAGCCGTGCTCGACCCCTGCGCCAACGCGCTCCATCGCGCCCTGCAGCGCGAACATCCCCGGCAGCCGGCGGGGACCCGGCGCCACATCCAGGCGCTCGAGGAAAAGCTCCTGCGCGAAGGCCCGGGCGCCCTGCGGCCCGCGGAGAGAAACTTCCTGCTCGGCGACCCGGGCGCCATGGCCCGGCTCCATCGGGCGGTGTGGACCCGGCCGCGGGCCGGCCTGGCGGCCGTCTGGAACCAGGCGCTGGCCGACATCGAGGCTGCGTCCTGGAAGGATCCCCTGCCGGCGGCGGCCACCGGCCAGTTGATCTCCGTCCCGCGCGCCCTTTTCCGCCTGGCCCCGGGCGGCGCGGCCGGCCCGCTGTAAGCCCGCGGCGCGGTTCCCTCCCCTGCGCAAATATTGTCCGGCACCAGTGGGCGCCCGGCGTTGACCAATAGCCAAAGGAATATGAACTTACATTCCAGGACGGCACGTTACCTCGTCACCCGCCTGGCCCGCGCATACGGCTTCCTCGACCCGGTGGCCGTGTTGGCCCGGCTGCGCGGTTTTTCGCAGCAATCGGAGGTCGGCGAACCGATCGAATTGCTGCGGGCGGGCATGCTTTTCCATGCCCGCGGCCTGGTGAACACCAAGGCGATCCAGCACAATCTCGACTGGGTGTGGCCCTACTGGGTCGAACGGCAGTTCAACCCCGACGACCCGTCGTTCATTCCCCGGGCCTTCTCATTCAGCCACATCAACCTCACCCACCGCAACTGGACCGCCGTGGGCCGGCCGGATTTCCCGTTTTACCCGATCGTCGACCCGCGGGGGCTTGTCACGCCGCTGTTTGACGGCTGGTCGCTCGACTGCTGGTTCGTGCCGGATGCGGGCGGGCCGCTGTTCCCGTCACAGCTCGCGGAGTTCGAGCAGGAACTGGTCGCCGGCCACAACCTGGCGGTGCGTTCGCGCGCCCGGCGCGAATCCCTGGTCCTCACCTCCACCGTGGAACTGAGCCAGGAGGCCGCGCCGCAGTGCTGCCTGCAGGTCGACCTCGCCGGGCTGCCCCCCGGCCAGCTCGCGATCGCGCTGCGTCCCTACAATCCCGAAGGCGTGAGCTTCATCAACAGCGTGGACACGCTTTCCGCCGGCCACGGCTGGCTCGTCAACGGCCGCCACGAAGTGATGTTCGAAACCGCCCCCGCCCGGAGCCTGTTCTCGAATTACCACCAGGGCGACGTCTCGCACCAGCTCGCCGCCACTGCCTCCTCGGCGCGGCGCATCGAGTGCACCGCGGGCATGGCCACCGCCGCCGCGCTTTTCCCGACCGGCCGCGCGGACGCGCGTCCCCTGGTGGTGCGCGCGCCAATCTATGACGAGCTCAAGCCCACCCAGCGGCCCGCCAGCAGCAAGCCGGGCTCCTGGACCAGCGCCCTTGCGGGCTTGGCCCGGCTGACCCTGCCCGACGCGCGGCTCCAACGCCTCTACGACGGCGCCCGGCTCAACATCGTGCTGTTTTCCCCCGACGAGGTCTATCCCGGGCCCTACACCTACAAGCGCTTCTGGTTCCGCGATGCGGTGTTCATCCTCCACCCGCTGCTGACGCTGGGCGGCATCGAGCGCGTGCGCCGCGCGCTGGGCCAGTTCGCGCCCCGCCAGCGGCGCGACGGCTACTACCTTTCCCAGGAGGGCGAATGGGACAGCAACGGCGAAGTGCTGTGGATGTTCGGCCGCTTCGCCCGGCTGACCGGGGAGCTGCTGGTGGATGACTGGCTGGGATCCGCCGCCAAGGGTGCGCGTTGGATCAAACGCAAGCGGCTGCCGCGCGACACCGGCCGGCCCGAGGCGGGCCTGCTGCCCGCCGGTTTCAGCGCGGAGCACCTGGGACCGAACGATTTTTATTATTGGGATGATTTCTGGGCGGTCGGCGGCCTGCGCGAGATCGCGGCGCTGCCGGGAATCGCGCCGGAACTCGCCACCGCCTGCGCGCGCGAGGCCGACGACCTGCTCGCCACCATCGAACGTTCGATCCCCACCGGGCCGCAGCGGCGCTTTCCGGGCGCCATTCCCGCGTCGCCGTACCGGCGCATGGACTCGGGCGCGATCGGTTCGATCGTGGCCGACTACCCGCTCCAGCTGTTTCCCGCGGGCGATGACCGGATCCTTCGCACCGCCGGATTCCTGCGCGACCATTCGTTCCATGGCGGGGTGTTCATGCAGGACATGATCCACTCCGGCCTCAACGTCTACCTGACCATCCACCTCGCGCAGGTCTGGCTCCGCGCGGGCAAGCCCGAGGCCGTCTGGCCGCTGCTGGAGCGCATCGCGGACCTCGCGTCGCCCACGGGACAATGGCCCGAGGCCATCCACCCGCGCACCGGCGGCGGGTGCATGGGCGACGGCCAGCACATCTGGGCCGCGGCGGAGTGGTTGATGCTCATCCGCAACCTGCTGGTGCGCGAAGAGGGCGACCGGCTCGTGCTCGGCGCGGGCCTCGCGCCCGCCTGGCTCGCGTTCGGGCCCGTCGCGCTGGAGCCGACCTTGACCCCGCATGGCCCGGTCGGCGTGCGCTTCACGGCGAACCCGCTGGGCGTGGAAGTCCAGCTCGATGCCGCCTGGCGGCGCGGCGCGCCCGCCCTCGACTTTCGCGTGCCCGGCTGCGTCCCCGAATCGGCGCCGGCCGGCTCCAATCTCACCCAGTTTCAACTCCTCGCCCTAAAATGAAAATTTGCCTCATGACCAACACGTACCTGCCGCACGTCGGCGGGGTGGCCCGTTCCGTCAGCACCTTCGCGGAGGAATACCGGCGCCTGGGCCACGATGTCCTCGTCGTCGCGCCGCGCCTGCCCGGCCGCACGACCCGCCGGGCCGAGGCCATCGTCGAGCGCGTGGCCGCGATCCAGAACTTCAACGGCAGCGACTTTTCCGTGCGCCTGCCCCTGGCGGCCGGCCTGTCGAGCCGGCTCGAGTCCTATGCGGCCGAGATCGTGCATGCGCACCACCCCTTCCTCCTCGGGGACACGGCGCTGCGCTACGCCACCACCCGCAACCTCCCGCTGATCTTCACCCATCACACCCGCTACGAGGACTACGTCCACTATGTGCCGTTCGCCTCGCCCGCCCTCCGGCGCGCGGCCATCCAACTCTCGACGGAATACGCCAACATGTGCGACGGCGTCATCGCGCCCAGCGCCAGCATCGCCAACCTCATCCGCCGGCGGGGCGTGACCGTGCCCATCCAGGTCGTGCCGACGGGCATCGACACGGCGGCGTTTGCCGCGGGCGACGGGCCCCGCGCCCGGCGGCGGTTCAAGATCCCCCCGCGTGCCTTCGTGGTCGGGCACGTCGGCCGGCTCGCGCCGGAGAAGAACCTGCGCTACCTGGCTTCGTCCGTCGCGCTCTTCCTCGAACGTCAGCCCCAGGCCTGGTTCCTGCTCGTCGGGAGCGGCCCGGCGGAGGTCGAGGTGCGGGAGATTTTCAAGCAGCGTGGCGTGGATCGCCGCCTCGTCCTGGCGGGTTCGCAAACCGGCCGCGCCCTGCACGACGCCTACCGGGCGATGGACCTCTTCGTCTTCAGCTCGCGCAGCGAAACCCAGGGACTCGTCATCGCCGAGGCCATGGCCGCCAGCCTGCCCGTGGTGGCGTTGCGCGCCTCGGGCGTGCGGGAAGTGGTGCGCCCCGACGCCAACGGCCTGCTCCTGCCCGCCGAGGCGCCCGTGGCGGAATTTGCCCGCTCCCTCACCGAACTCGCCGGCCAGCGGCGGCGGCTGGCGGCGTTCAGTCGCGCCGCCAAGGCCACGGCGGCGGAGTTTTCGCGCGAACGCTGCGCCCGGCAGGCGTTGGATTTCTACACGGAGATCCAGCGCGCGACGCGGCGCGAACGACTCATCGCCGGCCAGAGCATGTGGACCATCCTGCAGGATCGACTGGCCGTCGAGTGGGACCTGCTCGCCCGGAACGCCCGTGCCCTGACCACCGCGCTGGCCTCCTGATCGCCGCCCCGGCGCGCCGGCGGCCGCCGGCCGTGATTTTCCCCCTGACCCATGTTCGCCAAGGTCGAATCCTTCTTTCGTAACTTCCGCCGGCGGCTCACCCACCGCGAGTGGGCGGCGCGTCGGCGCCGGCCGGCCCACAGCAAGGGCGAGGAACCCGGCCTGCTTCTCATCCAGATCGACGGCCTGTCGCGCCGGCAGCTCGAGCGCGCCATCGACAGCCGGCGCATGCCCTTTCTCCGGCGCCTGCTGCGGAACGAGGGTTGCCGGCTGCATGATTTTTACCCCGGGCTGCCCTCGACCACCGCCGCGGTCCAGGCGGAGTTGTTTTACGGCATCCGTGGCGCCGTCCCGGCGTACGCCTTCTACGACCGCGCGAAACGCCGGCATGGCGTGATGTCCTCGCCCGACTGGTCGAAGGAGGTCGAGGCCGCCAGCGCCGCGCAGGCGCCCGGCCTGCTCACGGGCGGGAGCTGCTGGTCCAACATCTACACGGGCGGTGCCGCGCAGGAGGACAGCCATTTCTGCGCCGCCAGCATCGGCTTCGGCGACATGTGGCGCACCGGCAAGATCCGGAATGTCTTCGTTTTCTTCCTGCTGCACCCGTTCGCCACGCTGTTCATCGCCCTCCTGCTGGCCCTCGAAACCCTGCTCGCGACGTGGGACATGATCCTCGGGCTCCTGCGCGGCGAGAAACTCATCCCGGAACTGCTGATGCTCACCTCGCGCATCTTCATCGGGATCGGCCTGCGGGAACTCGTGACGATCGGGGTCGCGGTCGACCTCGCGCGCGGCCTGCCGGTGGTCCACGTCAATTTCCTCGGCTACGACGAAAACTCGCACCGCCGCGGGCCGGGCTCGGCTTTCGCCCACTGGTCGCTGCTGGGCATCGACCGCGCCATCCGGCGGCTCGTCGACGCGGCCGAGGCCTCGCGTGGGCGGGATTATGCGGTCTGGATCTTCTCCGACCACGGCCAGGAGCGCGTCCGCTCCTTCGACCTCGAGCGTGAGGGCGGCATCGAACAGGTGGTGCGCTCCGCGCTCGATCTGTCCCAGGAGAAGGACCGCGCGTGGCGCGCCCGTTCCCAGCGCCGCCCGCCCCCCACCTGGTTCCGCGGCGGCCGCCGCGCCGAGCGCGGCTTCGCGCGCTGGTCCGAGGCGACGGCGCTGACGCCGGGCGAGGAGGCAACGTTCACCGTGGCCGCCATGGGCCCGGTCGGCCACGTCTATTTCGCCCAGCCGCTCGACGATGCCAAGCGCCACGCCGTGGCGCGCCGCCTCATCGACCAGGGCGGCGTACCGGGCGTACTGATCAAGAATACCGACAATACCGTCGATTGGCTGCATCCCAAGGGCCAGGCCGCGGTGCCGGACGAGGTTGCCCCGCTGCTTCCCCACCCCGAGCCGCTCCGCGAGGAAATCGCCCGGGACCTGGCCATCCTGGCCCGCCATCCGCATTCCGGCGACCTGATCCTGCTGGGCTGGAGCCCGGGCACGCTGACCTGGACCTTCGCCCCCGAGCGCGGCGCGCATGCGGGCATGGGGCTCGAGGAAACCCGCGGCTTCGTGCTGCTGCCGCCGCACACGCGCCTGCCGCCGGGCACCGAACACCACATCCGGCCCGCCGCGTTGCGCACCGCCGCCCTCCACCTCCTCGAACGCGCGCCCCTGGCCGCGGTGCAACCCGTGCCGGCCGCGGGCGAGACGCTTTCCCTGCGCGTGCTGACCTACAACACGCATTCGTGCGCCGGCATGGACGGCCGGATTTCGCCGCGGCGCATCGCCCGCGTGATCGCCTCGCACAGCCCCGACCTCGTCGCCCTGCAGGAACTGGACCTTGGCCGCCGCCGCTCCCGTGCCGAGGACCAGGCCAAGATCATCGCCCAGCAGCTCGAGATGCACGTCGCCTTCTGCCCGACCGTCACCGTCGGCGAGGAGCACTATGGTCACGCCCTGCTCAGCCGCTGGCCGATCGAGGTCGTCCGCCGCGCCTTCCTGCCGTCCGCCCCGGGCGGCTGGTGGCCGGAACCGCGCGCCGCGCTCTGGGCCCGGATCGTGGTCGGTTCCCGCCGCATCAATTTCTTCACCACCCACCTTGGGCTCGGCACCCTGGAGCGCCGCCTGCAGATGGAAGCGTTGACGGGCCCCGAGTGGATCGGCGGCGTGCCGGCCGGCGAGGACATCATCCTGTGCGGGGATTTCAACGCGTCGCCCGGGTCCCCCGCCTACCGCCTCGCGGCGCAGCGCTTGCGCGACGCGCAGGCCGGCCTCAACGGCCACACGCCCCTCCGGACCTTCAGCTCGACCCAGCCCTTCGCGCGGATCGACCACATCTTCGTGTCGTCGTCCTTCGTGACCGAGCGGATCCGCGTGCCCCGCGACCGGGCTACGCGGGTCGCTTCCGACCATTTGCCGCTCGTGGCTGATTTCGCAATTGGGCCCGCAGCCGTCGAAACGCCAGCGCGCACGTGACCGACACCGTGGCGAAATAGAGCACGAAGATCGTCATCCGCCATGGCGTCATGTCGCCGCTCCATTCGCCGAAAATCACGCCGATCATGGAGCGCGCGAAATGGATGGGGAAACAGTAGCAGAAAAAGATGCGGAACGGCACGCCCACCACGGCGAGCACGTAGTTCTGGGCGAAAAAGGGCGCGCCCGGCAGCAGCATGGTGAAGAGGGTCAGCGAACGATGCGTCGCCGCGGGCAGCCGCCGGCGCAAACCGTCGAAGCGGCGCGCAAAGAATCCCGGGGCGGCGGCCACGATCGCATAGCTGGCGAAGAGCTGCAGCGCAATGGAGACGCCCACCAGCGCCATGCCCACCGGCAGGCCGAATTTCGCTCCCGTCACGGCGTGCAGGATGCTCACGGGTATCCCCACGAGGGGCAGCACGGTCAGGGCCACGAACAGCGCGCCACTGTTCAAGCGCTCGGCACGGTCATGCAGCGTCTGCAGGTCGAGGCTGGACCGGAACCAATACAGGGCCGCCGCAACGACGACGAGGACAGCCACCAGGGTGACACGGGAGGGCGAAGGGCGCATAAATGCGGTGCCGGCGGAGCGGCTTCCGACATGCGCATGGACCGGCATTGGGGCCGGCGGTAACCCTGCTTGCAGGCCGGGCAGTACCCCATCGAAGGACCTGCCGCCGGGATGCGCGGTCCAACCCGTATGCGCATCAGTGTCCCCAAGCAGTGGAATGTATTTGCCCATGGCAAACCGGGCCATCGGTTCCAGGACCGTTACCGGGCCCACCAACGCGACAAGCATCACCAAGGCCTGCTGCGGCGACTCCTCCGCATGATCCTGGCGATGCTCGCCGCGGCGGTCGGTGTCGTGCTCATGTTCATTCCGGGTCCGGCGATCGTCTTCTTTTTCCTCGCCGGCGCCCTGCTGGCTTCGGACTGGCTCTGGATGGCGCGCCTGCTGGACTGGAGCGAGGTCAAGTTGCGGTCGCTCGGCCGCCGGGCGACGCAGATCTGGCGGGGCATGTCGTTTGGCACGCGCGCCGCCGTCATTGCCGCGGCCGGCTGCCTCTCCGTGCTCACCACCTACAGCGCCTACCGCCTGATGCACTGAGCCAGCCGCCTTGTCATATAATGGATGACAAGTGGCCGGCGGCTTTCCTGCCTTCCCCCCGCGCCGCGTCGGACTATTGTCATACATTATATGACAAACCGGCCGCGGGCGGCGGAGCGAATATTTCCGTGCGGCCGTCTCACTTCCGGCGCACCCGGTGCCGCAGCCGCTGGAACAGCAGCGCGCTGATCGCCAGCTTGGTCACAAACACCCCGCCGAGGATTACCAGCGCACGCGTCGAGGGATCGTTGCCGAGGTCCCCCAGGAAGATCGTGACGTACGAGCGCGCGACGTAGAGCGGCACCGCCAGCCCGAGCAGATAGCGCAGCGGCACGTCCGAGAGGGCGAGCAGGCAATTCCGCGCGAGGTAAGGCAACCCCGGCACGATGACGAGCATCGCCACCAGCGTGCCGTATTCCCCATCCGGAACCTGCGGCACCCGGCGGTTCCATTTCTTCCGCCAATGCTCGATGCGATGACGCAAGAGCGTCCGGGCCAGCACATGGGTGACGAGGACATGCACCAGCGTCACGCCCGTCACCACCACGCCGCCGAGCCATGGCCCGAAAATCGCGCCCGCCGCCAGGTACACGGCGCTGATCGGGAATCCCACGATCGGGAGCGTCGCCATCATGAGCAACGCCAGCGGCCGGTTCACGCGCTCGAGGAGCGCCGGGACTTCCTGCCATTCAAATTCCGAGAAATGGAGGAGCGCCAGCACGCCCACCAGCACGAGGACGCCGAGGAGGACCTTCAGGCGCAGGCCCCAGGGATTGGGATGTCCGCCCGCGTGGACGGCGCTCGGGGATGCGGAATGGCGCGACATGGATGCAGGCACCCGCCTGCGCCACAACAGACCGGCGAATCGGCTTCAGGTCGCAGACTATTACCGGGTTCCGATGGGAACCCTCCCGGCCATTTACCGGTCCTTCCAGCAGCAAGCGCCCGGACCGACGGGTGGTATCCCAATTGTCCTCTCATCGCGAGGCTGGCCGGCCCAGCCGGGGCGATCCTCCCGTGGGATCCCTCGTCACGCGCTTCGCGCGGCGTGCCGCCCCGGCAAAAGGGAATAGCACCTCGTCTCCGCCCCGCTCGCGCTGGTCATGAAACTCCTTCCCGCCAAATTCCGACGCAAGCGCCGGACGCCTCCCTCCGGTCCGCACACGAAAATCAAAATCAAGGTCATCAGCCCCTACCGCAAATGGTACTGGCTGGCGGGCCTGGTGGTGACGACGCTGGCGCTGTATTTCTGGTTCACTTCCGCGCGCATCGTGAGCGAGCGGGTGGAGCTCGCCTATGGCCCGGACGACCCGCTCTTCGTCAGCTCTCTCGGGCCGTTGCTGGGCGCCGAGTTCACGCCCGGCAATCGCGTCGACCTGCTGGCCAACGGCGACGAATTCTTTCCGGCCATGCTCGCGGACATCGCCAAGGCAAAGAAAACCATCACCCTCGAAAGCTACATCTGGGCCAGCGGCGACATCAGCAATCGCTTCATCGCCGCGCTCGCGGACCGCGCGCGGCACGGCGTGAAGGTGCATGTGCTCGTCGACGGCATGGGCGCGCTGAAATTCGACGACGCCGACCAGCTGCGGCTGATCAACGCCGGGGTTGAGTTCATCATGTACGGCCGGGAGCACTGGTACGAGGTCAAGCCCAACATCAACCATCGCACGCATCGCAAGCTGCTCATCATCGACGGCCGCGTCGGCTATACCGGCGGCGTCTGCGTGGACGACAAATGGCTGGGCAACGCGACGCAGCGGGACCACTGGCGCGAAACCCAGATGCGGGTGGAAGGCCCCGTGGTGCGCCAGATGCAGTCCGTCTTTAACACCAACTGGGTGCAGACCACCGGGCGCCTGCTGGTCGGGCCGGACTATTTCCCCGTCCCCGAACCGCCGGCGCGCGGCAGCCTTGCCCAATGCTACAAGAGCGGCCCGCACGAGGACCCGGAGAACGCACGCATGTCCTACCTCCTGGCCATCGCGTCCGCCCGCAAATCCATCCAGATCTCCCATGCGTATTTCGTGCCCGACGACCTGGCCATGGATATGCTCCTGGCGGCCCGGCACCGCGGCGTGAAGATCCAGGTGATCATCCCGGCCCACAACGATTCGCGGTTCGGCCGCGCCGCCTCCCGGTCGCGGTGGGGCAAATTGCTCGAAGCCGGGGTCGAGTTCTACGCCTACGATCCGGCCATGTACCACTGCAAGATCATGATCGTGGACGACGTCTTCCTCACGATCGGCTCGGTGAATTTCGACAATCGCTCCTTTGGCATCAACGACGAGGTGAACATCAACGTGGTTGACCACGGCGTCGTGCGCGCCGGCCGGCGGCTGTTCGAGGACGACATGAAGCACTCGCACGCGCTGACGCTGGACGAATTCCGCGCCCGTCCGGCCTGGCAAAAGGCCATCGACCACTTTTGCGGCCTGTTCCGTTCGCAGCTGTAGAAATCATCCAGCCGACTCGCTGCCTATTGCCGGGCCGGACCCAGGCCCGACCTCGCGCCTGGGGTCGGCGCACGCGCCGACCCTGCATGGCAGGCCGCACCACGTAGTCTCGCGGGGATTAATACCCCATTTGGAGCCGCGCGCCGGAACTGCGGCGCGCGCCGACCGTCAAATCGGCATATGTCAGGATTTCTCCGCCGCCTTTCCCTCCTTCTCCTGCTGGCCTGCTCGCTCCGCGCCGAAGTGCCGCCGCTGCTGCAGGAAGTCGCCGCCACCCTCGTCGACGAACGCCAGCACTGGGCCTTCACCCAGCGGGTTCGGGAATTCGACGGCGACAAGGTGGTGGTCGACCGCGTCGAACGCTTCGATCCCGCCCGCGGGCAGGAAAAACGCTGGCTGCTGGTCAAGCTGAACGGCCGTACCCCGACCCCCGAGGAAGTCGAGAAATGGAGCCAGAAAAAGAACCGGGCGCGCAAACGCCCGTCCAAGGACGTCAACGAATACGTCGACCTCGAACAGGCGCGCGTCCGCGAGGAAACCGCCTCAACCATCAGCTATGAGGTGCCCTTCCGCCGCTCGGCGGGCGGACTGTTCCCCGGCGAAAAGGTGGCTCTCACCCTCACCATCAACAAGCAGACGCACGCACTGGAGCGGGCCCAGGTGAGCATCGACGAGTCGTTCAAGGTCGCGCTGGGCCTCGCCCAGGTCGTGGACATCGACCTTGATCTCGAAATGCCGAACAAGGACGGGGCGCGGAAACCGGGCGACGCGGACCACGGTGCCGCGGAGGGCAAATCCGGCGAGGCCGGCAAGCCCCAAGGGACCGCTTCAGCGGTGGTCAACAAGTTCGGCCGGCGCTTCGAGTACTATTGGACCGACTTTACGCGCCACGATTCCCTGCCGGCGGCGGCGAAATGACCTCGAGGGCGGGCGCGGGTGGCGGCTGGCTGTTGAATTTCTCGCCCGCCAGCTCCTCGACGGCTTCGATCCCGGCCTGCAGGTTGTTGCTTCCCTCGATGTCATCCTCGATCCGCAGCATGGTCACGATGTGGGGCGCATGTTGGCGGCCGATTTCGTGGCAGGCGCGGGCCACCGCCGCGATCTGCTCCCACGTTCCTTCCAGGCAGGTGGTGGTGCCGGTGAGCTGGTAGACCACGCCTTGGCGGCGGATTTCCTTGAGGATGTCGGCGAGCATGGTGGCGAGGTGGGCCCCGCCCCCGACGGGGAGGATGGTGAGATCGGCAGTCATGGGACGCAA
This sequence comes from Lacunisphaera sp., assembly GCA_035549955.1. Classification (GTDB taxonomy): domain Bacteria; phylum Verrucomicrobiota; class Verrucomicrobiia; order Opitutales; family Opitutaceae; genus Lacunisphaera. The sequence continues at coordinate 8,087 of DASZPS010000235.1, read as the reverse complement.
CGTAGCATGCGCCCCGGTGGTTACCCATCGGGGGGACGCACGGCTCCCAGCCCGGGAGTTTCCCTTGTTTCGCGCGGTAAAGCGCCCGATGGCCGCGACCCGCGGGTCGCACTAGATTCCCGCCGGCGGAATAATCCCTCACCAAGCCCAGGCGGCGCGCGCCGCGTTTTCCCCCTTCGATCCATGGAAATCGATCACCTCTCCCATTGGCGCAAGACCGCCACCCTGCCCCGCTTCCCAGCGCTGGACCACGAGCTGAATGTCGACGTCGCCGTGGTGGGCGGAGGCATCGCCGGCATCACGTCGGCCTATCTGTTGAAACAGGAGGGCCTGAGCGTGGCCCTCCTCGAACGCGGGCGCTGCGGCGGCATCGATACGGGCCACACCACCGCCCATTTGACGGCCGTAACGGACCTCCGCCTGGCGGTGGTCCGGGAGCGCTTCGGCTCCCCGGCCGAAGGCACGGTGTGGAACGCCGGGACCGCGGCCATCAATCGCATCGCCGAGCTCGTGCAGGCGCGAAACATCGATTGCGGTTTCGCGTGGTGCCCCGGCTACCTGCATGCCGCCTCCGCGGCGGAAGACACCGCGGTCTTCCATCGGGAGACCGAGGCGGCCCGCGCGCTGGGCATCGTGGCGGAATTCCAGACCTCCGTCCCGGTATTCCACGTGCCGGGCGTGATCTTTCCCCGCCAGGCGATGTTTCATCCGCTCGCCTATCTCGCGAACCTGGTGGCCGCGATCCCCGGCCGGGGTTCCCACGTGTTCGAAAACACCGAGGCGCAGGCGATGGAAAAGGATCCGCGCCAACTCCGCACCCCCAAGGGCCGGATCAGCTTCAAGCACCTGGTCATCGCGACGCACAATCCGCTCATTGGCCTCGCCAGCCTGATTGGCGCCACGTTGCTGCAGACCAAGCTCGCCCTGTATTCCAGTTATGCCATCGGGGCGCGCCTGCCGCGGGAGCGCCTGCCGGTCGCGTTGTTCTGGGACACCGCCGATCCCTACCATTACCTCCGGGTGCAGGAGGCCGCAGACCACACCTACGTCATCTACGGCGGCGAGGACCACAAAACCGGCCAGGCCGACGATACCCCGGCCCGCTTTGCGCGGCTGGAGGAAAAACTCCGGACCTTCGCTCCCGAGGCGCAGGTGGATGCCCGCTGGTCCGGACAAGTCATCGAGACCAATGACGGGCTTCCCTTCATCGGGATGACGCCATCAAAGCAGTTCATCGCCACGGGATTTTCGGGCAACGGCATGACCTTTGGCACCCTGGCCGGCATGATGGCCGTCGACGCGATCCTGGAGCGCCCGAACGCCTGGCAGGATCTGTTCGATCCGTGCCGCAAAGTCTTCCACGGCGGCACGTGGGATTATCTCAAGCAGAACAAGGACTATCCCTATCATTTCGTCCACGATCGCCTCGCCAAACCCGACGCCCAGACCATCCGGGATCTCGCGCCCGGCGAAGGCAAGGTCGTGAAGCTGAAGAAGCGCAAGGTGGCCGCATACCGGGATGAGGACGGGCGCGTGACGATGTGCTCCGCCGTGTGCACGCATCTGGGCGGCATCGTCGGTTGGAACGCCGCGGAAAAGACATGGGACTGCCCCTGCCATGGGGCGCGTTTTCACCCTGACGGACGGGTGCTCTCCGGCCCCGCCGAGGAGCCGCTGACGCGCCTGTCCCCCGCCACCGGCCTGCCGCTGCGGCCGCGACGTGCGGTGGCAGCGCAATGATGTCGGCTGGAAATGCCGGGTCGGGCCCTGGCCCGACCTCACGCACGAGGTCGGCGCAAGGACCAAACGCTGCGTACTAGAGTGGTGTTTGAAAAATGACGGTTAGGTTTCGCTTGAATGTGAGAGGGGCTTTACGCCCCGACTGTTGACGCCACCGATAGCCCGTCGGGGCGTAAAGCCCCTCCCACACTCAGGCAGCTGGCAACGAATTTCGCGCGATAGCTTTACACGCCCCGTCGCTTCGCGCCCCCTCTCGAGAGGGGATGGTGGAGCGCGTTGCTCCCCAACGCGCTGAGGACGTCCGCTGCGAAAGAAGCGCCCTGGGGAGCAGGCCGCTCCACCTCCGATCGCATCGTTCCGGCTTGAGAGGGGTGCCCGGAGGACGGGGTGTGTAAAGGGTCCGAAGAGGCGGCGAAGGTTTCGCCGTCAGTCCAATCGGCGAAACTCAATGGATATCCGGCTTCCCAGAGTCGGCAGTCACAGGAAGCCGCTACCGTTTCCGCTACCCCCGGTTGCTTCCCCATTCCCGGTCGTTGTCACGGGCGATCCGCTCCATGGTCCGGCGCGTCAGAACGGAGGTGTTTTCCTGGCGATCCGACAGGGGCTTCAGCGCAATCCCGGATTTGGCGACGAGCCAGACCGGTTTGTCGTTTTCGCTCCGAATCCGAAAGAGATGCCACTCTCCTTTGAGTTTCTTCCCCTTGAGCCGGAGTTTCAGGTCACCCTTGGCATGGTTGCCGCCAAGCAATTCATAGGTGCCGATATCCCAAACCATCACGGTGCCGCCTCCATACTGGCCCTTCGGGATGGTGCCCTCGAAATCCAGGTAGTTGATGGGATGATCCTCGACCTCGAAGGCCGAGCGTTTGACGCCGAGTTCATAGGGCAGTCCTTTGGGCACGGCCCAGGACTTCAAGGTGCCGCCCATCTCGAGGCGGAAGTCAAAGTGCAGGTGGCTCGCCGCGTGTTTCTGGATCACGAATCGCCGCCGGCCTTTGTCCGCGGGCGGGATTTTCGGCGGCGGTTCGGCCGTTTTCGAGAAATCGCGCTTTTCGGCGTAGCGACGCAGTGAACCGCGGGAAGTGGGATCGCGCGGTCCATCGCGTCGCTTTGAATGTTGGGTCGGCGGTGGCGCCGACCCAACTCGCGAGGTCGCCGCAAGCGGCGACCCTGCCTGGGAACCGCGAGCGGATTTGGACGACGACAGTTTCATGAACGCCTTGGGCAATTTCTGCTTCAGCGTAAGCACCGCGGCGAACAGGTCGCCGAGTTTCCGCACCCGCTTGAGCGTTTCGGCCGGGGTGAAGGACAGGCTGTCCCGATCCTTCCGCTTGGCGGCCCGCGCGAGTTCTTCCCACGAGACCGGCACCGAAATGAACGGCTCATCGCGCTTTCCCCGCATTGAGTAGGCGCAGACCGTCGTCTTCGACTGCACGTTCTGTGACCAGTCGATCATCACGCGGCCCTTGCGCAGGGCCTTGGGCATTGCGCTGACGATGAGCTCGGGATGGCGGCTCGCGAGCAGCTCCGCCACCGACTTCGCGAAGGGCGTCGTCGCCGCATAGCTGACGGGGGTGTTCAGCGGCACATAGAGCTGAAGGCCCTTCGAGCCCGACACCTTCGGGAAGGCCTCCAGTCCCAACTGGCTAAAGAGGTCCCGCAGGAGAAAAGCCACCTCGATGCAGCGCAGCACGTCGGCGCCTTCCCCCGGATCCAGGTCGAACGCGACCGCGGTGGGCTGGTTCAGCTTGGGCGCCCGGTGCAGGAACGGATGGAATTCAATGGCCCCGAGGTTGGCGCACCAGGCGAGCGTTTCGACATCGTTGACGAGGATGTAGTTGATCTTCCCGTCATGCTCCCGGCGCGGCACGCCGAAGGTTTTGATCCAGGCCGGCGCGTGCCTGGGCGCGTTCTTCTCGTAGAAACTCTCGCCTTTCACACCTTCGGGAAACCGGATCAGCGTGACGGGCCGGTTTTTCAGATGCGGCAGCATCACGGGCGCGATCCCGGCATAGTATTGGATCATCTCGAGCTTGGTGAATCCGCTGGGGAAGTACTTCTTCTCGGGATGGGTGATCGCGACCTTGGGTTTGGCATACATGCAATGGTTGAGACCCCGGCCGGGCGCGGCCGTTCGCAACTATTGAGTTTCGCGCACGCGCCTTACACACCCCGTCGCTTCGCGCCACCCCTCTCGAGAGGGGAGCCAAACCTCCGGAAGCGATGGTTCCCTCTTGAGCTGGAACGATTCAGTTCGAGGTGGAGCGACCTGCTCCTCAGGGCGCTTTCTTCGCAGCGGGCGTCCTCAGCGCGTTGGGGAGCAACGCGCTCCACCTTTTGGTGGTCGGCGATTTCCCTGCCGCAGCGCAGGCTGCGCGACTGGTCCTGGGTGGCGAGCACGCCACATCAGGAAGCGAACATCGGGGCCCATCGCCGACAGAGACTCACGAGGCGCGCGAACCTGGCGTCGGTGTGCCCCGCGACCGGCTCGGGGGGTCCTGAACTGAATGGCTCTAATCCCGAACCATGCAATTCGAGGTGGAGCGACCTGCTCCCCAGGGCGCTTTCTTCGCAGCGGACGTCCTTAGCGCGTTGGGGAGCAACGCGCTCCACCAGGTGATTGTCGATTTCCAGATCGACGAAAGAGCGTCGGTGTGGAAACCGACGCCCACCTGTTGAATGGTTCCGGTTAAGGATAAAACCGCCGGGCCGCTTTCCCTCCCGCGCGGGTGCGCTAATTGATGCGCAGTTTCGGTTGCGCCCGCGTTTCCGCGCCGCGTCCGCCCCGTCATTTTCCAAATGATTGCCAGGCCGGCGTAGTAGGATTCGCGCGGCCGACCGTCTGGGATATTGCGGCGCCGGTCCACGCCGTCCGCCGCGACCCGGTCTGCCTACCCCACACCCAAGCACCCTACCATGAATGTTCCCAACCGCCCCGTTGGTTCGCACCGCCGTGCCGGCATTGCCGGCCTCGCCACCGCTCGTTCCCTCGCCGCCCGCCTGGGCGGGCTCACCCTCGCCGTGGTGCTGGCTGCCGCCACCACGCTGACCGCCCAAAACGCCGGCACCGGCTCGATCACCGGCCGCATCTTCAACCCCGCCACCAGCGAGTACATCCGCAATGCCGAGGTGAATGTCGCCGGCACGAACCTGACGGTCCAAACCGAGGGCGATGGCTTTTATCATTTGTTCAACGTGCCGGCGGGCGAGGTCACCCTCACGGTCACCTACCCGGGCTACAACAGCGCCAGTGAGAAGCTGAGCGTCACCGCCGGGGCCACGGCCGTGCGGAATTTCGAACTCACCGCCCTCGGCACGCCCAACGCACCCGGCGAAAAAGTCCTCCAGCTGGAGAAGGTCGTGGTGTCGAGCACGCGCGAAGGCCAGTCGAAGATGATCGCCGAGCAAAAGCGGGCCATGAACGTCAAGCAGGTCGTTTCGGCCGACAACTTCGGCAACATGACCGAGCAGAACATCGGCGAGTTCCTCAAATACCTGCCCGGCGTCGCCATCGACTACGTCGAGACCGACACCCGCACCGCCGGCATGGGCGGCATGGACCCGAAATACGGCTACGTGACCCTGGACGGCAACCCGCAGGCCAGCGGCGACTCCGGCGCCTTCGGCGGCAACACCCGGCAGTTTGAGTTCGAATCCATTTCGATGAACAACATCGAGTCCATCGAGGTGAACAAGACCCTGACCGCCGACATGTGGGCGGACGCCCCGGCCGGCACGGTCAACCTGCGCACCCGCAGCGCCCTCGACCGCAAGGGCTCGCGCACCGGCTTCACCACGGGGTTCGTCTTCAATTCGTTGGAAAACGGCTTCAAGAAAACCCCCCGCCACGACGACGACCAGCATGCCAAGACCCGCCCCATGTTCGCCTTCGACTATTCCTCCGGCGCCATCCTCGACGGCAAGTTCGGCTTCACGGTCAACGGCAGCTTCACCAACATCTACAAGGAGCAGTTCCGCCACAGCCTCAGTTACGACTACACCTCCGCCCAGGCGATCGCCGCCGGCACGCCCCTGGTGACCGCGGTGAACTACAAGGACGGCCCGAAGCTCGTCGAGAAATCCGGCGGCGGATTCAAGGTCGACTACCAGCCGGTCCCCGCCGTGCGCATGACGCTGGCCTCGAGCTTCACCTACTTCGACGATTTCTTTGCCAACCGGAACCTGAACTTTGTCACCACCTCCGCCAACCTCGCCGCCGGCTCCTCCCTGACGAAGGTGATCGCCAACAACAGCAACAACGCGAACACCCGCGTTGACCAGTCCGGCGAGTCCACCGGCAAGCTGAAGGACAACACCAACCACAGCTTCGTGGTGAACTACAAGACGGGGCCGTGGGTCGCCGACCTGTCCCTGCTTTATTCCCGCGCGCGCGAGCGCCGGGGCGGCCTCTATTACGGCACCATCGGCAACACGCCGGTGCGCCTCAGCCGCATCGGTTTCACCGCCGAGCGCCCCGGCCTCGATTCCGCCGAGTGGACCATCACCCAGACGGGAGGCGCCGACTGGTACAACTGGGCCAGCTGGGGCGTCTTCGATGCCCAGGACCTCAACTCGAACGCCCAGTATGGCAAGACCGAGCAATACACCGGCAAGATCGACGTGAGGCGCGTGATGAACTGGGAGGTTCCCACCACGCTGCAGGCCGGCCTGGCCCGCAATGTCACCTTCAAGCACCGCTGGGTGAGCGAGTCGGTGGTTGCCCGCTACATCGGGCCCACGGGCAACGCCCTCACCTCACCCCTCCCGCTCTCCCAAGCCAGCTTCCTCATCGACAAGGGCTTTGGCGGCGGCATCGGCCCGCTCCCGGTCGTCAACAAGGAGGCGCTTTACACCTACTGGCGCACCCAGCCCTCGCTGTTCTCCCAGTCCGAGGGCAACCTCGCCAGCCAGCTGAACAACGTCCTCGCCAGTCCGCAGAGCAACCAGGAGGACGTGCAGGCCGGCTATGTCATGGCCCAGAGCCGGCTCGGCAAATGGCAGGTGGTCGGCGGCGTGAGGCTGGAAAACACCCACACCCGCAGCACGGTGCCGGGCGAAGTGCCGATCAAGGACAATCCCTACGCCACGTTCAACTCCACCACCGGCGTCTACACCGCGGCGGGTACCCGCAACTTCGTGAACTACCGTTTCTCCAAGGGGCTCGAAACCACGTTCGGCGACTACCACGACGTGATGCCGAGCATCGCGGTCAAATACACCCTCCGGGACAACCTCTTCCTCAAGGCGGGCTACAACAAGGCCATCAAGCGCCCGGACCTCAACCGCACAGCCGGGGCGTGGAGCATCGACGTCGATTCGGCCCTGGGCGACCTGGTCGTCACGGTGCCCAACCCGGGCCTGAAGCCCGAGCGCTCGGAGCGCTTCTCGCTCATGACCGAATATTATTTCGAGCCTGCCGGCAGCCTGACCCTCCACGTCTTCCAGTCGAACATCACCAACGCCATCGATGAGAATGCCGAGGGCCTCAGCGCCGATGAGGCGGGCTTCGGCGGGGATCCGGCGCTGGCCAGTTATCGCTTCAAGACCTTCACGAATCTCGACGAGGAGCGCACGGTCCGGGGCATCGAGCTCAGCTATTCACAGCAGCTGCGCTTCCTGCCGAACGAACTCCTGCGCGGCCTCACGGTCTTTGCCACGTATTCCCACTTCGCCGCCACGCCCCGCCCGCGCACCGGCACCCGCTTCGTGCCCACGATCGCCACCGGCGGCGTGAAATGGAGCTATCGCCGGTTCTACGCGGACGTGAACGGCACCTGGACGGACAAGACCTTCACCGGCGGCAACACCGTGACCTCAGCCGCGGCCGTCGGGAAGGCGGGGGAGGACGAGTTCTTCAAGCCGCGCCTCATCCTGTTCACGAGCGCGAGCTACCGGCTGACCAGCGGACTCAGCCTGTTTGTCGCCGGCGATCGCGCCTACGACTCGGGCAAGATCTGGTACTACCGGTCGGACGGCCGCATCCGCCAGGTCGAGAACTACGGCAGCCAGTGGAGCTTCGGCGTGAAGGGCGAATACTAGGGCGGGTCTTCAAAATCAGCTGCACACCCCGCCCTGTCGGGCACCCCTCTGCATCCGGAACGATGCAATTGGAGGTGGAGCGACCTGCTCCCCAGGGCGCTTTCTTCGCAGCGGGCATCCTGAGCGCGTTGGGGAGCAACGCGCTCCACTTTTTGGTGGTCGTTGATTTCCCTCTGAAAGCCGGCCCCAACTGAATCGTTCCGGCTGCATCCGGAACCATGCAGCCCCAGGCCGCGAAACACGTTTTGCTCCGGTCCGGAAGAAACGGTGTGGTTGTAGCCGGGGTCGGTGACCCCGGATCGGCCTCA
>DASZPS010000234.1:0-47211 GCA_035549955.1 Lacunisphaera sp. | reverse complement strand
GCAGTTGGTGGGCGTCGGTTTCCACCCCGACGCCAGGTTCGCACGCCTCGTGAGTCCTTGTCGTCGATATGGAAATCGACGACCACCTTTCGGTCGGTTCGCTACCGAGCGAAACGGCGCTTCAATTGCATGATCCCGGCTGAGCCGGCCCGCGCCTATTACCCGCTTTCCTTCAAGCGTTCACCCGCCAGTTTGAACCAGCGCTTTTCCGCCCGGCGCCAGGTCGGGCTGGCCCGGCGGAAGCGCTTGCGAATGTCCTGCCAGATCGCGCGCGCGTCGGGACGGGCGCCGGATTGGTCCAGGGAAAGGGCGAGGAAGTACCGCGGTTGTTCGCCGAGCAGGACCGAGTCGATGGAGCGCAGGATGGGCTGGGCTTCGGCGTGGCGGCCGGCCAGCACCAGGGCCCAACCGCGCAGGAACGCGACCTCGGTGCCGAGCATGCGATCCGCCTCAATTTTTACCTTGTCGAGGGCGGCCAGCGCCTCGGTGAATTTGCCGGCTTCCAGGCGGTAGCGGGCGACATTGGCGAGCGTATGGGGGTCATCCCGAAAAGCCCCCGCCAGGCTCGGCTCGGCGACGGCGCAGGCCTCGGCGCTCTTGCCGGCCGCCAGCAACTCCGCGGCGAGGCGGAGGCGCAGTTTGACGGTGTCGGTCTCCTCCAGTTCCGCCTCGAGTTCCCGGATGCGCCACGCGCGCGGTTTCCAGAGGACGAATCCACCGTTGGCTTGGGTTTCAGGCAGTAATTCGATGAAAATGTACGCCAGCCCGCCGACCACCGGCGCGGCGAGCAGGATCCAAAACCACCAATACGGCCGGCCGGTTTTGAAGACGTGGATCACCAGCGCGAATTGGACCAGCCAGACCAGTTTGGTGACCACCGCGATGGGGGACCAGTCGGCGAGAAGGGTGTCGATCATCGGGAGGAGGCTTGCGGGTTGAATACTCCGACCACCATCCAATCAGTCAGGCCGGCGCCGATCACCGCGGGAATGGACTGCCCGAGACGCGGCCGCCTTTCACGCCGCTCGCGAGCAGCGTTTCGAAAAACGGTTCGACCGTCTCGCGCGAAACGGTGGTGACGTCCACCTTGCCGAAACCCGCCTGCTTGAGGAAGCCGTGGAGGGCGCTCTCCTTGAAGCCCAGCCAGAGGTCCCCGTAGAGCTCGCGGGCTTTTTCGAAACCATGTTCCTTCAGGTCGAGGATGAGGAGCTGGCCGCCCGGCTTGAGGATGCGATGGGCCTCGTTGACGGCGGTCTGCGGATGCGTCGCGTGATGGAGGGCCTGGGAGAGGATCGCCAGGTCCACGGATTTTTCCGGCAACGGCACCTGTTCGATGTCCCCGAGCTTGTAGGTGAGGTTGGCCAGGCCGTTCTTTCGCGCCAGTTCGGTGCCGACCTCGACCATCTTGGGGGAGTTGTCGATGCACCACACGCGCTCGGCGCGCCGGGCCAGCAACTGGGAGACGAGACCCTCGCCCGCGCCGAGGTCGGCCACCGTGATGGCGGGCACCAGATGGAGGGCAAGATGGCCCAGGGCCTCCCAGGAGCGGCCGGGGCAATAATTGCGCCCGAGTTTGCCCGCGATGAGATTGAAGTATTGTTCGGAGTGTTGCCGGCGCTTGTGGAGGGTGCGCTCGAGGTTGCCGCGATCCTCGGTGGACTCGGGCAGGTCGGCCACCGAGTCGCACGCGGCGCGAAGGAGCGCGACCTGTTTCGCCGGCAGGTTGGCGCGCAGGGAATAGAAGGCTTTCTTGCCGTCCCGTCGGTCGGTGACGAAACCGGCTTGGCGCAGCAACGCGAGCTGGGAGGAGATGCGCGACTGGCCCATGCCGAGGATTTCCTGGAGCTCGGCGACGGCGAGTTCCTCCTTCAACAGCAGCGCGAGCAGGCGCAGACGCGTGGGGTCGGAGAGAACCTTGAGGCTGTCCCAATTGTCGGTCATACGGCCCCGACCTATGAGGAAAAGCGAATCCAACACAATTTATGATTTTACGCCTTGGAATTTACGATTGTCGGGGCCGAGGGACACGGCGCGGTCAGGGACGGGAGGACAGTGTGACGGTGCCAGCGTGCGGGCGCTGTGCTGTGGTCGCGCGATTTCGTCGTGGCTGGGCGGCGTTTCGTCGCGATCGCGTTTACCGTAGCCGCCTCGCGGGCAGCCTTGGGGCATGAAGACCCTGCTGCTCGATCTGTCGGTGGCGTGCCGTTTTTTTGCCCGCCGCCGTGCCGCTACCGCGGTCATCATCCTGACCATGGCGCTCGCCCTCGGGGCCAACACCGCCGTGTTTTCCGTGCTCAAGGCCTTCGTTTTTTCCAGCCTGGGCGTCCCTGAGTCCGATCGGATCGTGTTTGTGTGGACCGTCCGCGAGATCCCCGGCCGGGGCGGGGTGGACTTTTCCGACGCCTACCCGAATTTCCAGCGGTTGCGTGAGTCGACGCATTTTTGGGAGCACCTCGCCGCTTCCATCGGCACCGATGTGAACTGGGAACAGGACGCCGACACGCGCCGCCTCCAAGGCTCGCGGGTCACAGCCGATTTCTTTTCGCTCATGCGCGTGCAGCCCGCGACCGGCCGGCTTTTCACCGCCAAGGAGGAGGGCCCCGGCGCCACGCCGGTGGCGCTCATCAGCCACGCCTTGTGGCACAGCGCGTTCGGCGGAGCCCCGGATGTGGTAGGCCGCACCCTGCGCTTCAACGGCGCGCCACACACCATCATCGGCATCCTGCCCCAGGGATTCGGGCAGCCCCAGGGCACCGATGTCTGGCTGCCCTTCGACATGCCCCAGAACATGTGGACGCTGATCAACGGCGGGCGCCAGATCGCCACCTACGCCCGCCTGGCTCCCGGCGTCACCCTGGCGGCCGCGAACGCGGAGCTGAAGGCCTTCGCCCCGCGCGCGATCGAGGCGGATCCGGCCAACAAGGAGTGGTCCTGGCGCGTGCAACCGATCCGCGAAAACCTGCTGGCAGGCGCGGATCGGGCGCTGATTTTCGTCCAGGTCGGCGCGGGCATCCTGCTGCTGCTGGCCATCACCAACCTGGCGTCGCTCCTCATCGCTTGGGCGGCGGAGCGGCAGCGGGAGACGGCCGTCCGTCTGGCCCTCGGCGCGACGGGCTGGCGCCTGATCCGGCAGTTCCTCGTCCAGAGCGTCGTGGTGGTTGCGGCGGGGGGCGCGCTGGGAGTGATTCTGGCCGCCGGGTCGCTGCCGGTCCTCCAGCAGTTGAATCCCAATCCCCAGTTCGCCGCCCTGCTGAGCCGGATCGAGCTCGATGCCGGCACCCTGGGTTTCGCCGCGGGGCTCGTCCTGGGCACCGGGCTGCTGGCCGGCCTGCTGCCGGCCTGGCAGGCGCGGCAGACCGCGGTCAGCGAAGCGCTGCGCAGCGAATCCCGCGGGGCCACCCTCAGCCGCGGCGCCATCCGCTGGCAGCAGGCGATGGTCGTGCTCCAGGCGGCCATCTCGGTCGTGATCCTCAGTTGCGCAGCCGTGGCCCTGGCCGGTTTCCAGAAGCTGGACCGCGTCGAACTGGGGTTTGCGACGAGCCAGCGGGCGGCTTTCCGTTTTCAGTTTCCAGAGCCAGCCTATGGCGCCCACGAGCACCGCGCGCGCCTGGTCCAGGCGCTTGAGCAGAACCTGGCGCGCGAGCCCGCCCTCGCCCGCTACGCCGTGACCGGCACGCTGCCGGTGGGCGATCTCCAATGGGGCGGCGGCTTTCACCCGCAGGCTGCCAGTGGCGAATATGCGAAGGATCCCTCGGTGTTTCATTTCCGGCGGGTCACGCCGGGCTTCTTTGCCACCCTGGGCATTCCCCTGCTCGAAGGCCGGTTGCTCAACGAGCGCGACCGCTTGGACACACCGACCGTGGTCGTGGTCAGCAAGACCCTGGCCGACAAATACTGGCCGGGCCAGAGCGCGATCGGGCGCAAGATGCGCCGGGTGTCGCCGGCGGACGCACCCCCGGTCGAGATTGTGGGGGTCGTAGGCGATGTCCGCGACGCTGGCGTGGGGGTGCCTTCGGGCGAAACCGTCTATATTGCGTGGGAACAGGCCTCCCTTCGCCGCGCCTGGATCGTCATGCACGGGCGCGGGTCCACCGAGGAGACGATCGCGGCGGGCCGCCGCGCATTGCGGGCCACGGCGCCGGAGATCGCCGCCTACAGTGCGGACAGCCTCGACAACCTGGCGTGGCAGGCAAACGCGCTTCCACGTCTGCTGGTGGTCCTGCTGGGCGTGTTTGCCGTCATCGCGGTCGGTATCACGGCGTTGGGAACCTATGGGGTCATGAGCCAGCTGGTCGCCAACCGCGAGAAAGAGATGGCGATTCGCGCCGTGCTCGGTGCCACGGTCGGCGGCGTCCTGCGGCTGGTGCTCTGGTCGAACGCCCGGCTCGCCGTGTTGGGTGTGCTCCTGGGCCTCGGCGCCGCCTGGGCCGCGGGCCGGTGGGTGACCAGCCTCGTGCCGGGCTTCGACGCCGGGGCGAACTGGGCCTACTCCGCGGTTGCCCTGGGTGTGCTGGTCCTGACGCAATTGGCCAGTTACCTGCCGGCGTCGCGGGCCGCCCGCCTGGATGTGCAGAAGGCGCTGGCGGGGGCTTGAGGGTTCCGGGATTGTGACTGGTAGGGGCGCAGTCTTGCTGCGCCCATTTCGCGCGGAGCGCGAAATCCCAATCGATCGCATTTCCATGGAATCCCGGCGCGCCGGGATTGGGCGCAGCAAGACTGCGCCCCTACGAGGAGACGTATGCCGGAACGCAAGGCGGTTCAGGCCGTCCTCGCGGTGACGATCATGGGCAGCTCCCAGCGGGGGCGGAGGGTCATGCGGCCGAGGGGTTCGACCTTGTGCCCGGGCCGGAGGCGCAGCTGGTAGCGCTGGGCGATCATCGCGAAGAGCATGGTCGCCTCGAGCAGGCCGAGGTGCTTGCCGAGGCAGACGCGCGGACCGGTGCCGAACGGGATATAGGCGAAGCGATTGATCTTGGCGGAATTTTCGGGGAGGAAACGCTCCGGCCGGAACTCGTTCGGCTCCTCCCACCACAATTGGTGCCGGTGGAGGACCCACGACGAAACGATGATGAACGCGCCCTTGGGGATCCGATGGCCGCAAACCTCGTCCTCACCCAGGGCCTGGCGGGAAAAGACATGGACCGGCGGGAACAGGCGCAACGTCTCGTCGATGACCGCGCGGCAGAAAGGCAGCTTCTCCAGATCATCGATGGTGGGGGGGCGGCCGGCGAGCGCCCGGTCCAGCTCGGCGTGCACCCGCGCCTCCGCCGCCCGGTGCTGGTCGAGGAGGTAGAACGCCCAGGCCAGCGTGATCGCGGTCGTCTCGTGGCCCGCGAGGAAAATGGACGCCACTTCATCGCGCACCAGCCCCGGTGACATCGGCTGGCCGTGTTCATCGCGGTAATTGAGCAGCATCTGGATGAGGTCTTCGCGTTCCGGCTGGCCGCGGGCGCGCGCGGCGCCGATGATGGTGTGGAGGACCTCGTCGAATTTTGCGACCGCCCGCCGGCCGGCGAACATGCCCGGCCGCGGCAGCCATTCGGGAAACCCGAGAATCTCGGCGACGTGGACGCGTCCCGCCGAGGTCTGGTATTCCTTGAAGGCTTCGTAGAGTTTCCAGCCGTCGGCACCCAGCCGGTATCCGAACATGATCCGGGAAATCACCTCGGCCGTGCAGAGGGTGAAGGGCTCGTTGACATCGACCTCGAAGGCGCCGGGCCGTTTTTCCCAGTCGGCGAGCAACTCCTCCCCGCACTCGCGGATGACGTCGGCATACGGCGCCAGGCGATTCGGTCCGGTGGCGGGGGACATGACCTTGCGCTGCCGGGTCCACAGTTCGCCCTCACTGACGAACAGGCCCTGGCCGAGCAGCGGCTTGAGGGTGGCGGTGTTCGTGGGACTTTTGCGGTAGTTGGCGGCGTTGGTGACGAACACGCGTTGCACCCCGGCGGGCGCGTTCACCACGAACAGCCGGCGGCCCAGGATGTTTTCGACGATGAATTCCCGGCGATAAAAGCTCTTGGGCCAGGCGGCGACCATGTTGTCGCGCGCTTGCGCCAGCACACGCAGCGTATCGCGGGTGTTCCGGAGAAAGGTGATCATGCGGGCCGGCGTTCATTCATGCCGGTGGCCGGGTGATGTCGAGGCAGCTTTCCGCGAACGTCACTTTTTAGCGACCCGCGGCGCGGGGACCGGGTCGCCCTTGCAGCAGAGGTAGGCGAGGCGGGGCATCCAGCCGGACGGGACCACCCGGGGGACGAACGCACCGAGCTTGTTCAGCCACCCCGGCACGTGGACGGCGCGGCGCCGGAACAGCGCGGCGAGGCCTTGGCGCGCAACTTCCTCGGGGGACATCATCAGTGCCCGGAAAAACCGGTTGGGTACCAGCTGCGCGCGCGCGAAGAAGGCCGTGTCGGTCGGTCCCGGGCAAAGCACGGTGGAACTCACCCCGGAACGGCGGCCCTCCGCGTGCAGGGCGCGGGAGAACTGCATGACGAGGCCCTTGGTCGCGGCGTAGACGGCGAAGGAGGGCACGGGCTGGAAGGCGGCGGTGGAAGCCACGTGCAGCAGGTAGCCTCCGCCGCGTTCACGCATCCGGCGGCCGTAGAGCTGCGAAAGTTGCACCAGGGTGCCGACGTTGAGTTGCAGCATGCCGGCGACCACGTCCGGCGGACTTTCGAGGAACGGGCCCCAGGCCGCGAAGCCCGCGTTGTTCACGAGCACTTCGGGCACAATTCCCCAGCGATCGGTCAGGGCCACCAGCTCAGTCGCGGCGTCGGGATCAGCGAGGTCGAGCGCCACCGCGCGCACGTCCCGGTTCCCACTGGCGAGTTCCGCGCGCAAGGCTTCGAGCCGGTCCGCCGTGCGCGCGACGACCACGAGGTGGTAGCCGCGCCGGCCAAGTTGGCGTGCGATCTCCCGCCCGATGCCGCCGGAAGCGCCGGTGACGACCGCCCATTTATCCGCGCGCGGGATGCCGGCCTTTTCCATTGTTCATGTCCGCCAGCGGGGAAGGAGGCGGCCGGTCCGGTCCATGTAAGCGCGGTATTCGTCGCCGAACATCTCCAGCATCAGCCGCTCCTCGCGGCCCACGCGCAGGAAGTAGAGGAAACCGAAGCCGACCAGGCCCGCCCCGCCCGCGGCGAAGTTAGGCAGCAGGATCGCCTGGGCGAGCGCCCACAGCCAGAAGGCGGCATACATCGGGTGCCGCACGCGCGCGTAGACGCCGCCGGTCACGAGCCGGTGCTGCTCGCGCAGTTCCAGCATGACGGACCAGTTCTTCCCCAGGTCGCGATGGGTCAGGGCAAACAGCCGGAGCGACGCGGCGAACACCGCGGCGCCGGCCGCCACCTGGCACGGCGAACCCGGGTAGTTCAACGCCCGCGGCCAGCCGGCCACCAGCCAGAGAAACGGCACGGTGAAGAGACCGGAGAAGGAAACGGCAAGCAGGACGATTTCCCCGACGCGCTGCCGCACGTGTTTCACCGGGGCCCTCCTGGCCCGCAGGGAATGGGGAAACCGGATCGCATACCAGCCGGCGACGCCGGCGCCCCACACCAATCCGGCAACCAGCTTGATCATGCGCTGGCCTCCGCCCGAATATCCCCCCGCCGGCTGCCGTCCGGCGCGAAGAAATCCGCGGGCCCGCCCGGGGCCGCGACGAGCGCGGAAAAGGGCACGGGGCCGCAGACAAACATGAAGTAGTCGTACCGGGCTCGCACATCGTTGGCCATGAGAAATTGGTAATGCAGCCGCACCCAGCGGTGGCGGAAGCGGTGGTAGGTCTCCGCCGCCAGCATGTCGCTGGCATGCACGCGCCGGACCATCGGGCGGCTCCCCGGCGGGAAGTCGCGCTGGCGTTCCATGGTGAGAGGATTGACCTTGTAGAAGCTGATCGGGTCATCCGCCGCCTGGTACTCGGCCCAGTCGATTTGCGGCGCCGCGACAATGGCCGCGGCACATTCACGGATGCGATTGCCGCGCGGATGCAGCCCGAGCTTGGGGATCGTGGCGCCCACGGTCAGCAGGCGGAAAGGCTTCGCGCGGCCGAGGTCCGGGCGCAGCGTGAGCGCCTGCGCCAATACCTCGAGGGCCAGGGTCGCACCGAAGCTGTGCCCGACGAGCAACACTTCGTCGACCGAGGGATCATCGGCCGCAACGAGGAGCTTCCCCGCGCATTCCTTCAGCCGGGCGACGGTTTCGGGGCGCTGGTTGCGGACATAGTCCCGGGCGAAGTTCCAGTCGTCCAGCGCCTGTGGTATGCGCCAATACCGGCCGGCGCTGAAATACAAGGCGGCGAAGACCACCGGTGCCGCCAGCGCGCCGGGAATTCCGCCCATGGCGAGGCCGCTGAGCCCGGCGATGAGGGCAAATAGCAACAGGGCGGCGAACGGGTAGGCGAAGAAGACCGCGTAGGGCCAGCGGCGATTCCAGTAACGCCACGCCGTGCCGGTGCCGACAAAGTCCGCGCAAGTCAGCGCCGCCCGCGCGAGGCGCGCGACGTGTCCGCGGGCCATGTCCCGGCTGACGATATCATCCCAACGCAGCACGCGATAGTGGGTTTCGCACCGCCAGTTGGGACCGGCGGCGTCGGCGGTCCATTCGCCGCGGCAGTCATCGCCGCCACCCAGGGCTGACGCGGTGGCGATGACCCCCCAGGTGCGGGCGAAGCGGGCGAGTTCGCGAACGAAAAGCCGATGTTGTTCTGCCGGAGTGACGGGATCGTAGCCGCCGAGGTGCAGGACGATGCGCCGGCGGACCGCGGGCAGGTTGGCGCCAAAGGTCATGGAGTGGAGGCGACGAGCGTCGCCGTTTCGCAGGCGGCGCGCACCTCGCGGAGGATGGCCTCGTTGACCCGGGTGTTGCTGGTGATCTTGAAATGGTCGGTGTCCGCCTCGAGCAAATCACGGCGATCGCCATGCAAATCGAAGTTGGCGAGATCAACCCTCGCGCCGGCGGTCGGGCGGACTGCAACTCCGCGAAAGACGGGCAGAATGTCGCGCAGCCCGTTCGACCGGTAGAAGTTTCGGCACACTTTCACGCTTTCCGGAACGGGCGGCGGTAGGCACGGATCAAGGGTGATGAGCAGGTCGACCTGGCCGCGGTGGCGGGTCAGATCTTCGGCGATGGAGATCGCCGCATCCGCGCCGTATGAATGGCCGATCAAAATCAACGGTCGGTGCGACCACCCGGGCTGGCGCAGCGTCGCGGCGATTTCAGGCCATTGGCCATGACGAAAGACCACGGCGTCGAATCCTTCGCTGCGCAACCGCGCTGCGAGCGGATCGAGGCCGGGCGAGAGGCCCATCCAGCCACGGAGCAGGATGACCCGACCGCGCGGCGCAGCAATCGGAGCGGTCGCGGCGATGTCGTGGGCGGTCGTCCGGAATGTGGCCACGTCACCGCGGGGATTGGAAGCGCACCCGCTGAGCAGGGCGCAACCCGCCCACAGCATCGCGCGCAAGGCGAAGCTCAGGGACTTTGTGCGTGAAGCCCGGGGCATCGGCGCGTTTCTGGCGTTTGCACCGGGGGATTCAAATGCAATCTTGGCCCGCCGGTCCGGAGGAGGCGCCGGATGGAGGGTCGGACCTTGGTCCGACCTCGTGCGCGAGGTCGGCGCGAGCGCCGACCCTACATGCGATCCTTGGGGAGGAAAAACAAAAAGGCCGCGCGGGGAGCGCGGCCGAAACCGATTGCGGGGTGGGGGCACCCCGCCTCCACTGAAAGGCCTAGCCCTTCTTGGCTTCGACGTAGCGGGTGATGCCGGCGATCTGGAACTCCTGGTGGGCGCTGCCGATCTTGAGCTTCACGTGCTCGCCGACCTTCTTGCCCATGAGGGCCTGGCCGAGCGGGGTCTTGTAGGCGATGCGGTGGGCATCGGGATCACTGTCCCAGGCGCCCAGCACGGAATAGCGGACCGCCTTGCCGCTGGCGATGTCGCGCAGGTCGACGACGGTCCCGACGCTGATCGAGTCGGTGCCGGCTTCGCTGAAGTCGGTGATGCGGGCGCGGGCGAGGTCGCGTTCGAGCTGGGCCTTCTGGCCCATGAGGACGGACTGGTCCTGCTTGGCCATCTTGAACTCGGAGTTTTCCTTGAGGTCGCCGTGCTCGCGGGCCACGGAGATGGCCTTGGAGTTCTCGGGAATGCGGCGGGAAACGATGTCCTCGTATTCGACGCGCTTTTTCTCGTAGCTCTCGCGGGAGACGAGGAGTTGTTCGTCCTTGGCCTCGGCCTCACCGGAAACGAGCGACTGGAGGGTGGGGAAGAGTTTGATGAAGCGGGCCAGCAGCGACTTCTTGGTCAACTCCTCGAAACCCTGGTTCAGGAGGAGGCTGTTGCCGAGGTCGCGCGCGGTCTCGGTGTCGGCGGTCGCGAGCAGGTCCGAAATCAGCTCGGCGTCGTCGCTCAGGGCCTCGCCGAGCGGGATGCGGCGCGTGCCGGCCGACTGGAGCGCTTCGTAGTCGATCGCAAAGAAGATGGCGCCGAGCAGGCGGGGCGTGATGAGGTTGTGGAGCAGCTTGGCGAACTTCTTGGAATGGCGGTTCTTGATGATCCAGAGCAGCACCGGCGCGCGGAGATTCTGTTCGGACTTCCAGCGATTGAGCGCGGCGGCGAGTTCCTCGGCCTGGCCGTTCTCCATGAGGAAATTGATGCACTCGGTGGTGAACTTGCCTTGCGAGGTCTTCAGCAGCGCGAACACGATCTCCCGCCACTCGAGCGGGTGGGTTTCCTTGACGAGGTCGAGAAAGCGGGCCTGGAAATGGACCGGGATCTTTTCGGCAATGGTGGAAAGCCCGCGGACTTCCCGGATGAGGTCGGACTGGGTCGGATTGGCGCTGTGATTGGCGTGGCCGAGGATCTTGGCGAGTTCGTCGCGGACAAACGCGCCGTAGAGTCGCTCCGACGCGTCGAGCTGGTTGCTGTCGCGGACGGCCTCGGTGATGCCATTGAGGACCTGGCCGAGGGACTGCTTGGCTTCGTCCTTGATCGAAGCGGCGAGGAGATCCTCGGCGAGCGCGATGCGGCGGCGGGCGGAGCGGGTGTTGGAGAATTCCTCCATGATTTCCGATTCGGCCGAGACGGGCTCGTCGCGGACGACGTAGCAATCGGTCTTCTTGGCCGGGACGCCGACGCGCGGGTCCTTGATGAGCTGCTTTTTAACGCTGGAGAACCAGCGCTTGAACTTGTCCTCGCCAACCACTTGGGAAAGGACGATTTCGAGCTCGATGGCGCTGGCGGCCTGGTTCGGGTAGGCGGAAAGGGTGTCGATGACGAGCTGGACCGGGTCATCCTCGATGAGCTGCTTGATCTTGGCGGGCTCCGTTTCCTTGCGGGCGAGGATGTGCTTGGCGGGCAGGACTTCCATGCTGCCGACGCAGAAAGCGGGGTCCATCCGGTGGCCCTTCTTGCCCTTGAAATCGATGATCAGCTTCTGGTCCGCCTCATCATACTCCTTGATCTGGCCGAAGCCCCAGCTCTGGTGCACCACGTAAGCGCCCGGTTCCATGGCCTCCAGTTTGGCTTTGGACGCCTTGAGGGCGGAGTGCTTGGCAATGATCGCGGAGATGGCTTCGGAATTCATAATTGCGTATCAAGTCGGTGAACCGATTAGTTGAGGCGACAATGATGCATGATGTCAAACAGGGTTTGGGGACGCCGGCGGACGGATCCAAACCCCAGCCAAGCGGATGGGTTGCGGCCGCCGGACTGGTGGAACGTTGGCTGGCACGGTCCGAGCGCGTGGATGCGCTGCTGGAGGGACTTGCATCAAACTTGGGCGGGCAGGAGCGCGCCCGGGCGCAGCACCTTTTCTATGGCGTGGTGCGCTGGGCCAGCCGGCTGGAGGCGGCCTTGGCCGGCCTCATGACCCGACCGCCGCGAACGAAAGTCAGGGCAGTGCTGATGATTGCCGGTTTTGAGATGCTGGAGCAGTCAGCCGAAGGGAAGGCAGCGGGCGGGGTGGCGAAGGTCATCCACCACGCGGTGGAGCGGGCGAAGGGAGTGTGCAGCCCCAAGGAAGCCGGCTTGGTCAATGCCGTAGCGCGCAAGATGGCGGGAAGGCTGGCAGAGGACGGAGGACAGACCAGCCACGGCGCAGGCCGGGCGACTGGTCCCGGGCTGGCACCAGCCAGCATCGGGAAGACGGAGGAAAACGTCGAGCTGTTGGCCATCCGCTGGGCTCATCCGGAATGGCTGGTCGCGCGATGGGTCCGCCAGTTTGGCGTGGATACGACGCGCAAGTTGCTGGAATGGAACCAGCAGCCCGCACCCGTGTATGCGCGGTGGCGGGCTGACACACCGGTGGCGACCTTCCTTGCCCCGACGAAATGGGTCGGTTTTTACGAAGTGAAGGCCGGGCATTGGGAGGACGTGCGCCGTTTGGCCAACGAGGGCGCCCTCTATTTGCAGGACCCGTCGACACGGCTTTGCCTCGAGTTGCTGGCACCGCAGGCCGGCGAAACGATCCTCGACGCCTGTGCCGCTCCCGGGGGCAAGAGCCTGTTCATTGCGGACACGATGGCAACACACCCCGGCGCTGGGCGCCACGCGTCTCCAGCGGGGACCTTGGGGAAATTGGTGGCGCTCGATGAGCCGGCCAAGCCGGGCAAGCCCGACCTGCGTCTGCAGCGCCTGAAGGAAAACCTCGCCCGGGCGCCGGCGGGGGTGGAGGTGGCCATGGTGGAAGCCGACCTCGCCAGGGTGAACACGGTCTTTTATCGCAACCTGAACCTGCCCGAGAGTTACGACGCCGTGCTGCTCGACGCCCCCTGTTCCAACACCGGGGTCATGCGGCATCGGATCGACGTGAAATGGCGGTTGCAGGACGGCGACTTTGCCCGGCACCAGCAGCAACAGCTGGCCTTGCTGCACGCCGCGGCGCGTTTGGTGCGACCCGGGGGCCGGCTCGTTTACAGCACCTGCAGCATCGACGCGGACGAAAACGACGGCGTCATTCGCGGCTTTTTCGACAGCCGGGCCGGCGGGCCGTTCAAACTGGAGGAGCAGATACTCGCCACGCCGTGGGCGGACGGCCACGACGGTGCGGGGGCGTTCTTGCTGCGAAAGCATTAGGCCATCAGCGAAAAGCCTTGAGCCACCCCGGGGCCCTTCGCTTTTTGCCTCGAGCTTGCCGCTGGGAGTTGGCGGCGCTTCGCACCGCTACGGCACCAGCTCGAAGACCTGGATTTCGTGGTCCGTTTCCTTCGCGCCGGAGAGGAAAGTGTAGGTGATCTTGGGCGCGGTCTTCACGAGTTCCGCGTAGCGCTCGAAGGTCCATTTCTCGACCAGTTCGCCGTTGATGCGGACGCAGAGGTCGCCCGGCTGGACCGGCACGGTGCTGTTGGGCGTGTCCGGCACGACGGCAAGGAGGCGCCAGTAATTGGGAAAGCGGCGGAACGACAGGCCGGTGTTGCGGCGACCCGGCATCACGACGGGATCATCGGAGTCGCTCGTGAGGGTCATGAGGTGGCGCCGCTGGTCGAAGGTCAGGCGGAAATGGCGGAGCAGCTCGCCGCCGAGCGAGGAAAGCTGTTCGGTCAGGTCAACGACGGGTTGCTGCACGACCTGGCTGCCGATGGTGATGTTCTGGTCCAGCCGGCCGACGAGCTGGCGCTTGTCGCCATCGAGGGAACTCACGATCATTCCGACGCGGGGGCCGTGGACGAAGCGGGGATGCAGCCCCGTGGGGTTGAGTGAGAGGCCGAGGTCGCTGCCCGAGTCGATGAGGACAAAGAACGATTCGTTGTCCATTTGCACCGGGATGAGCGGGGTGGGTTGTTCACGATTGTAGGGAATGACCGTCGTGTGGGGCTGGCGGACGGGTGGCGGCGCCACGACGGGGTTCGGGGCGATTTCCAGCTGGGCGGCGGGATAGTCCAGCGTGAGGAGCGTGTCGCGAAACAGCGGGAAACCGACCACCGCATCGATGGTCAGGCCGAGATGCGCGGAAAGTTCGGCGAAGTCATAGACGATGACCGGCACCCGCTCGAAATGCGCCTCACCGAGGCGCAGGTGCTTGAGGGTGACGGCGGGCAACTCGACCTCCCGGCCGTTGGCGCCGCGGACGGGCAGGGTGCGGGGCGGGACTTTCCGGCTTTCCTTTTCCTTCAGGGCGTCGGCCAGCGAAGGGGAGACGAGCGTCACCGACGAGCCGGTGTCGATCATGAACCGGTAGGTCCTGCCGTCGGCCTGCTTGGATTCGACGAGGAAGAAATGGGAAAGGATTTGCGCCGGCACCCGGACGGGCTGGGGCTCAACGTAGGTCGAGGCGGGGCCGCGGCGGCTGACGCAGCCGGCGGCCAGGAGACAGAGGATGGACAACAGGAGACTGAACGACCGCCCCGAGCGCGACCAGGCGGGCGGGGTTGGAACTTGAGATCTCACATTTGAAATCACTTGCGCGGCCGCGGCAGGCCGGAACCGAGCAGAGCGGAGCCGAGGAGAATAACGCTGCCAACCATGAAAGTGACGGTGCCGCCGGAGTTGAAGAAGAGCCAGCCGGCCACCGCCGGGCTGAGGGCCCGCGCCAGGAAGCCGAGCGAGCGGTAGATGCCGAGCACCTTGCCCTGTTCCTCGGGCGAAGCATACAGGGAGACGAGCGAGGAAAGCGCGACGTTGGCAAAACCCGAGCCGATGGTGCTGAGGCTCAGCATGAGGTACATGAGGGGCGCGGAGCGCGCCACGCCGATGGCGTACCCCAGCCCGGCGAAAGCCGCGCCAATCACCGCCATGCCCGCGACCGCCGAGAACTTCTCGCCCAGTTTGGGAACGAAACGCCGGGCCAGCACGCCCTGGGTCACGATGGAAACCAGCCCGATGTTGATGAAGATGAGCGTCAGGTCACGCGGCGTGTAGTGGAGCGCGTCGGCGGTGAAGAAGCTGATGATCGATTCGAAAAAGCTGAAACCGAACGTCACCACGAAACCAACGAGGTTGGCCCGGCGGAGGGCCGCGTCGGGGAGATGGAATAGCGAATGGAGGGGATTGCGCTCGCGGAGGGTGATGCCCACGCCGCGGGATTCGGGCGGCAAGGTCTCGCGAAAACGAGCCTGGATCCAGAGGAGGTTGATCAGGCAGAGCCCGAGCGCGATGGCGGCGGGCACGCTGAAGGGATGCACCCCGTAGGCGGCAAGGGCGGGCCACCGGTCCAGCAGGTTGATCCCTGCGGTCAAGCCGCCGATCGCGGGCCCGGTGAGGAAGCCCAGACCGAAGGCGACGCCGACGATGCCCATCCCCTTGGCCCGATTTTCGCGCGTGGTGACGTCGGACACCGCGGCGATGGCGACGGCCAGGTTGCCGCCCATGATGCCACCCAGGATGCGGCCCGCGAAGAACAGCAGGAAGGACCCGCTAAAGAACAGCAGGAGATAGCTGAGGGCGTTGCCGGCGATGGTCAGCAGCAACACCGGCCGCCGCCCCCGCCGGTCGGAGCGGGCGCCCCAGACCGGGGAGAACAGGAACTGCATCAACGCGTAGACCGAGCCGAGCGCGCCCGCAAAGAGCGCGCCGGTCGCGAGATCGGAAGCATGGGCGGCATGCGCCAGCTTTTGCAGGTGTGTGACCAGCGTGGCGAGGAGGCCCCCGCCGGCCTCCTTCTTGACATACCATTCGAGCATGGCCGGGCCGACCGGGAAGAAGATCGAGAAACCGATCAGGTCGATGTAAAGCGTCAGGAAGATGACGCCCAAGGACAAGGGCTTGGGTTCGGAAGACGGGTTGGAAGTAGCGGCGGAAGTGGGCACGAAAACGGCCAACTTGAGCGAAAGCCGCGTATGCGCAAAGCCGATTTGCAGCGGGCGGTGAGCTGTTTGGTTTGGCCTGAATGCAGGGTCGGACCTTGGCTCGGCCCCGCGCATGAGGTCGGCGCCAGCGCCGACCCAACAACCGATTCATCAATCGGATCTGGCTCCGGGTTTGCTCAGCCCAGGTGGGGCCGCAACTTGGCGGTGAGCGTCACGACGTCGAAGGGTTTCGGCAGGAAGTCCGACACGCCGAGCGACGCGCAGCGCTGCCGGGTTTCGGTCTCGCTGTAACCGCTCATGATGATCGCCCGGATTTCGGGCCGAAGTTCGCGGAGCCGGCGCAAGGTCTCGTCGCCGGACATTCCCGGCATCGTCAGGTCGAGCAGGACCAAATCGATGGTGTCACCCTGGTGGCGCAGCACCTCGAGCGCACTCTGGCCGTCCGGGGCGAGCACGACCGAAACCCCCAATACAGCCAGGGCGCCCTCGGCCACCTGGCGGACCGGCTCCTCGTCGTCCACCACCAGGACCTTGCCCTTGATCTCCGCGGCTTGGTGGGCGAAAGGCACGGCGGTCTCGGCCGCCTGCCCCTGGGTGGCAGGGAGGAACAGGCGGAAAGTCGTTCCCTTTCCCGGCGCGGATTCGACGAACAGGGCGCCCTGGTGAGTCTGGACAATTCCGAGCACGGCGGCCAGTCCCAGGCCGCGACCGGAAAACTTCGTTGTGAAGAACGGTTCGAAAATCCGGCCCAGGACCGTGGCATCCATCCCACTGCCGTTGTCCACCACCTCGAGCCCGACATAGGTGCCGGATGGTCGGGTGGGGGAGCCCACCGCGCGCAACAGGAATTCGGCGGAGACCTGCTCGGCAAAGGTGCGGACCGTGACCTGGCCGTCGGAACGGTTGCCCATGGCGTCGGCCGCGTTGATGACGAGATTCATCACGATCTGGCGCAACTGCGTGGCGTCGCCCATCACCGCGGGCACCGAGTCGTCCACCAGCAACTCCAGGCGGACGCGGCGGCCGACGCTGACTTCGAGCAGGGCCGTGGTGTCCCGCACGAGCCGGGAAAGGCTGACCGGGGCGTTGACGAAGGAAGCACGGCCGGCGTAGGCCAGCATTTGGGCGCACAAGTCGGCCGCCCGGCGCGCCGCGCGCTCGATCTGTTCGAGTTGCGGGCGGGCCTTGTGCGTCGGCGGCAGGTCGAGGCCGGCCAGCGTCGCGTTGCCGAGGATGGCGGTAAGGATGTTGTTGAAGTCATGCGCGACGCCGCCGGCCAGGACGCCCAGGCTCTCGAGTTTCTGCGACTGGAGGAGCTTGCGCTCCAAGTCCAGCCGTTGGTCCTCAGCCGTCTTGCGCTCGGTGATCTCGGTCGAAATGCCGCACAGCGCGTAGATTTTGCCGTGTTCGTCGCGGAGCGGAAATTTGTGGGCGATGTAAACCCGGCGGTCCGCCGGGTCGCACAGGGTTTCCTCGAATTCGACGGGATGGCCGGCGGCGAGAACCTGCGCATCATTGCGGCGGGCGAGTGCGGCGGCGGCGGGTGGGAAGAGATCCTCATCCCGGCGGCCGACGATCGCATCCTTGGGGCGGCCGCAGAACTCGGCAAAGGCGCGGTTGCAGAGGAGGTAGCGGCCATCGAGTTCCTTGAGGAAGATGATGGCGGGACTGTGATCCAGGATATCCTGGAGCCGCGCCTCGCTGGCGCGCAACTGCCGGGTGCGTTCCTGCACCTCCTGCTCGATCCGGGTCGTGCGCTGGAGCAGGCTGTGCACGACGAGGGCGAGCAGCGCGGTGATGGTCAATCCGGCCAGGAGGATGAGTAACGGTTCGCGGGAGCTAAACTGGCGGGTCCAGGCGGCATTCTGGCGGATCACCATCAGCCAGCGCCGGCCACCGAGTTCAAGGACCTCGTGAAAATCGCCCGGGTCGTCCAGCACGGGCGGTTTGATCCGGGCCCCCTCCTGGCGCATCGGTTCCGAACCGGCGAGGTTGGCGTAAAGCAGCGTCGGCGTTTCGGAGTCGGTGACATCGAAATAATAGGAGTCGAGCGCGTCGCTGGTGGTGAGCCGATGGGATTGGGCCAGCATGGTGCGCACGAGAAAAACTCCCTGGATGAAGCCCTCGACGGGACTGTCGGGACGGCCGGGGCGGGCAAAGGGCAGGATGAAAACGACGCCCGGTTCCGGCTGGTCGGAGCGCGACTGCAACAGGCGAAAAACCTGGGTCACCCGGAAGTCCCGGCTTGCGCGGGCGTCGGCGATCGTCGCGGCCGTGGGGGCGCTCGTCACGTCATAGCCCAGGACCGCCTCGTTGCCGGCAAGGGGCTCGAGGTAGGTGATGGGCAGGTATTCGGCGCTTTCCGGGGCCGGCTGCGTCGTGCCGTCCGCTTGAAGGCGACGGATGACGAAGGGCCGCCCCAATTCCCGGGCGCACCGCTGTTCGTAGGCGGCCCGCTGCGCCTGCGGGACGACCTGCACCCATTGCAGTGCCTGCACACCGGAATGCCGTTGAAGGATGGTCGAGGTAATGGCCGCAAACTCGCCGCGCTCCACCTCCTGCTGGCCGATGAAGGTATCGCGCAGGCTGAATACCATTTCCCGGTAGTTGCGCAGTTGCTGTTCCGCGACCGAAGCCTGGGTCTGCGCCCGGCTCAGGAAGCCGGCGTGCAGGCGCTCGGCCTGACTGCGGGTGGCATAATGCCAGATCACCAGGGACACCGCCGTGCCAGTCACGAGCAACAGCCATGTCAGGCCTCGGTGAGGGATGGCAGGGCGGGCGGACTCGGTCATGGGGGGCAACGCTGACGGCCGGGACGCTCCCACGCAAATCCCGTCTCAACCGGTCGGCCATGCGCGGCGGAAACTGCTCGCTGTTGCCGGATTAACGAAGGGATTGGCGAGGCGGGCAGGAGGTCGCGCACGCTGCCAGCCCGGACATTCCACAGGCTTGAGCGATCCAATCAGCGAAATGTCCGTCCGCCCTCCGGCCGGAGCGACTTTGTCGCGGCGCGCCTGGACAAGGTCGGCCCGACAGGGCGGATATTTCACACCACTGGGTGCAAATAATCGGGCTAGCGGAGCGTGGCCTGTAACTTCTTGGGGAGTTTCGCGACCACGAGGTCGTAGCTTCGCCGGATACGGGCCAGAAGTTCCTGTTCGGGGACCACCGAGGGATCCGCGAAGCGCACCCAATGCCGCTTGGCGCAGTAGGGGGCCTGGGTGACGCCCTCGATGGCGGTCAGGCTGTCAAATTCGTCGGGCGTGCACTTGAGGGTGAGCCCCTCGAGCACGTTGGGTTCCTCGCTCGTGATGAGAAACATCTTTCCCGCCACCTTGAAGACGAGGTGTTCGCCCCACTGCTTGACGACGGTGGTCTGCGGCAGGCCGAGGGCAAAGGCGCGGAGGCGTTCGAGGCGCATGGAAAGCGGGCTGTGGGCGATTGGCTATGGACGATTGGTTGCGCCTATCCGAACGCCTCCTTCCCATGGCCTGATGCCTATGGCTTGTACGGGAGTGGGAAGCGCGAGGTGAGCGCCACCACCTTTTGCTTGGTGGCGGCGAGGACGGTGGTTTCGTCGGGTTTGCCGGCGGCGGAAAGGACGCCGTCGATCAGCGCGGCGATCTCGGCCATCTCGGCTTCCTTCATGCCGCGCGTGGTCATCGCGGGCGAGCCGAGGCGGATGCCCGAGGCCTGGAAGGGATTGCGCGTCTCGAAGGGGACGGTGTTCTTGTTGCAGGTGATATTGGCCTTATCGAGCGTCTCCTGGGCGACCTTGCCCGTGAGTTCGGGGAACTTCGCGCGGAGATCGACGAGCATGAGGTGGTTGTCGGTGCCGCCGGAATTGATCTTGTAGCCGCGGGCCACCATGGCGGTGGCGAGGGCGCGGGCGTTGGCGATGACCTGGGCGCTGTACGCCTTGAACTCGGGCTTGAGGCATTCGCCGAAGCATACGGCCTTGGCGGCGATGACGTGCATCAGCGGCCCGCCCTGGCCGCCGGGGAAGACGGCGGAGTCGACGGCCTTGGCGTGCGCGGCCTTGCACATGGTGAGGCCGCCGCGCGGACCGCGCAGGGTCTTGTGCGTGGTGGTGGTGACGAAGTCCGCGTGCGGGAAAGGCGACGGGTGGTGCCCGGTGGCGACGAGGCCGGCGATATGGGCGATGTCGGCGAAGAGTAGCGCGCCGACCGAGCGCGCGATCTCGCCCATCCGGGCGAAGTCGATGATGCGCGAGTAGGCGGAGGCGCCCACCGTGATCATCTTCGGCTGCTCGCGCTTGGCGACGGTGAGGAGTTCGTCGTAGTCAATGAGGCCATTATCCTCGCGCACGCCGTATTGGCAGAAGTTGTAGAGTTTGCCGGAGAAATTGGCCGGGTTGCCATGGGTGAGGTGGCCGCCGTGGCTGAGGTTCATGCCGAGGATCTTGTCACCCGGAGACAGGACCGCGGTGTAGACGGCGAAGTTGGCCTGCGATCCGGAGTGGGGCTGGACGTTGGCATGCTCGGCGTTGAACAGCTGCTTGGCGCGGTCGATGGCGAGCACCTCGACCTTGTCCACCTGTTCGCACCCGCCGTACCAGCGCTTCCCCGGATAACCCTCGGCATATTTGTTCGTGAGTACCGACCCCATGGCCTCAATGACCGCCGGATAGGTGAAGTTTTCCGAGGCGATCAGTTCGACGTGGCTTTGCTGGCGAGCCAGCTCGGCGGCGACGACGGCGTGGACGGCGGGATCGAGTTGGGCGAGGGGGGCGGCGTTAAGGGACATGTCGGGTTTCGATATTGGGTTTCTCGATATATGATTGGATCCAAGCAGATAGGACCCGGCATCAAAAATCCAGAAGCGAAAATCGAAAATCAGTCCTTTTGGTCCGCCATGAGTGTCTTAAGGAACGCCACCAAGCTGGGGATGGCCTCGACCATTTCGTCGCGGCAGGATTCGTAGAGCTTGAGCGGTCCGCCAAACGGATCGCCGATTTCCTTGGCGGCGGGCGGGGGCAGAAACTCGCGGAAGAGGTGCAGATGCTTCGGGGCCGGGCGCGCCCGCATCCGGATGATGGAGCGGTGGGATTCGGTCATGCCGAAGACGACAAGGGCGTTGTCCAGCATCTCCTGGGTGAGCCCCTGGCTGCGGACGTGGCTGATGTCGATGCTGGCCTTCTTCAGCGCAATGACCGAGTTTTCCGAGATGGGCTCGCCGGTGTGGGCCGCGACGCCGGCCGAGATGACCTTCAGGCTGCGCAGCGGCTCGGGCTGGGCGGAGAGCGCATGGGCGAGCAGGCCCTGGCCCATCGGGCTGCGGCAGATGTTGCCGGTGCAGACGATGAGGACGTGGCCGGGAGATGGCATGAGTGGGCGGTAAGCGGTGAGCTCCAAGCGTTGTGCGAAAGGCCAAAGAGTTGCCGGTAAAAGGGCAGCGTCAATCTACCGCTTCAGCGCTTGCAGGGCGCGATGCAGATGCACCGCCCTTTGGAGCACGCGGTCGGTCAGCTTGGCCGGAGGATCGCCCGCCGGCGGTTTGGTGGGGCCATTGGGCGCGGGGCTCGCCGGTGGCGTGGTGCCATCGCCCATGTCGGGGGGCTGGGCGTTGTGGTTGCCGTTCTTGAATTCCTTGACGAGCGAAGCCTCGTCGAAGCGCTCCTTCTCGATCCGGCCGGAGATCAGGTCGGTCGGCGGCGCGCCGGCGATGAGGGCGGCATAGGCTTTCTTATCGTCATCGGCCGATTGCAGCACCACCACCTCCGGTTCGGGCCGCGAGCCCTTCACGCCGAGCGTGATCAACCGGCGGGAGCTGGCGGCGATGGCCCCGACGACCGGCACCGGGGTCGTCGGGCTGACGAGGACATAAAGGCGGGCGTCGCCGGCCGGGCCGCCGAGGAGCTGGCGCAGGACATCGCCCGCATCGCGTTCATCGAACGTCTGTCGCAGGTCCAGGACCAGGGAGCGGGGCTTGGCCAGCGTGGCAGCGATCAGATCGCGATCGATCACGATCGACTGGACGCGCAGATAAGCCAGGTCGGGCGCCAAGTCGATGGGTTGGACGGCCGGGACCGCCCGGAGGGCGGCGGTCAAAAGGCAGCAGGCAAGGAGGAGGGGCAGGCTCACGCCCCACTGCGGTCGGGCAGGAGCCCGACCTTCCAGCCAGAGGCGTCGCATGGCATTCGTCATTGGCGGTTCAGTTGCCGGGCACCGATGTCGCGGCGGTAGTATTTGGACGCGCATTGGATTTGTTCGCAAGCGGCATAGGCGCGGTCGGCCGCCTCGCGCAGGGTGGGGGCTAGCGCGGTGACGCCGAGGACGCGCCCGCCGCTCGTGACGACCAGGCCGGCGGCGTTGCGCGCCGTCCCCGCGTGGATGATCGAGGTCTGAGCGGGCAGGCTCTTTGGAAAGGTGATGACGTCGCCCTTGGGATAACTGTCGGGATATCCCCGGGCGGCGACGACCACGCAGATCGCGGCGTCGGGATGGATTTCGAGTTTTGTACCGCGGAGTTCCCCGCGTGCCGCGGCCCACAACAGCGCCAGCAGGTCGTTTTTGATCCGAGGCAACACCACCTGGGTCTCGGGATCGCCGAAACGGGTGTTGTATTCGAGCACGCTCGGGCCCGCGGCGGTGAGCATGATGCCGATGAAGAGCGTGCCACGGAACTGGATGCCCTCGGCCGCGATGGCATCGACGGAGGGTTTGACGATTTCCCGGTCGATGCGGGCCAGCAGTTCAGGCGTCACCACCTCAGCGGGCGAATAAGTGCCCATGCCGCCCGTGTTCGGGCCGGTGTCGCCGTCGCCGATGCGCTTGTGGTCCTGCGAAACCGGCAGGATGACATAGTCGCGATCCGACACCACGACGAGGATCGAGGTCTCGTCGCCGAACATGCAGTCCTCGACGAGAATCTGGCTGCCGGCGGAGCCGAATTTGTTGCCGGCAAGCATGTCGCGCACCGCCGCCTCGGCCTCGGCGAGGGTCTGCGCGACAATCACGCCTTTGCCGGCGGCGAGACCGTCGGCCTTGATCACGATCGGCGCGCCGCGCTGGCGCACGTAGGCCAGGGCCGGCTCGATCTCGGTAAAAATGCCCGCGGGGGCGGTCGGGATCTTGTATTTCAGCAGGAGCTGCTTCGTGAAAACCTTGGAGGCTTCGAGCCGGGCGCCGTCGGCCTTGGGCCCGTATGCGGGGATGCCGGCCTTGGTCAGCGCGTCCACCAGACCCAGCGATAGCGGCACCTCGGGTCCGACCACGACGAATTCGACCTGTTCACGCTGCGCGAGCTCGACGAGCCCCTGGATATTGTCGGCGGCAACGGGAAAGCACGTGGCGTCGGCCGCAATGCCGGCATTGCCCGGCGCGCAAAGCAGGCGGGGTTTTGCCGGCGAGAGCGCCAGCGCCTTGGCGAGCGCGTGTTCGCGCCCGCCGGAGCCGACGATGAGGACCGTCCGCGGCAGGGCCGCAGGGTTTAGGGCGGAGGGTTGAGAATTGAGCGACACGCGTGCGCGAATGATTTCGCTCAACCCTCAGCGATCAACTCCCAACTGCATCATAGCACCTTCAGCGTCTTGCGGTAGAAGGCGATGACCTCGGCGGGGTCGTCGCTGAAGATGATGTAGTCGTTCATCCACGCCGGGGCGCGTTTGTCCTTGATCATCGAGTTCACCTGCCGCCGGAGGTCGCCCCAGAACTTGGCGTTGAAGAAGACGTAGGGGACGCGCGGGCGGATGCCGAGCTTGAGGTTGCAGAGCTCGATGCCGATCTCCTCGAGCGTGCCGACGCCGCCGACGTTGAAGATGCAAAAATCGGCCGCCTCGAACCACTTTTGGCGGAAGTGGCGCGAGCTTTCCTGGAAGGTGTTGAAGAAGTCCACCCCGAGCTCGGGCGGCTGCGCCTCGAGTTCGAGGAAGCAGGCGCCGGTGAGCGCGCCCTTCCCGCGCGCCGTCTCGGTGGCGAGGCGCATGACCCCGCCGCCCCCGCCGGTGAGGACGCCGAGATTGGAACCCATGAACGTCGTGAGCTGGTTCACGAGCGAGGAAATGCGGTCGGTGTCAGCCTGGTCGAGACCAACGGCCGAACCATAGAAGGCGAGGATGGTGGCTTCCTGGAATTTACGGGCGACTTCCTCGCGGACGAAGAAGCCGTGGTCACGGCGGTAGGTATGAAGGTAGAGATCCTTGGTCTGTTCGTCGTACCAGTACACCGGGATGCCGAGGGAATGGAAGGTATCGAGGCGGGCGTGGGCGTTGGACGACAGGAAGTAACCGTGGGTGCGCGACGCCTTGCGGAAGATGATGCGCCGGAGCTTCAGGTCGCCGAGCCGCGTGACCAGTTCGGTATGTTCGAGGAGGTCGGGAAAGTAGTCGACGACGAGCGTGTCGGTGTCGGTGCTCTTGGTGTCGAGGGCCTGGATCATCGTGCGGGCGCCGAGCGGGCAGGCATCGGTGGCGAGGAGGTTCTTGAGCTCCTCGTCGTTGGCGCGCACGAGGATGGCGCGGTTCTCCATCGTCGCGCTCTGCCCGCGGACCGTGACTTTCGTCTTGGGCTTCGCCTCCGCGAGCTCGAGCGGGGGCGCGGCATCGAGGCATTTGTAGATGCTCTTGGCGGTCGCGAGCAGGCGCTGGCGGCGCTTGCCCAGGGTCTTGGTCTCGGCGTCTTCCTGCGGCGGGGCGCGGAAGATCTCGACCGAGACCATCGGGTTGACGACGGGTTGTTCGCCGGTGTTGTAGACCTCGAGCATGATGTTGGTGCCGGAGGTCTTGACCGGGTCGAGCAGGACGGCGGACGTATGGAGGCCGAAGTTGCCCTCGCCGGGGCTGAGCATGACGAAATGCTCGCGGAGATACATGGAGCAGCTGGTCAGCACGCCCGAGTGGGGCGGGATGGTCAGCGGCGCGGCATCGTGCCGGACCTGGACCTTGTCGATGAAGTTGCGGCCGGCGTAGCCCGAGACGATGTGCTCGAAGTTGATCCGGGTCAGTCGGGGATTGAGCGTGTAGTTGACCGGGTGCGGCGTGAAGAAGACCCGTCCCGAGCTGTCAATCGAGATGGTGTTGGGGAGCTTGAGTTGGTTCTCCTTGATGGCGGTCCAGATCTCGGTGGAGGTCAGCTTGGCGGCGGCCGGGGCATGGAAAAGGCGCCCGATGGGCACGCCGGGACGAAGGAGTTTTTGCCAGTACGAGGCGTTCGGGAAGCTATGGTCGTAAAGGAAGGCTTCGACCGTGAGGACCAGGCGGTTGCCGTCCAGCGCCGGCCGGCCTTGGGTGATCATCTCGATGCCGATGCGGGCGAGGGAGCTGCGTTCGGTGAAGCGCAAGGTCGCCAGCTGGGACTTCATGAAGTCGAGCTCGGCCGGGTGGCGTGGCCAGAAAGCAAGGGCGAGGGTGACGCGATCGCCTTTGGCCTTGACGGTGAGGATCTGGCCGTCGGTGCTGTGCCAGAATTGGTTTTCGTTCATGGGATTGGGCAGGATGAGGCCCGGCGTGAGGGGTGACAAGCCCCGGGTTGGGACTTGTATCAGGGGGAGATTTACCGCCTAAGGGGTTGATTTTTTAAAGGCAGCTGCGCAATTTCGCGCTCTTTGACGGCACAAATCCGCCCGGGCCGTTTCCCAACCGGGCCTACGCTATTCCATGAAATTCACCCCCCAAGTCACCGCTGGTCTGCTCAGCCTGGCCCTGCTCACGGCCGCTTCCGCTGAGGACGCAGTCAAATTCAACGTGCCCGGCGCCGCCCCGGCCGCCCCCGCGGCCAAGCCTGCGACTCCGGCCCCGATCCCGGCCCCGAAGACCACGGCTCCGGCGCCTGCGGCGTCAGTCCCGGCGGCAACCCCGGCGGCTGCTCCGGCCGCGGCGGCTCCGGTCAAGTACTCCGACGACCAGCTGATGGAAGCCTATGGTTACATCTTTGTCCTGCAGACCCGCATGGCCAGCCAGCTGCAGGCGCTCGAGATCTCGCCGGCGCAGAAGGAGGCGATGGTGCGCGGCATTTCCATGGCCTTGGCCGGCAAGGAGCTGCCGTACGATCCCGAGCAGGTCCAGACCCAGCTGCAGGACTTCATGGGCAAGCGCCAGGAAATCTTCCTCGGTAAGCTGAAGGCGCAGCAGACCGCCGCGGCGACGGAGTATTTTGCCAAGCTCAAGGAGAACAAGAACGTGGTCGAGCTGCCCAGCGGGCTGCGCTATGAAATCATCAAGGCGGGCACGGGCCCGGTCGCCAAGCCCGGCCAGGTCGTGACCATTCACTACACGGGCGCACTGGCCACCGGCCAGGTCTTCGAGAGCTCCCGCCAGCGCGGACAGCCGGTTGACCTCCTGCTGCAAAACGCCACCCCGCAAAGCCCCCAGGGTGTCATCGCCGGCATGTTCGAAGGCCTCCAGAAGACCGGCGTTGGCGGCCAGTTGAAGCTGCACATTCCCGCGTCGCTCGCCTACGGCGACGAGGGCAACTCGGGGATTCCTCCGGGCGCGGCGCTGGTTTTTGACGTCGATATCATCGCCGCCAAGGACGCCCCGCCGGCCCCGGCCACCCCGGCGGCCCCGGCCGCGAAGTAAGCGTCGTTGCAGTGCTGGTTTT
The DNA here is from genome assembly GCA_035549955.1 of Lacunisphaera sp. Lineage (GTDB taxonomy): Bacteria > Verrucomicrobiota > Verrucomicrobiia > Opitutales > Opitutaceae > Lacunisphaera. Next base: position 20,911 of record DASZPS010000234.1, on the reverse strand, counting down.
TCCGCGCCTCCCCCAACCGGGGAGGCGTTTTTCTTGCGCCGGATTGGGGCGGGGTGTTCGCTGGGGCGGCGCATGGATACCAATCTTTACCTCGTCGGCTTCATGGGCACCGGCAAAAGCACGGTGGGCCGCCAAGTGGCGCGCCAGATTGGCTTTGAGTTCCTCGACAGCGACCACGAGATCGAGCGGCTGCAGGGGAAGCCGGTGTCGCAGATCTTTTCCGAGCAGGGCGAGACGAAGTTCCGCGCCTTGGAGCGGGAGTTCATCGAGCGCGGACACCCGCCGAAAAAATGCGTCGTCTCCTGCGGCGGGGGCCTGATTGTGCCGCCGGGCATGCTGGATCTCCTGCGCCGCCGCGGGGTCGTCATTTGCATGCATGCGCCGATCGAGACGATCCTCCAGCGCACCATGCACGCCACGCACCGGCCGCTGCTGCAGGTGGAGAATCCCGAGCAGCGATTGCGCGAACTTTACGCCCAGCGGGAGGAGATATACCGCCGGGCCGGCACAATGGTGCTGACCGACAAGCGGCCGCTGCGTGAAATCGCGGTCCATGTGCTGCGCATCTACCGCCAGGAAGCCGCGCAGTTCGCCCGGAAATGACCGCGCCGGCCGGATTCCGGACGGGAGTTTCCCGCGAGGAGCTGCGGGAAAGACTCCGGGCGCTGGGTTTTGATGAAGTGCGATTTGCGGCCGTGTCCGGCCGGGAGGACAGCCTCCGGGCATGGCTCGCGGCGGGGTACCACGCCGACATGGCGTGGATGGAGCGGACCGCCGGGAAGCGCATCGATCCCGACCTCGTGCTGCCCGGCGCGAAATCCGTGATCATGCTTGGGATCAATTATTGGCCGGGGGCTGCAGAGGACAGAAGACTGAGGACGGAGAACAGACCGCAGTGGGCACGGTACGTTCTTCACGACGATTATCACGACACGATCAAGCCGGGGTTGGCGGCGGCGGGCCGGTTGTTGGAGGAAATGTACGGGGCGTCGGCGGGGGACTATCGGTATTACGTCGACACCGGCCCTCTGCTGGAACGCGGCTGGGCCGCGCGCGCCGGCCTCGGCTTCCGGGGCAAGAATGGCATGCTGATCTCCCGCCGGCATGGGAATTGGCTCTTTCTGGCCTGCATCCTGGTGCGATGGGAGATCGCGCCCGATCTGCCGTTGCGCAAGAAGCCGCTGCCGCCGGCCGGGACCGAACCGACCGGCTTGCTGTGTGGGAAATGCACCCGCTGCCTCGACGCCTGCCCGACGCAGGCTTTTCCCGCACCCGGAGTGGTCGACGCGCGCCGCTGCATTTCCTATCAGACGATCGAAAACAAGGGAATCATCCCTCGCGAACTCCGTCCCGGCATTGGCGCGCGGATTTACGGTTGCGACATTTGCCTCGAGGTTTGCCCGTGGAACCGCTTTGCCCGGGAAGGACGCAGGCTACTGCTGGCTTCGCGTCACGACCTGGCGGAGTGCAGCCTGGTGGAGATTCTCGCGCTGACACCCACCCGGTTTGCGGAGCTTTTCCGCCGCACTGCCGTGAAGCGTTTGAAACTGACCGGCCTGCTCCGCAACGCCTGCGTGGTGGCAGGGAACTCCGGCGACCGGAGCCTGTTGCCACTGTTGCTCAAACTGGCGGCGCACGCAGCGCCGGTGGTGCGGGCGCATGCGGTGTGGGCCGTGCGGCGGCTGGCGGGGGACGAGTGGGAAACGCTGCTGGCACCCATGCGCGGGGCCGAGCAGGACTCGCAGGTGCTGGCTGAATATTTGTAGGGGTCAACCCTGGTCGGTCCTGGCGCGAAAGGGGATCGGGCAAGCCTACCCCTGCTGCGCGAACAGTTCCTTCATCTTTGCCGCGAGATACGCCGGCGGTCGGACGGGCTCGCCCTTCTTATTGATGAAGGCATGCGTGGTGAAGCCGGTCACCAGCAGTTCGTCGCCGCGCCGGACTTCGTACTCCAAATGCACCCGAAGGGTGGGGCGTTCGTTGAGACGGGTGACAATGGTCAGCGTGTCGTCGTAGAGGGCCGGCCGAAGGTATTTTACGCCGAGTTCGATGACTGGCAGGTGGTATCCCTGGGCTTCGAGATCCCGGTAGGGAAGGCCACATTCCTTGAGCAGGGTGGTGCGGCCGACTTCAAACCACGGGAGATAGTTCCCATGGTAGACTATCCCCATCATGTCGGTTTCGGCGTAGCGGACGGCAATCTGGGTGCGGGATTCGATCATGGCATCAGGTTGGGACAACGACGCGCGGTTGTCCAAGCAAGGCTACGGCCGAATCGCGCCAGGTCCGGCTGAGGGCGCGCAGCCGCGCGGCCTCGCCGAGGCGGCGACGGAGGCGCGCGTCCGCCAGCAACCGGGCAAACGCGTCCGTCAGGGCCGGGAGATTGCCGGGTTCGACGAGCAGGCCGGTGACCCCATCCATGACCGCCTCGGGCACACCGCCGATCGCGTGCGCCACAATGGGCAGGCCGTGCGCCCCTGCTTCGAGGTAGACCAGCCCGAATCCCTCGATGCTGTGCTTGTGGGGCATGCTGGTCATGGCAAAGATGCTGGCTTGGGCGTAGATGGCGCCGAGCTGGTCGTCGGGGATGTCGCCCAGGAATTTGACCGGAAAATCGGCCGTCGCGGCGGCGGCGGCGAGCACGCGGTCATAGTTTTCCTTCCCGTGGGCGCCAACGAGCCAGTATTCGAGCGACTTGCGCATCGCGGGCGGGAGGGCTTTCAGCGCGTTGATGACTTCGAGCTGGCCCTTCCGGGGATTCAGCCGGGCAACGGTGAGGACGATTTGCTTCGCGCCCGGCAGCGCGGTCGGGGCCGATTGCTGAAGTCGCAGGTCGGAGCGCAACGCACCCGAGGTCACCACCACCTTTTCGGCGGCAGCGGGAAAATTCCTTTCGAAGAGTTGCCGGGCATAGACGCTCACCACGCTGATGCGGGTCGCCTTGGCCAGCAGGTGGTTGGTGCTCCAGCGCAGCAGTCGTCGCGAAGCCAGGCGCTGGATCTCGGAACCATGGAAAGTCAGCATGAGGCGGGCGGGCCGGATGGTATCGAAATACTGCAGGAGCAGCATCGCGAGGAGCGGGCCGGGCTCGGGAATGTAAAGCGTGGCGTCGTTGATCCGGTCGGCCTGCGCAATCAACTCCCGCGCCATGCACCATTGGCTGCGCAAGCTATGGTCGCCCGCCAGCGCAAGGCGCCGCACTTGGAAAGGCCACTCCGGTTCCACCGCGCCTGCCGGCAAGGCCGGGGCCCAGACTTCCACCCGGTAACTCAGCTCCTGCGCCGCGCGGGCCATCTCGGCGGCATAAACCGCTATCCCCCCGCGGTGGGGGTGAAACTCATGGGTGACGAGAATGAGTGAGGGGGCGGAATCGCTTGGGAAACTGGACCCCGGAGACGGCATGTGGGTTAAAAGAAAGTGAACTTGGACCAACCGTCCGCGGCGCGGGATGTCGCCGTGCATCACGCGCCGAGTCAACAAGCTAAATCCAGCAGGCCAAACCACATTTCTCCGAGGAGGATGGAGGATTTTTGGGATTTACATGTCAGAAAGGGATAACATAACGAATCGTTCCAATGGCACAGTCCGTTAACACCCACTCCGGCGTCACGTTGAAACCGTTCACCGCCGAAGATGATACAAACTTACGCGAGGCACTGAAGCGCTGTTCCGCAGCTACTTACGAGGCGGCGGCCCAATTCCGAAAGACGGGTAATACGGAACACCTTCCGGCCATCGTCCTGGGCATAATCGAGCGCTACGTTGAACCCGATCTGCGGGCCAAACTGAAGGACGCCGACGATGACCTTCGCGTCATCGAGGATCTCGGCATCGATTCACTCACCATGATGGAAATCGTCATCCTCGTTGAGGATGTGCTGCAGATGACCATCAATAATGAGGAATTGCGCCACCTGCGGACCGTGGGCGACGTTAAGACCTTCATCGAATGCAAGGTGCGCGGCCTGCCGGTGCCGAAGCCGACGAAATTCATTCCGATCGAGCAGATTGTGTCGGTGATGCCGATCCAGCCTCCGTTCCTGTTCCTCGGCGAGGCCTCGGTCAACGCGCATGGCGCCAATGCAAAGTACAAGATCAGTGGCCAGGAATTTTTCCTCCAGGGGCACTTCAAGGACAATCCCGTGCTGCCCGCTTCGATCATGCTGGAGGCGCTGGGCCAGCTGGCGGTCCTTTTCCTGCTCGAGGGCCAGGTCGGCGAGGCCGGCAAGACCGTCGACCACCGCACGATTTTCTTCACCTCCTGCGAAGGCGTCCGTTGCCACCGCGTCTGCCGCCCCGGCGACGTGCTCAGCCTGTCGATCAAGCCGAAGCGCCTCAAGTCGCCGCTGGCCACGTTCGAAGGCCAGATCCGCGTGGGCCAGGAGAAGGCCGCGATAGCGGAGGAAATCACGCTTACTTTTGGATACGCCGAGGAAATTGCCCAGCCCGTGCCGCAAGTGGCGCCGGCGGAGCAGCCCGTCGCGCTCAATCCGGCGAAATCGGCCGTCAACGCCTGAGCCGGCTGCGGTGATTGACCGTCGGGGCAAAAGCGCTTTGATGAGCGCCACTTCGATCGTGGCGCCGTCCCCGGCGGGCGCCGCCTGAGTTCTCCATGCGGAAAGTTTATATCACCGGCGTCGGATTCATCACCAGCATCGGCAACGATGCGGCCACGGTCTCCGAGAGCCTGCGTGAGTTGCGGCACGGCATGGTGCAGTATCCGCCTTTCCAGAAGCCGGATGTCCCGGTCAAGGTCGCCGCGCCCATCCGCGACTTCCAAACGGACACCATCGACCAGGAGGATTGGGTGTTCCCGGCGCGATACAGCATTCGGCGTGAAATCCTCCGCGGAATGGCGCCGCACGGGATCTACTCCTATTGTGCCATGCAGCAGGCGGTGGAGGACGCCAAGCTCACCGAGGCCGACTATTCGAATCCCGAGACAGGTCTCTATGCCGCCTCCGCCGGCTCGCCGTTCCTCCTGGGCTACCACCTCGAGCGCATGCGCAAGGTCGGGGTCATGCGCTGCCCGCCGCTCGGCATCGTCGCTTCGATCTCGGGTACGGTGAATTTCAACCTGGTGTCGCAGTTCAAGATCAAGGGCGCGTCCACGGGCTTTTCGTCGGCCTGCGCATCGTCGGCCCATGCGGTGGGATTTGCCTACGATGAAATCTCCCTTGGCCGCCAGAAGCGCATGTTCGTGATCGGGGCCGAGGACGGCAATGTGGAGAGCATCCTGCCGTTCGCCGGGATGCGCGCGTTGTCGCTCCAGACCGACCCATCGATCGCCTCGCGTCCCTTTGACGTGGCGCGCGACGGCTTTGTCGGCACCGGCGGCGCGGTCGTTCTCGTGCTGGAAAACGAGGACGAGGTCGCGCGCCGCCGCGCGAAGGTCTATTGCGAGGTGGCGGGCTGGGGCCAGGCCTCCGACGGCTACAACGTGGCCATATCGCATCCGGACGGCGAAGGACTGCGCACGGCCATTGAGAATGCCCTGAAGTATTCCGACGTCGCCCCGGAGGAAGTGGACTACGTCAACGCCCATGCCACCTCCACGCCCATTGGCGACATCTCCGAGGCCAAGGCGCTCAAGGCGATCTTCAAGGATTCGCCCTCCCGGCCGGCCATCAGCAGCACCAAGGCCCTCACGGGGCATGGGCTGTCCCTGGCCGGGGCCCAGGAAGCGGGCTTTTGCGCGCTCGCAATGAAGGAGGGCTATATTCCCGGTTCCGCCCACATCACGAACCTCGATCCCGCCTGCGCGGGCTTGAACATCATTCGCGCCACGCTGCCGCAACGACCGAATGTTGTCCTGAGCAACAGCAGCGGTTTCGGCGGCGCCAACGTCTGTCTCGTTTTCAAGGCGGTTTGACGCGGATGAGCCCCGCCCCGCTTTCCTCCCGTTATCGCACCGCCTTGGTGACCGGGGCGAGCACGGGGCTCGGCCTGGCGTTCACCGACATGCTGCTGGCGGGTGGCGTCGAAGTGTGGGGTACCGCGCGCGAGGCGAGCCGGTTGGCGGCCCGACCCCGGTTTCATCCGGTGGTGTTGGAGCTGGGCGACGGCCCGGCGGCGGAACGGGCGTTTCAGGGGGCGGAGCAGGCGGCGGGCGGTTTCGACCTGGTGATCAACAACGCGGGGTTCGGTGTGTTCGGCGCCTTTGCCGCCACCGATTTCGCCGCCTGGGAGGAGCAGTTTCGCGTGATGTTCGTCAACACGGCGCGCCTCAGCCACCTCGCGCTGCGGGGCATGCTGGCACGGCAACGCGGGGCGCTCGTCAACATTTCATCCCTCGCGGGGGAGTTTGGCCTGCCCTATCAGGCCGCCTACAACGCGGTGAAGGCCGGCCTTTCCGCGCTCAACGAAGGCTTGATGTACGAGGTCAAGGGCACCGGCGTCATCGTCATCGACTTTCGCCCGGGCGACTACCGCACGGATTTCGAGGGCTCCGTCCGCCGGCCCGGGCAGCCGGGACTTGATCCGCTCAATGCGGGCCGGATGAGCCGCGCCTGGGCGGTCTTCGAATCGATGATGCGCTCCGGTCCGGCGCCCAGCCATGCCGCCGCGGCACTCGAGCGCGCCCTGTGGCGCGGCCGGAGTGGCACGGTTCGCACCGGTCGTTTCTTCCAGGCCGGCCTCGCGCCCTTTCTGGCCCGGTTCGGCACGCTGGCGTTGAAGCGTCGGATCCAGGAATTCTATTTTGGCCTCTGACATGAACCGGGTCCGCATCCTGATCCTTACTTCCAGCACCGGGGCCGGGCACGATGCGCGGGCGCAGGCTTTCGCGGAATGGTGCTTCGAACTTTACCGGCACAATGTCGATGTGCGCATCGAACAGATGTTGGAGAAGTCCTCCGGCTTCTTCAGCGCGGGCGTGAAATTCTACAACTGGATCCAGAAGAAATCCCCGTGGGTCCACAAGGCCTTCTTCCTGTTCGTGGAACTGCTCAGCGTGCTCAATCGGCGGTCGGTGTCCTTCGGCCGGCGCTACTACGAGGCCGTGCTGCGGGAATACCGGCCACATCTCGTGTTCAGCGTTCACGACTGCCTGAACCGGGGATATTTCCAGCTGGCACGGCAAATCCTCGGCGCGGACAAGGTCCGGTGCGCGACCTATTGCGGGGAGTTTTCGGGGGGATTCGGCTACAGCGTGAACTGGGTCGAGCCCACCGCCGACCTTTACATCGCCCGCACCCCGACGGCGCGCGATTATGCGGTGAAATTGGGCATGCCGGTCGAACGCACCCGGGTGCGCGGTCACCTGATGCAGCCCCGGCAACACATCGGTTTCATGAACCCCGAAACGCGGTCGTCCTACCTGGAGCACGAGCTCGAGCTCCGGGCCGACCTGTTCACGGTTTTTCTCGCGACCGGCGGCAATGGCGCCAACAACCACCTGGAACTCCTGCAGGCGTTGTTGCCGTTCGCGGACCGGGTGCAGGCCGTCGTGATCTGCGGGCGGAATCGGGAAGCGTACAACCATGTCCTGCACTGGCGTGCGGAAAACCCGCAATTCAACTGTTTCCTCGACGGCTTTTCCGACCAGGTCCACCTGCTGATGCAGGTCAGCAGCGTCATCGTCACGCGCGGTGGCACCACGTCTTGCGCCAAGGCGCTGCATTTCCGGTGTCCCATCGTGTTCAACGCGCTCGGCGGCGTCATGCCCCAGGAGGAACTGACGGTGAAGTTTTTCAACCGGGGGGCGGGAGTTGCCCTGATCAACCGGGCGGAGGACCTGGCCCGCATTGTCGGCGGCTGGCTTTCCGACCAGGCGAGTTACCAGCAGTTCCGCGAGGATTTCATGAAGCTGCGTTACGAGGAGGACCCGACCCTGGTCATCACCGAACTCGTGGACCTCGCGCAGCAGGCTTCGGGCACGGCCTATCGTCCCGGGCCGTTTCCACCCAAGCCACGCAAGCCCGACGCAGCGCCGGCGGGCTGAAAGTTGCCAGGTTCCAAACGCCCCAGTTGGCGTTTGGACGTCAAGCCTGGCGCGGATCGATTTGGTATGGCCGCTCGCGATACTCAAACCAGTCGAAGTCGGCCGGTTTCGCCGTGCCCGCCAAATCCTGGCACGCCAACCCGACGAAGGCACCGGTGAAATTGGGCAGGCCAGGCATCGAGGCCTCGTCGGAAAGGATGCTCGCGTCGAATTGCTGCGGCAGCCATCGCCAGTCAGGGTCCACGCCCCCGACCCGGTAGGCAAAAAGCAGTCGTTCCTCGTCGACCTCCACGCGCAGCCCGATGCGTTGGCCGGCGGGCAGCGGGATCGGCGCCGTGAAAGCGTCGCCCACGACGCCATCGGGGATCGCCGACATCACCCGCAGGTGTCGGCCCACCGTTTCGTCATGGGAAACGTAGAGGTAGTGAAACTTTGCGGCCCCGTAGTAGCAAACGAGGCCGGCCAGCTGCTGGAAGTGCTCCGGTTCGAACTCCATGATCGTGGCCGCGCTGTAGCATGATGCCTGCTGGCGGCGGGCGACGAGCGCCTGCTTGAACAGGCTGCCGATCGATTCGCGGCCATAGAGGCGAAGATGTCCGGCGCGATCGTTCAGGCTGAACAATTCGTGCGGCCAGGGTGAGCGGAGCCACTGGAACTCGATCGGGAGTTGCCCGTTGTCGAACTCACAGCGGGCCGGTGCGGACGGAAACGGGTGGGCGGGCAGGGCTGGCGCGGGCGGGTTGAGCTGGGGAATGCCCTGTCCGTCGGCGGTGCGCAGCCAGCCGTCGTCGCCCCAGACCATCGGCTGCAGGGCGGTTTCGCGCCCCAGCACGCACCGGCCCCGATTCTTGAGCGGCCGGCCGCAGAGGTAAGCGATGTAGGTCTGGCCGTCCTGCGTGTCGACGAGATCGGCATGACCCGCACGCTGCAACGGGGCGTCGGGCCGGTGGCGCGCGCTCAGGATATAAGTATCGGGGTGGAGCTCGTAGGGGCCGGCGATCTGCCGCGACCGGCACATCGTGACCGCGTGGCCCCAGCCCGTGCCGCCCTCGGCGGTGATGAGGTAATACCAGCCGTTGCGCTTGTAGAGATGCGGCGCTTCGGTGAAGCCGAGCGCCGTGCCCTTGAAAATGTTCACGCGCGAGCCAATCAGCCGGCGTTCCTTGACGGAATATTCCTGCAGGACGATGCCGGCGAAGCGATTGTTCCCCGGGCGAAAGTCCCAGAGCTGGTTCACGAACCACTTGCGGCCGTCGTCATCATGAAAGAGCGAAGGGTCGAACCCGCTGCTGTTCATGTAAACCGGGTCCGACCACTCGCCGTCGATTGTGTCGGCGGTCACAAGGTAGTTGTGGAAATCGCGCAGGGAAGCGCCCGAGGCGCCGCCAACCGAGGTGCGGCCGTAGCGTTTCACATCGGTGTAGATCAGCCAGAACTTCCCGTCGGCATGCGAGAGGCAGGGGGCCCAGATGCCGCAGGAGTCGGGGTCGCCCAGCATGTTGAGCTGGCTGGGCCGGGAGAGCGGGCGGCAGAGCAGGCGCCAGTGGACGAGATCGCGGGAATGGTGGATCTGCACGCCCGGGTACCACTCGAAGGTCGAGGTCGCGATGTAGTAGTCAGCGCCGACGCGCAGGATCGACGGGTCGGGATTGAAGCCGGGAAGGATTGGATTGGTGATGTTCACGGGGAAGGGGTGGCGGCGGCGGCCCGGCGACGCTCGGCCAGGACGGCTTCGATCTCGTCGACCTTCCTTTGGTCGAGGGGATAGATGAAAAGGGCGACGGCCTTGAGCAGGGCGAAGACGCCCGGGCCGACCGAAAACGCGAGGGCGATGCCCAGCAGGGCGGTGGGGGTCTGGACGGCATCGCGGACAAAGCCGAACTGCGCGAGGAAGAGCGGCACGAGGAAGCCACCAACCAGGATGCCGGTTTTGATCGAAAACAGCGAAGCCGAATAGACCAGCGCGGTGGATCGCCGGCCATATTTCCACTCGCCATAGTCGGCCACGTCGCCATACAGCGCCCAGGTCAGCGCGGAGGTCGGCCCGGCGCAGAATTGCGCCGCCATGTTGGCGGCAATCATCGCCCAGAAATACCCCTTGGGAATGAAGTAACAGGACAGGAAACAGACCCCGGTGACGACGCTCAACCAGCCGGCATAGTATTTTTTGTCGATGCGGGTCGCGATGGGGCCGAGGCAGGCGGTGCCCAGCACCTGGCCGATCGCGCCCGAGGTGAGGAACACGGTGCTGCGGTCGAGCCAGCCAAAGAGGTAGGGCGAGGTGTCATACCCCTCGACATATTTGAAGAAGAAGAGCGTGCTCCCGGCACGCAGGGCGGAGAACGCATTGGAGAAGACCGAAGCGGTCAGCAGCATGAGCCACGGCCAGTTGCGAAAAAGTTCGCCGAGCTCCTCCCGCGCATTCGTCTTTTGCTGCGGCGGCGGAGTCACGCGCTCGTGCGTCGTGGCGAACGTCACCAGGAACATTACCACGGAGGCGACCGCAAAGATCGCCATCGTCAGCTGGAAGCCATGCATTTCGTTGCCGGCGCCGAGGTATTTCACGAGCGGGCGCACAAACAGCGAGATCAGCAGCGCCGCGCTGAAGGCGCCCACGAAACGATAGGTTGACGCCACGGTCCGGATGCGCGGCGACGGGCTGATCACACCGAGCAACGAGGAATAGGGCACGTTGATCACCGTGTAACTCACCAGCATGAGCGCGTAAGTGACGAAGGCATAGATGATCTTGCCGTTCGCGCTTAGGTCGGGGCCGGCGAACATCAGGTAGCCGCAGATGCCGTAGGGCACGGCGCCGAAGAGCAGGTAGGGCCGGAATTTGCCCCAGCGCGTGTTCGTCCGGTCCGCAATCAGTCCCATGATGACGTCGTCGAAGGCGCCCATGGCCCGCACGACGGGCAGCAACCACAGCAACACCGTCGCCGGGATGCCCCAGACATCAACGTAGTAGTAGGTCAGGAAGATATTGAAGCCCTGAAAAAAGAAATTCGAGGCGGTGTCCCCGAGGGCGTAACCGATGTATTCGGATTTGCGCAGCCCCTCCTTGGCGGTCGGATTCAAGGCTGGTTCGGGATTCATGCGCGGGCCGGGGTGGTGGGGTTGTCCGCCGGGGCGGCGGTGCGGGCGAGTGCCCGGGCGTTTTTATCCAGGTTGCTGGACTTGTCCAGAGCCTGCTTGGTGGCGTTTGGGCTAACACTATTCCACTTCAGTTGCGCCGTGCCGAACACACGCCGGCGCGTCGCGCCATCCCTCTCCAGCGTGGATCCGGATCCGTGTCACCCGATCGAAATTCCCCTTTGAAGCCGGAACGATTCAGTTCGCGGTGGAGCGACCTGCTCCTCAGGGCGCTTTCTTCGCGGCGGGCGTCCTCAGCGCGTTAAGGAGCCGTTTCGGCAGGCTCAAGGCCCTGAGCTTGTGTCGAACGGGCAACGCGCTCCACCATTTGGTGGTCGGCGATTTCCATGTCGCCGACAGAACTCACGAGGCGTGTGTACTTGGCATCGGTGTGGAAACCGAAGCCCACCTACTGAATGGTTCCGGTTGAAGAGGGGTGCCCACAAGGCGGGTTGTGTCCTTTTGGGAATCGCCTGGATCGCTGGGCAGCCTAGGGATGACTCTCGTGCGCGAGGGCGATGACGTTGTCCCAGCGCTCGAAAGGCGCATGGCGCTTGATAACGATCTCGCGGCGCGGCTTGACGGTGGCGAGGGCTTCGGCGGTGGCGGCGGGATTCGCAATGACCTGCTCGACCACCCAGGCAACCTCGTCCGCGCCCAGGCATTTCCCCGGTTCGATGGTGCGCTGCGGGATGTTGGTCCAGAAAGGCGTGTCCACCGTGCCCGGGCAGATCGCGTGCACGTGGATGCGGCGTCCGCCCGCCTCGGCTTCGACGCGCATCTGTGAGGCGAGATGGAGCGCGAATTTCAACTGCGCGCCCTTGGCCGTGCCGTAGCCGATTTCCTTGTTCCAGGTGCCGCCGCTGGCGAGCGAGCAGATCTCGATGATGTGGCCGGGCCCGCCGGCCGTGGCGCGCAACTTGGGCAGGGCGAGCTTGGCGGTGAGGAACGCGCCGGTGGTGGCGGTCCCGATCGTCTCATTCCATTCCTCGAGGGTGAGCTCGTCGATGGTCAGGCAATGACCCTTGCCCGCGCTGTGGATGAGGGCGTCGAGGGTGGGGCCCGCGGCCGCGACCAGGCGGCTGACATCGGCCGGGAGGGTGGCATCGCAGGGGACCACGACTGCCTCGCCGCCGCCGGTGCGAATGGCCGCCGCGACTTCTTCGAGCTTGTCCCGTCGGCGCCCGCCCAGCACCACGCGCCAGCGGAGGCGGGCCAGGCGAAGCGCAATGGCGGCGCCGATGCCGGTGCCGGCTCCGGTGATAATGGCAATTTTGCGGGGATTTTCGGAGAGGATCTGGGACATGGGGGTACGGGGAACCGGGAGGCTAGCCACGATGAGGCCGCCGGCAAACCGGTGGGTGTTCACATAAGAGAGCGGGTCGGTCCGATCGGATGACTTGGGGGCCAAGCGGGCGAAATATCCTGACACCCACGAAGCCGGGGGATCGACGGCTGAACACTCACGACAATTGCGCCATGGGTGCGGCTTGCGGCGGGGTTTGGCGCTATTTCCTGGCCGGGACCCGCACGGCCGGGAGCACGAGGGTGCCGGTCCAGGCTCCCCGCTGATCTTTTTCCGTCGGGGCGGACTTGAAGGTTGCCGAAAGATCATATCCGCCCCCGGGTCGCCGCGGCACCTGCCAGAACGCGCCCGGCAGCTGGAAGGCCATGCCTCCGTTCGGCTTGATGCCATAGCCGCTGACGGAAACCCGGAACCTCAGGATCGAATCGTACGGCAGCGTGATCCAGTACGGCCCCATCGTGATGATGCTCGCATCGACCGCCTGGTTCCTGGGCACCGCGGCTCCGGTTTCGTCGCGCAGGTTCCAGGCGCTGAAATTGCGATGGGGATCCAGCCAGATTTCCTTCGGATTCGCCACGTCCGAGACATTCTGGAGTTCGAGATAAACGACCGGCATCTCCGTCCCGGCGAAATCCGGATCAAACATTATTACCAAGCGCCCTCGGATTCCATTCTCCACTTTCGACCATTCCTCCGGCGCGGGATTCGCGGGAAGCGCCAGGGTGGCGAGGAGGCAGAAAAGTGCGCCGCTTAGAGTCTTCATCGTGCCGCCCAATAATGTTGGGGTCCCAAATAAAACCTCCGGTTGGTTTGGCCCATTGTTTACAGGCAACGCAATTGTGCCTTCCCATTCAACTCCTGAAATTCCCGGGGGGTGCCCACGATATCCGGTTCGAGTCAGAGGGAGACCTTCTTTCTCCCGATGAACTGGACAACGGACCCCACGCCGCTCGAGCGGTGCAGGCCCTCGGCGATATTCCGGTCGAGTTCGCGGGCCAGGATCACCTCGCAGTTTGGAAATTCCCGCCGCAGGCCCACGGCGGACATGAGCATGTCGGGATCCTTCGGCCCACCGGTGTCCCTGGGGATTTGAGCCGGGGTGTAGGCCTCGAGCAGGACGATCCCGCCCGGTTTCAGCGACCGGAGGACGAGCGGGTATAGGCGCGTCCGAAGCGAGCTGGGCAAATGGGCGAAGATGGAGACGACGGAGCCGAAGGTGTTGATGGGCGGTTCGTAGACGGCAAGGTCGGCGACCTCCGTCCGGATCGTCACGCCCTTGGCGGCCGCGAGCTTCTGCGCCTTGGCGAGGCCGACCTCTGAGGCATCCACCCCGAGCACATCGAGACCCAGGGACGCGAGGAAGACGGCGTTGCGGCCCTCGCCCTCGCAGAGGCTGAGCACGGGACCGGTCAAAAGCTTGGCGTTGTCCGCAAGAAACGTGTTCGGCTCGGTGCCGTAGAAATATTCGTCGCCGGCGTAGCGTTCGTTCCACATGGGGGGAATGGTTTGCCTGGAGCGACCGTAGCGGCGGTCTGCGGCCGCCGACCGTGTGAAACGGCGCTCATTGCGCGCCGCCACAGTTTCAGGCGGAAGCGAGATAAGGCAGTTTCTTCGCGGTCTCCTTCACCGCCGGCACGCCGTCGAGCAGCTCGCCGATCGCGTCCCAGCGGCCGTTGACGAGGGCGTCGCGGGCGGATTCGCGCTGGGCGATCCTGACGGTCTGGCCGGCGAACCGGGCTTCGAGCTTCACGAGGTCGATGGTGACCTCGGTCTTCGGGTCCGCTTGCACGGCGGCGGTGATCTTTTCGATGTCCTCGCGGGCAGCGGTGACGCACGGCATGCCGAGCGTGGTGCTGTTGCCAAAGAAGATCTCCGCATAACTCTCGGCGATGATGGCCTTGAAGCCGTATTTCTGGATCGCCTGCGGGGCGTGCTCGCGGGAGGAGCCGCAGCCGAAATTGGCGCCCGACAGGAGGATCGTGCCGCCGGTGAAACGCGGGTCGTTCAGCGGGTGGTTCGTGGTTTGGCCCGTGTTCGGGTCCTTGCGGACGTCATAGAAGAGAAATTCGCCGAGGCCGTCGAAGGTGACGCATTTCATGAAGCGCGCCGGGATGATGCGGTCGGTATCGATGTCGTTGCCAGGGACGGGAACGGCGCGGCCGGTGACGGAGGTGATTTTGGCGAGGGCCATGAGAGCAGAAAGTTGAGGGTGGAGAGCTGAGGGTTGAGAGCGGCCGACTGGGCTGAAGGCTGATGGCTGAAAGCTGAACCTTAGTTCACGGCGAACACTTCACGGGCGTCCGCGACCGCGCCGGTGACGGCGGCGGCGGCGACCATGACAGGGCTCATGAGCACCGTGCGGCCGGTGGGCGAACCCTGACGGCCCTTGAAGTTGCGGTTGGAAGAGCTCGCGCAGAGCTGGTCGCCGACGAGCTTGTCGGGATTCATCGCGAGGCACATGGAGCAGCCCGCCCCACGCCATTCGAAGCCGGCCTCGCTGAGGACCTTGTCGATGCCTTCCTTCTCGCACTGGATGGCGACGATCTGCGAGCCGGGCACGGCGATGGCCTTGACGCCCGGGGCGACCTTCCTGCCCTTCACATACTTGGCGACCTCGCGGAAGTCCGACAGGCGCCCGTTCGTGCACGAACCGAGAAAGGCGACGTCGATCTTCACGCCCTTGATCGGCTTGCCCGCGGGCAGCTTCATGTAGGCGAGGGCCTCGACGATGCCGGCCTTGTCATCGGCCGAGGTGGCGGTCTCCGGGCTGGGGATGTTTTCGACGATCGAGATGCCCTGGCCGGGATTGATGCCCCAAGTGACGGTCGGGGCGATATCCTTGGCGTCGATCTTGACGACATCGTCGTAGTGGCAGCCGGCGTCGGAGGCGAAGGACTTCCAGTTCGCGACCGCCTTGTCCCATTCGGCGCCCTTCGGCGAGTACGGCCGGCCCTTGAGGTAGGCGAAGGTTGTCTCGTCCGGGTTGACGTAGCCGACGCGCGCGCCGCCCTCGATGGACATGTTGCACACGGTCATGCGCTCTTCCATCGTGAACCCGTCGAAGGTCGAACCGGCGTACTCGTAGGCGAAGCCGGTGCCACCATTCACGCCGAGGATGCGGATGATGTGCAGGATGACGTCCTTGGCGTACACGCCGGGCCGCAGTTTGCCATTAACCTCGATGCGACGGACCTTGAGCTGTCCGAGAGCCATCGTCTGCGTGGCGAGGACGTCGCGCACCTGGCTCGTGCCGATGCCGAAGGCGATGGCGCCGAAAGCGCCGTGGGTCGAGGTGTGCGAGTCGCCGCACGCGATCGTGGTGCCGGGCTGGGTGATGCCCTGCTCGGGGCCGACGATGTGCACGATGCCCTGCTTGCCCGTGGCACGGTCAAAGAATGTGATGCCGAACTCCTTCGTGTTCTTGCGGAGCTCGTCCATCATGGCCTGCGCGAGGTCGTCCTTGTACGGCTCGACGAGCTGGTCGGTCGGCACGATGTGGTCGACCGTCGCGAACGTGCGGTGCGGCATCAGAACCTTGAGGCCGAGATCCCGCAACATGCCGAAGGCCTGCGGCGACGTGACCTCGTGGATCAGGTGCGTGCCGATGAGGAGCTGGGTCTGGCCATTGGCGAGTTTGCGGACGGCATGGGCGTCCCAGACTTTCTGGAAGAGTGATTGGGGGGAAGGCATGGCGGAAATGGGAGGACAGGTGGAAAGGGCCTAGGGTCTGGGATTTTGGGTCTGGGAGGGAAGCAATTTTCCCCGGGACCCTAACCCAAGAACCCAAATCCTACCAAAAGTTTGCCATAACAGGAAATACTTGTTTGGTGTCCTGTGATGCCTCGCGAGTATCAGTATCCTTTCGAACTCAGGCACCTCGTCTACTTCCGCGAGGTGGCGCGGCAACTTCACTATCGTAAAGCGGCCGAATCACTTGCGGTGGCCCAGCCCGCGCTGTCCCGCAGCATTTCCCAGCTCGAAACTGCCTTGGGCGTGGACCTGCTCAACCGGACTCGGCGCAAGGTTGAACTCACGACAGCGGGTCGCGCGTTTTTGGAGCGAATTGAGCCGCTCTTGCGCAGCCTGGCGGCCGTGCCGGCGGACATCCAGGCGCTCGCCGGTGGCCAGGCCGGTCACCTGCGCGTGGCCTTCACGGGCTTGGCGATGGCCACCGTGCTGCCGCGCATTCTGCGCGACTTCAACAAGCGCTACCCGGGAATTCGCGTCGAACTCAATGAGTCGCCGACCTCCGCCCAGCTCGATGCCTTGAAAAACGGCGAAATCGTATGCGGTTTCTTCCATCCCGAGTCGACCCCGCCGCCGGGCCTGATGACGAAGGTGCTGATGCAGGAGAAAAATGGGATCCTGTTGCCGGCGGATCATTCGTTGGCAGCCGCGCCCACGCTGCGCTTGCGTGACCTCGCCGGCACGCCGTTCGTGATGTTCCCGCGCGCGCACAACCCGGGTTTCTACGACCGCGTGGTGGCTGCCTTCCAGCAGGCCGGAGTTACGCCGCGGATCGAGGACGAGGTTTGGCCGCGGGCGAACGCCATCGGCCTGGTGCGCGCCGGGCTGGGCGCCACGTTCATGGCGCCGTCCGAGGCCAGGCAACTGCCCGCCGAGGTGACCTTCCGCGCGCTCGAAGGCCCTGCGCCCGAAAGCCGGCTGGTGCTCGGCTGGCGCAAGGACGCGCCGGTCGATCCGGCACTGGCGGCCTTCCTCACCGTGGCGGGGGCGGCGACCGCGTGAAAAAATATGTCGTGCGTGAACCCTTTCGGGCACTTTCTAATGACTCTCGCTTCCGTCATGCCGGGCGGAGCGAAGGATCCAGGCTCGTGGCGCCGCTTTCGCTGGTTCCGTGGATCCTTCACTTCGTTCCGGGTGACGCTTCGCTAGATTGAAACCGAATCCCTCCATCGTTCTCCTGTTCACCACGTTTCCGAAAACCTCGGAGACATTCCTGCAGCGTGACGTCGCGGCGTTGCAGGCCCAGGGACTGAACCTGCGGCTTTACTCCCTCTGGGGCGGGGGCGGGGAATTTCGCGGGCTGCCGGTGCGCACCTTCAACAAATGGAAGCTCGTGCCGCTGTTCCTGTTTGAAATCCCCTGGCAGTGCGTGCGGCGACCCCGCGTCCTGCGCGACCTCCTGGAAGGCGTGCTTACGCGCGCGGCGCCGTCCTGGCTGAACTTCTGGGAAAACATGCTGGGCGCGGGATTTGCCGGGTGTTTTCACCGTGAACTGGCCCAGGACCCACCCGCGCTCATCCACGGGGCCTGGGCCGGGGCCCCCGCGACGGCGGGATGGTTGCTCTGGCGCATGCGCGGCTGGCGTTACAGCTCGGGAGCCCATGCCTACGACATCTACGAGCACGGCGGCGACTGGTGGTTGCTGGAGAAGCTGCGCCATGCGCGCTTCATCCACGCCTCGACCGAGGCGGCCCGCCGGGAGCTCATCGACCGCGGCGTGCCCGACGCCAAGATTCAGGTCATCCGGCGCGGGCTCGACGCGTTCCCTGCGTTCAAGCCGCTGCGCGCAAACCGCACCCCCTTGCGGCTGGTCTGCATCGCGCGGCTGGTGCCGAAGAAGGGACTCGATTACCAGCTTGCGATCTACGCGGCCCTGAAGGCGGCCGGCTTTGCCTTCGAGGCGCGCATCGTCGGCGACGGGCCGCTCCAGGGCGCCTTGGAAACCCGGGCCCACGCCCTGGCCATTGCGGACCGGGTGAAATTCCTCGGCCGGCTGGAACCGGCGGCCGTGCTTGAACAACTGGGCTGGGCCGACGTGCTCCTGCACACGGGCGTTGTGGCCCCAAGCGGCGATCGCGACGGCCTGCCCAATGTCATTCCCGAGGCCATGGCGGCGGGGGTGCTCGTCGTGACCTCGCCGGTGTCGGCCACGACCGAGGCGGTCCAGCAGGAGCGGACCGGCCTGGTGTGCGATGTGGACCTGCCGCTGGCCTGGCAGGTGGCGTTGCAGCGTTTCGCGACCGATGACATGCTGGCCGAGCGGTTGCGCGCCGCCGCCCGCCGCTGGGTGGAGGAAAACTATGACGCGCACAAAAACACGGCGCGGCTCGCGGCCTGTTTCACGGAGGCGATGAAATGAACCCCTCGCGCCAAACTTCACCGAAGGAAACAGAGGGAATGGAGAACCCGGGGCATTCCCGTTGGCCCTCCTGTTAGAATGATTTATTACGACACCACCAAGATGGGCGCGGCCAAGCACCGGTCGGGACTGACGCGGCTGAGTTCGCGCATCCGGGAGGAACTCGGCAGCGTGGTCGCGGAAGTGGCGTGGGATGGCCGCGGACGGGGATTCGTGATGGCCGGCACGCGTGAGCGGGTGCCCTTCAAGGCCGACGACTGGCTCCTGACCGTGGAGCAATTCAGCGAGGCGGAGCGCGCGGGTTTCCGGGAATTTGTCGCGCAGCCGCCGTGCCGGCTGGCGGCGATGTTTCACGACGCCATCCCGGTGCGCTGGCCGCACATCACCTGGCCGCAGAGCGTGCAACGTCATCCCGAATACATGAAGTTGCTCGCGGGTTTCGAACGCACCTGGGCCATTTCCGACGCCACCCGGCGGGATTTCACCGAATTCTGGCGGTGGCAGGGCGTGGTGCCAAAATCCCGCCCCGCCGTGATCGAACTCGGCGCCGACTTCGATGGCAGCCATCGGGTCGTGCGCGACCCGGTGCTGCCGAGGGAACGCCCGTTGCTGTTGTGCGTGGGGATTGTCGAGCCGCGCAAGAACCAGTCGTTCCTGCTCGACGTTGCCGCGGCTCTCTGGCGCGAAGGGCTGGAGTTTGAACTCCACGTCGTGGGCCGGGTGAATCCGCATTTCGGCCAGCCGCTTGCCGCCCGGATGGAAACCCTGCAGCGGCGCGAGGCGCGTTTCCACTTCCACGCCCAGGCGAGCGACCGCGAATTGGGCCGCCTCTATGGGCGGGCGAGGGCGGTCGTGTTTCCGACCATCGCCGAGGGTTGCGGCTTGCCATTGCTCGAGGCGTTGTGGCGCGGCGTGCCCAGTGTCTGCAGCGACCTGCCCGTGCTGCGCGAAAACGCCGACGGCGGCGGCTGCCTGGTGGCCGGAGTCAACGATGCGGCGGATTGGATGGCTCGCTTGAAAACGGTGCTGACCGACGCCGGAGCCTGCCGGCGATTGCAGCGTGAAGCGATGGCGCGTCCGCTGCCGCGCTGGAGCCAGACGGCGCGGACTTTGTTGGAGGGCCTGCGATAGGGGGCGAGCCGGCTCGGACCTTGGGTTGTCGGGCACCCCGCTTCGTCGAGGGAATTGCGGCAGCGCGGGTCCGGGCTCCCCGCGATGAAGCCGGCACGATTCAGCCCCAAGCCGGAAAACACGTTTGGCCCGCATATTTCACACCCAGAGGTGTGAAATATGCGGGTTAGAGCGGTTCAAAATGAACGATCGCCGTTCCAAATGCCCACACCCGATTCTCTCCACCGTCATCCTGATCTCGCGGCCGCGGGCGAAGGATCAAAGGAGTAGGCGCTGATTGCATCCGCAGCTTGGATCCTTCGCGTTGCTCAGGATGACGGAGTGGGACCATTTCAGTCCGAGGTAGGGTCGGACCTTGCCCGTTCGACGGGTTCAGGGCCCCGAGCCTGTCGAGGGGGTCCGGCCTCGCGCATGAGGTCGGCGCAAGCGCCGACCCTACATTCACATCACCGCGAAGGAACCAAATGGACCACTACCGGATGACGAAGGCGGGGGGATTTGGTTTTGTCCAGGCATTGCCGGCTACGACGTTTTTGAAACCGCCCTGGCTCCAGTCAGGAAGAAACGGTGTGATGGTAGCTGGGGTCGGTGACCCCGGACCGGCCTCAGCGAGGCCGGCTACAGCGCCGCTGTTTGCTAGGAGTGGGCCGACTTTCAGCGGGAAATCAACGACCACCATTTGGTGGTCGGCGATTTCCATATCGCCGACAAGGACTCACGAGGCGTGTGAACCTGGCGTCAGTGTGCCCCTCGACCAACTCGGGGGTCCTGAGCTGAATGGCTCTGATCCGGAACTTTGCAATTCGAGGTGGAGCGACCTGCTCCCCAGGGCGCTTTCTTCGCAGCGGACGTCCTCAGCGCGTTGGGGAGCAACGCGCTCCACCAGGTGGTCGTCGATTTCCAGATCGACGACAGAGCTTCGGTGTGGAAACCGACGCCCACCTATTGAATAGTTCCGGCTAAGTTAAGGAGCGTTGTCGTCGAGCCGTCGCGCGTGGCCGACAGTGCGTCGCCGACGATCGACCGACTTAACTTAGCCGGAACGATGCAATTGGAGGTGGAGCGACCCGCTCCCCAGGGCGCTTTCTTCGCAGCGGGCATCCTGAGCGCGTTGGGGAGCAACGCGCTCCACCTTTTGGTGGTCGTTGACTTCCCTCTGAAAGCCGGCCCCAACTGAATCGTTCCGGCTGCATCCGGAACCATGCAGCCCCAGGCCGCGAAACACGTTTTGCTCCGGTCCGGAAGAAACGGTGTGGTTGTAGCCGGGGTCGGTGACCCCGGATCGGCCTCA
>DASZPS010000233.1:0-14389 GCA_035549955.1 Lacunisphaera sp. | reverse complement strand
GTGAGCGTCGATTTCCAGATCGACGACAGAGCGTCGGTGTGGAAACCGACGCCCACCTACTGCATTGCTCCGGATGGAGGGGGGTGCCCTGCCTTCATGGTCGCTTCCCTAAAACGTCGGATTTTCTTGCAACATCAGCACCTCCCGTGGCCGCGCATCAACGGAGAAAACAGGTGTTACAAAATTGTTAGCTATTGCCTGAAAGAATCTTACTAAATAGCCAAATTTCTGCAATAGGACTTTGGTATGCACACTGCTTTTGGAGATTCAACCAATTGGCCAAGGAAACTCGGCCATGCGGGAGTCCGAGTCGGCTAGCACAACCCATTCAACCCAACCCTTCATGAATCGCGTCAAATCCCTGCCCCTGATAGCCGTGTGCCTTGCACTGGCTACAAGTGCCTCTGCCATCACGGTCACCGGACCGTTTGTCGGCACCCTCCAAGAAGATTTCGAATCGGTAACCCCGGTATACCACGTCCCAAGCGTCACCGTCATGGGCGGCGAACTCACCATTTCGAGTCCATCCAGCCTGGTCGGCGTCTATCAGGGCGGCTGGGGCTTGGGCGACAAGGGTAGCTTGAACGCGGGCAGTACCACCATTGGATTTGGCAATGACGGTAACAGCGCCACGTATTCGTTCAACTTCACCAATGCCGTCACGGACTTCGGCGGTTACTGGAACACGGCGTGGATTGGCAGTTCGCTCGACCTCGCGTTCTACGACGCCGGCAACAACCTGCTCGGCACCGATTCCTGGATCACCCCCAACAACAATATCCTGAACTGGCGCGGCTGGTCCAGCAGCGTGGGCATCGCCCGCATTGACGTTCTCCCGGGCAATCACTTGTCCAACGAGTCGATCGCCTTTGACAACCTGCAGGCGAACGTCGCCGCGGCACCGGATTCCGGCGCGACCGCGGCTCTCCTTGGCCTCGCGCTGGTCGGCCTGGCCGCCCTGCGTCGGAAGTCCTGATTCCCGCAAGTCTTCCCGATCGTTACGACGGCAGCGTGTGCACCACGCTGCCGTTTTCTTTTGGCGGCAGCGATGCGGACACACGCATTGGCTGGCCATTTCAGGCGTCACCCGCGGCATGGCGGGCGCGGTGGTCGCCCCGTCGCGCGACCTTCCGGTTCCCGGCTTACCTCCCCGTGCCCGGATACGAGATCTCAAACCGGCTGTAGACGTTGCTGTTGCCGCGAGGGACCGTGCCGAACCAGGCAACGCCAGCCCCGCCAAAGTCGTTGGGCGCGATCGTGTCAACCATCTCCAGGGCCTGCTCGTCGATATCGTTTCGTGCGCTGACGCTGATCCGGTCACCGATGACCTTGAGCACGAGCCGTGTGCTGGGACGCATGACGCCCGAAATCACCTGCGTCCCGCTGACCGGCGAACCGACGCCGTTCACATGGCGGAAGAATTGATAAACGCATTTGCCCGCCACCTCCGTCGTACGCCAGAAACGCAGGGAGTAGCCGTTCTTCGTCCGGGGATCGTACTTGATGAAGATGTCCGACTTCTGCACGCGCTCGCCATCGTCAGGTCCGCCGGGGCTGCCGAAGACCATCCCCTCGGTCTTCTCCGGCGTCATGAACAGGTCGACCTGCATGTCGCCGGTCTTTGCATCGCTCTGGTAGAGCAATTGCGCCCCCTGCGACGCCGCGCGCAGGCCGTAGCCGTTGACGAATTTCCCGCCTTCCACGACCGCCCACGTGCCGAGCAGCGTCCAGCGTCCGTGGACGTAGTTGAATTCCGCCTTCGTCACAAAATCGCGGAAGTTTGGTGACACGGTCGACGACTTCACGTCGGTCGCGACAATGGGGCCGATGGCGGCCGCGGCCACCGTCGGACCCGGATCGCTGATGTTGTGCTTGGGGGCCACCGTCGCAGTGATGAACTTCCCGACATCGCCGGCGCCGAGACTGTATGCGATGAGCGGGGTGGTGCCACGGTTGACCGCGACTTGGTGCGCGTTGGTCCCGTGTGCGTCGTCCGCGACGAGCCAGGTGACCTGCGACTGGTCCTCGTGGCCGGCGAGATCACAGGCATAGGCGACAGTGACTTTCCCGTCGGCCGGTCCCATCAGGCTCGGGCCCTGCGTCAGTTTGGGTGCCTCGAGGTATTTCGGTTCAACGAATACCCAGGCTTGGGCGCGAAAGCCGTTCGCGGCCGTGGCGATGATCGGCACCCATGCGGGTGCTCCCGGGTTGTTGCCGGTGACCGTGACGCCGTTGCCGATATCCCGGGCCAGCGTGACGATCCGGGACGGCGCGAACCACTGGACCGAGGGGTCCGTCACGCGGTGGGGCAGAACGGTGGCATCGAGCCTCGTGCCCGGGCCGCCGGTGCGCACCGACGCGGGCGAACCGGTCAGCGCGATGCGAAAGACCAGGCTCCCCTGTCCCGCCGCTTCGTACTTCGCCCGCGCGCCGGCCGGATCCCAGTCATCCACCGCGCCGGCGGGCGTGGCGCGGAGGACATTCCACGGGTTGAAGGCCCGCGCCTCCTCGTCGGAAAGCTCCCGGGTGTAGGCAAACTCCGGCGCGCCCACCGAACTGTCGTATAGCACCGCGGGTTTGCCCTTCCCGTCCCGGCAATGCCACGTGAGCGAAAACTGGCCGGGCCGAGGCTGGGCCTTGCCGCGCACCCAGGCGACGGGGGCCTTGGGGGAGGTGACCGGCAGCGTGCACTCGATCAGGGCGACCGGCCGCGCCGCGCTGCCGAATTCGACCTTGTAGAATTGCAGCCCGCGCTCCGCCTCAAAGCGGCAGCGGCGGAACACGACGTTCGACGCCGACATTACGCCGGAGCCCTCCGGGAAAACGATCCGGCAATCCTCCCACACGCTGAGGGCGCCGCCGCCGATGAAGTCGTCGGTGCCCTCGAGAAAGACGTTCTTCAGCCACGAGCGCGTCGCCCGCAGGAACATCGTGTCGAGCCGGCTGCAGAGCGCGACGTTCTCCAGGACAAACCGGTCGCTGGTCGGCGAGGTTTGCAGCGCCACGGCCTGCGTGATGACCGCGGAGCGCTGGTGCAGGTTCTTCGCGGGGTCGCCGGGGTATTCGTAGTCGACGTTGCAGTAGTTGAGGAACGTCAGGTTTTTCGCTGTGAAACCGTTGGCGTCGACGCTGACGACGTAGCCGTTCGAGGAGCCGCCGGAGACGTCACCGCCGCCCATGCGGTTGCCACGGTTGTCCGCGAGCACGACGGCACGGCGGTTGTTGGTGAGGCCGAGGAACGTGAGGTTGTCCTTGGTGATCGTCAGGCTGCTCGTGGCGCCCGGAGGCGGGGGCAGCAGGTAGACACCGGCCTTGATGCCGATGACCGTCGGCTGCGCGGTGGTGCCGGCGGGAGCCGCGGCATAGGCGGCTTGGATGGTGCGAAACTTCCCCGCCGCCGGGTCATCGTCCGGCAGGGTGCCATCGACGAGGATATCGTACGTGAGCTTCGCCGGGTCGATGGCGGGATCGACCGGCTCCCCGTCGCGGCCGTTGTCCTGGGCGCGCAGGTCGGCCGACAGGTTCAAAGCGAAGGCGGCAGCAAGGAGAAGAACAGAGGGGAAGCGGGGCTTCATCGGGGTGGGAAAAGCAAACTCCGCAGAGGAAACGAAGAAAACGCGGGCGATCAACTGCGGTTGTGTCCGTCGGTTCCCGGCCGGCCTCCGTCATTTCCCCATCCGGCCAACCAAAGCCGACCCCATGGCGTTGGTAAGGTGGAGGCAGTAGCCTCGTGCTGAGTCCATTTTGAAAACCGTCCACCCATCCATCACCATGAAAGCGATCATCATGAAATCCTTCGGCGGACCCGAGGTCCTCCGCCCCGCCGACGTGCCCCGGCCCGAGCCGGGTCCCAGCGAAATCCTCATCCGCGTCGTCGCGGCCAGCGTCAATCCCGTCGACTACAAGATCCGCACCGGGGCGTTCCGGAAGGAGGAGACGCACCTTCCCGCCGTGCCCGGCCGGGATGTTTCCGGCGTGGTTGAGGCCGCCGGCAAGCTCATCGGCGGTTTCAAACGCGGCGATGAAGTCTATGCCTACCTCGCCGCGAATTCCGGCGGCTATGCCGCCTTCGCCGTCGCCCGGCAGAACGAGGTGGCGCACAAGCCCGCGTCGATCGATCACCTCCACGCCGCCGCCGTGCCGCTGGCCGCCGTCACGGCCTGGCAGGCTCTCTTCGACCATGGCCGGATGCAACCCGGCCAGCGCGTGCTGATCCACGGCGCCGCCGGCGGCGTCGGCCACTTCGCCGTCCAGATCGCGAAGGCGAAGGGCGCGACCATCATCGCCACCGCGAGCGCCGAGGACCTCGACCTGCTGCGCAACCTCGGTGCCGACCAGGTCATCGACCATCATGCCCACGCCTTTGAGGAGGAAGTGCGCGACATCGATCTCGTCATCGACCTGGTCGGCGGCGAAGCCCAGCGCAAGTCGTGGCAGGTGCTGAAGGACGGCGGCACCTTGATCTCCACGATCCAGCCGCCGTCGGCGGCGGAGGCGGCCAGGCGCAATGCCCGCGCCGAGATCTTCATGGCCAAACCGACCACCTGGATGCTGACGGAAATCGCACGCATGATCGACGCCGGCCAGGTGCGGGTTGTCGTCCAGAAAACCTACGAGTTGGACGAGGCGGCCAAGGCCCAGGATGAACTGGAACATCTGCATTCCGCGGGGAAGCGGGTCCTCGTGGTGGCCGAAACGTGAAGCGCGACCGAGGACCGCCCGACGTCGGGTGGGCCGCGACCCGCGTTCCGACGGCCTCGTCAGCCGGCCGGTTTCCTGTTCCGCGCATCGAATTCCCGGCGGGCTTTCTCGATCTGGGCCAGATGCTCACCCGCCCAGACCCAGACGCCGCAAAAGGCCTCGCCCAGCCCGCGGCCCATCTCCGTCAGCCGGTAGTCCACGTGCGGCGGGATCACCGGGTGCACCGTCCGCACCACGAGCCCGTCCCGCTCCATCTGCCGCAGGGTTTGCGTCAGCATCTTCTGGCTGATGCCGGCCACGGCCTCCGCGATGCGCGAGAAGCGCATCTCGCCACCCGTCGCGAGGGCCTCGATCACCAACATGGTCCACTTGTCCGCCACGCGCCCGAGGAGCTCCGTGACCAGCGCCTCGACGCGCGGGTCCACCTCGATGTCGTAGCAATCCCCGGCGCAGTATTCCTTCGCCTGCGCGAGTTGTTTCCTGGTGAGCGATGGGGTCATGGGCGATACTCTCCTTTGGGTAAGTATGGCTGGAAAAGGTGCCTACTTCCGTTTGGTGAGCGATGGTGATACACTGCCGGACCGACCCGCAATCCCCAATCCCTTCCCACCCATGAAAACCTCCCGCAACACGATCCTCGTCACCGGCGGCGGCTCCGGCATCGGCCGCGCCCTCGCCGAGTCCTTCCACGCCGCCGGCAACCAGGTCATCATCGCCGGCCGGCGGCAGGCCGCCCTCGACGAAGTGACCCGCGCCAACCCCGGCATGGCCGCGGTCCCCCTGGACATCGAGAGCCCGGTCGCCATCCGCGATTTCGCCGCACAATTGGTCGCGAAGCACCCGCAACTGAACGTCGTCGTGCACAACGCCGGTATCATGCGCGCCGAAAACGTGCTCGCGGCGCCGGCGCACCTGGCCGACTCGGAGGCGCACGTCACGACCAACCTGCTGGGGCCCATCCGCCTGACCGCGGCGCTCCTGCCCCACTTCCTGAAGCAACCCGACGCCGCGATCTTGGGTGTGACTTCCGGCCTCGCGTACATCCCCCTGGCGGGCTTCCCAACCTATTGCGCCACCAAGGCCGCCCTGCATTCCTATCTCGAATCGCTGCGTTTCCAGCTGCGCGGCACGAAGGTTGAGGTCATCGAGCTCGCGCCGCCGTATGTCCAAACCGAGTTGACCGGCTCCCACCAGGCGACGGATCCCAATGCCATGCCGCTGAAGGACTATATCGCGGAAACCATGAAGCTGCTCGCCACGACACCGACCCCGCCGGAGATCCTCGTCGAGCGCGTGAAGCCCCTGCGCTTCGCCGCCAAGGGCGACTACCCCGCATTTTTCCAATCCTTCAACGAGCAGATGGCCCGGAGGCACTGAGTGGGGAGCCAGTTCGAGGTGGAGCGACTTGACCCCAAGGCGCTGGCTCGGGACGGCTGCGCCGCAACGCGCTGGGGTCAGCGCGTTCCACCTTTTGGTGGTCGGCAAAAATCCCTATCGCCGACCGAGCCCACCCGCTCCGAGGAAACAGCGGCGCTGTAACCGGCCTCGCTGAGGCCGGTCCGGGGTCACCGATCCCGGCTACAACCACACCGTTTCTTCCTGACCGGAGCAAAACGTGTTTTGCGGCTTGGGGCTGAATAGTCCCAGCTAAGCGCCATTCGGCCCTGGGCTTTTAGCGGATGGGCAGCGCGCGCCACCGTTTGGCGAATGTAGATCGCCATGTCGAGGAAAGCGCCCCCGGGCAGCCGTCCCGCGTCAGTTTTCCTTGTTGCCCTGCCGGGCGCTCTCCCGCGCTTTGCGCCGGGCAGCGTCCATGCGTTCGATCTCGGCGGGCATCTCAACCAGCCCCAATTCGCGAATCATCGCGCCGATGCTGCGCGTGGGATCGTTGGACCAGAAGACGCCGGTGTCCTCGCGGGTTGAATAGGTGCCGCCAACGAGTTCGCCAAATCGCCGCGTCAGGGCCCGGCCTTCCTCCAGCGCCTCGGCCCAGTGCAGGATCGCAAACGACAGGTCGATCTCCTGCACCAGCACGCCCGGCGCGCGGTTGACCTGCGCCATCACCCGCCCCGCCGGATCGTACAGCGTCGCGTTGTCCCGCGGTGCGCTGTTGACGACGTAATAGCGATGGCGCATCGCCTGGGCCATGGGGCGGATGGTCTGCGGCGACGCACTGGGGAGCACCACCATCTCCGCCCCGCCCGCGGCCAGCGCGTCCCAGCCCTCCTCGTACGACATGTCCCAGCAGATCAGGATGCCAACGCGTCCAAAGTCACACGTGAAAACCGGATAGTCTTCGCCCGGCGTGACGCCGCCTTCGAACACGCCCTTGTTGTCGGCCACCGGATGCACCTTCCGGAAGATCCCGGCGACGCGCCCCTCGCGATCGACGAGCACCGCGGCGTTGCTGATGCGGTCCGCCTCCCGGAGCGTCATCGGCACGACCAACCACGTATGCCACTGCTTCGCCTTCGCCGCGAGCCGGGCATGGACCGGGCCTGCCAGTGCCACCGCCTGCTCCGCCGCGCTGGGCCCCTCGCGCGCGAGGGCGAATTCCGGGAAAACCATCAGGTCCAACCCGCGACCCGGGTGCACCGCCGACGCCTTGGCCGCGGCCTCGTCGACCAATCGTTCCAGAAGCCCCAAACGCGTTTCCACCGAACCCGTGAATCCGGCCACGGCGGAGGCCACCACCACCTTCCGCGGCGGCGTGTTGGCGCGGCTCAGCGAAGCGGCGAATCCGACCTGCGACGAGAGTCCGAGTATGCCAATCGCGACAAGCAGTAGGCCTCGGCGGGAAGAAATGGCGGAAGAACCCAGCCGGACCGACCCCGCCATTGCCGCGGAGCACCGCGGGCCATTGTCCGGTCCGGCCCCGAGGTAAGATAGGCGGTGTTTCACGATGCCATCGTACCGGTCCTGTCCGCGTTTGAAAACACAAAGGCGCGAAGGGGCGGCCTGACGACGCAAGCGGCGCTACGACGCCGCGCCTTGGGACTCGCCCATTTCCCCCGGGGGATTGACTCTTCCGGGATGCGCCTTTGCCTCCGCGACATCCGCCTTCGTGACTTGGGCCGGCTGCCGGGTTTCCCAAGGCGGACGCGGATGAGTGGGTCGCGCGACATCCCTGGACACCTCCCGGTTTGAGCGGACAGTCTTCTCCTGCGGGCGATCGATCGGCTGTTTCATGTCCCACTCTATCCGCGGAGCATCAAAGCGGTATCGGGTCGATTCCGGATTGGCCGGCAGGTGCGGCCAACAAAATCGGCGGTCAGGGCCGGCGCAGGTTGCGCAGGAGCCGGGCAAGCGTGGCCGTGTTGAGCACGGACGACTTCTCCAAGCCGGCCCGGCGGGCGACGTCGATCCCGCAGCGCATGTAGTCCAACCCGGCCGCCCGATGGGCATCGGTGCCGATGGCCACCTTGACGCCGGCCTGGGCCACCAGCCGCACATCGTCGGGCACCAGGTCGAGCCGATCCGGGTCGGCGTTGATTTCAAAGCAGCACCGCCGGGCCTTCGCGTGCGAAATCAGGCGGGGCAGGTCGATCTCATAGCCGCTCCGGTGCAGGATGAGCCGCCCGGTGGCGTGTCCGAGGATGGTGAACGCGGGATGGTCCATCGCGCGAAGGATGCGTTCCGTCTGTTCCTTTTTGCCGAGACGGAACTTGGAATGGATCGAGCAAATCGTGTAGTCGAGCTCCGCCAGGAGATCGTCGGGATAGTCCAGCGAGCCGTCCGCCAGGATGTCCACCTCCGCGGACTTCAGGATCCGGATGCCGTCCAGCCTGGCGTTCAACCGGTCGATGCGCCGGATCTGGGTCCACAGCGCCGCCACGCTCACACCGCGGGCGATCTTCAGGCTCTGCGAATGGTCCGTGATCCCGATGTACTCGTAACCCCGTTCCCGGGCCGCCGCGGCCATGGCTTCGATCGTGTCGACGCCATCGCTGGCCGTCGTGTGCATATGCAGGTCGCCCCGGATGTCGTCCAGGGTGACCAATGTCGGCAACGCGTCGCGGGCGGCGAGCGCCACCTCGTCCCGCCCCTCGCGCAGTTCGGGCGGCACCCAGGCCAGGCCGACGCTGGTATAGGCCGCTTCCTCCGTGCGGGCCCGGCGCTGCAAGGCCCCGGCTTTCCGCAGTTCCTTCAGGTGCGCCGCCGATCCGGTTGCAATCACCAGCGCGGTGCCCCAGTCCCCCGCGGTGGCAGCGTGCACTGCGACGCGCACGGAGCCAGGAAGTTGGAAGGTCGCGTGCCGGTTCGCGCCTTCCCGGAGATCGATGCCGCCCCGGAACTTCGCCAACCGGTCGCGCAACTGGGGAAAGTCGTCCGTCTCGACGACCAACGCGATTTCCTCCACCGCCTCGACGCGGCGCCGGAGGTCACCGGCATACTCCACCCGCCGGGCCCCGCACCGTGCGAGGAGGAATTCCCGGACTTCCCCCGCGAGCGCATCGGCGTCGTCCAACAGGATCAGCGTCGACTCGCGGAAGGCGTGGCGAAAATGGTCCTCCATTCGCAGGCCAAATGCCGCGCGAATTGCGCCATCCTCGAACTTCCGCTTCAGCTCCGCGACGGTCGAGATGCCCAGCCGCTTGAACACCCGCGCCACACGCTGGGCATCGAGCTGCGGGTACTCGCTGACGGCGGCCACCTCCGGCGGCGCCGCCGTGAGCGGCAGTTCCAGCTGGCCGAGCGTCCCGCTGAACACGATTTCCCGCAACGCGGCCGCCAGGCCCCGGCCGATGGCCGGGAATCGCGTGAGGTCGGCGCCCGCGCGGACCAGCTGGTCGACACTCTCGCGCAGGCCCTTGATCGTCTGCGCGCCGCGCTGGTAGGCGCGCACCTTGTAGGGGTTTTCGCCCTTCGACCGGAGCTGGTGCGCGTACGCCACCAAGCGATGCGCGATCTCCGGGTTGCTCAGCGGGCGCGGGGTGACGGTCGCGACCATGGCGGGTGGGTTTTGTCGTCGGCCATGGCTCCAACTTGGCCCAACCGGCCCGGCCCCGCCAGCCGGGGCCTCCCGCATCCGGTCATCCGGATTTCACCCGCACCGGATCGTTCCGGCTCAGGCGAAAAGTTTGCGGTCCAGTATTTTCCTCCGGGCGGTGAAGTCCTCCTTCCACCAGGGCTTCTCGCCCGGCTTCCGGGGTGGACGCTTGAGTTGCAGCGGCTTGCCGGCGGACTTCGCCGCCGCCTGCACGACGCGGAAGTGGTAATGATCGAAGATCCGCAACGCCTCCACCATGTAGGATGTGGCCACCCGGCGGTCGCGGATGCAAAGAAGATTCTCGCCGTTCTTGAAGTCCGCCGCTTTCGAGAAGTTGTACGAACCCATGTAAACCCGCGCCGTCGGCAGGTTGAAGTCGATCACGAGGAATTTGTGGTGCATGCGCACCCCGCCGCCGCCGCTCGGCTCGGCCTTGAACGGCTGGGGCAGGTTCCTGGCCAGCTCCTGGGGGTAAACGACGGTGACGCGCCCGTCCGGCTTGGTAAGCGCAATGCCCGAGGCATCCGCCAGGGTCTTCACCTGCTTGTCCGCGATGCCATACGAGAAGACCTTGTCGTCCTTCTTGATCTGCCGCAGCGCCTCGATGATCGCCCCCGGGGTCTGGGACAGGAACGCGAGGGAGAAGAACAGGCTGGATTGGGTGTTGCGCAGGTCCTCCGCGATCGCGTCGAGCACCGCCCCGTGGGCGAGGTGCGGGGAGAATGCGATGTCGGCATCGATCTTCGTCAACTTCAGCTTTTGCCAGGAGGCGGAAGCCGTCGCCCCGAAGCCGTCCACCCCGTCATTGGCCCAGAAATCCTCGAAGGCTTTGACCGCGAGGGCCACGGCCCTGCGGTGCCGGAGGACAATGGCGTTGTTGTTCTGCACATAGAGTCCGCGCCAGGAGAGGTTCATCGACCCGACCACGGCGCCCCGCGCCTTGGGCCCGTCGACGATGATGAGCTTGTTGTGCTGGAGGCCGCCCATCTTCTGGCGCTTGGCCCGGCGGGCCGACTGGACGAGGCGCGCAGCGGCCTTCGACTCGGCCGAATCGGGGTCGGCGTGCTCGCCGGACTCGTCGATGATGACGCTCAGTCGCTGGCCGAGGCGCTCGAAACGCGAGACCACCTCGGGCAGGTTGAGGTCGTAGCAGATGGCGTAGACCTTCGCCTTGGGATCAGCCAGCGCCGCGTCGAGCAACTCGATCAGCGCGCCGCGCGCCTCGAACCCCATCCAGGCCAGCGCCTCTGCGGCCTTCGGGTGGGTCGGGACGAAGTCCAGGCCTTGGGCGGCCTTGGGCGGCAGCAGCTGCGCAATGGAATTCTTGCCGTACCGGTCGACGAAGGCCTGCGAGGAGACGAACCCGCGGGTGTACGTGACGTTCAGCACACCGGGATAGGTCTCGCGGTTCAACTCGATCGCCGCCTCCTGGACCTCGCCGTAACTGAGTTCGTTCTGGTCGTTCATGAAAACCGGACTGACGCGATAGGTGAAATCGCCCGGCAGGTCCGCATTGCGCGGGAAATGAACCCACCGGAATTTCTGGATTGGGGACAGCTTGGTGGACGTCTTGTCCGCGAGGACGGCGCCATCCATGCCGGGGAAGGTCAGGCGGTTCTTGAGCGCGAAGAAGCGGTCACCGCCCGGCTCCCGGTATTCGATCGCGAAGCCGACAAAATCGGCGGACGGTTCACCCGTCCGCCAGTTCATCGCGAGCAGGACCATGCCGTCGCCGCGATGCAGTTTGAGTGTAAACAAGGCGCTTTGGTTCGCGCCGACCGCCTGATACGAGCCTTTGGTTGTCATGTTGGAACCCCTGTTGTTGCTGCGCGTCCGCTTGGGCATACCGGGAATCGCGCACTGGCCCGTGCGTTGTGACCTTGCTCCGACGGCCCGGCCGACGCGAAGGCAAAGCCAACGCGCCCTGTAGATATAAGAAGGCCACATAATCAGCCGGCCCGGCGCCGGTTGTTTCGGCTCGCTTCGGGAGATCACGTGGCCCGGAAAGGCAGCGTCGCGAAGGTCATGGACGCAGCCCGAATATTCGCACCTGACCGCGTGAAACATTCGCCCGGTCGGGCCGAAGTCGTCGGAGCGAACCGCAACCTGAGTCGTGCCGTCCAGAGTGCGGACGAACCTTTCGCCGATTGGATCGCTCAAGAACGTGAATTATCCGGGCCTGGCTGGAAAATCCAGTTCAGTCGCCGATAAATGCGGATACCTGCGGATGGAGCAGGCCATGGGAAATCCGAGAGCGAACCGTTGGGCGCTGGGGTGCTTTTCCGGCAGTGGGTCCATTTCAGTCCGATGTAGGGTCGGACCTTGGTCCGACCTCGCGCATGAGGTCGGCGCAAGCGCCGACCCTACATTCAAACCACCGCGAAAGAACCAAATGGACCCACTACCGCTTTTCCGCAGCCGCTCATGTCGTTCCCAGCAAACCCGTGTTCATCTCCGTCCGACCGCGGTTTCCACTGTATGAGTCCGGTCTGTTTCCTCTTCCTGCTTCCGCCGCTATTTCACCACCAGCGCGTTCGCCGGGGTGCCAGGAGCGGACATCGCGGGGGTCCGGGCGGCCGCCAGGTCGGTGTGGCGCACGGAGACCGCCCCGGCCGGCACGCCGGCGAGCTTGAACACGGATTCCACGCCGCCGGGATAAGCCAGCCGGTCGATGTCGATCTGCCTGCTGCGCACGGCCTCCACGGTGCTGCCCGAGGTATTGAGAATCTCGACACCCTGCAGGGTGATGTCCTCCGCATCCTGGCAAATGACGCCTTGGGTGGCGCTGATTGCCACGTTGCGCAGGTGGATGCCGCGAATCGGCATCTCGGGCAGACCCTGCAGCTGCACCGCGCGACGCGCGCCCCGGCAGACGATATCCTGCATGTAGATGTTGCGGAATTGCGGCGTGCCCTCGTCGACCGGCATGGCCTTGGGGGCGGCGGTGGCGGCCTCCTCCTCCTCGGGTGCGGCGCCGCCGTAATACATGTTGAAGCTGATCGCGTCCGTCGGGATCTTCGTCATGCGGATGTTGCTGATGTAGATGTCCTCGACCACGCCGCCGCGCCCGCGCTGCGTCTTGAAACGCAGGCCGATGTCGGTGCCCATGAACACGCAATTGTTCACCCGCACGTTGCGCACGCCCCCGGACATCTCGCTGCCAATCGTGAAGCCGCCGTGCCCGTGGTAGACGATGCAGTCCTCGATGAGCACGTTCTCCGTCGCGCGACCCGTGCGGCGCGCCTCGGCGCCCGCGCCCGACTTCAGGCAGAGGGCGTCGTCGCCGACGTCCAGGCGCGTGCCGCGCACGACGACGTTGCGACAGGAGTCGAGGTCGATGCCGTCGCCATTCTGCGAATACCACGGGTTGCGCACGGTGGCGTTGCGGATGGTGACGTCATCGCAGAACGCCGGATGGATGTTCCAACCCGGGGAATTCTGAAAGGTCGTTCCCTCGAGCAGCACGCGCTTGCAGCCGCGAAGATGCATGAGCCGCGGCCGCCAGGTCTCGGTCCGCGGGTACCAGATTGAGCCGTTGTCCTCGACCCGCCCGCCCGAGGCGAGCAGGGCCTTCCACTGGCCCTCGGTCATCTTGCTTTTTTTCACCGGCCGCCAGGCATCGCCACCGCCGTCGATGACACCGGGCCCGGTGAAGGCGATGTTCTCCGCGTTCTCCGCCTGGATCAGGCCCTGGATCCGCGTGCGGTAGATGGACAGGTCGGTCGAAAACTGCAGCAGCGCCCCTTCCTCGAGGTGCAGCGCCACGTTGCTCTTCATCACGATCGGCCCCGTCAGCCAGATGCCCGCGGGGAAAACCAGCCGTCCCCCGCCCTGCGCCGCGAGCGCCTCGATGCCCTTGGCGATCGCGTCGGTGCACAGGGTGCGCCCGTCAGGCAGCGCGCCGAACTCCGTGACGGGCACGCTGCGGGCCGGAATACGGGGCTCGACGACCACGGGCATCTTGAAGCCGCTCATCCAGTCGCCTTCCGGCGGGACCGCAGCCCCGCGGGGCCCCGCGAGAGCGAACAACAACAACAGCAGCCGGGACGAACAAAACCAAAGCACGTTCCTTTTCATGAGAAAATTGGCGGGGTAAGTCAGGACGGGAATTCCGTCCGCAACAACGGAGACGCCCACGTTGGCGCGCCGGTTTCCCCGGGCAATCGCCTGCCCGGGCTCATTGTTGAGCCCGGCACCGCCGCCGGAATCCCGGATGGACAATGCCGCGCTTGGTAGTGTCTTCAAAATCAGCTCCACCAACCACCAGCCTTAACCTAGCCAACTATGCAGTAAAAGGTGGAGCGACTTGGGTTTCCCCCGATATTTCGGACAGTGGTGCAGGGGTGATTTAGTTTAGTTGGGATTCAAAGTTGGCTGGACTGAGATAGCCAAGGCTCGAGTGGAGCCGGCGGCGGTTGTAGAAGCTTTCGATATAGTGGAAGAGCGCGGCCTTGGCGGCAGCGCGGGAGGCGAAGCGGCGGTGATACACCGTCTCGTACTTGAGGCTGCTCCAGAACGACTCGACGAAGGCGTTGTCGTAGCAGTTGCCCTTGCGGCTCATCGAGGCGATCAGGCCGTGGCGGGCGAGCAACTGGCGATAATCGTCGCTGGCGTATTGGGCGCCACGATCGGAGTGTACGATCAGGCCTGGCTTGGGCCGACGCTGGGTGATCGCCATCTGGAGGGCGTCGAGCATCA
>DASZPS010000232.1:0-10879 GCA_035549955.1 Lacunisphaera sp. | reverse complement strand
CGACGCCAAGGCCGCTGCCGCGCCCGCCAAGGACGCGAAGGCCGCCGCTCCGGCCGCCGGGGCCAAGCCGGCTGCCGCGCCCGCCAAGAAGTAACCCCTTTCCACGGGCCGCGCCCCCGCGCGTGGCCCGTTTTGTTCGCTGTTCTTTGAGCCATGTCCGTCACAGTCATCGCTGGACTGGGCAACCCCGGGCGTGAATACGCCGGCACGCGCCACAACCTCGGTTTCACCGTGGTGGAAGCGCTCGCCGCCGCCGAGGGCTTGAAGTGGAAAAAGGAATCCCGCTTCGAGTCCGAGACCGCCCGCTGGGATGTCCGCCCCGGCCTTACCCGCCTGCTCGTCAAGCCGCAGACCTACATGAATGAAAGCGGGCGCGCCCTGCGCGCCGTGCTCGATTTTCACCACGTCGCGCCTGACGCGCTCATCGTGGCCTACGACGATCTCAACATCGACCTCGGCCGCGTGAAGGTATCGGTCACCGGCAGTGCCGGCGGCCACAACGGGATCGCCAGCCTGCTCGAGCACCTCGGCAACGGATTCGTCCGCTACCGGCTCGGCATCGGTAACGCCCGCCCCGCGGAGATGGACCTCAAGGACTTCGTGCTCGGAAAGTTTTCACCCGCAGAAACCACCTTCCTATCCAACCAACTAACCACCCTCGTGGACGGCCTCCGCCTGCTGCTCGCCAGCGGCCCCGCCCACGCCATGAACCTCCTCAACCGCCGCGATCAACATGAGCCAGACCAAACGTAACTACAAAGCCACCTTCATCCTCGACAACCGGGGCAAGGAAGACTCCGTCGAGTCCATCATCGACGGCGTGAAGAAGGAAATCTCCGCCGTCCATGGCGAGGTTACCGCCGTCGAGAACATCGGCCGCCGGGAGTTTGCCCGCAAGACCGACGACAAGTTCCCCGCCGGGGTGTACGTCCAGGTCGCCTTCTCGGCCCCTTCCGCCGCCCCCGCCCAGCTCCATGAGCGCCTGCGGCTCAACACCAGCGTGTACCGCACGCTCGTCGAGAACGCCTGACCCGGCGCCCTGCGCCCCCCTCCCATGGCCAACCTCAACAAAGTAATGCTCATCGGCAACCTGACCCGCGACCCCGAGCTGCGGGTCACGCCGAAGGGTACCGCCATCTGCACGTTCAGCATCGCGGTCAATCGCAAGTTCAAGGACGACAGCGGTGGCGAGCGCGAAGAGGTGACCTATGTGGACATCGAGGCCTGGGGGAAGTCGGGCGAGAACATCTCCAAGTATTGCACCAAGGGCCGCCCGCTCTTCGTCGAAGGCCGGCTGCGCCTCGACCAATGGGAGGACAAGAACACCAAGGAAAAGCGCAGCCGCATGAAGGTTGTGCTCGAGAACTTCCAGTTCCTCGGCGGCGGCCGCGGCGAAGGCGGTGGTGGCGAGGGTGGGGAAGCCCGCTCATACGCGCCCCGCGCCGGCGCGGCGCCCAAGCCCGCCGCTTCCGCGCCCCCGCAGGAAAACCTCGACGAAGACGTTCCGTTCTGAGCGCGCCTGTAACGAAATCTGTAAACCGAAAACTTTAAACCAACTCCGATAATGGCTAACAACGAAATCCTCCTCCTCAAGCCGGTCGACGGCCTCGGCGCCGAAGGCGACCAGGTCAAGGTCCGCGCCGGCTACGCCCGTAATTTCCTCCTGCCCCAGGGCATGGCCGTGCCGCTCACCGGCGCCAACCGCAAGCGCATCGAGGCGCTCAAGAAGGCCCGCGGCCTCCGCGAGGCCAAGGAGCTCGACGGCGCCCAGGCGCTTGCCAAGCAGATCTCCAAGGCGGCGATCGCCATTGCCGTGAAGACCGGCGAGGGCGGCAAGCTCTTCGGCGCGGTCACCGCGAATGACATCCACGACAAGCTCACCGCGGCCGGCATCACCGTGGAGAAGAAGCGCATCCACCTCGGCCAGCCGATCAAGACCCTCGGCAAGCACGAGGTGAAGATCCGCCTGCACCCCGAAGTCAGCGTCGAACTCAGCTTCGACGTGGTCTCCGAGAACCCGATCGAGCCCGCCGCCTCCTGAGCCTGGCGTCAGGGGCCCAAAGCTGCGGTTCACGCCGCAGTTTTTTTGTTTGGTGGCACGCCGTGATCCCACGGCGTTTTTACCGGTGAAGCGCGCTGGGGTCGCCGCGCTCCGCCCCGCGAATAACATCTGGAAAATTTGTTCACATTCCGAGGTTGCCGGACGGATTTCCGCCCGGCTAACTGAACTGTCCAATGGCCGAAGTCAGCGTCGAATCCCGTTCGCCCTCCCGCGCTCCCCGCGCCGGGACCGTGGGCGTGCCCGGCGTCCCGGGCGAGCACCGGCCCATCGGGCGCGACATGCCCGCCAGCGAGGAGGCCGAGCAACACGTGCTCGCCTGCTGCCTGCTGGACGGCAGCGACACGATTTCCCGCTGCCTCGAGGCGCGCAT
Organism: Lacunisphaera sp.; assembly: GCA_035549955.1. GTDB lineage: Bacteria > Verrucomicrobiota > Verrucomicrobiia > Opitutales > Opitutaceae > Lacunisphaera. The sequence continues at coordinate 8,447 of DASZPS010000232.1, read as the reverse complement.
TTCGACGGACTCGTTCTACTGGCCGTCGAACCAGACGCTGTTCCAGGTCATGATCGACCTCTACCAGAAGGGACAGCCCGTGAACCTCGAGGTGCTCGCGGAGGAACTGACCACGCGCCGGCAGCTGGAGCAGGTCGGCGGCTTTCCCTACCTCATGCAGGTGACCGGCCGCATTCCGACCACGGCCCACGCCGGTTATTTCATCGAGAAGGTCCGGGAGAAACACCTGCTGCGCGAGTTGATCAAGACAGCCACGGGCGCCATCGAGCAGGCTTACGGCTTCAGCGGCGGTCTCGAGGAGTTCGTCGACAAGGTCGAACAAGACCTCTTCAAGGTCACGCAAGACCGCGTCAGTGACAGCGCCGCCGAGATCAAGGATGCGGTCAAGGAGGCCAACACCGTCATCGCCAAGCTGCTCATGAAAAAGGGCGAGCTGACGGGCGTCACTTCGGGTTTCAAGGACCTCGACGCGATGACCTTTGGCTTCCAGCGTCAGGAAATGATCGTGATCGCGGCGCGACCGTCCATGGGCAAGACGAGCTTTGCCCTGAACATCGCCGAGGCCGCTTCCATGCCCAAGGCGGGGAAGGACCCGGTGCCGGTGCTCGTGTTCTCCCTGGAAATGAGCTCGTCCCAGCTCGCGCTGCGCATGCTCTGTTCCCGCTCGCGCGTGAACATGAAGCTCCTGCGCGACGGCCTGGTCGGCCGCGATGGCCGCGAGGTCAACGCCCTCGGCCAGGCCGCCGAGGAGTTCAAGAAGACGCCCCTGTTGATCGACGACTCGAGCAATCTCACGATCATGGAAATGCGGGCCAAGGCGCGCCGCATCTACGCCCGCAAGAAACTCGGGCTGATCATCGTCGACTATCTCCAACTCGTGAGCGGCACCGACCCCCGCGCGCCGCGCGAGCAACAGGTCGCCGAGGTCTCCCGCGGATTAAAGGCGATGGCCAAGGAACTTGACCTCCCGGTCATAGTCCTAAGCCAGCTCAATCGCTCGTCGGAGAAGGAGAACCGCACGCCCCGCTTGTCGGACTTGCGCGAATCCGGGTCCATCGAGCAGGACGCCGACGTAGTGCTCATGCTCTCCCGCCCCAAGGATGCCGACGAAAAATTCCAGACCGCTGCCAATGCCGCGGATTTAATCGTTGCCAAGCAGCGCAACGGACCGGTAGGTGATTTGAAACTGACTTTCCTTCAAGAAATTACGCGCTTTGAAAACTTTACTCCGTAAGCTGCTCCAACCGGCCTTTGCGGCCCTGTTTTTCCTGACGGCCGGTGCCGGCGGGCTGCTGGCCCAGGCGGGACTGACCGAGCCGGGGCAGGAGGGCGCGCCAGCCCCGAGCCATATCGACAAGATCACCATCAAGTTCATCGGGATGGCCAATGTCAGCGAGCAGATCGTCCGCGCCAACATGGTCTTGCGCGAGGATACGGATTTGGACGAGGCGCTGATCGACCGCGACATCCGTTCGCTTTACCGCACCGGCATTTTCGAATTCATCGAGGTCAAGCGCGAGCAGCTGCCCGACAACCACGTCAACCTCGTGATCGAGGTGACCCCGAAGTTTCGCGTCCTGACTGTCGCCTATGAGGGAAACAAATCCGTGAAGTGGCGGCGCCTGGCCAAGGAGATCAAGACCGTGGCCAACGGTCCCCTGGACGAACGCCAGATTAAGGAGGATACGCAGAAGATCTACGAATTTTACCAAAAACGCGGCTACAACCAGGCCCAGGTGAGCTATACCATCGATCGCAACCGCGGCACCGGCTTCAGCACCGTCACCTTCAAGATCCGCGAGGGCGCCCGCGTGAAGATCGCGGCCATCAATTTCGTCGGCAACGACCACATCAAGGCCCGCCGCCTCAAGAAGGAGATGGAGACCAAGAAGTGGCACATCTTCTCCTGGCTCGTCGGCAACGGCCGCCTCAAGGACGACGAGTTCGACGAGGATCTCGTCAAGCTGCGCGACTATTACCAGGAGCAGGGCTACCTCGACGTCGAAATCGCCGAAGACAAGGTGACTTTTGATTATCCCAAGCCCGACAAGCTGGTGATCACCATTCGCATCGTCGAAGGCCGGCAGTACCGCATCGGCGAGATCAGCTTCACCGGCAACAAGGTCTTCCCCGAGGCCTTGCTCAAGTTGCTGCCCCGCGAGCGCAAGGGCATGGTCTTCACGCCTTCAAAACTGGACAAGGACGTGGAGTCGATCGAGGACTTCTACAGCCGCAGCGGCTACCTCCAGACCCGCGCCCGGCTGGTCCGCAAGCCCAACCTCGAGACCGGCAACATCGACATCGAGTACCAGATCAACGAGAGCGAGCAGTTCCAGGTCGAGTCGATCAAGATCGAGGGCAACACCAAGACCAAGAGCATCGTCATCCTGCGCGAATTGGTCCTCGGCCCGGGCGACATCTTCGATGGCGTCCGCATGAAGATCAGCAAGCTGCGCCTCGAAAACACCCGCTTCTTCGAGGATCCGGTCAACGTCACCGACGAATCGACCAACATCCCGGGCCGCCGCACCCTCAAGATTTCTGTCCACGAGGCACGCACCGGCAACCTGACCTTCGGCGCGGGCTTCAGTTCGCTCGAGCGGGCCGTGGTGTTCGCGGAGGTGACGCAATCCAACTTCGACCTGTTCAACCACCGCTCGCTCTTCCAGGGCGACGGCCAGAAGTTCCGCCTGCGTTTCCAGATCGGCTCGCAGTCCAGCGAGCTCCTGCTCGGCTTCGAAGAGCCATATTTCCTCGAGCGCGAACTCGCCTTGGGTTTCAACCTCTACCGGACGACTTCCGACTACAACAGCTCCTACTACGAGGAAATCCGCACCGGCGGCCAGATCTACACCCGCAAGCGCCTGTTCAACTGGCTCGAGTCGCAGCTCTCCTACACCTACGAGGTCGTCGACATCGCCAACGTCAGTCCGAGCGCGCCTCCCAGCATCATCCTGCTGGCGGGCAAGACCACCACGTCGCGCGTCGGCCTCAACCTGACCCAGGACACTCGCGACAAGATCATCAACACGACCCGCGGCCATTACACCAACCTCGGGCTCGATGTCGCGGGCGGCCCGCTCGGCGGCGACAACCATTACTACAAGCTTGAGCTGCGCGGCTCAAAGTTCTTCCCCGTGGCGGAATTCCAGGAACAGGTGTTGGCGGTCATCGGCCGCACCGGCGTGGTCGACAGCTTCGGCGACAGCGACAAAACGGTGACGCGCGATTTCACCGTCGACGACGGCACCGGCACCGGCGGCACCGTCACCCAGTCCATCAGCTACGTGCCGGGCGTGCCGTTCTACGACCGCTTCTTCCTCGGCGGCCCGCAGGACCTGCGCGGTTTCGAATTCCGCATGGTCGGCCCCAAGGACCCCTCGGGCGAACCGCTCGGCGGCAAGACCTATGGCTTCGTCAGCCTGGAATACTCCTTCGACGTCGTGAAGCCGGTGCGCGCGGCGATCTTCTACGACGGTGGCTTCGTGAACACGGACGCCTATGATTTCAGCCCGCTCGATTACAACGACAACTTCGGCTTCGGCCTGCGGCTTTTCGTCGCGGGCGCCCCGCTGAGCCTCGATTTCGGCATTCCGCTCACGACCGACAAGTTCAACAAGAAGGGCAACCAGTTCAACTTCTCGTTTGGCACACGCTTCTGATCACCCCTCCAACCCGATCCCTATGAAAAAGTCGCTCCGCTCAATCGTCACCCTCGCTGCCCTCGCGGCCGCCACCTCCTTGCTGCAGGCCCAGCCGGCGGTGAAACTGGTCGTGGTCGATGTCGCCAAAGCCTTTGAATCCCACTGGGAATCCGAGGAGGCGAACGCCAAGATCCAGGAATCCAAGAAGAAGGCCGAGGAACAGACCGAGGAGATGGGCAAGCAACGCCAGCTCATCGTGGACTCCTACAAGGAACTCGTGGAGCAGGCCAAGAACACGCTCTTGACCGCCGAGGCCCGCACCAAGGCGGAGGGCGAGGTCCAGAAGAAATACGAGGAACTGCAGCGCAAGACGGCTGAGATCCAGAACTTCATCCAGAATACGCAGCGAATCCTCCAGCAGCGCATCGACAACCACCGCGAACTCCTGCTCGACAAGATCAACAAGCTCGTGGTCGAGATCGCCAAGCGGCATGGCGCCACGCTGGTCCTCGATAAATCCGGCCCGTCGATCTACAAGATCCCGGTCGTGCTCTATTCGGACGCAGCCTTCGACATCACCGAGGAGTTGGTCAAGGAGGAGAACAAGGATCGGCCGGCGCCCGCCGCCCCGACCACGGCTCCCGCGGGCACGACCCAGCCCGCACCGGGCGCGCTTCCCGCTCCGAAGGTCGCGACCCCCGAGCCGAAGAAGTAACAGTCACCTTGCCAGGCCCTGTTCCTCCGAACAGGGCCTTTTTTTGGCCTTTCGATCGGTTCTGTCATCGTGCATGAACGGTTAATCCGCTTGCCCCGCATCCATGCAGGTCAGTTACACCCCCGCTGAAATCGCTGCGCTGGTCGGTGCGCAGCGCACGGCCGGCACGACCACCCGCACGCTCAACGACCTGGCTTCGCTCAATGCGGCCCGGCCGGGAGACCTCTCCTTCCTCGGGAACGCCAAATACAAGGCCCAGGTGCCCGGGTGCGCGGCGACCGCCATCCTGGTGCCTTTGGATTACACGGGCGAGCCGGCGGCCGACCAGGTCCTGATCTTCGTGGAAAACCCCTCGGTCGCGCTCGCCCGGGTATGCGCCCGCATCGAACAGTCCCTCTGGCCGAAGCCAACCCCGGGCATCCATCCGAGCGCGGTGGTCGCAGCGTCCGCCCAAGTGGATCCCTCGGCCCACGTCGGCCCGCTTTGCGTCGTCGAGGACGGGGTCCGGGTTGGCGCCGGCGCCGTGTTGCACGCCTCGGTTTTTGTCGGCCGGGATGCCAGCATCGGGCCCGGGTGCTGGGTCATGCCCGGTTGCGTGATTGCGACCACCTGCCTCCTCGGCGCGCGGGTGCGGCTCCAGCCGGGAGTCGTCGTCGGCGCCGATGGCTTCGGCTACGAGTTCGTGGCCGGCCGCCACGAAAAGGTCCCGCAGGTCGGCACGGTGGTCATCGGCGACGACGTTGAGATCGGGGCCAATTCGGCCCTGGACCGAGCCCGCTTCAGCCGGACCGTGGTGGGCGAGGGCACCAAGATCGATAATCTCGTGCAGATCGCCCACAACGTCGTCATTGGCCGCCACTGTATCCTGTGCTCGCAGGTGGGCATCTCCGGCAGCACCACCTTGGAGGATTACGTCATCCTCGGAGGCCAGGCCGGCGTCGGCGGGCACATCACCATTGGCAAGGGAGCCAAGGGCGGCGGCCAGGTGGGAATCTCCACCGACATTCCCGCCGGCGCCTACGTCAACGGCACCCCCGCCATTCCCTACATGCTCGAGCGGCGGATTGCGGTGCTCCAGCAGAAGCTGCCTGATCTTTTCAAGCGGGTCGAGGCGCTGGAGCAAAAGTAGTCGAAGGTCGACAGTCGCAAGGCGAACATCCGGAGCGGCGGGAGACGGGAAGGTCGGAAGCGTTCGACGTTTGTCCCTCGACTTTCGACATTCAGGCCGCTTCGGCCTTTTTCTCCTTCCCGCTGGTCTGCTTCTCGGCTACCACGGCACCCAATGAGGGACACGAAGCTCAAGATATTCTCCGGCTCATCCAACCGCGCGCTGGCAGAGGAGATTTGCCAGTCCATCGGCGTCCCCCTCGGCGATGCGACGGTCAATTGCTTTCCCGACGGCGAGTCGTTCGTGAAGATCAACGAGAACATCCGCGGGGCGGATGTCTTCATCATCCAGTCCACCTGCCCGCCGACGAACCATCACCTGATGGAGTTGCTGATCATGATCGACGCCGCCAAGCGCGCGTCGACCTCGCGCATCACGGCCGTCATCCCGTTCTACGGGTACGCGCGGCAGGATCGCAAGGACCAGCCCCGCGTGCCCATCACGGCGAAGCTCGTGGCCAATCTCCTGATGTCCGCCGGCGCGAACCGCGTGCTCGCGATGGACCTCCACAGCCAGCAAATCCAGGGCTTCTTCGACATCCCGGTGGACCACCTTTTCGCCTCGCCGGTTTTCTTCCAATACCTGGCGACCAAACGCAGCAACAACCTGGTCGTGTTCTCCCCCGACGTGGGCGGGATGAAGATGGCGTCGGCTTACGCCGACGTCCTCGGCGCCTCCCTCGGCCTCGTGGCGAAGAAGCGCAAGAGCGCCACCACCGTCGAGGCCATCAGTGTCGTCGGTGAGGTCGACGGCTGCGATGTGCTGCTCGTCGATGACATCACCGAGACCGCCGGCACCCTGACCGCCGCCGCCAAGCTCCTGAAGGAACATGGCGCCAAAAGCATCCGCGCCGCCGTCAGCCACTGCGTCCTCGCCGAGGTCGCCTATGAGCGCCTCAAGACCGGCCTGATTGACGAGCTGATCACCACCAACTCCGTGCCGATCGACACGCGCGGGCTGCCCATCACGGTCCTCAGCATCGCCCCGCTTCTCGGTGAAGCCATCCTCCGCATCAACACCAACGAGAGCGTTACCAGCTTGTTCAAAATCAAGGGCTTCTGAACCCTCGCTGGCGGAACCGGGCGGCGTGCCTAGTGTCTTCAGTCGCACCCATTTCCATGAAATCCAAGACGGCTGCTCTTTCCATCATCCTTGCCTCGTCCCTCGTCGGGCTCTCCCTCGGCCTCATCGCTGCGGACAAGAAGCCCGCCACCGCCACGGCGCCCCTCAAGAAACCGACCCTCAAGGTCGACGCGACCCCGATCAACGACACCAAGTCCGCGGTGGTCACCAGCTACGCCGATGCGCTGGAAGCCATCCGCCCCGCGGTCATCTCGGTCTATTCCAGCAAGGTGGTCCGCGAACAGATCCCGGAGTTCTATCGCCAGCTCGGCGTGCAGGGCCGCGAACAAAAGCTCCGCGGGCTCGGCTCGGGCGTGATCATCTCACCCGACGGCTATATCATCACCAACAATCATGTGGTCGAGGAGGCCGATGAACTGAAGGTTTCGCTGTCCGACGACCGCGAATATACCGCCAAGCTCATTGGCACCGATCCCAAGACCGACGTCGCCGTCATCAAGATCGAGGCGGAGAACCTCCCGACGGTCACGATCGCCGATAGTTCCAAACTCCGCGTGGGTGACGTGGTTTTCGCCATCGGCAATCCGCTCGGCGTCGGCCAGACGGTCACCATGGGCATCGTTTCCGCCACGGGCCGCAAGGTCGGCATCCTCGACGAGGTGCAGGGCTACGAGGATTTCATCCAGACCGATGCCGCCATCAACCAGGGTAACTCCGGTGGCGCGCTGATCGACGCCCGGGGCCGGCTCGTTGGCATCAACTCGGCCATCCTCTCGAATTCCCAAGGCAACATCGGCATCGGCTTCGCCATCCCGGTCAACCTCGCCAGCTCCATCATGCACAGCCTGATCGAGACCGGCACCGTGGCGCGCGGCCTCCTCGGCGTGGCCACCGCTCCCATCACCACCGAACTCGCCGAGGAATTCGGCCTGCCGAAGGACACCCGGGGCGCCATCGTCACCAACCTGAACCCGCCGGACGGTCCCGCGGCCAAGGCAGGCATCAAGCGCGGCGACGTCATCGTCGGTATCGATGACCGCAAGGTCACCTCGGTCGACGAACTGCGCCTCTATGTCGGTCAAAGCGCGCCTGAGACGAAGGTCACGGTCAAGTACCTCCGCGACGGCAAGGCGGAAGCCAAGGAAATTGTCCTCGGCCGCGTGTCTGACGGGCCGAGCGGCGAGTTGCTCCCCGGCGTGACCGCCGAGATGCTGACGGACGATGGCCGCAAGCAGTTCCGCATCGACGACCGGGTGGAAAACGGCCTGCTGATCACCGACGTCACCGAAAACTCGCCCTACGCCGAATACTTCCGCCAGGGTGCGGTCATCGAGCAGATCAACCGGATACCAATCACCGACCTTGCGTCGGCCAAGAAGGCCATGCGCAACGGCCGCAACATCGCCCTCATCTATTTCCGCGGCGTTTATCGCTACGCCATCTTCTATGTCCGCTAACGCGGACATTGCACCGGGCCGGTAAGACTGGGCGCATCCTGCAAAGGGTGCGCCCTTTTACTTTTGGAAAACTGAGCTGAACTCATGCAGTTGAAACCTACTTTCAGAGCAAAAGACGAGCACACCAAAAGGTGGAGCGCGTTGCTCCCCAACGCGCTGAGGACGTCCGCTGCGTGCAAAGCGTCCTGGGGAGCAGGTCGCTCCACCATCAACTGCAAGATCCCGGCTGAGACCTGAAACCTGAGCCGGGATCATGCAATTGAAGCGCCGTTTCGCTCGGTAGCGAACCGACCGAAGGGTGGTCGTCGATTTCCATATCGACGACAAGGACTCACGAGGCGTGCGAACCTGGCGTCGGTGTGGAAACCGACGCCCACCAA
>DASZPS010000231.1:0-8559 GCA_035549955.1 Lacunisphaera sp. | reverse complement strand
GGTAGCGAACCGACCGAAAGGTGGTCGTCGATTTCCATATCGACGACAAGGACTCACGAGGCGTGCGAACCTGGCGTCGGTGTGGAAACCGACGCCCACCAACTGCATGATCCCGGCTGAGCGTTTCTTGCGAAACCCTTCGCGCCCGGCGGCAAGTGGGGAATATCGGGTTGCCGGGGCCGAGGGCATGGGTATCCCTATCGCCAGCCGACCGCCATGAAACGACTCACCTGGCTCCTGATCCTCGCCGTCTGCACCGCGCTGGCGCAGGTGCAGCCCGTGAATGTGGCGATGGCCCCGGCTGAGCCCTGCTGTTGTGGCGACCAAGGCGGCGCCTGTGGGATGCCTGATTGCGGGCCGGTTCCCACTGCTCCCCAGTGCGGCGCGACGCTGCCGGTCGCGACGGTCCAGCGCGCGGAGGCGAAGCGGCTTCGGCCTGCGCCCAGATCGGGAATCGTTTACTTTGTTGTCCGGTCTGATTCGCGACTGGCCATGCTGCCGGTCCGGTGCGTATCCCGCGCGGGAACGCCCGTTGTGCGTGTGCCCTTGTTCGCGGTGCACTGCAGTTTCCTGATTTAAGGCGCGGGAGCAGTGTGCCCGCGCAGGTCGTTGCGCGGAGCCGTGTCGTGCTTGCCCGCGGGCTTTCTGCCGCCGCCGGCAAGGTTTCTTCCCTGTAACCGCCTGCCCAATTGCCGTCATGAAAATCTTCCTCGCTCTCCTTTCCCTGGCTTTCGCCACCCTTGTCGCCGCCGCCGAACCCGGCCACGACCATGCCACGCTTTACCAGTGCCCCATGCACCCGTGGATCAAGTCCGACCAACCGGATGCCAAATGCACGATCTGCGGCATGGCGCTGGTCGCCGCCACGAATGCCGGCGCCTCCGGCCAACCGCTGGATCCCAACCTGGTCACGCTGACGCCGGGCCAGATTGCCGTCACCGGCGTGAAAACGGCCGCGGTGACCCGCGGTCCACTCGTGCGCACGCTGCGCGTGAACGGCGTGATCGACGATGACGAAACCCGGCACCGCATCCTGGCCGCCCGCGTGCCGGGCCGCGTCGAAAAACTCCATGTCAACTACGTCGGCGCCGAGGTGCGCGAGGGCGAACCGCTCGCCGCCATCTACAGCCCCGAGATGCTCACGGCCCAGCGCACCTACGTGGAGCGGCTGCGGGCGGGCAGCGCGGCGTTCACCGTTTCCCAGCGCGCGGAAGCGCGCGAGCGCCTCCTCGAACTCGGCCTGACCGAGGAGGAAATCGGCATCCTCGAAAAAACCCTCGAGCCCACCGCGATGGTCAACATCCGCGCGCCGATGTCCGGCACCGTCGTTTCGCGGGCCGCCTACGAGGGCCAGTATGTCGAGACCAACGACCGGTTGTTCGAAATCGGCGACTTCTCCCGGATGTGGTTCGTGTTCGATGTCTACGAGCCGGACCTCGCCTGGGTGAAGCCCGGCCAGACGGTCGAACTCAGCCTGGCGTCCCTCGCCGGCCGGATCCTCACCGCTCCCCTCACGTTCATTGATCCCAACCTCAACGAGACCACCCACACCGCCAAGGCCCGCGTCGTCCTCGACAACAGCGACCGTGCGCTGCGGCACCGCCAGACCGGCATCGCCGGCGTGAAGGTCGAGACTCCCGAGGTGTTGCTTGCACCCCGGACCGCGGTGCTCCAACACCTCGGCCACCCTGTCGTCTATGTGGAGCGCGGCGACCACACCTACGCGGCCCGCGAGATCAAGCTCGGCCGCTTTGGTGACACCCACGCGGAGGTAATCGCCGGCCTTGCGGAAGGCGACCGCGTGGTCATCGAAGGCGCCCTGATCCTCGACGGCCAGGCGCAGCTCGCCCATGCGGCCATCGGCGGCGACCACGACAATCGTGAAACCACCCCGAGCAGGGTCTCCGCGGCCGAGCCAGACCTCAGCGCGTCGGCCTACGCCGCCTTAAAGGCGCTCGCGTATGCCGGCGCAGATGCCGCCGCCGCCCTCGCCAAGGACGACCTGCCCGCCTACCGGGAAATCCTGCCGGCGTTGCGCGCGGACCTCGGTGCCTATCTATCCCACCATGCCCCTGCCGCCCGTGGGCCGCTCGCGGAGTTCAAGAACTCGCTCGTCGACGGCCCTGACCTCCGCGCCGCGCGACGCGCCTTCGAGCCATTCAGCACCGCGCTGGTGGACATCGTCCGCCTGCAACACGTGCAGCACCGCGAGTCGTTGCATGCCTTCGAGTGCCCGATGACGCCCGTGCTGGGCACGGGACGCTGGCTTTCCCGCGCGGCCGACATACGCAACCCGTTCTTCGGCTCCGCCATGCTCGAGTGCGGCGAGGAACTGAAATGAGGGCCGGGCCATGATCAACCACCTCATCCGCTGGTCGCTGCACAACCGGTTCCTGGTGCTGGCCGCCTTCGTGGCGCTCTGCGCCTGGGGCGCGGTCGCCCTCACCCGCGTGCCGATCGACGCCATCCCGGACCTTTCCGAAAACCAGGTGATCGTCTATGCCGACTGGCCCGGACGCAGCCCGCAGGAAATCGAGGACCAGGTCACCTACCCGCTGAGCGTGTCGCTCCAGGGCCTGGCCGGCGTGCGCACCGTGCGCGCCACGTCGATGTTCGGGTTTTCGTTTCTCACCGTCATCTTCGAGGACAAGGTGGACACCTATTTCGCCCGCACCCGCGTGCTGGAGCGGCTGAACTCCCTCGGTGACCTCCTGCCCGAGGGCGTGGCCGCCCGCCTGGGGCCCGACGCCACCGGCCTCGGCTGGGTCTATCAATACTACCTGAAGGACGAGTCCGGGACGCAGGATCTCGGCTCATTGCGCGCGCTGCAGGACACTTTCGTCCGTTACCAACTCGCCTCCGTCCCGGGCGTGGCCGAAGTTGCGAGCATCGGCGGCTTCGTGCGACAGTGGCAGGTCGAGGTGTCGGCGCTCAAACTGAAGCAATATGGCGTCACGCTGGGCGAAGTAATGGACGCCGTGGCCGCCAGCAATCGCAACATCGGCGGCAAGACCATCGAGGAAAACGGCGCCGAGTACATCGTTCGCGGCATTGGCCTGGTGCAAAACGCCGCCGACCTCGAGTCCGTCGCCCTGCAGCCGCGCCAGGGCACGCCGCTGCGCCTGCGCGACGTCGCCACGGTGCGGATCGGCGGCGACTTCCGCCGCGGCGCGCTCGATGTGAACGGCCGGCAGGTGGTCGGCGGAATTGTCGTCATGCGCTATGGCGAGAACGCCTGGCAGGTCATCCAGGACGTCAAAGCCCGGCTCGCGGAGCTGGCTCCCGGCCTGCCGCGCGGCGTGACCGTCGAATCCTTCTATGATCGCAGCGATCTCATCGGGCGCGCCATCGGCACGCTCAAGCATGCGCTGACCGAGGAGATCATCCTGGTCACGCTCGCGCACATCCTGTTCCTGTTCCACTTCCGCAGCATCCTCATCGTCACGCTGCCCCTGCCGGCCTCGATCCTGATTGCGTTCATCCTGATGGACCGGTTCGGCATCCCGTCGCACATCATGTCGCTCACGGGCATCGCAATCTCCATTGGCGTCCTGGTGGATGCGGGCATCGTGATGACGGAAAATGTCATCCGGCATTGCGAGCGGGCCGAGGAGGAATTGAAGCGCCGGCTTACGCCGGCGGAAGTGTTCCAGCACACGCTCGACGCCTCCACGCAAGTCGGCCGGCCGATGTTCTTCTCCATGCTGGTCATCATCCTGGCGTTCGTGCCGGTGTTCCTGCTGGGGGGCCAGTCCGGCAAGATGTTCCACCCGCTCGCCTTCACCAAGACTTTTGCGCTGGTCGGCGCGGTTCTCCTCGCCGTCACCGCCGTGCCGGTATTCTGCACCCTCCTCGTGCGGGGGCCGTTCAAGCCCGAGGGCGAAAACTGGCTGATGAAATCCCTGCTCAGGCTCTATGACCCGGCGCTCGAGTGGGCACTCGGCCACCGCAGGGCGGTCCTCGGGCTTGCCGGGGCGCTGCTGGCATTCTCGTGCCTCGTGGCGTTCGGGCTGCCGCGCCCCGTGTTGCACAAGCTTTCGGCCCTCAGCCCTCGGCTCTCAGCTCGTCTCTCCGGCTTCGGCCGCGAGTTCATGCCGACGCTCGAGGAGGGCTCGCTGCTCTTCATGCCGGTGCTGTTGCCGGCGACCTCGCTGACCGAGGTGCAGCGCGTCATGGCCTGGCAGGACCGGGTCATCAGCGAGCATCCCGCGGTGGCCTCCGTGGCCGGCAAGCTCGGCCGCTCCGAGACGGCCACCGACCCGGCGCCGGTCGAGATGATCGAGACGACCATCATGTTGAAGCCCGAGAGCCAGTGGCCGGCGGGGACGACGAAGGCCGGCATCATCGCCGACCTCAGCGCCAGGCTCATGAATGTGCCCGGTTATGTGCCGGGATTCCTCCAGCCCATCGAAAACCGCGTGCTCATGACCAGCACCGGCATTCGCGCGCAGGTCGGGGTGAAGATTTTCGGCGACAACCTCGACGCGCTCCAGGCCAAGGCCTTCGAGGTCGAGCGAGTCATCAATCGGATCCAGGGCGCGACCGGCGTCGCCCCGTCGCGGGTGCAGGGCAAACCCTACCTCGAGATCGCCGTGCGGCGCGAAGACATCGCCCGCTACGGCCTGAGCGTGAAAGCCGTTTACGACTATGTGGAAGCCGGTCTCGGCGGCGCCACGGTCGGCACCACGCTGAAGGGCCGCGAACGCTGGCCGCTGCAGGTCCGGCTCGAGCAGGCGGACCGGGAAGACATCGAAAAGCTCGGCGAACTCCCACTTACGACTCCTTCCGGCGCGCTCGTGCAGCTGCGCCAGCTGGCCGACATCCGGCGCATCGTCGGCCCCAACGAAATCGCCAGCGAGAACGGCCGGCTGCGGGTGTTTGTGCAAGCCAATGTGGGCGACCGCGACCTCGGTGGCTTTGTCGACGAGATCAAGGAACGGCTCGCCCGCGAGGTGAAACTCGATTCCGGCATGACCCTCGAATATTCGGGCCAGTACGAGCAGCAGCTTCGGGCCCGGCGGACACTCAGCTATGTCTTTCCGGCGGTCATCGGCATCATTTTCGTGTTGCTGGTGATGACGTTCCGCTCGGTGGCCGAAGCGGCCCATGTTGTGCTTGCGGTGCCCTTCGCACTCACGGGCGGCGTGCTCCTGCAGGCGGCGCTGGGCTATAACTTCAGCGTCGCCGTCTGGGTCGGGTATATCGCCCTGTTCGGCACCGCCATCCAGACGGGTGTCGTGATGGTCGTCTACCTGGAGGAGGCCCTCGCGCGGAAGCGCGCCGAACTCGGCGCGGCTTTCGATCGCACGGCGCTGCTTGCAGCCGTGAAGGAAGGCGCCCGGCTCCGGCTGCGGCCCAAGGTCATGACCGTCGCCACCACCGTCGCTTCCCTGCTGCCGATCTTCTGGACCGACCGCACCGGCGTGGAGGTAATGCGCCCGCTCGCGGCGCCCGTCGTTGGCGGTATGTTGTCGAGCCTCGTCCACATTCTCATCGTGACCCCGGTTATCTTCGCCTGGCTCCGGGAACGTCACCTCAACCCGCCGGCGAAATCCTGATCTCCTTTCTCATGAAAACCCGAATCCTCCATCCGCATTCTTTCGTTAACGCGGGGGTGCCCGCTTGGTGGCCGCAATTCCGCATGGCTTACGATGTCACTGCCGCCGCCGGGCTGGCCTGGCTCCCGCGCCACCGGCAGCTGGCGTAAGCTGCGGCCTCGGGCCGACCCGTCCAAGCAGGAGCGACTCCCATGAGTGCCCACTCTCACGCCTCCGATCAACCCGTCGATCACGGACGCCCTGACCACCACGCGCCGGCATCGGGCCAGGCGCCCGCTTCCGACGAACTGGTTTACATGGGCCTGCCCCACGAGCGTTATCTGCGGCCGCGACTCTACGTTTCCGCGGTGCTGACGGTGCCGGTGCTCGTCATGGCGATGGGCGAGATGTTTCTGCCGGACCTCGTCCACCACCTTTCGCCACGCATGAGCGGGTGGCTCCAGTGGCTCCTCGCGACACCCGTCTTTTTCTGGGCGGGCGCCCCCTTCATCGGTCGTTGGTGGAAGTCCATCCGCGAGCGGGATCCCAACATGTTCACGCTAACCGTCACCGGAACCGGCGCCGCGTATTTCTACAGCGCGGCAGCCATCCTGTGCTGGGAACGATTCCCGCCCGAATACCTGACCCGCCATGGCGTGCCGCTCTATTTCGAAGCGGTCGCCTTCATCACGACCATTGTCCTGCTCGGCCAGATCCTGGAACAACGCGCCCATGCCCGGACCGATGCGGCCATCCGCGCCCTCATGAACCTCGCTCCACGGACCGCGCACCGCGTCCACGCCGGTGGCGAGGAGGACGTGCCGGTCGGAGCGGTCCGACCCGGCGACCTGCTGCGGGTGCGCCCCGGGGAGAACCTGCCCGTGGACGGTGTCCTGGTCGAAGGCACAGCTGAGATCGACGAATCGATGTTGACCGGCGAACCGCTGCCTCTCCCGAAGGTTGCCGGAGAAAAGGTCAGCGCAGGTACGCTCAACACCACCAGCTCGTTTGTCTTTCGCGCGGAGCGGGTCGGGGCCGACACCCTGCTCGCCCAGATCGTGAAACTCGTCGAGCAGGCCGTCGAAAGCGACGCCCCCATTGCCCGCCTGGCCGACCGCGTCTCGGCCTGGTTTGCACCCGCCGTACTCATCATCGCCGCGCTCACCTTCCTCGCCTGGACCCTGCTCGCTTCCCATCAAGGCTGGCTCTACGGCCTGTTGAACGCCGTGGCCGTGCTCATCATCGCGTGTCCCTGCGCCCTCGGGCTCGCCACCCCGGTTTCCCTGGTCACCGGCATCGGCCGCGGGGCGCAGGCCGGCGTGCTCGTCAAGGACGCCGCCGCGCTCGAGGCCCTCGCGGCCGCCGATACCCTTCTCATCGACAAGACCGGTACGCTCACCACGGGCCGCCCGCAGGTCACGCTCATCCAGCCCGCGCTTGGTTTCAGCGAGAACGAACTGTTGCGACTCGCGGCGTCCGCCGAGGCCGGCAGCGAGCACCCGCTGGCGCGCGCGATTGTTTCCGCAGCCTTCACCCGTGGCCTGGCCCTGGCGCCGGCGACCAGTTTCCTGGCGCGTCCCGGCGTCGGGGTGGCCGCCACCGTCGAGGAGCATCAGGTGGAAGTCGCCCGCGCGCCCGCGGGCCACGATATTCCCGGCCATCCCGCGGCGACGGTGGTGGGCGTGAAGGTTCACGGCCGCGATGCCGGGTTCATTGCCCTCGAGGACGCGCTCAAACCCGAGGCCGCCGGCGCGATCGCGGAAATGCAGCGCCTCGGCCTGCAGATCGTCATCGTGTCCGGCGACCGCGGCCCGACGGTTCAAGCCGTGGCGGCCCGGCTCGGGCTCGATGAATTCCATGGCGAGGTGACACCTGCCCGCAAGCACGAGTTGGTGCGCGCCCATCAAGCCCGTGGCAAGCGCGTCATCTTCGCTGGCGACGGCCTGAATGACGCCCCGGCGCTGGCCGCGGCCGAGGTGGGCATTGCCCTCGGCACGGGCACCGACGTCGCCATGCACAGCGCCGGAATCGTTCTGGTGAAGGGGGACTTGGCGGCCCTGGTCCGGGCGGTGCATCTCAGTCGCGGCGTGATGCGCAACGTGCGGCAGAACCTGTTCTGGGCCTTTGCCTACAACCTCGCCGGGCTCCCGCTGGCTGCGGGGATCCTGTTTCCTTTCACCGGTTGGCTGCTCAACCCCATGTTTGCGGGGGCTGCCATGAGCCTGAGTTCGCTCACCGTCGTGGCCAACGCCCTGCGCCTCCGCAGGCTGCGGCTTTGACCTGACTTTTAGGGGAACCCCGGGGCCCGGCTGCCAGTCGAAGGGCCTATCATGAATCCACGACTCTTTCGCACCATGGTACTTGCCACGGCCCTGGGCTTCCTTGCCGGCTGCCAATCAGTGGAAAGCCGCATCAAGGAGCGGCCCGAGGCCTTTCTGAGCGCCAGTCCCTCGGCCCAAGACAAGATCCTCGAGGGCGGCATCGACCTGGGCTTCACCGAGGACCAGGTTTACCTTGCCTTGGGCAATCCCGACGAAAAGCGGGAATCGGTCAACGCCGACGGCCGCCGCGTCACCTGGATCTACAACACCTACTATTCCCGGTATGAGGGCGACCAGATGGTAGGCTACGAACGGCACGTCTACTTCGACCCCCGCATCCGGCGGTACCGCATGTACTACCGGCCGGCGTTCGTCGAAACCTACAGCGAGCACAAGGAAGAGCGCATCCGGGTCCGCTTCGAAAACGGCCGCGTCGCCAGCATCGACCAGACAAAGGTTTGACCGGGCGCAGGTCGCGTCGTCGCTCGCCCGGAGGGCGGAGCGACTTTGTCGCGGCGCGCCCCGACAAGGTCGGCCCGCCAGGGCGCATGTTTCACACCTCTGAGCCGGGATCATGCAATTGAAGCGCCGTTTCGCTCGGTAGCGAACCGACCGAAAGGTGGTCGTCGATTTCCATATCGACGACAAGGACTCACGAGGCGTGCGAACCTGGCGTCGGTGTGGAAACCGACGCCCACCAA
>DASZPS010000230.1:0-47379 GCA_035549955.1 Lacunisphaera sp. | reverse complement strand
TGGCGGCCGCTCTATGCCCATGCGCGCCAGTATCCCTTGCGGCCTGCGGATGCCGAAGATGCCGTCCAGGGCTTTTTCGCGCGGCTGTTGCGGCTCGACTCACTGGCCGACGTCGACCGCGCCCGCGGCCGGTTTCGGGCGTTCCTGCTCGGAAGTTTCAACCACTACCTCGCCGACCTGCGCGACCGCGAACGCGCCGAAAAGCGCGGCGCGCACCTGCTGGCTCCCCTCGACACCGCGGCGGTGGAGGCCGCGTTCGCCAGCGCCCCTGCCCCGGATCTCCCGCCCGATCGCGCCTTTGACCGCGCTTGGGCGCTGACACTGCTGGCCCACGCTTCCAGCCGGTTGCAGGCGGAGTACCAGGCCCCGGACCGCGCTGCGCTCTTCGCCGCGCTGAGCCCGAGCCTCGCCGGCCGGCGGGCCGATGTCGCCCATGCCGACCTGGCCGCGCGGCTGGGTTTGAGTGAACCGGCCGTCCGCGTCGCACTGCATCGCCTCCGCCAGCGCTACCGGCAGATCCTGCGCGATGAAATCGCCCGCACGGTCGACTGCGCGGAGGACATCGACGACGAGCTCCGTCTGTTGTTGGCCGCGATTGCGGGGTGAAATCCGTGGTGGTCGCCGCTTTCCACAGCGGCGACAGGCGTCGGTGTGGAAACCGACGCCCACCTACCCCAGCTTCCGTACCGTCTCCACCAGCCGCGCCGCGAGTTCCTGCACCGATTTCTGCGTGCGAAGGTCCGTGAGCTTGCCGTCGTCACCAAACGCCTTGTGCGCCTGCGGCAGCATCGTGTTGCCGGGGACAACGTGGCAGCCGAGGTGCAACAAAAGCTGTTGGGCCATTTTCAGCGAGCGGATGCCGCCCAGCGCGCCCGGCGAGGCTGACACCACGGCCGCGATCCGGCCCGGGAAGGGATTGTTGTCATCGTCCCGCGTGCACCAATCGATGGTGTTCTTCAGCAACGGCGTGATCATCGAGTTGTACTCGGGCGAGGCAACCAGCAGGCCGGCGTGGGCCTTGATCAGGTCGATCAGCTTCCGGGCGTTGTCCGGCAACCCGGACGCGTCCTCCAAGTCGCCATCGTAAAGGGGCAGCGGATAGTCCCGCAGGCTGACCAGCGTCACCTCGCCACCTGCCGCGCGCACCGCATCGACCGTGACGTTGAGCAGCTTTTGGTTGAGTGATTCCTTCCGGGCGCTGCCGCAGAAGGCGAGGATCTTGGGGGCCGCAGCCATGGCCCAAGGAAGTCCGGTCCTTCCCCTCGTGCAAGCGCGACTTGCCGCCGGCCGGAACGTTCAACGGTAAAGACCCCATTCCTTCGGGGCCGAAGCCGACCGCCCCAACGGGTTCACTCCCCATGATCGGTTCGCGCGGAAAGGAGGAAACTGGTGTCATGCGCGCATTGTTTTCCTTCCTTGTCCTTGCCGCGCTGTCCGCCAGCGCGTGTGCCTCCGTTTCCCACGAAGTTTCCGTCGAAGCCGTCTGCGCCCCCGGCGCCCGTGGGCGCGAGTTCGTTTCATACCGGCTGGTCCAGCCCTCCCCCGTTCGCCAGAACCATGCCGAGCACGCCGGGGCACTCCAGCACGTCCGCACCGCCCTGTCGGGCCGCGGCTTGTTCGAAGCCCCGCCGGGTATCCTGCCGGACCTTGTCATCGAGGTCGACTGCGGACAGGGTGCGACGCGGGGCAAGCTATTCACCCGCATGGTGCCGGTCCGGGCCGATAGCCTGAACAACCCGTTTGTGATCTCCGAGCCGATGACCATGGTCGTGGTTACCCAACGGGTCTACGTCTCGCCCAAATTTCTTCTGCTCACGGCGCGGGCCGGTGATTCCACCCAGGAACTCTGGCGCGTGTGGACCTCCTTAACCGACGAGTCGGTCGAACTCGAACCCGCCCTGCCCGTCCTCGCGGCCGCGGCCATGAATGTCATCGGGCATGACACCGGCGGTATCACCCAGCTCCGCCTGAAGCCCAGGGATGTCGACATCCTTTTTATCGAAGCCGGCATGAAGGTCGCGCGGCGCTGACATTCCAGCAGGAACGAGCGGCCGGTTGGGAGACCGACCCCCAGCCAAGGCGCGGCCCGCAGGGACGCGGGCCCTCCCACTACGCGCGACCCAGGTCCTCGGCCTCGTCGATGGTCTTCGGCCAGTCGCCCTTGAGCAGGCGGGACAGCGAACGGTCGGCGAGGAGCTTGCCGCCGGTCTGGCAGCGCGGGCAGTAGTTCACCTCGTTCTCGGCGTAGCGGATGCGCTGCACCTTCGTGCCGCAGACGGGACATGGTTGCCCGAACTTTCCGTGCACGGCCATTTCCGGTCGGAAGGCCGTGACTCTCGCCGGAAACCCGTTCTTCGCCTCGGACCGCAGGCGCTCAGTCCAGTCAATCAAGGTGCGTTTCGTCGCCTCGTGCAGCCGCGTGATTTCCTCCGGCTTCAGCTTGGAAGTCAGCGCCACGGGTGACAGGCGAGCCGCGTGCAGGATTTCATCCGAATAGGCGTTGCCGATGCCGCTGAACAGGCGCGGATCGGTCAGCGCGCGTTTCAAGGTGTGATTTTCTCGCGTGAGGGCCGCGGCGAACTCCGCCGTCGTTGCGGCGAAGACATCGATTCCTCCACGTTCGTGCGCGGCCAACCCCGCTTCCCCTGCAAGCACATGCAGTGAGGCCCGGTGCTTGGTGCCTGCTTCCGTGAGGGTCAGCACCCCGGTTGGAAAGACGAATTGCACGAGGGCGTTGGGGATCTTTTTCGTCGCTGTTGCCGGGGTCGGTGAACCCGATCGTTTGGCATTCGCCCCCGAACCACCGGGCTCAACGAGCCCGGCTACAACCATTGGCTGCCACTGCAGCCGGCCGGCAATCATCAAGTGCAGCACCAGCCAGCGGTCGCCCTCGAAGCCAAACACCAGGCGCTTGCCGAGGCGGCGGAGCGCGACCAGCCGCGTTCCTTCCAAGGCCGTGATCGGCGGCACCGCGGTCCGCAGCACGAAGATGTCCAACACCCGGACCCTCTCGAGCACCTGCCCGACCACTCGCGCCTGCAACGCCTCGAGGTAAACGGTGATGTCGGGCAGCTCGGGCATGTTCGTGGAAATCGTGAAATCAGCAACCGGGCATCGATAATCTCAATTTTAAAGACAGCCATCCGGTCCGCACTTCAACCTTGGAATTGGGATTCTCGCTGCTCGATTTCACGATTTCCCAGCTTGCCAGATCGTGCGGCTGGTCAACTGCCGGCTTGGCGACGGGCGGCCAGTCGTGCGATCCTCCTCGCCCCCTTCCCCATGAACCGTCGCACCTTTGTCTCGTCCGCGCTGGCCGCCACCGGCGTCGCCTTGCTCGCCCGCCCGGGCCGCCTGCTGGCCCAAGCGGCTTCCGCTGCCCCTCGCTTCAAACTCGGCTACGGCCCGCACCCCGGGATGTTCAAGGCCAGCGCCGGCGACAGCATCATCGACCAGATCAAGTTCGCCGCCGACCAGGGCTTCACCGCGTGGGAGGACAATGGCCTGCCCGGCCGCCCCGTCGCGGAACAGGAGGCCATCGGCCGGACGCTCGCGGATCGCGGCATGCAGATGGGCGTGTTCGTTGCCCATGCGAGCTTCGATGAACCGACCTTCGCGGTGGCCAAGCAGGAGTACCGCGACACCGTCCTGGCCGCCATCCGCAATGCCGTCGAGGTGGCCAAGCGTTGCGGCGCGAAATGGTTCACCGTCGTTCCCGGCTCGGTGGACCAGCAGTCCGACAAGACCAAGGAATGGAACCGCTACGGCGGCCCGCGCCTGGCGGAGGGCTACCAGACCGCCAATGTCATCGCCTTGCTGCGGGAATGCGCGGCGATCATCGAGCCACACGGGCTCGTCATGGTTCTCGAGCCGCTCAACTGGTACACGAACCACGGCGGGACCTTCCTGCAGCATCCCGACCAGGCCTACGCGCTCTGCAAGGCGGTCAACAGCCCTTCCTGCAAGATCCTCTTCGACATCTACCACCAGCAGGTTTCCGACGGAAACCTGATCCCCAACATCGACCGCTGCTGGGATGAGATTGCCTACTTCCAGGCCGGCGACAATCCGGGCCGCAAGGAACCCGGCACCGGCGAGATCAATTACCGGAACGTGTTCCGCCACCTCCACGGCAAGGGCTACAAGGGCGTCGTCGGCATGGAGCACGGCAACTCCCAACCCGGCAAGGACGGCGAGCTGGCGGTGATCAAGGCGTACCGGGACGCGGATGGTTTCTGAGACCGGGCTCGCCAATCGACAATTCTCCGGGTCAGATAGCAGTGCGGGTCAGAAATGTAGGGTCGGCGCTTGCGCCGACCTCACGCCCGCATGCCGTACTATTCTCGCGCCACCGCCAAACTGCTCCCCGGAAGAAATTCCATCGCCGGCGCTTGTTATTTTCTGACGTGGTGCACTCGAAACCGAGTCAGAATACTCAGTGAGCCCGCTGTCAGTTCCACCGCTAGCGATGCGATTGCCAGACTCGACCAAACCCACGATGGCGTGGTGCTCGCAGCGACGATCATGCCCGATCACATCCACGTGCTTTTGACGCTGGGCGGGCGGCTGACCATAAGTCAGGTCGTAGCCAAAACCAAGGCCACTGTATCCCGCGCACACCCTTCCGTGCATTGGCAGCTTAATTTCTTCGAACATCGCCTACGGAACGGCGCCAGCACGGAGGACTTCGCATTCTACATCTTCATGAATCCCTATGTCGCTAAGTTATGTGATGTGGACGTGATCTGGCCGGGCTGGGTGCCATCATCGCGAGTGTGCTGGTCATTCGAAGAGAAGCTGCGCAACGGCCGCTTCCCACAAATGGAGTGGCTGGCGCAAGCCAAGCGATTCGCGGAGACTTTGCCCGCAGGTGCGGATTAGGTCGGCGCAAGCGCCGACCCTACATGAAACAAAGACTACAGGCTCCTTAGATACGCCACGACATCCGCCAGCGCTTGCGCGTCGAGGCCGAGTTGGTCGGCGCCGAGCATCAGCGAGCGGTTCAACCGGGTCCGGGCTTTCACCCGGTTGGCCGGGATGAGCTGCGTGGCGCCTCCCATGCTCTGGATGACGAGCGGGTCGCCTTCCGACAGCAGCCGGCCGTGGATGACCTTGCCGTCGTTGAGCGTGACCGTGGTGCCTTCGAAACCATGCGAGATGTCTGCCGAGGGGTTGACGATGGAGTTGATCACGACCTCTGCGGGCTGCATGCGGGCAAAGGCCGTCAGGTTGGGACCGTAGTCCACGCCCTTGTCGCCAATCTTGTGGCAGAGAAAGCAGGTAGTCACGAGCGCGGCGCCCCGCGTGGCGTCACCCTTCAGCGCAGCGATCTCGGCGACCGGCGGCAGCTTGGATTCCTGCGGCGGTTCGGGCACCACGCTCTCGTTGATCACCACGGTCGCCGGATCGTAGAGCCCGCGGGCCTTCAGCTCCGCGTCGACCCCCAATCCCGCCCAGCGCGTGTCCTTGTAATTCAGCAGCCACCAGAACGCCTGCTGCTGCACCATGCCGGTTCCCTTCTGCGCCAGATCGAGCAAGGCGAAAGCCGACTCCTTTGTCGGAATGAAGCCAAGCGCCGTGACGGCGGCGAGCCGGTCTCTTTCCGCCAACGACCCGGCCATGGCCCGCAACGCAAACTGCGGCGCCGCGGCGTCCGGCGTCAAGCGCCAGACGAGTCCTGCGTAGGCCGCGGACCATTTCAGTGGATCCGGCTCCTTCTGGTCGGCGGCCAGCGCGGCATAGACTTCCGCCTCCTTGCCCATGCAGCCGAGGCCCCAGGCCTCGAGATAGGTGCGATCATTGCCGTCAAAACCCTTGGCCAGCGCCATCAGGACCGCCTTGGCGTCGGCCATCGGAACGTCCCGCATCGCCAACGCCACCTCCCGGCGCACGGCCGCCGACGGATCGGTCGCCAACTTCGCAGCGTTGGCCAGGACGCGATGTTCCTCCCGGCGCAGCGCGCGGAACGCCACCAGCCGGGTCGACGCATCCGCGTCGCCGAGGAGTGCTTCGACGCGGGCCCGCCCGTCGGCGCCGAGTTCGGCCAGCAGCCAGGTGGCGCGGGCCCGAATGTACGGATTGGTGTCCTTGAGCAGGCCCGCGACCGCGGGAATTGCCGCGGCTCCCTGCGCTTTCAAGGCATTGAACCCCAGCGACCGTACGTTCACCGCCGGATTCCGCAGCGCAGCGAGCTGCCCTTCGGTCGTGGTGAGGTCCAACTTCGGCACCACCGGCTTGAAGCCCTTCGGGACCACCCGGTAAATCGCACCCGCTGCCTGCTCGTCGAAGTCCTGGTGCCCCCCGGCGCGGGGATCGAACCAGTCCGCGATGTAGACGGCGCCGTCGGGTCCGACCACAACGTCGGAAGGACGGAAGAAGGTGCCGATCTCCTCGCCGATCTTGCCGCGCTTCGAGTCGACGCCGGCGAGCACCTGCGACGGGTTGCTGGTGACGAAGCTGAAGCGCTCGAGCTTGAACCCGGCGCCGTCCGCCTGGGGCCGGTAACCGAAGATCGTGTTGCGCGCGGCATCCGCGCTGAGCAGCGCGCCGCGCCATTGCGGGCCGAAGGCGTCGCCCTCGTAGAACGCGATGCCCGTCGGCGCGCCCGCGCCGTAGACATCGCCTGCCGGCATCACACCCGGGTCTTCCTGCCGCCACTCCGCCGTCGGGATCGACTGCCCCGGCCGGCGGTCGGCGCCCCACGTGCGCTTGCCATCGCGGGAGAAGAAGCCGGCGTTGCCGTGTTCGAGCACGAAGGTCGTGCGGCAGGCGGGCGGGTCGTCGTTGTCGTTCTGGAAGACGTCGCCGGACGACGTCACCGTCTGCTCGTAACTGTTGCGGTAGTTGTAGCCGATGATCTCGACCTGGGTGCCGTCGGGTCGCATCCGCATGGTGAAGCCGCCGACGTAGACGTGGCCGTCGTCGCTCTTCGCGCCGGCCAGGTCCATGGGTTTCCAGCTGTAGAGGCGCGGCACGAACGACTCGGTGTTCGGGTTGTAGGCGCTGCCCACACGGAAGGTGCGCCCGGAGCGGTCGGTGAAGAGCGCGCTGCAGTTGCCGTGGCTGAAATACCAGCGGCCATCGGGACCGAAGGTTACCGAGTGGAGCGCGTGGTCGTGGTTGCGACCGTTGAACCCCGTCAGCAGCACCTCGCGCTTGTCGACGGTGGGGTCGAAGCGGGCGTTGCGGTCCACGTCGGTAAAGACGATCAGGTCCGGGGCGTTCGAAACGATGACCTGGTTGTCGATGACAGCGATGCCCAGCGGCGCGATGAGGCCGGGTTCCTGTACGAAAACGTGGCTGGAGTCGGCCACGCCATCGCCGTCGGTGTCCTCAAGCACGACGATGCGGTCGCCCTCCTTGTCGCGGTCCTGGTGCCGGCGGTAGTTCGCACCTTCGGTCACCCAAATGCGCCCCTGGTAGTCCACGTCCATGTTGGTCGGGTTGCGCAGCTGCGGTGCCTTCGCCCAAACGGTGAGTTCGAAGCCTTCCGGCACGGTGAAATGGTCGGTCGGCACCAATGAGGGCGGCGGAGTCGCGGGTGCTCCCGGGGTGGTCGGAGCAGCGGGCGCCGGATTCTGGGCGCGACTGGCGGGCAAAAGTAAAAAGGCGAGTGCGACGAAGCAGAGAGGACGGAAGGAACGGGACATGGCTGGGTTAGGTTGGACGAAACGCCGATCCGCGGGGCGGGGTGCGAGTAAAGAACCGCCTCACGCCAGCGCAAGGCCCGTTCGCAACTCATACCCGCACGTGCCCGACAATACCGGTTCTAATAGCGCTCCCCAGGTCTTAACCAGCTCCCTTCCGGTGCCGTTAGAGTTTCCCGGAACACCCTCTCAATCCCTCTCGCCATGGTCGCCCCCGCCCACTGTGAAGCCACCGCCAGCGCGCCCGCCCCCGGGCCCGCTGCCGCCAACGGCTTGGCCACGCCCGAGCGCATTTCGCAGCTCAGCACGGAACTGGCCCGGTGCATCGCCGCCTCCGGCAGCGAGATCGACCAGATCAACCTCCAGACTCGGCTCCTGTCGTTCAACGCGCAGATTGAGGCCGCCCGGGCGGGTTCCGCGGGCGTGGCGTTTTCCGTGGTCGGCCAGGAAATGGTCTCCCTTTCCCATCGCACCGCCGAGGCCGCCGACCGCCTGCGCAGCGATTCGCAGGGCCTGGTGGGCGAACTCACCGCGATCAGCCGCAGCCTTTCGTCCGACGTGCGCGGCACCCGCCTCGCCGACCTCGCCCTGGTCAACATCGACCTGATCGATCGCAACCTGTACGAGCGCTCCTGCGACTGCCGTTGGTGGGCCACCGATGCCGCCATGGTGGCCGCCCTCGCCGATCCCTCCCCGGCCGCCGCCCGGCATGCCTCCGAGCGCCTTGGGGTCATTCTCAAGGCCTACACCGTTTACTTCGACATCGTGCTCGCCGACCACAACGGCAACATCATCGCCAACGGCCGGCCCGACCGTTTCCCGTCGACCGGCACCAACCACGCGAGCGCCCCGTGGTTTCGCACCGCCCTCGCCACGGCCACGGGCGATGAATTCGGTTTCCAGACCGCCCACCGCTCCCCGCTCGCGGCCAACGAACGCGTGCTTGTCTACTCCTGCAAGGTCTGCCGCGACGGCCAGGCCACCGCCGAAACGCTCGGCGTCCTCGGCGTCGTGTTCCGCTGGGACGCCCTCGCCGACACCATCGTGCGCCAGACGCCGGTGGACGAAATCGACCGCTCCCGCACCCGCGCCTGCATCATTGCCCCTGACGGCACCCTGCTCGCGGACTCCGCCGGCCACGCGCTCCAGCATAAACTCGAATTGCCCGATCGCGCGGCGTTGCTCGCCCTGGCGAAGGGCCACCGCGAGATCCAATTCGACGGCCGCCGCACCGTGCTTGGCATCGCCCGCTCGCCGGGCTTCGAGACCTACGCGACCGGCTGGCATTCCGTGGTGCTGCAAACGCTGGGTTGAGCCAGAGGTAGTCGCAGCCGGTCCGCTCGCCTGGTTGCAGGGTCGGACCTTGCCCGTTCGACGGGCTCAGGGCCGAATGGCGCTAAGTTAAGGCGGTCGTTCGTTCCGACCCACCCCGCCCTCCGGGCACCGCTCTCAAGCCGGAACGATTCAGTTCGAGGTGGAGCGACCTGCTCCTCAGGGCGCTTTCTTCGCAGCGGGCGTCCTCAGCGCGTTGGGGAGCAACGCGCTCCACCAGGTGAGCCAGATCGACGACAGAGCGTCGGTGTGGAAACCGACGCCCACCTATTGCATAGCTCCGGATCAAGAGGGGTGGCGCGAAGTGACGGGGTGTGTCGGGCTTTCGTGCACACCAAGGCAAGTTGGCGAACGAAGAATGACCTTAACTTACCGCCATTCGGCCCTGAGCCCGTCGAACGGGCAAGGCCCGACCCTACGCCAGATCCAGGTCCAGCTGGGTCCCGCCAGGCCGGCGGAAATGCGCGGTCGACAGCTCGATCGGCTCTCGATTCAAGCCGGCGCGGCGCGCCGAGACTTCGAACAGCTGCCTGATCTGCTCCGCGAACATGCCCTCGCCCCGCATGCGCTTGCCCCAACTGGCGTCGTAGAGCTTGCCGCCGTGCAATTCGCGCAGGCGGGAAACCACCCGCTCCTTCTTCGAGGGGCACTGGCGGTCCAGCCAGTCGAGAAAGACGTCCTTCACCGCATGCGGCAGGCGCAGGGTGACAAAGCTCGCGCGGCGCGCGCCCGCCGCGGCGACGGCGTCGAGGATGGCGGGAATCTCGTGTTCGGTCAGCCCGGGGATGACCGGTGCGACCATGACATTCACCGGCACGCCCGCCTGGCTGAGGAGCTGGATGGCGCGCAACCGGTGTTCCGGCCGGGCGGCGCGGGGCTCGAGCCGGCCGGCCAGGTTGCTGTCGAGGGAAGTGACCGTGACAGAAACTGACACGCATTGGTGGCGGGCAAGTATCGCCAGCAAGTCGAGGTCGCGCGTGACGAGGAAATTCTTCGTGATGATGCCGACCGGCTGGCGAAATTCCACGAGCACCTCCAGGCAGGCGCGCGTGAGGCGGAACCGGCGTTCCGCGGGCTGGTAGCAATCGGTGGCGCCGCTCATCATGATGGGTGCGGGTTGCCAGCGTGGCGACGAGAGCTCGGCGCGCAGGAGCTGGGGCGCGCGGGTCTTCACAAGGATCCGCGTTTCAAAATCGAGGCCGCTGCTCCAGCCGAGGTATTCGTGATAGGGACGGGCGAAACAGTAGGCGCAGCCATGTTCGCACCCGCGGTAGCAGTTCAGACCCCAGCCGATGCCGACGTCGGGGCTGTTGTGGTGGGTCAGGAGCGACTCGCTCGCATCGAAGTAGAATTCCGTGCGCGGGTGCGGTCGCTCGATGGGAACGCCGTGCTCGTCGAACTCCGCAAAATCAGGATCGGCCTCGACCGCGATGCGTTCGAAGCGGTTGGCGGGATTGATGGCCGTGCCGCGGCCCGGCAAATGCGTGGAGGTGTTCATCTGAACGGTATGCACCGAAAACCGTTTCGCGCCGGAATGCAAACGGGGAGCGGGGTTTTTGTAGCCGGGGTCGCTGACCCCGGTCGAGCGCAGCGCACCAGGCGTCCCGGGGTCAGCGACCCCGGCTACATCAGCGCCCCAAAAATGTCAGGGCCGCCCCCTGCGTGAGCGGAGGGCGGCCCTGGTTGTTGGCTGTGTTACTGGTTACTTAGTTTGCCGCGTACCGGGAGCCATTGGCGCTTTCGGCGACAATGTTCACGGGCAGGGCAACCTTCCGGGCAACCGGGACGCCGGCGACGTGCGCAGGGATGAATTTCCACTGCGACACGGCATCGGTGACCGCGGCCACCAGCTCGGCGTTGGCGCCAGGCGTGGCCGACGCGATGGACGTCGGCTTGCCCGTCGGATCAACGACGAACTCGAGCACCACCGTCTGGCCGGCGAATTTCGGGCTGACTTCCGGCGTGACGACGGAGGTCGGCACCGGAGTTTCGGTCCGGTTGCGGTAGGACTCGACGTAGGCCTTCTCGGGCGTCCACGCCAGCAAGGCGAGGGGGGCCGCGAGCAGACCGAGGCTGAGGGCTAGTTTGGATTTCGTTTTCATGGCTTTAGTCTCCGCCGTGAAGCGGAGGTTGGTTTTCTGTTCAGGCAAGGCGCCACCACCGGCCGGAATGGCCGCAGGTTAGGCACCTTGTTTCACCATCCCGGCCGGATAAGCAGCCGGGGTGGCAAAAGTCAGCTGGGGAGCGAACCGGCAGCGTGGAAACATGCCTGCCTTCATGCCCGGAAAACCCCACGAAAACGGAATCCCGGCCAGTCCCGGCTGCCTCGCGCCGGAACCCGCCAAAGGGTCAAAGAACATTTTGGGGAGTTCTTTGAAAGCAATAGTCTTACGACTGACCTGACCTTAGCACCTTCGGCACCAACGCGCACGTGCCGAAGCGGTAAATTTACATTTCCCAGCATTATCAATTCTGCAACGGCGCAGCATTAGAAGCGGCGTAAAGCCTTGAACGATTCGAGAGGGGTCGTGTCGTAGGGACATGTCGATTTCGCTGAGATTTCCCTGTGTCATCCTGACCCTGCTGGCCGCGACCGCCGCCGTGCGGGCCGAAACCCTGGCCGAGAAGAATCTCAAGGAAATCGTCGCCCGGCAGAAAAACATCCTGGCCCGGGCGGAGGCGGAAAAGGAACACCTCGACCAGGCCTGGCTGCGGGGTGAGTTGCAGAGCGTGATCAACAGTTACGACGTGCTGATCCAGAAAAGCCCCGAGTTCGCCGCCGCCTACGTCGCGTACGGCCAGTTGCTGGGGCGCGTGGGCATGAACCGCGAGGCGGCGACCATGATGCTCAAGGCCAACCAGCTCGACGGGACCATCCCGCTGGTGAAAAACGAAATGGCCCGGCTCCTGGCGGAAGACGGCAAGATTCCCGAAGCCGTGCCCTGGCTCATGGCGGCGATCGATCTCGCGCCGAACGAGCCGCTTTACCACTACCACCTGGGCAAGATGATGGCGGAAGGCCGCGACGATTTGATTGCGACGGGCCAGTTCACGCGCGCGACCGTGGACAAGAACATGCTCGACGCCTTCCGCCGCGGCGCCGAACTCGCGCCCGACAACTTCGCCTATGCGTATCGTTACGCCGAGGCCTACTACGATCTGGAGAAACCCCAGTGGGACGAGGCTCTCAAGCTCTGGGGCGCCCTCGAGGAGCGGGCCAAGCCCGGCGTCGAACAGCAGACCATCCGGCTGCACGCCGCGAACGTGCTGTTCAAGCTTGGCCGGGCCGACCACGCCCGCGCCCTGCTGGTCACCGTCACCGAGCCGGTGCTCCAGAAACAAAAGCAGACTTTGCTGGACTCGCAGGCGCCCGCCGCCGCAAAATAGCGGGTCATGCGGTTCTTCCACCATCTCGAACGCACGTTCGGCCGTTTCGCGATCCCGAACCTGGCGCTCTACCTGATCGGTGGACAGATCATGTTCTTCAGCCTCGCGCTGATGGCGCAGTTTGACGTGCGCAAGATCCTGTTCGCGCCGGCCCTCGTGCTGCAGGGCGAGGTCTGGCGGATGTTTACCTTCGTCTTCGTGCCGCCCGTCACCGGCCGGCTGTCGATGACCGGCGCCGTTTTCCTGGCGCTGACCTGGTACTTCTTCTACATCATCAGCCAGGCGCTGGAGAACTACTGGGGCGTCTTTCGTTTCAACCTGTTTTTCCTGGTTGGCTGGGCGCTGACGGTCGCGGTGGCCTTTGTGACGCCGACCGAGGTGGCGGACTACGCCTTTTTCGCGGTCTCGGTGTTTCTCGCCTTCGCGTTCCTCAACCCCGACTTCGAGATCTACCTGTTCTTCATCCTGCCGGTGAAGATCAAGTGGTTAGCCCTGGTGATGTGGCTCGGGTTCGCATGGGTTTTCATCCGCGGTGACTGGGCGGACCGGCTGGGCGTGCTGGCGGCCACCGGCAACTTCCTGCTCTTCTTCACCAGCGAGATCATCCAACGGATCAAGACCGGGCGCCGGCACATGCACCAACAGGTGCGTCGCGCCACCTTCCAGCAATCCGAGGGCGAGCCGCGCCACCGTTGCGTGGTCTGCGGCAAGAATGACATCACGCACCCGCAGGAAGATTTCCGCTACGGGGATGACGACCGCTGCTATTGCGCGGAACACCGGCCGAAAAAGACCTGACCATGCCGGCAAAGCCCCAGACGCTCGGGGAGTGGTTGCAATGGGCGGTACGTGCCTACACGAGGCACGGCGTCGCCCTCGGGCAGGTCGCCGCGAGCGCCCATGATGAGGCGCTGTATCTCCTGCTCCACACGCTGGGATTGCCGCTCGACAGCCGGCCGGCGGTCCTGAAGCGGAAGCTGACGGCCGCCGAGACGGAGCGGGTGGAGGAGATTTTCCGCCGCCGCCTGGAGGAGCATGTGCCGGCCGCCTACCTCACGCGCGAAGCCTGGCTGGGTGGGCACCGGTTCCATGTCGACGAGCGCGTCATCATTCCCCGCTCCTACTTCGTCGAGCTGCTGCCGGAAATTGGCGATCTGGTCGAGTGTCGGGCAGGATCGCTGATCGCGCCTGCTCGAGGACGCAAACAGCGTGTTCGAGGCGGGGTCAGCGACCCCGCCCTACAGCTCAGGCGGCCGGTGAAACGCGTGGTGGACGTCTGCACCGGCTCGGGTTGCCTGGCCGTGCTGCTCGCCCACCGTTTCCCCGAGGCAAGGGTGGATGCCATCGAACTTTCGCGGGATGCGCTGGCCGTGGCGAAGTTCAACGTGGCCGCGCACCATCTCGCGGACCGCATCAAGCTGCACCATTCCGACGTGTTCGACGCGCTCAAGCCGGCTCGTTACGACCTGATCCTCTCGAATCCGCCCTACGTGCCGACGCGCGAGCTGCGCGGCTTGCCGGAGGAATTCACGAAGGAGCCCGCCATGGCGCTCGACGGCGGCCGCGACGGGCTCGATGTCATCCGCAAGATTTTCCGCCAGGCGAGGGAGCGGCTGCAGCCGCACGGCATCGTGGTGCTGGAGGTCGGCGGCCTGCGGGCGGCGATGGACCGGGCTTTTCCGGAACTCGACCTGCACTGGCTGCACACCGAGGACGGCGAGGATTGCGTGTGTGTGGTGCAGGCCGCGCGGCTGCGGAATTTCGGCAGCTGATGCGGCGCTGGCGCTTCTCCCGTAGGGGCGCAGTCTTGCTGCGCCCAATCCCGCCCCAGCGGGATTCATTCCGCCGTGCGACGGATCACCGATACGGACTCGTGCAGGAGAAACCACAGATGGACACGGATGAACACAGATTCACCGGGAACGAGATGACAGGGTGAAGGAAAGCACCCAATCTCTGGACGGGTCGGCTGAGGGTCTCTCATATCCTTCTCCATTTGTGACCATCTGTGGTTGAACTGAATTGTTCAGGCTGAGGATTCCGCGCTTCGCGCGGAATGGGCGCAGCAAGACTGCGCCCCTACACTTGCAGGGCTCTTTTCGGCGTGGTTTTCG
Source organism: Lacunisphaera sp. (assembly GCA_035549955.1). Lineage (GTDB taxonomy): Bacteria > Verrucomicrobiota > Verrucomicrobiia > Opitutales > Opitutaceae > Lacunisphaera. The sequence continues at coordinate 32,900 of DASZPS010000230.1, read as the reverse complement.
GATAGGTTCTGCCGTTCCTGGAGGGGACTTCGGCTGCGACGGTTTGCGTCCCCGCCTTGGGAGGGGATCCACTCCAGCGAACGACCGTGGGTCGAATGGCGAACTCAGTTCCCGCGCGGGCCGGTCAGCGCACTGGCATACGGGCATTGCCGCCCGATTCGCACCGGGAATCCCCGTCGGGGCGAAGCGGGGTTGGTGCACAGGCCATAGTCAGACCAGCCGTCGCGAGGCAGTCGGCGAAAGGCCGGGCAGGCTTCGGAGCAGTCCTGCAGGACCCGCCAGGGTGGGAAAGGCGGGTTTGGCGGCTCCAAGTCCTGCATGTTCGCGGTCGGTTGGCGTGGGCACCGCCCGCCCTATTTGCTGGCGGGCCGCTCGACGATCGAGACTCGGAGCAGGCCGCGCCATTCCCATTCCCGATAGTTGATCGCCTTGTCCTCGGGGTAGGTCTCCTGCAGCCGGTCAGCGACTCGCGGGTCCATCTTCCCAATGTTCCCGTGGCATTGCATGCATTCGTTCATCGCCGAGATGGGGCGGTAGACGCGCCATTCGGCGGGCTGGCCGGGGGTCGTGACGCGTTGCACCAGCACCTTGGACACCGGGTCGCCCTGCTCGAGCTGCGACTTGATCAAGTCGAGGGCGGCGCGATCGGCGTCGTCGGGTGCATTGGCGGGGTTGCGCACCCGCAGGCTGGTGCGTTTGACCTGGGTTATGGTCCAGATGCTGCCCGGGGCGGCGGGAGGGAGCTTGTAGTTTTTCAGGTGCATGGAGCCGACGGCATCGATGGTCGGGGTAACGGCCAGGAGTTGGCGGACTTCACGCAGGAGGTCGTTGCCTAGTCGGTCCGTGGTGGTTTCTCCCAGGCGACGGATGTCCTTCAGCACCGGTTCCTCCGGGTTTACAAAGATGTAAGGCGGATCCGCGGAATCGGCGGCGCGGAATGTCGCGGGGCCGAGGAGAAGAAGGCCGACGAGTGGGAGAACGACGTGGGGTATCCGTGCGTTCATGGCAGTATGCTACACCCGGGGGGGAGGAGGGACTTCGCAGAATTTGCCAATTCGTCGGCATGGGCGGACCGGCTCACGCCAAGGGACGGCCCATTCAGCGGGCCCGGTGCGGGTCAGGCGCGCTACTCGCGGCCGAAGTTGGAAACCAGGCTGACGACGAAGATCCCGGCGAAAAACCAGGAGAGGAGCGACAGGCCCAACCGCTGGTTCAGGTAGGCCAGGAAGACACCGCCGAAGCCGCAGCCGGCCAGCGCGACCGCCGCCAGGCCCATTCCCCAGCGCCAGGCACCCCGGCGGGACGTCGCGGCGCAATAGACGGGTATGATGAGCAAGATCGCGACGATGCCCGCGATCAACCAGGCCTGCGTCGTGAAGAAAGACGCGACGATGGCGGCCAGTCCGGGAAAAAACAGGAGGCCGACCAGGTTGGCCAACCGGCGTTGATCCTTGCTCAACGCATGCCGGCCATCGGGATGCAGCAGCAGCAGCAGGTTGAACAGCGGCTGCGCGATCCAGGTGAGCAGCACGAAAGCCGCGGCCAGGTAGAGCACCGGCGTGATGTACGGCGCGAGCGTCGGCGCGCTCTTGGAAAGCGAGCTGAGGATGTTCCGACCCACGAGGATGCCGAGGACGACGGCCCAGCGGGCGCCGGAGCCCAGGCGCGACATCCACAGGAAATAGGCGAGCATCACCCGGTAGACGGGATTGTGCGCCTTCAGCGCCTCGACCATGCCTTCGCGCGCATAGTCCAGGTTCGGAGCCAGCCGCAGGGCTTCCTTAAAGTGGACCAGCGCGCGCTTGGGGTCGTTTTGGTGCAGGCAATTCCAACCCTGGTTCGCGTGGGAAAACGCGCTCTCGGGATCCCGCTCCAGCGCGCGTCCGACGGTCGCGAGCGCCTCGTCCTTGCGGTTGAGCCGCACGAGGGCCATCGCCCGGAAATTCGCGGCTTCCGTATGCTCGGGTTTCAGGGCCAGCGCCTGGCCGGCCGCCGTCAGGGCGTCCTCCCACCTTCCCAGCTGGAGGTGGATGGCCGCCAGGAGCGAAAAATAATCGGCATCGTCGGGTTCCAACCGGATGGCTTCCTGGAGCACGGCCAGCGCATCCTTGGGCCGGTCGCTGCGGAGCAGGACGAGGGCGTGGATGTAGTGGTAGTGCGCGTAATCCGGGGCCAGGCCGAGGGCGGTTTGCGCCGCCTCGAGGGCCGGTCCGTACTTTTGCTGCTCCATCCGGCTGAGGGCCAGCAAGGCATGGCCCCCGGGATGGTCGGGCTCCTGGGCGACGGCGAGGCCGGCTTCGCGCTCGGCGTCGGCGGGCCGCGACTGCTCGAGCAGGAGCTGCGCGCGTGCGAGGTGGGCGCTCATTTTTTGAGCTTCAGGTGGGCGACGACGTCGTCGTAGAGGCCGCTCTGGTTGGCGTAGAGGGCGTAGTTCTTCGCCGTCTCGAACCAGTCCCGCGCGGTGGGTCGATGCCGCTTGATGGCGTCGGCGAGGTCGGCGGTGCCCAGGGGCTTGAGTTGCCCGGATTTCATGGCGGACCGGAGTTTCTCCTCGACCGCGAGTTCGACAATGGCCTTCAGGTCGGCGCCCGAGAATCCCTCGGTCTTTTTCGCCAGGCCGTCGAAATCCACCGCGTCCACCGGTTTTCCCTTGAGTTGAATCCGCAGCACCGCGGCGCGCGCCGCCTGGTCGGGCGGGGGCACGAACAGGATGCGGTCGAAGCGCCCGGGGCGCCGGAAGGCCGGATCGAGGTGCCAGGGGGCGTTGGTGGCGGCGAGGATGAGGAGGCCCTCGTTGTCGGACTGCACGCCATCGAGCTCGGAAAGAAACTGGTTGATGAGGTGCCGACCGCCGCTGCGGAGCATGTCGGTGCGGTTGGCGCCGAGGGCGTCGACCTCGTCGAAGAACAGCACGCACGGCCGGTGGCTCCGCGCCTGCTCGAAGATGGCATGGAGGTTTTTCTCGCTCTGGCCGATCCACATCTCGAGCACGTCGTTGATGCCGATGGCCAGGAAGCCGGCGGATACCTCGCCGGCGGTGGCGCGGGCGAGGAAGGTCTTGCCGCAGCCGGGCGGCCCATAGAGCAGGATGCCACCGCCCGCCTTTTTTCCATAGGCCTTGAAAAGTTCGGGCTGCTTCAGGGGCAGGATGATCTTCATGCGGATCTCCTCCTTCACCGCGTCCATGCCGCCGACGTCCGCGAACGTCAGCGCGGGCCGCTCAATCTCGGCCAGGGCGTCGGCCGGCAGCTCGCCCGCGGGCAGGGCCTCGCGATCCCCGCCATCGGCCGCGGGGTTCTCCTCGTCGGCGAAATCCTCCGCGGGCGGCGGCTCCGGCGCCGGCCGCGGCGCGGGGGTGGGCATGACCGGGGCCTGGCGGGCGGGCAGGTGGTTGCCGAGCTGTTGTTCGAGCGCGGAATCCACCAGCGCCGCGTCGGCCGCCCGCGCCCGCGCGTACTGGCGTGCGGCGAGCACCGGTTCGCCCGCCTGCAGCGCGAGGCGGGCGTGGAGCAGCAGCGCGCGGGCGGACGGCGCCGCGGCCTTGACGAGGTCCTCGACGATCACCAGCGCGGCGCCCTGCTTGCCCTGTTGGAAGAACGCCGTGGCAAGCCCGAGCTTGGCCGGTTCGTGGCCGGGCTGCAGGGCGAGGGCGCGCTTGAAGAGCGCCTCGGCCTCCGCATACCCCGCCCGCTGCAGCACCGTGTCGGCCGCATGCAACAGCAGCGGCGCATTGTCCGGCGAAAAACGCAGGGCTTCCCGCAGGGCCTCCGGGATGAGCTGGGACGAGAGCGGATCTTCGGGCATCGGGAGGCAAGAACTAGTCCGGGCCTCCGTGGCGGCGAGACTTTTTCCAGTCGCGACGGAGCGGGTTTTCCGTGGCGGCGTTCAATGCCGCCGCGACCGAAACGAACTACTTCGCCGGCTCGGTGGCCTGGCGCACCGGCAGCCCGGCGGCCTTCCAGTCCTTGAAGCCGCCCACGTTGGCAACCTTGTGGCCTTTTTCGGCCAAGGCCGCGGCGACCGCACCGGAACGTTTCCCCGAACGGCAATAGGTGAGAATCTGTTTGTCTCCCACCCTGGCGAGGAAGTCCTTCCATTCGCCGATCAGGCCGGCGTCGAATTCGCTCTTCGGCAACAGGACGGCTGGTGCCGCCACGCCCGATTCGGCCCACTCGGTCGGCTCGCGGACGTCCACCAGCACGGCCTTGCCCTCGGCCACCAGCCTGGCCGCCTCAGCCGGCGTAATGGGGTCAACCCCGGCGGCAGCGAGGGGAAGGCACAGCGACAGGACGGCGAGCAGGGAAAGGAGCTTTTTCATGGCAGGGTGGGTGGTGGCAACATGGCGGATTCGCGCCGGAGCGCAACCCCGGGTCAGGCCAGCGCATTGAATATCCACCCGACCACCGGTGTCCCGGCGAGGACGACCAGGCAAAAAACCACCGGCAGGCGAGCGGTCAGCACAGCTGCGCCGCAACGGCCGGATAACCGGGCACGCGGCCCCCGGGCCGACCGAGCCAGCGGCGCAGCGCGGCCAGCGGCAGGGCGCCGCGAACGAGCGCCATCACGAAGGCCACGATGAGGATCAGGACGACGATCTTCAGCAGGTCGTGGACGAAGAAATACCGTGCCGCCCGCGCGGCCATCGCCGGCTCACGGTGTCGGCAACTTGGCCGGGGTGCGCGGGTCGAAGTGCGCGCGGATGCCGCCGGTGAGCGAAGAAACCCGGTAGCCCCGCTGGGCGAGGATGCGGGCGGCGAAGTAGGCCGTCTTGCCCAGGGCGCAAACGGTGACGACGGGCCGGGCCAGGTCGAGCTCGCCCAGGCGTGCCCGCAAGGTGGGGAGCGGGATGTTGATGACCCCTTCACGGGGGATGGGGTGCAGCTGCACGAGGGCGGGCGGACGGACGTCGAGCACCTGGAGCGTCGGGTCGTCCGGCAGGGCATCAATCGTCGTGACGAGCCCGTTGCGCGAGTTGCCCGCCGCGAAGCCCGCGAGGTTGACGATGTCCTTGGCCGCGCCGAACGGCGGGGCATAGGCGAGTTCGAGCTGCGCAAGGTCCTCGGTTGTCAGGCTGCCCGCGATGGCGGTGGCGATGACGTCGAGGCGCTTGTCGACGCCGGCGAGGCCGGTGGCCTGCGCGCCGAGCACGCGGCCGGTCTCGGGATCCCAGAGGAGTTTGAGGAGAATGGGTTTCGCGCCGGGAAAGTAGCCGGCGTGGTGGTTGTCGTTGACGGTGATCGTCCGATAGGCGCGGCCGGCGGCGCGCAGCCGTTTCTCACTCCAGCCGGTGAGACCGGCGGTGACGTCGAACACGCGGACGATCGCGGTGCCGAGGGTGCCGGGCCAGGGCCGGGCGAGGTCGGGGCGGAAGATGTGGTCGGCCACGAGCCGGCCCTGCCGGTTGGCGAGGCCGCCGAGCGGCACGGCGACGGGTTCGCCGGAAACGAGGTCCTCCGTCTCGACGGCGTCACCCGCGGCGTAGATATCGGGATCGTCCGTTTGCATGAACGCATTCACGCGGATATGCCCGCGGTCGCCGAGCGTCAGGCCGGCGTCGCGGGCGAGGCCCGTCTCGGGCTGCACGCCGATCGCGAGGAGGACGAGGTCCGTGGCGAGGTTGCGACCGGAGGCCAGCTGGCAGACCAGGCCATCGTCGTCGGATGCAAAGCCGGCGATGCCATCCCCGAGCCGGAGTTCGACCCCGTTTTTGCGCAGTTCATCCGCGAGCAGGGCCGACATCGGTTCGTCCAGCGGAGGCAGGACCTGGTCGAGCAATTCAACCAGGGTCACGCGCTTCCCAAGGCGGATGAACTGCTCGGCCATCTCCAGGCCGATGAAGCCGGCGCCGATCACGGTGACATGCCGGGCGGCCGTGGCGGCCGCCTTGATGCGGTCCATGTCGCCAAGCGAGCGCAGGGTGAAGATGCGCGGATCCTCGATGCCCGGCAGCGGCGGCCGCAGCGGGACGGCCCCGGGCGCGAGGAGGAGCTTGTCGTAGGGGAGCCACTCGACGTTGTCGGAATCAAGTTGGCGCAGCAGTACGCGTTTGCCGGGGCGGTCGATGGCCACGGCTTCGGTGCTGGTGCGCACATTGAGGGCGAGCGCGGCCTTGAGGGTCTGGGGCGTCTGGACGGCGAGGGCGTCGCGGGACCGGATCTCCCCGCCGATGAAGTAGGGCAGGCCGCAGTTGGCGAAGGAGACGTCGGGGCCGCGCTCGACGATCGTGACGGACGCGGATTCGTTGAGGCGGCGGGCGCGGGCGGCGGCGGAGGCGCCGGCGGCGACGCCGCCGATGATGACAAGGCGCGGGGATGAGTTCATGGGGAAACGGGTTCAGCGGCGTTTGCGGCAAACCGGCCAGCCGGCGCGGTCGAGGGCGGCGAGCGACCCGGCATTCCGGGCGGAATAGCCTTCGCGGCGGAGAGTGGCGGCGGCCATGGCTGAGCGCAGGCCCGACTGGCAGTAGAGGTAGATCGGTTGGTCGCGATGCTGCTCGAGGAATCCGCCCCACAGCCGGCGCGGGCCGCGCAGATCGCTGAGCGGCAGCAGCGCGGCATCCTTGGCCGTGCCGGTCGCGAACCACTCGGATGGTTCGCGCACGTCGACCAGGACCGCGCTGCCGGCCTTCAACGCGGCCTTGAGGATGTCGGGCCTCACCTCGGGTCGGGCACGCCAGAACATCCACGCCACGAAAGCGGCGAGGGGAAGAATGAACAGCAGGGTCGGGATCATGGGCGGAAACGGGCGCTCAGGGGGTGACGGCGCGGGGCGCGGAGCGGGCCTTGGGCCGTTCGGCGTTGATCATGAAGTAGATGACCGGGACGGCGAACCGGCTGATGAGCAGTGAGGCGACTTCCCCGGCCATCAGCGACAGCGCGAGGCCCTGGAAGATGGGATCCGCGAGAATCACCGACGCCCCGACGATGACCGCCAAGGCGGTGAGCAGCATCGGTCGGAAGCGCACGGCGCCCGCTTCGACCACGGCCTCCGCCAGTTCGAGACCCTGTCCCCGCCGCAGCTCGATGAAATCCACGAGGATGATCGAGTTGCGCACCACGATGCCGGCCCCCGCCATGAAGCCGATCATCGAGGTGGCGGTGAAAAACGCGCCCATCGCGGCGTGCGCCGGCAGGATGCCGATCAGCGACAGCGGAATGACCACCATGATGACGAAAGGCGTGATGTAGCTCCGAAACCAGCCGACCATGAGCATGTAGATGAGGACGCACACCGCCGCGAAGGCCAGGCCGAGGTCGCGAAATACCTCGAGCGTCACGTGCCATTCGCCGTCCCATTTGATGGCGGGTTCCAGTTCCGACACCGGCTGCGCAAGGTGGTGCACGGCGATGGCGGGCCGGGTGCCGCCGAAGTTCCGCCCGTCGAGGTTCGCGAGTTCGCGATTCATGGCGAACAGGGCGTAGGCCGGGCTGGCTACGGCTCCGGCGACATCGCCGGTGACGTAGACCACCGGGCGCAGGTTCTTGCGGTACAGGTTGCGTTCGCCGACGGTGCGCTCGAGGGTGACGAGTTCGCCCAGTGGAACCAGCGGGCGTTCCCCGGCGCGGATGATGTCGTCGTGGTCGGACCGCAGTTGGAGGGACAGCAGGTCTTCCGGCCGGGTGCGGAGGCCGCGCGGGAGCTCGAGCAGGATGTCGACATCCTCCCGGTCGAGCGGCTGGTGGAGCAGGTCGACCTTCACTCCGGTCACCGCGGTGCGAATCGTCCGGGCCACCGTTTCCGCACTGATGCCGTGCAAAGCCGCCTTGGTGCGGTCCACCCGCAGGTGGACGGAGGGCTGTTCCGCCTCAACGTACCAGTCAATGTCCACGACGCCCGTGGTCCGGGCGAAGATCTCCTTGACCTGCGCTGCCAGCGCGAGGCGTGCGTCCTCGGTGGGGCCATAGACCTCCGCCACCAGCGTTTGCAGGACCGGCGGGCCCGGGGGTACCTCGGCGACGGCGAGCGTCGCGCCGGCTTTGGCCGCGATGGCGGCGAGGCGCGGGCGGATGCGGACCGCGACCTCGTGGCTTTGCGCCCGGCGATCATGTGCGGGGAGGAGGTTGACCTGGAGGTCGGCGACATTTGCGCCGCGGCGGAGGAAGTAGTGGCGGACGAGCCCGTTGAAATTGAACGGCGCGGCGGTGCCCGCGTAGATTTGGTAGTCGCGCACTTCCGGTTCGGTGCGGACGGCCGCGGCGAGTTCGCGGGCAACGCGGGTGGTTTCCTCCAGGGTAGCGCCTTCGGGGAGGTCGAGGATGACCTGGAACTCCGACTTGTTGTCGAAGGGAAGCATCTTGACCTTCACCAGGCCCAGCGGAACCAGCGCCATCGCCCCGGCCAGCAGAGTCGCCACCAAGCCGAGGAAGCCCCAGCGCCACCGGGCGCGGGCGATCATGGGGTCCATGATGCGGTGATAGAGCCGGGTGAAGAACGTGTCGGGCGCCTGGTCGCGCAGTTCGGCGGCATGTGCCGGGCTGACCGGGGCCGCGTGCCGGCCCAGCACGCGCAAAGCCGCCCAGGGCGTCACCGTGAACGCCACGGCCAGGGAAAAGAGCATTGCGGCGCTGGCGCCGATCGGGATCGGCCGCATGTAAGGACCCATGAGGCCCCCGACGAAGGCCATCGGCAGCACGGCGGCGATGACCGCCCAGGTGGCGAGCAGCGTGGGATTGCCCACCTCGGTCACGGCGGCGACGGCGATTTCATGCAGGGACCGGCCTGCCGCCGACCGCATCCGCTGGTGGCGCACGATGTTTTCCACCACGACAATCGCATCGTCCACGAGGATGCCGATCGAGAAGATCAGCGCGAAGAGCGTGATGCGGTTCAACGTGTAGCCGTGGAGGTAGAAAACGAGCAGCGTCAACCCCAGGGTTACCGGGATGGCCAGCAGCACGACCAGCGATTCCCGCCAGCCCAGGAACAGCAGGATCAGCAGGGCCACGCCAAAGACGGCGATGCCCATGTGCAGCAGGAGTTCGTTGGATTTTTCACTCGCGGTCGCGCCATAGTCGCGGGTGAACGTCACGCCAATCTCGGCGGGCAGGAGGACGCCGCGCAGTCGCGCGACCGTTTCCGCGATCGATTGCACGACCGTGACCGCGTTGGCGCCAGGTCGTTTCGCCACCGCCAGGGTGACCGCTGCCTCCTCGGTGCCGCGGGGGGTGCCAAATAAAACGTAGTCCGTGGGTTCGGCCGGGCCATCGACCACGGAAGCAAGGTCGCGGAGGAATATCGGCCGTCCCTGCCAGACGCCAAGCACGAGGCCGCCGGCGTCGGTGGCGTCGCGGAAATAATCCCCGGTTTCGACCAGGAGGTCGCGGTTGGCCGCCGGCAGGGCGCCGTCCTGGCTGCGCGCGTTGGCGGCACGGAGCGCGGCGGCGAGGTCGTCCAGCGTCAGCTGGCGCGAGGCCAGTTTCACCGGATCAACTTGCACGCGCAACTGGCGGCGGACCCCGCCGATGAGGGTGGTTTCCGCGACGTCCGGCAGCGCCTTCACGGCGTCATCGAGCTGGGCGGCGAGCCGGCGGAGGGTGAGATGGTCCTGGGTGGCGCTGTGCAGGGTGAGGGCCGCGACGGGCACGTCGTCGATCGTGCGCGGCTTGATGAGCGGGGCGCTCACGCCCGGCGGGATGCGGTCATAGTTTGCCTGCAGCTTCTGGTTGAGACGTACCAGGCTTTGTTCGAGGTCGGAGCCGACCCGGAAGCGGACAATCACCAGCGAGCTGCCGGGCCGGGAAGTCGAGTAGAGGTACTCGACGCCCGGGATTTCCCAGAGGAGTTTCTCCATCGGACGGGTCACGCGGTTCTCCACCTCGCGGGCCGTGGCCCCCGGCATGGCGACGAGCACGTCAATCATGGGCACCTTGATTTGCGGCTCCTCCTCGCGCGGCAGCATGAGCGTCGCAAACACCCCCAGCAGCAGGGAGGCGATGACCGCCAGGGGCGTGAGGCGGGAGTCCGTGAACGCCCCGGCCAGCCGGCCGGCGAAGCCGCGGGGAGGGTGACGGGCCGGTTCGCTCATGGCGCGGGGGTGACGGCCTGGCCGTCGGTCAACGGAACCGCCGAGGCCAGCACGACCTGTTCTCCGGGGTTCAGGCCGGAGACTATCTCGAGACGGTCGCCGTTCATGCGTCCGGACTTGACCAGCCGGAGATTCGCCCGGCCATCGGTCACCACGAACACGCGCTCGATCTGCCCAAAGCGCGACACTGCAGCGGCGGGGACGCGGATCGCCTCGGCGGAGCCGGTTTCCACCTGCAGCCGCGCGAATTGACCGGAGCGAGCCTGGTGGGGAGGCAGGGCGACCTTGAGGAGCACCGAGCGACTGACGGCGTCCGCCGCGGTCGAAAGTTCCTCGATCGCGCCGAATATTGGCGGCTGGGCGTCGACGAGCACCACGCCCAGGCGATCACCCAGGTGCAATCGCGCGGCCGCACTCTCGGGGACGGTGCCTTCCGCGCGGAGCCGGGCGGAGGACTCAAGAACCAGCAGGGGCAGGCCGGGCGTTGCGAGGTCCCCGGGGAGCACCTGTTTCTCCGTCACCACGCCGGTAAAGGGCGCGCGGATGGTGGCGTGCGCCAGCATGGCCTCCGCCTCGGCCAGGCCGGCCTGGGCAAAACGGAGGCGGTCCTCGGCATCGCGAAGGGCATCCGGGGCATTCACCCCCTTGGTCACCAGCGTGCGTTCGCGCGCCGCCGCGCGCTCCGCTTCGGCGAGCTGGGCCTGCGCCTGGCGCACCCGCGCCTCGGTCTCGGGCATGGCCAGGACGGCGAGAATCTCCCCGGCCTTCACCTCCTGGCCCAGGCCCCAGGGCAGGCTGGATACCGTGCCCGACACCTTGGCGGAAATCACGGCGCGTTCGACCGGTCGCACCGTCGCCGGCACCTCGACCAGGGTCGGCAGGAACTCCCCGACAACGACGGCCGTCTGCACGACCACGGGCGGGCCGGAGCTGGCCGTGCCTGGCGTCGGATTCCGGCGGCAACCGGCGCCGGCGAGGATCGCGCCGAACCCCAGGAGGATTATCAGGCGGTGCATGGGACTCAGGATTTTCCGCCCCAATGGATGACGTCCCGCCCGTCGACCCAGCCGAGTTTCCGGAGGAGGAGGGTGGGCGGGCAGAAGCCCGTGAAGACGGACTGCACGAGGTTCAGGCCGACAAAGGTCGGCAGCAGGAGCCACCAGGGGCTGACCCAGTGGGTGAGGGCGACGCCGGCCAGGGTGACGGAGCCGGCGATGAGGCGGACGAGGTTATGGGTGGTCATGGGATTGAAGTTGACTTTATATGAGCATATACGCATATAGTTGCAATCATGTCAAGCCGCTGTTCTTTCGCGCGCATGCCCAAGCACCTGCCGCTTCCGGACGCCGCCCTGCAGCTCGTGGCCCATCGGTTTGCCGTCCTGGCCGAGCCCATGCGCTTGCGCCTGATCCAGGCCCTGTTCGACGGCGAAAGAAACGTGTCGGAGCTGGTGTCGGCGACGGGAGGGACCCAGGCGAACGTGTCGCGCCACCTGCAGACGTTGACGGCCGCGCATATTCTCAGCCGGCGCAAGGAGGGTTTGCAGGTGTTCTACCGCATCGCGGACCCGACGATTCCCAAGCTCTGCGAGCTGGTTTGCGGCAGCCTGGAGAAAACCCTGGCCCGCCAGGCCGCCCATTTTGAAGCCGCCGGCTGAGCCCATGCCCGCCGCGACCTACCGGAAGATCAGGATCGCGCGGCGCAAGCGCATCGCGCTCGTCGCCCACGACGGGCAGAAGCAGAACCTCGTCGACTGGATCGATGGCAACCGGGCCAGCCTGGCGAAACACGAGCTTTGGGCCACGGGCACCACCGGCACACTGGTGGAGAAGGAACTCGGGCTGCCGGTCCACAAGCTCCAGAGCGGCCCGCTGGGCGGCGACCAGCAGATCGGCGCGCGCATCGTCGAGGGCGGCATCGACTGCCTGTTGTTTTTCTGGGACCCATTGGAGGCGCAGCCGCACGACCCGGACGTCAAGGCCCTCCTGCGCATGGCGGCGGTGTGGAATATCCCCGTCGCCTGCGACCGGGCGACGGCGGACTTCATCATCTCGTCGCCCTTCATGCACGGTGAGTATGACCGGCTGGTGCCGGACTATGCCGCTTATGCGCGACGGAAGCTTCCAGCGAAAAGGGAAAGAAGAGAGTGAACGGTGATGAAATGTAGGGTCGGCGCTTGCGCCGACCTCATACGCGAGGTCGCCGCAAGCGGCGACCCTACATGGTCAAACGGATCACTTCGCGCCGGCCGGTGCCTTGTCCAGATCCAGTACGAAGATCCCATGGCCAATGCCGGCGGCCTCGCCGGCCCGTCCCATCTGGAAGGCGATGAATCGCCCGTCGTCGCTCACGACACCGTTTGAAGCCTTGTAGGCGGGATTCTCGCTGAAGAACGTCAGGCGGGTCTTCTGCCCGCTGCCGTCGAGGGCATGTTTCCACAGGTCGATCGAACCGGGTCCCAGGTGGTTTTGGGTATCGTCCTCGACGAGCGTGAAGTTCCCGTCGGGAAAGATGCCTTCCGGCTCCTCGTAGGTGTCCGTGTTGTCCGTGTATTTTTTAATCTTCTTCGTCGCGAGTTCGATGCCCGCGACGTCGCACTGGCGCCCGCCTTCCATATAGGCGCTGAAGATCAGCTCTCGCTCCCCGGGCGGTCGGAAATTCTGGGTTTCCATCGTGCAGCGGAAGGGCAGCTCGGCGCCGTCGATGATCAGGCGCTGGTTGGCCAGAGCGGGCACACCGCCGGTGTAGACGATGTCGGCCTCGAACATCTTCGAGGAGGAAAGATTGCCCTCGCCGGGTTTGGGCGGGGTCCATTCCGGCCAGGCGAAATGCAGGCGGTGCCGGGACACGGCCGGGCCCTCGTTGCAGCGCACGCCGAGCGGGGTCGGCTTTTTCTTCTCCGTCGCGCTCAGCACGAAAAGGTAACACTGGTTGCGGGCGGGACCGGGATTGGCGATGTCGTAAGCCACCGGCCCCGAAAGCAGGATGTCGCCATTGCTGAGGTAGAGCGCCCGGGTGTAGCCGTAGTGCGCATAGTGCGACGTCAGGTTCGTGATCGCCCCGGTGGCAACGTCGAGCTCGAGCGCGTCACCAAAGGTCTTGGAAAGAAACAGGATCTTCTTCCCATCGTGTGACCAGTCGGCGCGTTCGCCGAAGTGGGTGAGGCGCCGGATGTGCGGGGGCAGGTGCTCGGCGGGATTCGGGCCAGCCGCGGGCTGGGCGCCGCTGGCGGACAGGCTGGCCAGCAGGAACAAGAAGGCGGGGAGGGTGCGGGGCATGGGTGGAGCGTAGCCAGAATGCGATTTTTCGCACAGCGCAAACTGTCGCAACGTTGGAGCGCAGGCGTTCCCGCGCGCCCGCCAGGGATCCTTCACGCCACCGGCAGCACGAGGTCAACGCGGTGCATGCCCGGACCCCAGCCGTCCGGCGTGCGCCGCACCTCGATGGCGCCGAACCTGGCAAAGAAGGCCTCGGACTGGTGGCTCGTGGCGATGTGCAGGGCATTCCCGCCTTCGGCGCGCACGGCGGACAGGGCGCGCGCGACCATCGCGCGGCCGAGGCCGCGCCCCTGCGCCGCCGGTGCAATCATGATCCAGCGCAAATGGAGCCCGCCCGATTCTCGCCGGACGCCAAACGCGCCCACCACGCCGGTATCGTCGACCGCGACTTCGTAGCCGGCGGGAGGAACGGCCAGGAATTCGGCGAGGTCCGCGCGTTCGCTCGGCGCGAAAAATGCCGGGCAATTGGCGTCGAAAATCCGGAAGCAGGCTTCCCGGTCACGCTCGTCGTACGGACGAAAAGAGAACGGCTCGGCCATCGGGGAAGAAAAGGCTTAAGGAGAGAAGGACTGAAAAGCTGATGGACAAGAACCGGCCACCGCCCGGTTGCAGCCATTCGGTCCTTCCGTCCTTCAGCCTTTTTTCTTCGGCGGCGTGACGTTTTTCATCCCGCCATGTCCGCCCGGTTTGCCGGTGCCGCCCGGGTTGTTGATCGGCAGCTGCGGTTCGGGCATGCGGTTGATGATCATCTGCTGGCCGATGGTGAAAAGGCCGTTGATCGTCGAGTAGAGGGCAAGCCCGGCCCCGAAGCTGTAGCAGAACAGCGTGAACATCCACGGCATGATCTTGAACATGGTCTGTTGCGCCGGATCGACCGAGGGCGTCGGCGTTAGCCGCATCTGGACAATCATCGTGGCGCCCATCAGCAGCGGCATGATGTTGAGGGGGAAGCCCAGGATGTGCGCGACCGTGTCCGGGGCCGACAAGTCATGCACCCACAGGAAGCCGGCGAACCGCAGGTCGGAGGCGCTTTGCAGCATGGCGAAGAACCCGACGAAGAAAGGGATGGTAATGAGCACGGGGATGCAGCCCCCGACGGGATTGACCTTGTTCTCCTTGAAGATGCGCAGCGTCTCCGCCTGCATCTTCTGGGGGTTGTCCTTGTATTTCTCCCGCAGCGCCTGCATGTGCGGCTGGAGCTTGGCCATGCGCTTGGCGGAACGGGACGCGGCCAGCGTCAACGGCAGGAAAACGATCTTGAGCGTCAGCGTCGTGATAACGATCGCCCAACCCCAGGCCCAGCTGGGCGACACGTGCGCCACCACCCCGTGCACCCAGTTCAACATGGTCAGCAGCAGGGGGGCGAAGACACCGGAGAAGAAGATTTTGTTAAACCCGTTGGAGAACTGCATGACCTTGTCCTCGCTGTGCTTGAAGACCTCGGTGCGGGAGAGGCGCTTGTATTCCTTGGGTCCGGCAAAGTAGTTCGCGCCAAAGGTGGTCGACGCGCCGGCGGCGAGGGGCTTGAGGTCGAATTGCGCGTAGCCCGTGATGCCATAGAGACGGCGATCCTCCGGCGGGGCGTTCGGGTCGAGTTTGACGCGCTCCGTGCGCAAGCCGGTGCCCGGCTGGTCGGGCGTGAGCACCATCGCGAAGAACTGGTTCTTCACCGACGCCCAGACGATGGGGGCCGGGTGGTCGAGGTACGGCAGGGGCGCGCCGCTCTTCACGCCGATCCAGCTCAGGAAGCCGCCGCCTTCCAGTTCGCCCCGAGCGATGAAATGGGCGTTTTCGCCGTCGTAATAGCCGGTGTTAAGGTAGATGCCGTAGTCGGAGGCATTGAGCGGGGCGGCGGTGCCCAGGTTGAAGACGGCCTTCGGCAGCACCAGCGGCTTGTCGGTCAGGTTGCGGAACGTGGTCTCGTGACGGAGCTGGTAGTCGTCCCGGTCGGCAGCCTGCTCGAGCCGGTAGTGTCGCGTGATCTCCAGGCTCTCGGTGGTCGCGCGATAGACGACCTCGGTGTCGGAACGGGATACGAGCGAATAAACGGCGTTGCGATCGGCCCCCGGGAAATCCGTGAGGCTCAGCGCCGGGGCGGCCTTGGCGGAATTGAGCGTGTAGAGGCCGGACTGGCCCTGGACCGCGAGGTGTTTCTTCAGGGCGATGCTGTCGACGGCGCCGCCCTGGCTGGTGAGGGTCACAATCACGAAGTCGTTGGCGAGCGTCACGGTCTCGGCGATGGTTGTGACCGGGGGGGGGACCCGGGCGGGAGCCGGCGTCGCCGCAGAGGCGGCGGGAACGGGCGTCGCGGGAGCCGCGGTGGCGGCGGGGGTGACCGGAAGCGGCGCCGGGGGTTTCGGCGCATAGCGGTTGCTGATATACATGCTCGCGATCGCCGCGATGAGAAGCAGCACGCCGATGGTCGTGTTCTTTTTATCCATGAGAAAGGGAGGTCGGGACGGCCGGTTGGCAGACCGGCCGGCTGCCGGCCCGTGTCTTCCGACGCTGGGGAGGCACCGGGTCGTCGCCGCCGGGGTGCCAGGGGCCGCACTTGGCCAGCCGGATGACCGCCAGCGCGACGCCCGCGAAAACGCCGTGTTCCTGCAGCGCGAGGCGGGCGTAATGCGAACAGGTTGGCGCAAAGCGGCAACCGCAGTTGGGGGCGATCACGACCAGCGCCGGGGAGACCATGCGCTGATAGAGCCAGAGCGCGCCGTCGAGGAGGAGCACTGGCCACCGTCCCACCCTGGCCACGGATTGGGAAAGGTTACTCATGCGGCGAAGGAGTCGCGGGGACCAGCTTGCCGCAAGCCTGGGCAAAACGCTGGGCGGCCTCGGTGAATTTAACGCGCAGGAGGGCGGCGCGGGCGGTGAGCACGAGGTCGAGGCCGGGGGGCACGAGGTGTTGGTGCTGGCGGAAAAGGGTGCGGAGACGGCGCTTGGCGCGATTGCGCTGGACGGCCCCGCCGACTGCGGCCCGGGAGGCAACAACCCCGACGCGGGCGGGACCGGCGGGCTGGCCGGGCGGGCGAACGCTCCAAGTCAGCAAAAAGGCCCCGCACTCGATGCGGCGGCCTTGTTCGCGGACCGCGCGGAAATCATCGTTGCGCCGCAGGCGCTGGCCGGCGCGCAGACGCATGTTCAGACGACGGTGAGGCGCTTGCGGCCCTTGCGGCGGCGGGCAGCGAGGACCTTGCGGCCGCCGCGGGTGGCCTTGCGGGCGCGAAAACCGATCTTGCGGGCGCGTTTTTTGCGGTGCGGGCGGAATGTGGGTTTCATAGTTTTATGGCAAAAAGAGGGTCAGGTTCGCCCGTCGGTCGGGGGGGTGTCAAGCGAGAGGTTTCCGGGGCACTGGTACATTTGGGAAGTACGCGTGAACGAGGGGTTTTCAAGGCGGGAGCCGCAAAATGGAAAAACGGGGCGGGTTTGCAGGATGGCGGTCTTACGTTCTCGCGTCCCGCTTCCGTGTGAACAGCCTGCGCACAAATAGTTTTTGCGTTCGGGGGCGGCCGCCCCGACCTTGGGCGCATATGGCCGAGCCATGCCGTCAACCGACCCGTTCTCCGGACACCCCACCCACCTCGAAGGCAGCCGGCTCCCCGGCCCGGAAGGGTGGGCCGCTGTTCTGGACGGTCACCGGCAACGACTTCGGGCGCTCGAACAGCTGGGCGAAAAAGCGGCCCAATGCGGTATCCGAGCAGATCAGGACCGCGATCTCATCCTCGTCCCCGAAGACGAAGTAAGCCTGCTCGAGCCGACGGGCGCCGAATGGGCGGCGCTGGGCGACGCCATCCGGGAGTTCCGGCGGCACCTGCCGCTCATCCCGTTCGAGGATTTCGGGTTCAGCGCGGAGGCGGAAGACCCCTTCGAGGTCGACAGCCCGCGCCTCCGGCGCATCGGCGGCGGCGTGGAAGCGCTCGCGTTCGTCGATCCCCAACACTCGGTTTACAAGTTCTTCCTGTTCCGCGAAGGCGGGGACGTCGGGGCCACCTTCGCCTTTGCGCGGGGCGAGAGCGATCTCCTCCAGGCGACGGCCGTCCCCGGAAGCTACCGGCGCCTGTTCGAAAAACTGAAACTCACGCACGAGTTTGGCATCCCGACGGAAATCACCGGCATCACGCCGGAGGGCATTGTCGTGGCGAAGCAGACCTTCGGGCGGCTGCTGCCGGAGAAAACCGACGTATCCGGGCTCGATCCGGGCCGGCTCATCCCGATCCCCTCGCGATTCCTGCGCGCGGACCGGGATCACCCGCGCCTGGCTTTTAATGAGGGTGAACCCTGGCTGGTGGCCGACACGCACGATCGCAACATCGTGGTGGCCGAGGATGGTTCGTGGCGCGTGATCGACCTGGTGGCGGCCCCGCTGCCGCCGGAATGGCTCAGCCAGATGGCATTGTTTCGCGATTGGATCGAACGAGCGCGCCATGACCCGCGCGCGGAAGTGCTGGCGGCGGCCAACGACGACGAACTGTAAGGTGGGCGCGGGGGTCCCCACCGACGCCAATCGTCGCCGGTGTGGAAACCGGCAACCACCTCGAGCAAATCGGCCCTCGAGAAAGCAAAAAGCCGCGACCGAGGTCGCGGCTTCGGATGCCTGGGACGCAGGCGCTATTTGCTGTTGAGGAAGGCCAGGACGTTCTCGGCCTGTTTTTCCGTCTGCTTTTCGTCGTGGTACACCACCTTGCCGTTTTTATCGACGAGGTAGGCCTCGCGTGCGGCCATCGGACCGGCGCCGTTCTGGCCAAAGGCCTTGATCACGACCTTGTCCGGGTCGGACAGCAGGGGATACGGGAAGTGGTTCACCTCCTTGAATTCCTTCTGCTTTTCGATCGGGTCGACGCTCACGCCAACGATCGCGACGCCTTTCTTTGCCAGCTCGGCGCTCGCGTCGCGCAACGAACAGCCCTGTTTCGTGCAGCCGCCGGTGAGGGCTTTCGGGTAGAACCAGACCAGCGTGTAGTTGTTGGCCTTGTAGACGTCGCCGAGATTGATGGTGGAGCCATCGTCGGCCTTGGCGGAGACGACCGGGGCGGCGTCGCCGACCTTGAGTGCCTCGGCGCCGAGGCGCGCGAAGAACGTGAGGAGTGCGGAAAGCATGAGCAGCAGGCGGAGGGGTTTCATGACGGCGCACCGTAGCCACGGCGAATCAATTGGCAAATTTTCGCGAAAATGGGTGCAACCACGCACTGCGGCGAGGCGGCGCGGTCCGACCATTGGCTAAAAACCTTACAAAAGCCGTCGAATCGGAACCCGGCAGGGAAGACCGCTGTTAGTGAGACCCGTCAACCGCGAGGATCCCGATCCAAGTGGTTGGCGCCAACCAAACCCTACCGAACATGAACATCTCACGCACCCTCCATTCCCTCCTCGTGGTTTCCGGCCTGGTCCTCGGCACCAGTCTCGCCGTCCGCGCCGACGTTGATCCGTATCCCGGTGAAACGCCCGCCGCGCCGGTCACCAGTCCCGAAGGACTGCTCGGCCAGAAGCATGCGACGCTGACCTACAGTTACGTGAACCTCGATGACAGCTCGACCCACGCGGATGACTACCGCTTCGCCAGCAACATCCCGCTGGCCTTCGGGCTCGATGGCCTGCTGAGCTATGACTATTCGCGGTCGGGCCAGATGGCGGGCAACCGCATGACGTCCCACACGTTTGCCGCGGGGCTGCGCGCCTTCAGCTCCCAGTTCAACTGGGGCAAGCCCTACCTCGAGGCCGGGGGCGGGTTTGCGCAGGCCCGTTTTGCCGGCACCAAGGATGATTCCGTGGTGTGGACCGTTGCCGGCGGCGTGGAGTTCCAACTCCGGCCGGCCACTTCGCTCACGCCGTATATACGTTATTACGATGCGCCGGACCTCGCCGGTTCCGGCACGACGACCTTCGGCGCGAAGCTGAATCACTGGGTCAACACGCAGTGGGCGGTCACCGCCGGGCTCGATATTGACGATGACCGGAACACAACGTTCACGGTGGGGACTAACTTTAGGTTCTAAGACTTCTGCCCCTGGGCAGAGTGTGTGCACGAGCCGCGACGCAGGGGTGCGTCGCGGCTCATCGCATTTTGGGGGGTGACGACCGGACCGCTCGAAACGGCAGCCAAACCGGTCGATCGTTGCGGCCGGCGGGATCAGCCGTCCCGCCCGACTGCCATTGCCGCGTTTATTTTCGTTCCAACGCCCTGGCCACCCACGTCGAGGCCACCTGCGTGGCGATGACCGAGAAAGTGAACAAATACAACCCGACCCCGGGACGGATGTCGGCCACCGTGGCGGATTTCATGGCCACGATGAGAATGGCCACGACAAAGACATCGAGCATCGACCACTTGCCGAGCGCCTCCACCCAGCCCATCAGGCGCCGCACCCGCGCCAACTCGTGGTCGCGCTCCAGCCAGATGAACGCGAGCAGACCGAGTTTCGTGCAGGGGAACACCAGCGTAAAAAGGGTCAAAACCGTGAAGAGGAAGTATTCGCCCTCGCGGAGGAGCGTGACGATGCCGCCCACGACGGACACGCCGCTGCTGAAGACCCAGAACTTGGTGACATTGAAAAACGGGAAGAAGACCCCGGTGCCGAACAGGGCCAGCGCGATCGCGATCAGGAAGGGAATGGCGCGCTGCTGCAGGGGCGTGGGGACCGGCATGGGCGGAGGGGGTAAACGGTTGTCGTACCCGGGCGCCGGCCCGCGGGAACGCGGGCCCTCCCTTCAGATGTAATACATCTCGCCCGGCGCCTTGGAGGCGAGGCGATCCAGGGTGTAGTCCTTGGTCTTTTCGATGAGGGCCGCGCGGATCTCGCCCCACACTTCCTTCAGCCGTCGCCCGCTCATGCCCTGGAAATTGCCGCTCAGGCCAAGGCACTCGCCCTCGGTGGCCATCATGATGTCGTACAGCGTGATTTCCTCGGGCGGACGGCTGAGCCGGTATCCACCGAGGTTGCCGCGCCGGCTGGTGATCAGGCCGTAGTCCCGCAGTTTGCCGAGAATTTGGGCGAGGAAATTGGCGGGGACGGCCTCCGTCCGCGCGAGATGTTCGATCTGGGCCAGGTTGCCGGAATCATGGAGGCGGGCCAGCTCGGCCATGACGCGGCAGGCATAATCGACTTTGACGGAGATCTTCATGCGGAAAAGCGGGCGCGGATGGAGGTGACCACGCAGGGACACGAATGAACCCGCAGAGAGGCCCTCGGGAAGAAAGGCGCACCTCTCGCTTCGATTTCGTGTCTATTCGTGTCCATTCGTGGTTGGAATTCGTCCGGGCTCAGATGGCGTAGTCCTGGTGCTCGGAACGGACCACCTCGGTGGGCGGGAGCAGCATGCCGGCGCCGACGGTGGCGTTGGTGCCCTGCTCGATCAGGATGAAGGAACCCGTCAGGCGGTTCGTCGCGTAGCCGTCGTAGAACAACGGCTTGGCGGTGCGGATGCGGATTTCGCCGAGGTCGTTCACGGCGAGTTCCGTTGGGTTGGGCACGGATTCCAGGGTCGCCATGTCGAGCCGGTGCTCGATTTCCGTCACGACCGCCTGGACGGTGCTGGTGGTGTGCTTGAGGAAATACTTCTTGCCGCGGACCAGCGGCCGGGGATGCATCCAGCAGATCTTGGCGTGCAACTCGGTCCCGCCGCCAGGCAGGGAATCGACGCCCACCAACATGCTGCCCCGGCTCACGTCCACGTCATGCTCCAGCACGACCGAGACCGACTGCGGGCAGAAGGCCTCCGTCACCGGGCCCTCATACGTGTGGATTTCCTTCACGGTGGAAATGACGCCGCCTGGCAGGGCCATGACCTTCTGGCCGGTCTTGACGATGCCCCCGGCGATCTGGCCGCTGAAGCCGCGGAAATCATGCAGGCGCGGGTCGGTCGGGTTGTTGGGCCGGTTCACCCATTGCACCGGCAGGCGGAAAGCGTTGAGGTTCCAGTCGCTCGCGATGTGCACCGTTTCCAGGTGGCCGAGCAGGGTGGGACCCACGTACCAGGGGGTATGCGGCGAGGGCGTGACGACATTGTCACCGTTCAGTGCGCTCAGCGGGATGAACTTCACATCCTTGATGTCGAGGCGCGGCAGGAACTCTTCGAACTGTTCGCGGATCTCGTTGTAGCGCGCCTCGCTCCAGCCCACGAGGTCCATCTTGTTGATGGCCACGACCAGGTGCGGGATCCGCAGCAGCGACGCGATGGCCGTGTGGCGGCGGCTCTGCTCGATCACGCCGGCGCGGGCGTCCACGAGCACGATGGCGAGGTTGGCCGTCGAGGCGCCGGTGACCATGTTCCGCGTGTACTGCACGTGGCCCGGGGTATCGGCGATGATGAACTTGCGGCGCGGAGTCGCAAAGTAGCGGTAGGCGACGTCGATCGTGATGCCCTGCTCGCGCTCGGCCCGCAGGCCATCGGTGAGGTTGGCGAGGTTGATCTGGCCGCCGCCGGTGATGTCGGCCGAGCGTTCGAGCGACTCGATCTGGTCCTCCATGAGCGACTTCGAGTCGTACAGCAGGCGGCCGATGAGCGTGGATTTGCCGTCGTCGACGCTGCCGCAGGTGTTGAGGCGGAGAATGTCGACGACCGGGACCGGCGCGCGGGCGGAGCTGGCGACGGAACCGCCGGCGACCGGCGAGGGGAGGGGGGAAAGGGAGCTGGCGGACATGGAAAGAGGAGGAGGGCGGACGATTCCTACGCACCCCGCCCTGACGGGCATCCCTCGTCATGGGTGGAGCGCGTTGCTCCCCCACGCGCCAGGGACACCCGCTGCGAAGCAAGCGCCCAGGGGAGCAGGTCGCTCCACCTCAAACGGCAGCATTCCGGCTCAAGAGGGTTGGCGCGCAGTGACGGGATGGGTGGATTGGGCATGGGGAAAGTAGCGGCGGGGGTCAGAAATACCCCGCCTTCTTGCGGTCTTCCATCGCGGCCTCGGAAGCCTTGTCGTCGGCGCGGGAGCCGCGCTCGGTGACGCGGGCGGCGGCGACCTCGCCGATGATGTCATCGACGGTGTTGGCCGGGCTGGCGATCATGCCGGTGCTGATCATGTCGGCGATGGTGCGGACGCGGCAGACCATGGTTTGGACGGGTTCATTCGGCCGCGGCCGGGCCCCGGCATAGGGATCGGGTTTGGTGGCATCGGTGTGCGGGGGTGGCACGGGCAGCCACTGGCCACCGCGGCGGAAGCACTCGCGGGTGTGGCTGAAGTAGATGCTGGGCACCTCCAGCTTTTCCTTCCGGATGTATTCCCAGACGTCCATTTCGGTCCAGTTGCTGAGCGGGAACACGCGCATGTTCTCCCCGGCATTGAGGCGGCCGTTGTAGAGATTCCAGATTTCCGGCCGCTGGTTCTTGGGGTCCCACTGGCCGAAACTGTCGCGAAAACTGAAGAAACGCTCCTTCGCCCGGGCCTTCTCCTCGTCGCGGCGGGCGCCGCCGATGGCGCAGTCGAAGCGGAATTCCTCGATCGCGCCGAGCAGGACGGGGATTTGCAGCTTGTTGCGGCTGACTTCCCCCGGCGCCTGCGTGGCGGTGCCGTTGGCAAGCGCCTGGTCGACCGTGCGCACAATGAGCTTGGCCCCGAGCTGCCTGGCGCGGCGGTCGCGGAACTCGATCAGTTCGGGAAACTCATGGCCCGTCTCCACATTGAGAAACGGCATCGGGATGTCCGACGGCCGGAACGCCTTCTCGGCGAGGCGGAGGAGGCAAATGGAGTCCTTGCCCCCGGAGAAAAGCAGAGCCGGCCGCTCAAATTCGCCCGCGACCTCGCGCATGATGTGGATCGCCTCGGTTTCGAGATGCTGGAGGTGATCGAGATGATAGGATTTCACGGAAAGAAGGGTCTGGGTTCCTGGATCTTGGGTCTGGGGCTGGCTAGCGATTGCCCAGGGAGCGAATCAGGCCGCTGATGAGTTTTCCGGATTGGACGCAAAGCGCGGCCAGTTGCGTGTGCTCGGTGGACGAAACAAATCGATTGTCGAGGAGCACGTAGCTCATCGAGCGGACCTCACCGCAGGAACGGCGGGCGAGATTGTAGGCCTGGCGTTTTTCCAGTGGGTGCAGGCTCTCCCAGCCCTCGGCAATGTTGTTCATGACGGAAACAGCTGCCCGTTGCAGCTGATCCCGCAGGCCGAAGTCGCGGGCCAGCGGATCACGTCGACCGAAATCATATACAAGGTTCGTCAGCATGCGTGCGTTTTTCCACGCTTCGGTAGTTTCAAATGAATTTTCCATCTCATGGTTTTGGTCCGTGAGTTAGTTCCCAAATCCCAAATCCTAAACCCCAGACCCCAAAGCCGCGCCCTGCGCGGCTTTTCCGCCCCAGGCGGCATGCAGGCCGCACTCGCGTTTCTCGTCGGCCTTGGCCGGGTCGAAATAATCCCACTCGTTCGGCAGGTGGTGCTGCGTGAGGTACGCCTCCATCTGGGCGTCGGTCCAGTGGAACACGGGGCTGATCTTCAGCGCGCCGAAGTTCACGTCGTGCGACACGATGTCGAGTCCGGCCCGGTTCGGGTTTTGTACCTTGCGCAAGGCCGTGATCCAGACGGTTGGGGCCAGCTCCTTCATGCCGCGCTGGAAGGGTTCCAGCTTCATCACGGCGCTGAACTGCTTCAGGCCGGCCTCGTCATCGAGTGACGGGATGGGACCGTGGATGGCGTCGCGATGCGCCGGCGTCAGGCGCGGCAGGAAGGGCTTCAGGTTCAGCTTCAGCTGGGCGCGGAGCTGCTCGGCGTGTTTGTAGGTGGCGGCGCGGTTGTAGCCATGATCGACCCACAGCACGGGAATGTCGGGCTGGACCTGCGTGGCGAGGTGGAGCACGACGGCCTCGTACGGGCGGAAGTTCGTGGAAACGACGGCGCGGCCGCCGGCCTGGGCGAGGGCCCAGCGAACGACCTCAAGCGGCGATTTTGCCGACAGCTCGGCATTGGCGCGGGAGATTTGATCGGGAGTCATGACAAGCTAGGGGGCGGCGGGGACGGGTTGCGCAACGGCGGCTGCCGGCGCCGGCGCGGGGGTCGCGGCGCGGAGGGCGGCGGCCTCGGGGAGCAACACGCGGGAGGCGAAATCGCCGAAGCGCTCGCCGGTGATGCGCTCGTTTTTCCAGCGGGTGAACAGCGGGCGCAGTTCGGCCTCCAGGTCGGCCTCCTTGATCACGTCCTTGTACACCCGGTTGAGGCGCTGGCCGGAAACGTCGCCGCCGACCCAGAGCTGGTACTTGCCCGGGGCTTTGCCGACGAACGCGAGTTCCGCCATGTACGGGCGGGCGCACCCGTTGGGGCAGCCGGTGGACCGGATGATGATCTCCTCGTTGCCCAGGCCGAGTTCCGCGGTGAGCTTCTCGATGCGGGCGATGAAGCTGGGCAGTGCGCGTTCGGACTCGGCGAGGCCCAGGCCGCAGGTGGGCAGCGACGGGCAGGCCAGCGACGCCGCGTTCAGGAGGCTCGCCTGGTTTTCGGTGCGCACACCGTGGGTGGCGAGCAAGGCGGTGAGGGCATCGCGCTCCGCGGGCGGGACATTGGCGATGATGACGTTCTGGTTCGCGCTGAGGCGGAATTCGACGTGCGGGAACTTCTCGGCGACGTCGCGCAGCGCGGACTTCATCGCATGGCCGTCGAGGTCCTTGATGCGGCCCGTCTGCACGAAAAGCGTGAGGAAGGCCGAGCCGTCGACCGCGCGCTGCCAGCCGTAGGTGTCGGTCGTGGTCGTGAATTCGAAGCGGCGCACGCCGGACAGCGCGTCGTTGGTGCGGCGGTTGACCTCGGCGACGGCCCACGCCACGCCGCGTTCCTCGATGACGTACTTCAGGCGCGCGTGCTTGCGGTTGGCCCGGTCCCCGAAATCGCGGTGAATGGTCAGCACGGCCTTCGCGACATCCACCACCCGGTCGCGAGTGACGAAGCCAATGACGTCCGCCATGCGCGGGTAGGTTGCCTCGTTGCCATGGCTGCGGCCGAGGCCGCCGCCGACCGCGATGTTGTAACCGAGGAGCTTGTCGCCCTCGGTGATGGCGATGAAGCCGAGGTCGTTCGTGAAAACGTCCATGTCGTTCGACGGCGGGATGACGAAGGACGTCTTGAATTTGCGCGGCAGGTACGTCTGGCCGTAGAGCGGATCCGCAAAAGTGGTGTTGGCCGGGTCGTCCAGGTTGAGCTGGACGTTGTCGACCCAGATGGAGTGGTAGGCGGGAGTCCTGGGCGCGAGGGCTTCGACGACGAGGCGCGCGTCGGCCATGACTTGTTCGCGGGCCCGGGTGGTCGCGGGGGTGGGGGAAACGGTGACGTTGCGGTTCACGTCGCCGCAGGCCGCGAGGGTCGAGAGCAGCGATTCGTTGATGCGCTTGATGATCGGCCCGAGGCCGGCCTTCACCACGCCATGGAACTGGATGCTCTGGCGAGTCGTGACGCGCAGCGTGTTGTTGCCGTACTGCGTCGCGAGGTCGTCAAACGTGATCCACTGCTTGGGAGTCATGACGCCGCCCGGGATGCGGCCGCGGATCATGACGAGCCATTTTTTGCCGGTCTTGCGGAGGTCGCGGTCGTCCTGCTGGTAAATGCCGTGGAATTTGATGAACTGCTCGTCGTCCTCGGAAAATTTCTCGATGCCCGGGTCGGCCACGGTGGCCGCGATGTTGCCGGCCAGCGTCGGAACGCGCTGCTTGAGGAGTTCGTTCTTGGAAAGGGGGGCGGGTGCTTTATCAGACATGACTGAGAGAATGCTTGCCCCTGACTTACAGGGGGTAAAGGTTAAAAGGAGTCATATTTACTAAGGAAGTCATGTTGGATGCAAACGCAACTGCCGCAAAGGGTTTTGTCTGGCTCCTCGGGGCCGGGCCGGGGGCGGCTGATTTGATAACCCTTCGGGGATTGAAGGTTCTGCAAGTGGCGGAAGCGGTGGTTTTCGACGAATTGGCCAACGATGAATTGTTAAAACATTGCCCGCCGGGTTGTGAGCTCCACGCGGTCGGCAAGCGGGCTGGCCGGCACAATGCCACGCAAGGTGAGATCAACGCGTTGCTGGTGTCGTTGGCGCGAACCGGGAAAAGAATCGTCCGCCTGAAGGGGGGCGACCCGCTGGTATTTGGCCGGGCCGGGGAGGAGATCGAGGCGCTCCGCGCCGCCGGGATTCCGTTCGAGATCGTGCCCGGGGTGACCGCGGCCACGGCATCCGCCGCGGTCGCCGGCCTGCCGCTGACCCACCGCGATTTTTCGTCGGCCGTCGTGTTCGTCACCGGCCACCAATGCGCCGCGAACACCGGCGGGCTCGACTGGGCGGCGTTGGCGAAACTCAAGGCGACGTTGTGTTTCTACATGGGCGTGCGGCGCCTGCCGGAAATCACGCACAACCTGTCGTACCACGGAATGGCCGGCGATATGCCGCTGGCGCTGATCAGCGAGGCGACGTTGCCGACGCAACGCATCGTCATCACGACCCTCGGCGAGGCGCAGAAGATCCCGTCCGACCAGATCCGCCAGCCCGCGCTGGTGGTCATCGGCGAGGTTGTGCGCCTCTCGGATTTCGCCCGGCGGGTGCCGGGATTTTTGGGCGGACCCGTCTCCTGACGGGCCCTCTTCCTCAGGCGACCAGCTTTCTCCACCGATCCGCAAGGATCTCGATCAGCAGCGGGTGCTTGCCCACGAGGTCGGTCATCGTCGTGCGCAGTGTGCCGCGACTCGCCGCCTCGGCTTCGCGGCAAATTTTCGCAACATCCCCGCCAGGTCCGGCGTGCCGTCCCGGCAGCAGGAATTGCATCGCCACGATCACCTCTTCGCTGCTCCAGCCCGGCTGCCGGAGAAGGCTGGCGAGCAACGGTTCGCCAAAATCGTAGGCGGCTCCCTCGCGACGCTCCATGCTCGAGGCCGCCACTACGTATTGTGCGCCGAGCAACCCGCCGAGTTGCCGCGCCACGCGGTCGCGAACTTCCATCACAGCCCGCACGGGGCTGCCATGGTCAACGAGGGCCACTCGACGCGACTGCGAGGCCAGGGCGCGGACGTGATCGGCAAGGATTTGCGCCACTCGATCATCATCAGCGACGGAGAGCGGGTCCGCGAGCCGGAAGCTCAATTGCGGGTATTTTGCGCGCAGGCGGGCAATCCGTCCCGGCAGATATTCTGTCAGCGCCCCGCTCGGCCCAAAGAACAGGGGCACGACCAGAAAATCCATTTGCCCCGCTTGGAGGCGGCATTCGAGGGCTGGCTCGAGGATTTCCGCCGCGGTGCCGCCGAGCTTCTCCGCCGGCACCCCGCTGGAATGGAGCAGGGAGACCGGCGCCACCTCCGTCCCTATACGCTTGGCCAGTTTCGCCGCCAGTGCCCGCAAAGCCAGCGTGGCCGCCGGCTCGAGCGAGCCGTTGTCCATCAGGATTGTCACAGGGCCAGACATGGTAACCGGACCTACCGAAACAGAGACCAAACCGGTTTAGCCACGAAAAACACAAAACCCGGCCGCCGGGACAGATATTCAGGCGCCTAGCCCGGACATTTCACAGTCTTGGGTGATCCAATCAGCAAAATGTCCGTCCGCCCTCCGGGCGAAGCGACTTTGTCGCGGCGCGCCCCGACAAGGTCGGCCTGACAGGGCGCATGTTTCACACCTCTAGGTGTGAAATATGCGGGCTAGAGGGGCGCGGAACGCTCGATCGGCAGAAAAGACCCTTTTGTGCTTTTTGTGGCCAAGGGGATTGGGGTTCGGGCAACGAATTGGGTCACCAATCGTCCGTGCGGAACGGCGCGGCGGGCAGGCCGGCGGCGTTGAAGAGGGAGACCGGCGGGGCATTGGTGTAAGCATAGCGCACCGCGACCGGGTCCGGAACGGCGGGACTGCTCAGCACCACCGTCGTGCCGTCGATCTGCGCGGCGGCGGGCTGGAAGACCTGGTCGGCACCGGCGATTTCAAAGCCCGTGACCGTGGGGGTCGTGCTCTTGAGTCCCTCGGCGAAACTGAACCGCACGCGCAGGGCGGCGCCTTCGCGGCTGAGCGACTGGAAGACCGGGCCCGAGAAAACGAGATCCTTCCGGCCGTGGATCTGGTTAAGGGCGATGAGCGCGAGGCGCTCGCCGACCGGCCGCTTGTTGACCGGGTGCAGGTTGTCGGGCTCGTCGTTGTCGATGGTCACCGCGACGGCGCCGCCGGGCACGTGCAGCGCGGATTCCTGTGCTTCGCGCAGCTGTGCCCACGCCCGGCCGGTCGCCTTGCCGTTGTCGGAGAAGGCCGGCAGCTGCACGACCAGGAAGGGAAAGTCGCCGAGCGGCCAGGCCGCGCGCCAGGCGCCGATCATGGCGGGCAGCAATTCGGTGTACTCATGGTGGCGGCCGACGTTCGACTCACCTTGGTACCAAACCGCACCGCGGAGCGCATACGGAATGAACGGCGCGATCATGCCATTGAAAAGACGCGCGGGCATGAACCCCGACCCGGGTCCCATGGGCGGGCGCGGCCATTGCATCCCGGCCGGGATCGGCGTGCCGTTGTTTTTCAAGTCCGCCTGGGCCTTGTTCCAGGCCGCCTCGAGCCCGGGCTGGGCGGCGTAGCGCTCGGGCCACAGCTTCATGGCCTCCGCCATCTTCGGGCCCTGGGCCAACCAGGCGCGGGTGCCGCGCAGGGTGCCCTCGGGAATCCAGGATTCGATCGGCGTGCCGCCCCAGGAGGCGTTGATGAGTCCGACCGGGACATTGAGCTTTTCGCTGAGCATTTTCGCGAAGAAATAGGCGACGCCGGAAAAACGTCCGAGCGTGTCGGGCCCCGCCACCTTCCAACCGCTGTGTTTGACGCGGCCGACGGGCAGGTCCGCGCCGACATGGTCGACCCGCAGCTGGCGGACCAGCGGGTTGGCAGGCTTCGTCTTTTCCTCGGCATAGCCCCGCGTGGCGTCCATGCCCCACTCCATGTTGGACTGGCCCGAGGCCAGCCACACCTCGCCCACGACCACGTCATGCAGGGTGATCGTGGCCGAGCCATCCGTCACCACCAGGTCCCCGCCCGTGGCATTGGCTGGCATGGCATCGAGTTCCGCCCGCCATACCCCGGCCGCATTCACAGTGGTCTGGGCCTTCTGGCCGGCGAATTCCACCGTGACGGGATCGCCCGCGCGGCGGTCGCTCCAACCCCAGACCGGCACGGAGACCTCGCGTTGCAGCACGGCGTGGTCGGTGAAAGGCGGCGCCAGTTCCAGGGCAGCAAAGGCGGCCGGGAGGCAGAAGACCGAGGACAGAAGACAGAGGACGGAAAGCGGACGGGGCGAATTCATGGGGAAGGGCTGGCAATGAACCCGCATTCCGCGCGGCTCGCAATGCACATTTGGCTCTTCCGGGTGGGTGCGTTCGGCCCGAAAACAGCCACAGATTGACACGGATGGGCACAGATTGGAAGGTGCAGGGCATTCGGGCTCCTGGATGGCATTCATCCGGGCCCATCCGTGGTTAAAGGAAATTGATCCATGCCCCAACTTGCCGGCCAGGTTGTCATCATCACCGGAGCCTCCGCCGGCATCGGCGAGGAAACGGCGCGCCGGCTGGCGCGCGGCGGGGCGCGGGTCGTCATCGCCGCCCGCCGGCCGGAGCGGCTCCAGGCCCTGGCGCATGAACTCGATCCGACGGGCGCCAACGTGCTGGCCGTCGCGGGCGACATCACGAGCGACACCGACCGGCGCAAACTCGTCGACGCCGCGGTCGCGAAATTCGGCCGCGTCGACGCACTCGTGAACAACGCCGGCTACGGCACCCGCGGTCCCGTCGAGATTGTGCCGGTCGACCTGATCCGGAAAAACTACGAGACGAACATCTTTTCACTGATCGCCCTGACCCAACTGGTGCTGCCGGCGATGCGCGAACGCGGCTCCGGCTGCATCGTGAACATCGGCTCCGTGGCGGGCAAAATCGCCCGCCCGCTTTCCAGCATCTACGATTCGACGAAGCACGCGCTCGAGGCGCTGACCGACGGCTTGCGCGGCGAGTTGAAGCCCTTCGGCGTGCGCGTGACCCTCATCCGCCCGGGCTTCATTGCCACGGAATTCGTCGAGGCGGCCAACACGGCGTCGGCCGACGTGGTGGCGCAGGCGGGGCCCTATGCGCCCTATTACAAGGGTTACGGCGAGAGCACGAAGACGATGCGCCGCGTCGCCGGCATGCCCGACGACATTGCGCGGCTGGTCGAGAAAGCGCTGACCAGCGACAACCCGGCACCGCGCTACAACGGGCCCTTCCACGCGAAGATCATGCTGCTGCTGCGCTGGCTGCTGCCCGACGCCGTGATCGCGTGGGTGGTGCGGCTGAAGGGATGAGCGATTGGCCACCAAAAGCGCAAAAGGCCCGGAAATGACATGAGCAGACGTTCCACCTATCTGGCCCGGAGGTTGGTCGAGCGGGCCAGATCATTGATGGAGAGCATGGCGGAGGATCGGGCCTCGCCCGCCCAAGGGCGTGAACGCATGCGGGAGTTGGTGGCCAAGGTGTTGGTGATGGAGGAGGGAATCACGGAAGAGTCGAAGGTTCGTTTGGTCCTGGATGTGATGCCGGCCGTGAACGCCGGTCGCGCCCCCTCGGATCGCGAGTTGCAGGAACTCGCGACATTCCTGGAAGCCCGACTCTGGCGATAGCAACCGATTTACGCAAAGAAGCTATTGAAGTCGCGCAATCGCCTTACACACCCGGTCGCTTCGCACCACCCCTCTGGAGAGGGGAGCCAAACCTCCGGAAGCGATGGTCCCCTCTTGAGCCGGAACCATGCAATAGAAGGTGGAGCGACTTGACCTCAAGGCGCTGGCTCGGAGCGGCTTCGCGGCAACGCGCTGAGGTCAGCGCGTTCCGCCTTTTGGCGGTCGGCGATTTCCATATCGCCGACAAGAACTCACGAAGCGGGCAAACCTAGCATCGGTGTGGAAACCGACGCCCACCTATTGAATTGTTCCGGCTTGAGAGGGGTGCCCGGAGGGGGGGTGCTTATAGGGTCCGAAGAGGCGGCGAAGGTTTCGCCGTCAGGCCAATCGGCGAAACTCAATAATCAGGCAACGGACTCGATCTTCATGATCCGGATTTCCCGGACGGCGTGATCCGTCCAGTGGGTCACGGCGAGGTGGGGCAGGCAGGTAACCTGCAATTCCCGCCCCGCATCACCGACCTCGGTGTAGTCTCCGGGCAGCCCGGGCTGGCGTTCGATGCGGTTAAACCATGCATCCAGTTCATGCATTTCAGCGTCGCTGGCGCGGCAGATGAAATCGAGGGCTTGGCGGGTGAAGACAGTGCGGTAACGAACCATCACGGGCGTGCCTTTCGAAAGGCGGCCCGGGCTTTCATCACATCTTCACGGCTGAACTTGATGCCAGCATCCATCTCGCGCATCGAACGCGCAAGCTGCCTGCGCCGGGCGACCGAGGTGCTTTTCTGCAAGCGACGGACAAACTTCGCCACGGTCTGCTGTTGATCGACAGGCAGTTTGGCAATCGTCCGCTGCAACTCGGCTACGCTCATGCCGGCATCGTACTTGAGACGCGATTTCCGTCAACGGGGGAAACGGGTCTTCAGTGGCAAATCATACGCGATCTCAGTGCCGCCGGCGCTGGCCTTTGGAATTCCCAATAACGCCGAACGAGCCGCTTTTAAATCGTTGTCCTGGTTCTCTTGGGCAAACCAACGGAAGTCAGACAACGTGGAGAGCGGCAGGGAATTCAGACCATTGGATATCCCGCCGCGGCGGCGGAAGAGTTCTGCAACCCCTTTGCTCAATGATTGAATGCTCTCACGCGACTTCAAAAGTCCCGCAAACGCTGACCAGGAGCCAAGGGCCGCTGGCTCCCGCACAAGGACAATGTTCAGACAGGAGATACGAATAATCTCTTCAAAAAACTCCGGCCCCATCTTCCATCCGACGTGACGCTCAAGAAACGATCTCCACCTTGGAGCGGTTTCAAAAATGTCGTAGCCGGCAATGCCTGGACAAAAACAAGTCCCCAGCCTCCGTCATCGGGTAGTGGGTCCATTTGGTTCTTTCGCGGTGATTTGAATGTAGGGTCGGCGCTTGCGCCGACCTCATGCGCGAGGTCGGACCAAGGTCCGACCCTACATCGGACTGAAATGGACCTACTACCAGTCATCCTGAGCACCGCGAAGGATCCAAGCAGGGGATGCAATCAGCGCTTACACCCTTGATCCTTCGCCCGCAGCCGCGGGATCAGGATGACGGTGGAGAGAATGGGGTGTGGGCACTTGGAACGGCTATAGTTCATTTTGAACCGCTCTAGGGTTGGGCCTTGCGCGGACCTCGTGCGCGAGGTCGGACCAAGGTCCGACCCTACATACGAGCGACCGGTTTCGCGTCCTTCGCGAGGCAGGAAGGAAAATCGCTTAATCCGGGCTCGCGCTGGTTGGCCTGGCCTCGGCGAGGAAGGCGTGCAGCTGAGCGGCGAATTTCGGGCCGATGCCCGGAGCCTCGGCAATTTGCTCCGTCGTGGCGGCGCGGAGCTTTTCGATCGAACCGAAATGGCCGAGCAAGGCGGCCTTGCGCTTTTCGCCGAGGCCGGGGAAGTCGTCGAGGATGCTCTCCTTGATCTTCCGGGAGCGCAGGTCGGCGTTGTAGGTGTTGGCAAAGCGGTGCGCCTCGTCCCGCAGGCGCTGGAGGAGGTTCAGCCCGGGATG
>DASZPS010000229.1:0-10061 GCA_035549955.1 Lacunisphaera sp. | reverse complement strand
TTGGTGGGCGTCGGTTTCCACACCGACGCCAGGTTCGCACGCCTCGTGAGTCCTTGTCGTCGATATGGAAATCGACGACCACCTTTCGGTCGGTTCGCTACCGAGCGAAACGGCGCTTCAATTGCATGATCCCGGCTGAGGGTGGCACCCGGCCTTCGGGCGGGTTCGGAGCGCGTCGGAGGCCGCCATTCGCCGGATTCAAGGTCGCTTGTCGAGCCGTTGCCAGACAGTGTGCTCGGTGTCGGTGGAGCCGACGCCCAATTGGCGGGCAAATTCCAGGACGCGCGCGTCATCTTCCGTGATCGGATCGAAGCCGTTTTTCTTTCGCGCGGCGTTCAAGCGCTCAAGCATAAGGGCATCGAGCAGCACGGGGTCGGAGCTCATCCAGAGGCGCGGCTCCGAAACCGTATAGAGCGAATTGAAATAGGGACCGCCGATGAACTGGTACAGCTGGAGGCTGACCAGATTCAGCACCCAGCCTTCCCGCAACTCGGGAATGGCCGCCATTTCGGCCACGGCCGCCGGGGCTGTCGCCGGGCTTTTGAAGAAACGAAACGTATTGCTGGCGTTCCACAACGTGGCGTTCACCAGCGCGCCATTGATGCCCAGCACGGGATGATCGGTGACGACCGGCAGGTTGATCCAGAAGTCGGCGTCGAGGAACAGTGGCGTCGCCAGGAAGCTCTTGCGGTCCTCCTCCACCGTCGTCTCCGCCTTGCCGCCCGCGGCGGTCTTCACGGCCTGCTCGTTCAGGATGGAATCGAAGCGCGCGGGTAGCGGGCTGTCGTAAAACCAGGCCGGATCATAGAATTTGCCCGACTCGAGCACATACACCGGATGACCGGGAAAGGGCACCGCCCCGGTCGAAAACGAAGGAAGGAAGCCCGTCAGCCGCAGCCGCAACGGGTTGAGGCCGACCAGGAAAATGTTCTCCTTTTCGAAGCCGCGCTTTTCCAGCGCAGCGATCACCCCGCGCACCAACCCGAACGGCGTCGCCAGGCCGGGGCCCGAATCGGCGTAAATCTTGAGGCCGACCTTTTTCCTGGGTCCGGGCACCAGCGGACGCTTGGCCGTGCGCTCGAAATCCTGCAACAGCTGCTCCACGGCGTAGCGGTAATCGGCGTCGCTAAAGTCGGTGAGGCGCTGCTCCCACACCGGTGCCGCCGGGGGCGTGGGCTCGGCGGCCGGAAGCATGGCCCCGAGGAGGGCGGCGGAGAGAAAAGCGGTGGTTCGGAGATGGAATCGCATGTGGTTTCGAACAGGCCGGCCGGTGGTCAGCAGACGCGCACCCTGCCAGACAGCCCCGGCGGATAAAAGTTTAATCTCGGCGATAATTACCTGCGAAAGGGAAACTAATCCCATCTTAATGGACTTTGACGGTTCAGCATCCTCGGGCGGGAAACCCGCCGGGAGCCGGCCCGCGCTGCGGTAATTTGACCGGGCCGGCATCATCCGATTTTATGCTCGGCGCTGCTCATCCGCCGCCTCTACTGCTAGGACTCCTCTCGTGCCCGTCATCAAAGCCAACAGCCTGCGCGACCTCAAGAATCGCGTGAACATCCACGATGTGGTGGTCCGCGTCGTGGCGCTGAAAAAAGCGGGCAACGGGCGTTTCAAGGGCCTTTGTCCGTTCCATTCGGAAAAGACCCCGTCCTTCAATGTCTCGGCCGACAAGGGCTTCTTCAAGTGTTTCGGGTGCGGCAAGGCGGGTGACACCATCGCGTTCGTGATGGAAACCGAGGGTCTCCAGTTCACTGAAGCCGTGGAGGCCATCGCCCAGCGCTTCGGGTTCACGCTGGAATACGAGGAAGGCTCCGGCGGCCCGACCAAGGAATCGCGGTCGCTCCGGCAGGAGATCTTCGAGATGCACGACCTCGCGGCCGATTTCTACCGCCAGTCATTCCTCGCCGCGACGCCCCACGGTGCCTGGATCCGGGACTATTGGGCCAAAAACCGCAAATTCAGCCCCGAACTGGCCGAGGAATTCAAGATCGGGTTCGCCCCGGCCGAGGACTCCGCCCTCGCCGCCGGCATGCTGAAGCGGAAATTCTCCGAGGAAGCCCTGCGCCAATCGGGCCTGTTTTTCCTGCGCGATGGCGTGGTGCCGACGCTCGGCACCATCCGCCCACGCTTCCGCGGCCGCCTGATGATCCCGATTCGCGACCACCAGGGCCGCATCGTGGCGTTCACGGCCCGGCAGCTGGAACTGACGCCCCAGGACGATCCCTCGCATGAGGCGAAGTATGTCAATTCGCCGGAGACGCCCATCTTCACGAAAAGCAATTTGCTGTTCAACCTCGACCGCGCCCGCAGCCATGCCAGCGAAGGCAATCCGTTCGTGCTGGTTGAGGGCCAGCTCGACGCCCTGCGCTGCTGGAGTGTGGGACTCAAGACGGCGATCGCCCCCCAAGGCACGTCAATCACCGAGGGCCAGCTTGCCCTGCTGCGCCGCTACCATGCGCAGGTGGAGTGCTTCTTCGACAGCGACAGCGCGGGACAGAAGGCCGCCCTGCGATTCCTTCCCCTGGCGCTCAAAGCCGGGCTGGAAGTGCGCTTCCTGAAGCTGGTCGGGGCGGAGAAACTCGACCCCGACCTCCTGTTCCTCGAACGTGGCATCGCCGCTTACGACGAGGTGAAGCGAGGCGCGCTCACCGCGATGCAGTTCGCCCGGCAGGCCTACCTGCCCGACCCGACGCGGGCGTCCTTCAATGAACGCATGAACGCTGTGCGCAGCATGGTCGAAATCGCCCAGCAGTGCGAAACCCAGGTCGCGCGCGATGATTACCTCCAGCAGATTTCAATGCTCCTGGGTGTTCGTCCGGACGCGATCCGCAACGAAGTGGCCGTGGTCGAAAAGCGAAAATTCAACACCAGCCGGGGGGCCGCCAATCCCACCGGCACGGTCCGCGGCGAGACCCACACAAAGGGCCACGAGGAACATCTGCTCTACATCTGCCTGCATCACGACATGCTCCTGCAGGCGCTGGCCACGCAGTTGGCCCACGAATGGATCGACACCACCAGCCTCGCCGGGCGCCTGCTCGACCGGGTCTTGGCGGAAGTCCAACACAACGGCTGGAACGGCCGGGAATCCCTCGACCAACTCCTTGAGACAGAAGAGGAAAAGTCACTTGTTGCCACCATGCTTTTCCAAGCCCCCGAGGACGAGGATTGGGTCAAAATCGCCAATGAAGGACTGCGGCAGTTGCAGCAGCGATTCCTGGAGCCGAAGAAGCAGCAAATAGAACTTGAAATAGCTTCCAAAGGCGCGATAGGTGACGCGACCTTGACGTCCCTTCTCAAACAGCGCGCCGAAATCACCCGTCAGCTCCTCAATCCTCCGAGGCTTTCGCTGGCTTCCTAAGGCGGCAGGGACCAGTTTGCACTGCCGCCCATCCGGGACATCCTATTTACGTTATGCCGAGCAAATCCAAGCCCGCCGCACCTGCACCCGCCAAGAAGCCCGTCAAAGAACATGCGCCCGCCAAACCCAACGGCACCGAGGCGGTGAAGACGGCGGCCCCCGAGCTCAAGCATCCCGAGCCCACGAAGCATTCCGCTCCCCTCGCCGCCGCGGCCTCGGCCACCGCCGATGCCACCAAGGAATTCAAGGAAAAGGCCCTCGAAAACCTCTCGGGGGATCTCAACGACAAGATCCGTTACCTGATTCGTCTCTCCAAGGAGCAGGGCTACCTCACGTACGCCGACATCAACGAGGCCCTGCCTGAATCCGTCGACAATCCCGAGGACATCGAAAACGTCATCTCCGTCCTCCAAAACCT
Source organism: Lacunisphaera sp. (assembly GCA_035549955.1). Classification (GTDB taxonomy): domain Bacteria; phylum Verrucomicrobiota; class Verrucomicrobiia; order Opitutales; family Opitutaceae; genus Lacunisphaera. Next base: position 6,279 of record DASZPS010000229.1, on the reverse strand, counting down.
CGAGATCGACATCCTCGACCCGCAGGAAGTCGACAACTACAAGCAGCGCCAGGAGGAGGCCGAGGAGGAAGAATCCCGGACGTCCAACAACGACATCCTCGACGACCCGGTCCGGATGTACCTCAAGCAGATGGGCCAGGTCCCGCTGCTGACCCGCGAGCAGGAAGTCGAGATTTCCAAGCGCATCGAGACAGCCGAGATCAACGCCCTCGCCGCCCTGTTCGCCCTCGGGCCGGTCGGCAAGCACCTCTCCGACCTCGGCGAAAAGCTCCTCCTTCGCACCGAGCGCTTCGACCGCCTGGTCATCGACAAGAAAATCGAGAGCCGCGAGGCCTACTTCAAGAACCTCGAGAAACTCGTCGCCACCACGCGCAGCAACGACGCGATCGCCACCGAAGCGTGGGCCGATGCGCAGAAGGCCAAGGACGACAAGGCGCGCAAGAACGCCCTGATCCGCTTCAAGAAACGCGACAACGTCCTGCGCCAGTGCTACGTCAAATATTTCTTCAAGCTGAAGGTGTTCGAGGATTTCCTCATCGAGCTGCGCCCGCGGATCCATGAGGTCGAAAAGTGCTTCCACGACCTGCATCGCGCCAAGCACCCGAAATCCAAGAAGGACGCCTCCATCGACATCCGCAACGTCAACGCCCGGCTCAAGCAGCTCGAATCCGAACTCCGCATCACGCCGCAGGCGCTGGTGGACACCCTCAAGGTCGCCCGCGGCCACATTCGCGAGGCCCACAAGGCCAAGACCGAGATGGTCGAGGCCAACCTGCGCCTCGTCATCTCCATCGCCAAGAAATACACCAACCGCGGACTCTCCTTCCTCGACCTGATCCAGGAGGGCAACATGGGCCTGATGAAGGCGGTCGAGAAGTTCGAATACCGCCGCGGCTACAAGTTCTCCACCTACGCCACGTGGTGGATCCGCCAGGCGATCACCCGCTCCATCGCCGACCAGGCGCGCACCATCCGCATCCCGGTCCACATGATCGAGACGCTGAACAAGGTCATGCAGGTCCAGAAGCAGCTGCTCCAGGAGTTCGGCCACGAGCCGACGCCTGAGGAGGTCGCCGACGAGATGAACCTGCCGGTCGAGCGCGTGCAGCAGATCATGAAGATGGCGCAGCAACCCATCTCGCTCCAGTCGCCGGTCGGCGACGGCGACGACACGAGCTTCGGCGACTTCATCGAGGACAAGTCCGCGGACAACCCCTACGACATGACGGCCTTCTCGCTCCTGCGCGAAAAGATCATGGACGTCCTCGATTCGCTCACGGAGCGCGAGCGCCGCGTGCTGACGCTGCGCTTCGGCCTCGTCGACGGTTACAGCCGCACGCTCGAGGAGGTGGGCAAGCAGTTCAAGGTCACCCGCGAGCGCATCCGCCAGATCGAGGCCAAGGCGCTCCGCAAGATGCGCCACCCGACGCGCATCCGCCAGCTCCACGGCTTCTTCGATGCCGAACAGATCGACAACCCGCAGAACCTGCTGAAGAAGCCGCCGGCAATCCCGCCGCAGTTCATCAAGCAGGGCGGCCCGCTCATCAAGTCGCTCTTCCCGCAGAACTGACGCCGCTTTCGGCCTTTACTCACCCTCCGGCCAACCTAGCCTTACGCCATGTCCCTCTCCGCCGCCCCGCTCCTCGCCATTGCCGGCCTCGGCACCACGGAACTGATCATCGTCCTGGTGATCATTCTCCTGCTGTTCGGCGGCGCCAAGCTGCCCTCCCTCGCCCGCGGCCTGGGCCAGTCGATCAAGGAATTCAAGAACGCCGCCAAGGACGATCCCAAGGACGAGGAGAAGAAGCCCGACGCAGCCCCCAAACCGGGCAACAACTAGCGCGTGTCGATTCAGCGCAGCCGACGGTCGCGTTAGCTCGGAAGTGGCTCCGCCTCCCCCGCGGGGAATTCGACGAACTGGTGGATTCCCTCCTCGGTTGAGCCTGGGCCTGGGGCGGCTCAGCCGGGATCACGCAATTGAAGCGCCGTTTCCGTTGGTAGCGAACCGACCGAAAGGTGGTCGTCGATTTCCATATCGACGACAAGGACTCACGAGGCGTGCGAACCTGGCGTCGGGGTGGAAACCGACGCCCACCAACTGCATGATCCCGGCTCAGGGTATCAGCAAAGTCTCAACCTTGGCCTGCCTTGCCCGGATCTTGGCCAGCTTGACCTCCGCGCGCCGCGCTTCGCTTTCCTGCCCGGTGCTGCGCAGCAGGGCGATCAGATCCTCATAAAACAGGGGCTCGTCGCCCTTGAGACGGATGGCCCGACGCAGTGCGCGCTCCGCCTCGCCCCGGTCACCCCGCAGCTGGGCCTGGCCCGCCAGGTTGTACGCATAGTAGGGATTGCGGTCCCGGTAAGACCGGAAGCGCTTCTCGTACTTGGCCGCCAGCCTGAGGGCGTCCGGCCCACCTTGCCGCTGGAGCACGCGAACCAGGCCGGCCAGTGACTCCTCCGAATGGGCATCCAGCAGCAACGATTTCTCGAAGCACTGCCTGGCCAGTCCCAGCTCCCCTCCCTGCAAATGCAGGTTCCCCAGGTTCGACCACACAATCCCGCTGCGGGGATCCATCTCGCAGCCGAGTTCCATCAGCCGCTGCGCGCCGGCTCGATCCCCCCGGACCAGTCGAAAGAATCCCGCCGTACTGTAGAAATGGGCAAAGGCCCGCTCGTCCTTCACCACGTAGCGCGCGCTGGAAAAGCTGGGGTGGCCAAGCTCGGGTCGCAGATCAACCAGATAGTCCTCCACCCCGCCGGACACGCGCACATTGGTGTGGCGGACGGCGGCGATGAATCGGTCGTAGCGGTTCCAGCGCCCGAATGCTTCGAAATCCTGGAACTGCGCCTGCATGCCGTACTCGCGCGCCACGGCCACGACCAGGAAGGAGAAACCCTGGCAATTGCCCCGGCGGCGCCGGAATGCCTCGCGCGCGTCATAGGTCCCTTCGGTCTCATAGGCGAAACCCAATCCATCGGGACGGAGAATTGCATTCACAATTTGCGCCAGCCGCTCGCTGTCCGGCGCATCGCGGTCGACGCGGGAAGAGAAGAACTCCCGCATGGGTGGGTTGAGCGCGAGCAGCTCGCGGCCTGCTTCCGGCGGCCAGTAGGCCAAGTCAGCCGGCGTTTCCTGCCGCGGCGATTCCGGCTCCTGGCCGCAGGCCACCGCGCACCACAACACCAACAATCCCCCTGCGCCCAGCGATGTCGCCCGGCATGCGCGGCCCAAGCGCCCCAACGGAGAAAGGACTGTTGTCACGAGGCGGCGGCCCGGCCGCAGCTGCGGCGAACAGCCATGGCCCGGCCACCGCCCACAAACTAGGCGGCCCGCCCGCCAAAAGCAAAGTTACAAGGGACGCCTCCGAGTCCGCATTTATTGTCCATCAGGCGCTGAGCGTCGCCTTGAAAGCCTTGATCTGGTCGGGGCTGCCCAGCACGAGCACGCTGTCTCCCGTGAAGAGTTTCTCCTCGCCGCTGGGATTCAGGATCCGGAAACCGGCCCGGTTGATGCCCGCGACCTGCAGGCCATGGGCCCGCCCCAACGCCAACTCCGCCAGCGTGCGGTCATGCAGGCCGCAACCCGGCGGCAACTCGACTGACTCCATCCGGACTTCATCGAACGTGGAGGCCACGGACGTGCCCGATGCATGGTGCAGGAATTTCTTGCCGGCGGCCACTTGTTCGGGGGTGCCGAGCAGCAGCACCTTGTCCCGGGGATAGAGGATCATGTCGCCCCGCGGGTTGCCCACCATCACCCCTTGCCGCTCCACGCCGGCTACGGTGCAGCCAAACTTGGTGCGCAGGGCCAGTTCGCCCAGCGTGCGGCCCCGGCAATCCGCCAGGTCCGGCAGGTGGCAGTCGCCCAACGTCAGGTTCCAGTCGCTGTGGGCGGCCATCCAGGGCGCCGTGGTGCTCGTGAACTTCTGGTCGCTTTGGTTCAGCATCTCCTCCAGTTCCACCTCGAGCATGCTGTGCCAGTAAACCAGCCGGCGCCGCAGGATAAAGAAGCCCACCCCGATGACCAGCAACGCCACGGCCGGCAACCAGCGCGCCGCGCCCTCGATCGGGAGCAACGCGGCCATCCAGAGGAACAACAGCAGCGCCGCCCCGACCTTGAGGCCCGTCTCCACGACGGGAGCCAGCTTCGCCGCCTTGGGATGGCCCTGCGTGCTCACCTGGGCATACAGGAGCGACAGCGCCGAGACGTTGCGCCAGATGGCCACCACCGGGGCCAGCGCAATGAGCAACAACGCGCTCCAGAAGATGATCTCCGCCCCGCGCGGGTACTGGCTCCTGACCGGCAGGTAGTCGCGCACCAGACCGAACATCTGCTCGGAAAAAAGAAACAGGCCCGTCACCAGCAGCATTTCCACGCCGATCTGGATGAAACGCTTTTTGCTCAGCTGCCAAAGGATGCTCTTGCGCTCGCGCTGCTGCAGCCGGTCCAGCCAGCGGTGGTAGAAGCCCTCCAAGTCCTCCAGCCACTTGGGTTGCCGCTGCGCCACCCAGTCGCTGATCTTCTCCGACCGGCGCATCATGAGCGGGCTCACGAGGGTCGTGAGCAGTGATACTCCGACCGCGACCGCCTGGAAGGTGCCCGGCAGCGCCTTCGACGCGACGCCAAGCTGGGCGATGATGAACGAAAACTCGCCGAGGGCGGTGACGGACAGGCCGACGCGCAGCGACTCCCGCGTGGAGCCCCCGATCAGGAGGATGCCGAGCGTTACCGCGATGGGCCGCGCGATCAGCACGAAGACGGTGATCCCGAGAATGACCTGCCACGCGTGCATGGCCTGCTTGAGGTCGATCAGCATGCCGATCGAGACGAAGAACACCGCGCTGAAAACGTCGCGCATGCCCTCAAAGGTGCGCCCCACCTGCGTCTTGTGCGGCGTCTCCGCCACAATTGCGCCGAGCATGAAAGCCCCGAGCGCGAGCGAAAAACCGGCCTTGTGGGCCACAAAGGCCAGGATGAAGAGCAGCCCCGCCACGACGATCGTCGGCAGTTCCTCGCCGGCGCTGTGGCTGAGCCGGCGCAACAACCAGGGCACGACGAGCATGCCGCCGATGCCCGCCAGGGCGATGAAGGCGCCGAGGGTGCCGATGGTCTGCCCGATGCCGGCCTGGGCCGCCTCGCCGATGTGGCTCAGGGAATTGAGCACCGCCAGCATCACGATGGCGACGACATCCTCGAGGACCGCCACGCCGAGCGCCATCTGGCCGGTCTTTTCGTGCATGGCCCCGATATCCTGGAGCACCTTGCTGATGATCGCCGAGCTCGACACCATCAACATGCCGGCGAGGAAAGCGGTGTGTTCCGCGCTCCAGCCCATGGCCCCGCCCAGGGCGCGCGTGAAATTGTACATCACGATCGCCCCAGTGAACGTCGCCAGCACCAGCGACACGCCCAGCCGGCGGAGCTTGCGCAGGCTCAGGCCCATGCCGATCGAGAACATGAGGAAGATCAGCCCGATTTGCGCCAGCGTTTCGATGTTCTCCGGGCTCGACACCAGCGTGACCAGCGGCGTGTGCGGGCCGATCACCATGCCGGCGACGAGGAAGCCGACCACCGCGGACAGTCCCACCCGGTGGCAGGCCCAGCCGACGAGCCCGGCCACGAGCATGACCACCGCCAGGTCCTTGATGAAGTCAATGCCGTGCATGCGCTTGCCGACTAGGACGGCAGAGTCGTTTCATTCGTCAAGCCCGCAGCCTCGCCGTTCGCTCCGCACCGGCGATGGCCGCGGGCGGGTTGGTGATTGTCTTCCACTTTTCCACTGATAGGCAGTTCCCCCATCCACCCGGGCCGCGTGGCAATAGCGCATGTATCTTCCTGCCCGATCACTTGGACTCGCCGATGATCCTCCCGCCGACCCTCCGGGACCGGTACGCTACTCAAAGGCCTGGATCAATTCCCCTGCCAATCCCATGTTGCTTCGCCACGCTTGGCCCGCGGGATTAGACAGTCAGTGGTCCACGCTGTCCACCCGGGACAAGGCGCAGGTGCTCGAGTATTTTCAGAAGCACGGCTGGCAGGCGATATACTTGGTGACATACTCCGGCGCTATCGGCGAGTCGGCGTGGCGGAATATCTACGCTGAGGAAAGGCAAGCCCTGATGAAGGCGAAGTACGCAGCCTTCACGGATTCGCTGTCTCCCGATCAAAAGCGGATCTGGAAAAGCGGTGCACTCAACCGGACGGTGCACATCGCCGATGGCCGGCCCGACTATGCCCGCAACCACAACCCGCCCGACGAGCAGGCGATCTTCGCTGCG
>DASZPS010000228.1:0-9886 GCA_035549955.1 Lacunisphaera sp. | reverse complement strand
CGCCCCGAGAGCGGACCGTGCGCTCGCGGCCGTCCCCGCCTGCCGGGCCTTCCCACAAGAATCTTTCCTTCCGCTCCTCCACCTTTCCCCCACCGCGTAATTTGATCCCGTTAAGCAGAGGTTGCGAGACAGCCTCCTTGGGCCGACCTCGCGCGTGAGGTCGGCGCAAGCGCCGACCCTGCATTCGAATCCTAGAGCGGTTCAAAATGAACTATAGCCGTTCCAAGTGCCCACACCCCATTCTCTCCACCGCCATCCTGATCCCGCAGCCGCGGGCGAAGGATCAAGGGTGTAGGCGCTGATTGCATCCCCAGCTTGGATCCTTCGCGTTGCTCAGGATGACGGGTAGTGGGCCCATTTCAGTCCGATGTAGGGTCGGACCTTGGTCCGACCTCGCGCATGAGGTCGGCGCAAGCGCCGACCCTACATTCAAATCACCGCGAAAGAACCAAATGGACCCACTACCCGATGACGGAGGCGGGGGATTTGTTTTTGTCCAGGCATTGCCGGCTACGACATTTTTGAAACCGCTCTAGTTTGCGCAGGGCGGCTCTCGCTCAATTCCCCAGCCGCGAGCTCGTACGGCAGGCCAGCGCGAGCATCGCCCGCACGTTGCGCACACAATCCGGATCCAGCACGATCTGGCGCGTATCGGCCCACCCCACCACCACCACGCCGCCAACCTGGGCGCCATCGCTCAAGGGCAACAGCACAAAGGCCCCGGGCGCCTGCGGGGTTTTCAGCCAGGCCGGCAGGTAAGCCTGGATCTTCTCATCCCGCGCGTGGTGGATGATGATATTCTCGTTTCGCGCGAGGCAGACCCCGAGCACGGTGCGCTCGCCGTCCAGGATGCCCAGTGCGGGACCCGCGCGCAGCTTGCGGTAGGTTTCGCCCTGGCCGCTTTCCAACGGAAATACCCGGCGGCCCGGCTCGGCCGAGAATATCAGGCAGTCCCGCGCGCCCAAACCGGCGCAGATGGTCGTCACGAGCGCCTCCTGCATGGCGGCGCGCGACAAACCCGGTTGCCGGATGACATCGGTGAGATGGGCAAGGCTGCCGTTCCAATCATGCGCGGGCATGGGTTCGACCGTTGCGGCCGCGGGCACGGGCGCCCGGGACCCGATCGGCAACGCCGGCACCGGCGAAGGCATCGGCGGCGTGGTGACGGCCCGCCCGGTCGGACGCGTCGGCGGGGAAGCGGGACGTGGAACCGGTGTCGGTTGGCCCGAGATCGGCCGGTTTGGATCCACGGCATTCCGACACTTCACGAGCCGGGGCGTGACCCGCGCCGGGAGGCTCTTGATACGGAACGTGCGGATGATCGTATCCAGCTGCTCCGCCGAAGTCTCCATCAGGCGATGCAACTCCTCGTGGAGCAAGGGCAGGACGTGTTCGTAACGCTTGGCCAGCGTCTGCGCCTTGCCGGCAAATTCCGCCGGGTCACTCCGCGGGTCGAGTGTGAGGGCCGCCAATTCCCCGGCGAAAGCCGTCGCCGCGCGCATCTGGTCCTCGGGCCGGCACTGGAGCACCGCAAACGCTTCCGCCGGGATGGCCCGGAGCGTCACCAGGATGTCCTCGGGCAGGTGGGCGGCGTCGAGCAACTGGTGGCCAAGCTCAAGCGGGGTCAGGCCGAACGCCTGGCAATAGGCGGCGTCATCGGGCTCGCCGCCCGCCTCCTCGCGCAGGCGCAGCAATTCGCCGGGCATGCTCGAGGCCAGGACAATCTGGCCAAAATTGCGCAGCGCGGCGCAAATGAATGCTTGTTGCTTGTCGAGCAAGACCCGGCCGGCCGCGAGGTTCTGGGCGATGCAACCCGCGAGCAGCGATTGCGCGGCGTACTCGCGCTGGGCTTCCGGCGAGTGCGTGCGCGCCACCTGCTCGGCCAGCATGAGCGACATCGCCAGCGTGCGAATGCGCTCGTAGCCGATGACATGGATCGCCTGCGTGACCGACGTGACCTGCACGCCGTTGGGATTGTAGGCGAACATGTTCGCCGCGCCCACGACCTTGGCCGTGACCAGCGGGTCGCCTTGGATGACTTCCGCCAACTCAACCACGGACACATGCTGCGAATTGCCCGAGAGCGCGCGCAGCAATTTGACCACCTCCGGCAACGAGGCGATTCGGCTCGATTGCATGGCCGAGCGGGCCCGCTCGACGGTCTGGGCCGACAATGTGAGTGTATCCATCTCCCTTAAAGTCGACTCAAAGGGGGCTTACTTAAATCACTTTTCCCTCTCTTTTCTCCTCTGGGAGAGCGTTTTGCAAAAAAAGGGGACATCCCCCTAGGCGCCCTCAATCGGGCGCCTGCGGCGATCCTGGAGAGGCGAACGGTCGCGTCGCCCGACTGCGTAAGCTCCTGAACAAGTGAGTTATGAAACAGTGTGAACGGATCCGGCCTTGCTGGGATTCCCCCCCGCGACAAGGATCGGGGCGCTTTGCCCGGCCAGCATCGCACGCACTTCTTCACCCCTCCGCCCATGAAATGGTTGTCCCGCCCCACCCTCATTTGCGTCGCCGCGCTCGTTGGCTTGCCGCTTCCCGCTGCGACAAAGATCGACCTCGAACGCATCACGCCGGTCCCGTCTGACCAGCCGATTCCCACCCAGGATTTCTTCCGGCCACGGGCCCTCGCCCAACCCAGCTTAAATCGCGCGGGTACGCACATCGCCGGCCTCATCGCGACGGATCAGGACAAGCATTTGCTGATGGTGTACGACATTGCCGCAGGCAAGGGATCATCGCTCACGTTTCCGGGCAACCGTGACATCTATGGTGTTCGCTGGCTCGGCAATTCACGGGTGCTGTTCCAGCTCATGACGCTCAAGATGTACTCGCTCGGCATCATGGCCGCCGACATCGCCAAGCTGTCGAGCCCTTATCCGCTGCAGCAGGCGAACGGTTCGAGCCTCGTTTCCATTCCGCTCGACAACCCCACGCAGCCTCTCGTCTGGAACCGACATAATTTCGAAACGGAGCACGACACCGGGGTCGTCGCCCTCAGTTCCCACCCGCGCAATGAAGCGATCAATGACCTGACGGCTGCGATGAGTGGCATGGAGTATGCGGCGCTTCGGCAAAAGACCCGGGAAAACAACCAGGCCAGCGTCGTCAAATCGTATCCCCTGGCTCCCGAGGCCGGAGTGACGTATGGCTACATGGCCGACAAGCAGGGCGAGCTGGCCTATGCGTTTACTTCCCAACAGGGCGTGCTGTCCATGTTCCGGCTCGAGGAGGGAAAGTGGCAGCGATGCGCGGTCGACCTCGAGGAAATCTCCATCGTCGACAGTGCCAACGAACCCGGACAACTGCTGGTTGTCGGGCCGGCGAAGGACGGCAAACCCAATCCCCTGCAGCTCCTCGATGCCCGCACCGGTGAGCTCGGCGAGATCGTCCTGCAGGACCAATACTACGACTTCAACGGCTGGACCTACAACAATCCCTCCACGGGCGATGTCTTGGGTGCGGTCTTCGAGAAGGGCGGTCCCCGGGTCTATTGGTTCAACGAACAATACCAAGCGCTGCAGAAGATCCTGGATGGCATGTTTCCCAAGCTGGTGGTGCGCATCATCGGCAGCAATGACACGCACGACATCTTCCTTGTGGCCACGCTCTCCGACCGGCAGCCCGTATCCTACCACTGGGTGAACCTCCGTACGCGCAAGGCCGGCCTGTTCAAGAACTCCGCGCCTTGGATCGACCCGTCGCGCATGCAGCCGATGCAGATCATGCAATTCAAAACGCGCGACGGCCAGCGCCTGGAGGGCTACCTCACCCTGCCCGCGGGAGCCAGCAAGGCCAGCCCCGCGCCACTCGTGGTTCTATGCCATGGCGGGCCGTGGGCCCGGGACAACTGGGGGTTCGACGGGGAGGTCCAGTTCCTGGCGCACCATGGTTACGCCGTCCTGCAACCCAACTATCGCGGCTCCACCGGTTCCGTCGGGCGCTTCCCCATGGCCGACAAATACGACTTCATCAAGATGCACCATGATGTCACTGACGCCGTCAAAACCGTGCTGGGCACCGGCCTGATCGACAAGGACCGCGTGGGCATCATGGGCGCCTCGTTCGGCGGATATCTCTCCGTCTCGGGCGCAGCGCACGAGGGCGACCTTTACCGCTGCGCGGTCACAAATGCCGGCGTCTTCGACTGGGCCCTGCAGGTGCAGGCGGAAAAATACGACCAGTATGACCTGCCTTACTACGGTCGCATGATCAAAACCCTCGGCGACCCGAAAAAGGAAGTGGAAAAATATGACGCCATGTCCCCCCTTCGGCACGTCGCGAAGATTCACGTCCCGGTCTTTGTCGCCGGCGGCAAGGATGACCAGACGGTCGAACTCCAGCAGTCGCGCAAGCTGATCGCCGAACTCGATCGCCACAATATTCCTTACGAGAAACTCTTTATCGGCGGCGAGGGCCATGGCATGGCCCAACTCGGACACCAGGTTGAGCTGTACGACCGCATCCTCGCCTTCCTCGACAAGAACCTGAAGGCGAAGCAATGATGGAGGCGGGGTGCCCTCACCCCGCGAGGCGGCTGCCTGGGTGTAGGAGGGGCTTTATGCCCCGACTGTTGATGCCACCGTCAACCGTCGGGGCGTAAAGCCCCTCCCACACTCGAGCCAAACCCAATTGGGAATTTAAAGGCATGCCCAAATTCGGGCCCACGAGGGAAGCCTGCAACCCGCGGGATTGATCGTCCCGCCTCCAACCAAGCTCACCGGTCGTAACTCTTGTCGCGGTTCTGCCAGGGCTTGATCTTCTCCACCTCGGGCACAATCACCCGCCGCAGGGCGATGAAGTCGATCGAGCCGCTCTCGCGGTAAAGCACCTTGCCATCCGGCGCGATGAGCAGCGTGTATGGCAGCTCGCCGTTCCAATCCTTGTCGAAGGCCTCGATCATGGCGTACTTGTCGTCGTCGCCGAAGATCAGGTTGCGCGTCGAGGCGTGGTGGTCCTGCAGGAATTTCAATACCTTCGGCTCGTCCTTGGGAAATTCCGCGGCGACCGTGACCAATTCGAACGCCCGCTGGCGGAAGCGCAGGTTCTGCTCGATGACCTCATCGAATTCGGAAACGCACGGCCCGCACCAGGTCGCCCAGAAGTTGACGAGGCGGAGCTTGCCGGAATCGGCGTTGGCGCGCAGGGCCTTCAAGCCGTCGGCATCCACCTTTTCGAGCGCCACCGGTTCCTTTGCCACCTTGGCCATCCAGCGCTCGTTGTCGGGAATCTTGTCCTTCCATTTGATCGAGCAGCCGAAAACCCGGGTCGTCTGGACCTCGGGCTCCCTGCCCGCCAGCAGCGCATCGAGCGCGGCGCGGGTGTCCTTCAATTTGACCAGCGCCTCGTTCTCGGAGTTGTCGATGCGGCCCTGGAAGCGCAGCTTGCGCGCCTGGTCGAAGATAAAGACGTGCGGCGTCGCGACCGCGCCGAATTTCGTGACCACGACCTGGTCATCGCCGTCGTCGAGGTAGGGAAAATTGAATTTGTGATGCTGGGCCCGGATTTTCATCTCCTCGAAGGTGTCGCCCAGGTCGCCGTAGCCCATCTCATCGAATCGCACGGCCGCGGCGCTGTTGGGGTTGATGGCCACGACCTGGACGCCCCGGCTCTGGTAGTCGGCTTGGATCGCCTTGATCCGCTCTTCATAAGCCTGCGCCGTCGGGCAGTGGTTGCAGGTGAACACAATCACCAGGAGCTTCGCCGAGGCGTAGTCGGCCGGCGTGTGCATCTTGTCGTCCACCCCCTTGAGGTTGAAATCCGGCAACGGGGACCCGATGGGGAGGACGGGCGGGTTGGCGGCGAACGCGGTGAGCGCGGTGAGCAGGAGGAGTCCGGAGGCGAGGAGGGAACGCATGGAATGGGATTGGGGTGAAAGGTTAGTTCGCGGCCGGCGCCGGCTGGGAGCGGATGTACGCGATCTTGGTGCTGTCGGTCGACCAGGAGATTTCCATCGGGGACACCTTCTGGTCCGGTAAACGCATCAGTACCCGCGCACTGCCGCCGGCCGTGGGTTGCAGGGTGAGCACCGCGGTGCTGGAGTCGCCATTGGCGATGTCCCGCTCGAAGGAGGCCTTCCACTTGCCATCAGGCGACAGGGCCCACGCGCTCATACCCATGGTTTCCTCCCAGGGTTTCGGCGTCGCGTTCGCTTCCGGCCGGATTGTGTAGCGGGGATGAGCCACCGAATAGTGGAGCGATCCGTCGTCCTGCCATTTGGGGCCCGCCAATTCCTGGACGCTCGGGTAAACGCACACCCGGTCGCCCGACGGAATCTTGATGTACTCCAATGATGACCGCGCGGCCGTCACTTCCTTGGCGGGGGGACTGGCCGCGACTTTCGAGAAAACCACCGTCTCGGTCACCGCGTCGTTGTGGGAACAAACCCCGATGCCCACATAGAACGGCGCCTTGAGCGGCACCTTGGCCGACGAGCCGTTGGGCTTCAGGACACCGTCTTCGCCGGCCAGCGACATGTAGACATAGTCACCGACCCGATCCAATCGTACGCGTTTCGGCGTTTTCAGCAGGGCCTGCACCTCGCGGGTCAGATCCCCGCGCGATTCGCGAAACTGGAGCGAGGTCAGCCCGTCCCCATGGACCGCGACGTCGGCATAGGCGGCGTCGGCATCGAGGGACTGTCGGACCATCAGGATGCCCTTGCGGTGGGGATCGCCCCCGGTGCCCTGGAAGGCCAGGTCGGCCTCCAGTCCGATGTCGCCGTCCACCTGCTTCCATACAAAGTGGAACGAGTCCTTGTTGAACCACATGTTGGCACCGCCACCACTCACCGTATAGGTGCCGCTGGCGGCATCGTGTGCGACGGCGCCAGAGTGCTGCGGGGCACCAATATCCGTCCGGCCGGTGAAGAGTCCCCATTTCCCCTCCTGGGCCGGGAGCACTGCCGCCGAGGCGACGAGCCATCCGGCGGCGACCAGCGTCCGGACCTTGGGCAGGCGCGCGGGCTGGATTCGGGCACGGGGGATTGGACAAATCACGCCGTGTATCAAAATCACCCGGTGAAGCGAAGCAAGTGGCGGCTGATTCTATCTTTGTGACAATCCCGGGGGTTGCGCGGGGGGAAAAGTTGGCCACTGTCCCGGAGGAGATGCCACCCCGTTCCTTCGCTGCGTTGCTTGCCGCCACCCTGCTGCTCACGCGCGTTGCCTTCGCCGCCGACGCCCCGGCCGATTCGGAGCTCAATCCCCGCGGCCGGGCGATCCTCACCTGGTTCCAGCAGTTGCAGGCCAGCCCTGACCTGAAGCTCGTGTCCGGGCAGTTTGCCGGCTGGAGCGGCTCCGCCCGGATTGCCGTCCTCGGAAAGATCGAGCGCGCCACGGGCCAGTGGCCCGCCATGATCGGGCTCGACTACTGCCATTTTGCCGCGGGCGAGGCCACCATCGGCACCAAGCCCGTCAACGCCCTGGCGCGCGAATATTGGCGCGCCGGCGGACTCGTGAGCATTTCCTGGCACGCTCCCAACCCCGGCAAGGCGAGCGGCGGCGGGCTCAAGGAAAAGGGCCTGGTCAAGCTGACCGACCTGCTCGTTCCCGGCTCGCCGGCGAATGTGCGCTGGCTGCAGTCGCTCGATGAGGTCGCGGCCGGCCTGCTGGAACTCCAGGCCGCCGGCGTCGTCGTCATCTGGCGGCCGCTGCACGAGATGAATGGCAATTGGTTCTGGTGGGGTGCCCAACCGCCAGCCGACTACATCGCGGTGTGGCGGCACATGTTCGACTATTTCACGCATACCAAGGGCCTCCACAACCTCATCTGGGCCTGGGGCCCCAACAGCAACCCCCGCGACCCGACCGAATACTATCCCGGCGACGCCTATGCGGACCTGGTGGGCCTCGACGTCTATACCGACAACGTCCATCCCGACCGGATCAAGGGCTTCGCCACGATCACCCGCCTGCCGAAACCCGCCGGCTTCACCGAATTCGGGCCGCACGGTTCCGGCAATCCGCCCGGCGATTTTGACTATCGCCGCCTGCTTGACGGCGTCAAAGCCCACTTCCCCAGCCTGCGCCACTTCCTCTGTTGGGACGAAAAATGGAACCCGGCCGAAAATCGTTTCGCGCGCGAGTTCTACAACGACCCGCGTGTAATCACCCGGGCGAAGCTGCCGGCGGGACTCGCGGGAAAGTGATTTGCGCCAGCACCCGTCCCGGTCATGGTATTCGGGATGAAACGCATTCTTTCGCTGTTCCCTGTCCTCTGTTTGCTTTCCACGATCTCGCTCGCGGCCGCCACCAAGGGCCCCGAGCCCCTGCACATCTCGCAGGGTGAAAAGGTCAACCTTGCCGACTATCTTGTTCCCGGCAAAATCGTGGTTTTCGACTTCACCAGCAAGTACTGCGGTCCCTGCCAGAGGTACAACGGGCCCCTCCAAACCCTGCATGCCAAACGGGACGACGTGGTGGTCGTCAAAGTGGACATCAACCGGCCCGACGTGAAAGGCATCGACTGGCGGTCGCCGGTGGCGGCCCAGTTCGAGCTGCACTCCATCCCCCACTTCAAAGTCTACAGCCCGGCCGGCAAATTGATCGCCGAGGACAAGGTGGTGATCGCCAACAATCAGATTGATCGTGCGGCCAGCAGCCAGGCCGGGCGCCAGATGGTCGATGGCATGATCAGCAAGCTGGACAACTGAGCATGGCGCGCAGCGCGGTTTGGCTGATCGGCACCGTCCTCCTCGTCGCCCCGACGGCATCGCCGCTTGGCGCACAGGTGCCACCCGCGGTTGACGCCCGCCCGCCGGCCGGCGCCGTCGGCAAAACGCTCATCGGCCGATTGCCGGACGAACACTATTTCGCGTCCATCGAAACCTGGCGCGCGGGCCGCATCCAGCGCCTCACCAGCCCCACCGGCTGGCTGGCGCTCATCGGCCGGCACCCGCTCCCGCGGGGCACCTCGACGGTGGGAGCCGATGAAGGCAACGCGATTCGCCTCGCGGCCGGACCCGGAAAGCTGGGTTCAATCCGCTACAACGACGACGGCAAGGTGACCTTTGCCCTTGCAGAGGGCGTGGCCGCGACGATCGACGGCACCACCGCGCGGACGGCGGAACTCGTCTACAAGGGCGACAAGCCCACGTATGTCCGCTCCGGCACGATCAATTTCTACATTCTCGAATCGGGCGGAAAACTCTTCGTGCGCGTCCGTGACAGCGAAGCCGCCCGGCGCAAGAACTTCGCCGGCATCGAGCACTTTCCCGTGAGCCTCGACTGGCGCATCGAGGCCGATTGGGTGCCATACGACCCGCCGCGCCAGCTGCGCATCACCAATGTCGCGGGCATCACCGAGGATTCGCCCTGTCCGGGCAAGGCGGTGTTCGCCTATCAAGGTCGCACCTATGAGCTTCTACCCGTGCTGGAAGAAGGCGAGGAGCGGCTGTTCTTCATCATCTCCGACGCCACCGCCGGCACCGAAACCTACGAGGCCAGCCGTTTCTTCTACGCCGACCCGCCGAAGGACGGCAAAGTGATCCTCGATTTCAACAAGGTCTACAATCCGCCCTGTGCGTTCACGCCCTTCACGGTCTGCCCGCTTCCGCCCAAGGAAAACATCCTCCCCTTCCGTCTCACCGCCGGCGAGAAAAAGTACCAGGGCGCACACTGAGGGGGAAGGGAATCGTGAAAACTGAAAATCGGTCATCCAAACCTTGAAATCCAGGATCCGGAAAGACGGCTGATCGATTTCACGATTAGCGATTTCACGATTCTTGATTTCAAGATTTCCCGCCTCAGCCGGGATCATGCAGTTGGTGGGCGTCGGTTTCCACACCGACGCCAGGTTCGCACGCCTCGTGAGTCCTTGTCGTCGATATGGAAATCGACGACCACCTTTCGGTCGGTTCGCTACCGAGCGAAACGGCGCTTCA
>DASZPS010000227.1:0-2537 GCA_035549955.1 Lacunisphaera sp. | reverse complement strand
TGCCACTTTTCCACGGCCTGTTGCTTGTACTCCTCACTGTAGGGGGTCCTGCCCGCTACCGGTTTCGTGATCTGCGTCTTCATGTGGACTCCTTGGGTTTTGATCCCCAGTCCACTGTCCGTCAAATCAGGGCAACCTCAGCGTGATCCTTTCCGGCCTGCTTGCGTTCTGATGACCGGGCGCTCATGGCGGCCCACGCCGACCGGCCAGGATCTTCATCGAGAGGCGCCGGCCGGGTTTCTTGGGGGCGGCCGGACGGGGTCAGGCTGTTTTATTCCCGATCGCCCCGTTTGGGTTGTCCGTCAAATCAGGTAAACCCTAGCCCGACCCCCTCCGGCTGCTATGAATGACCGCGTTGCTGACGCGTTCGGCTGTAAGCGTTCGGCCTGGTACCTCATAGGCTGCGGGGCGTAGAGGTGGTAGAGTGGTCGTAATGGTGACGACTACGACGGAGTTGATCGAAACGGGGGAGAAGCGCGACCGGCGAGGCCGGCGGATCAGCAGCGCGGAGCGCCGCGCCGAGGCCGTGACGGCCTGGCGGAGCAGCGGGCTGACGATGGCGGCGTTCGCCCGTCGCGAGGGCATCGAGTACTCGACGTTTGCCGGGTGGGTGCTGAAGGCGGCGCGACAGCGGCCGGTGGCGAAGCGTCCGCGCTTTGCCGAAGTGCGGCTCGGGCCGGTGCTGGCGGCGGGGCCCGCGGGGCTGCTCGAGGTGCGCCTCCCGGATGGCACTGTGGCGCGCGGAGCCACCGCGGTGGAGCTGGCGGCGTTGGTGAAGGCGCTGCGCTGATGCTGAGCTTTCCGCATTCGGTCCGGATCTTCGTGGCGGTCATGCCCGTGGACATGAGGAAGTCGTTCAACGGGCTGTGGACGGCCGCCAGCGAACAGCTGCAGGAGGACCCGAAGAACGGGGCGGTGTTCTGCTTCACCAACAAGGAGCACACGCGCCTGAAGCTGCTGTACTGGGACGGCACGGGCGTGTGCGTGCTGGCGAAGCGCTTGGAACAGGGCCGCTTCTCATGGCCGGCGCCGAGTCAGGCGGGTGCCAAGCTCAGCCTCGCGCCGGAGGCATTGGGCCTGCTGCTCGGCGGGGTGGAGCTCAAGCACGGCTCGCTGAAGGCGTGGTACGAGCGATAGGCGGCCGGAGGGGGTCAGGTTGCTTTATTCCCGATTTCCGTCGGCCACTGTCCGTCAAATCAGGGCAACCCTAGGCGCGATTCTGAACCAAACCCCAAGCCACGGCCCCGCTTGGCCGCATCGGGCCGGCCGGAAGGAGTCATGCTGCGAATATTTGGGTTCGGGCCGTCGCCCAGGTTGGGCCGGCCGGAAGTTGACATTGGGTGGTCAGGGCCGAGCCGACGGGGACGCACGTGATCTATCGCGACTCGCTCTGAGATTGCGCTAAACGGCGAATTCCTGCTGTCTCCCCTCACGGGCCGTCGGCGACATAACGTTGCCGCCGGTCCTGCATTTTATTGTTGAAACATGGATCCGCTGGCAGCGTGGGGCACGGCAATCGCGCTAGGCACTCTGGTTCTCACCGGTATCGCCGCTTATCCCACCATCGAAGAATGGTGGAAGCGGACACGCAGGGGAATCCGCGTCCGGCAGATAACCCAAGCGGCCGACCCCGACGGGCTTGCCGCCTTGGAACTGCTCGCACGCCGTATCCCAGAACACGAACGGGACAGCGCTGAGGACATCCTCCGTTGGTTCCGGGAAGTTGATCATGAGACAAAACGCGGCACGTGTCGCCTGCAGGACTATTTCCTGATAGGAGCGGTCCGGGACCATGTGGCGGGATTTGCTTACGTACACTATTACCCGTTACGACGGATGGCATTTTTCTCCTACCTAGTGGTGGACGATGAAATCCCTGAGGCGCGAGACTGTTACGTTTCCACTGCCATCTTGAGCAAGCTCGTACGGGAACTCGCCCGAGGCAGGAACCCGTGCCGGCAGATTGTGACGGAAGTGGAGTCGCCCGACGCACTCCGTGGACCCGCCGCGCTTCGCGCACGAGCACGCATCAAGCATTTCAAGATGCTTGCAAGCGCCGCGGGCCTTACCCTACGAGTTTTTGACGTTGGCTACAGCCAGCCTCGCGTGTCGCTCGATATCGACTCTGCCAAAGAAGCACCGATGTGTCTGCTTTGCGCGTTTCTCGCGGACGGAAAGAAAATCAGTGAACTTGCATCCGAAGAGTACGGCAAGGTCATAGATTTCCTGGTCGAGGATATTTATGGCGATCAATTCCAGCATGACCCGGAACTTGATCGAGCCTATCGCAGCTATCTTCAGACATGGGGGAATCGTATGAAGAAGCGATCGACACAACCCATTTCTCTGCTCTAAAGCGGGCTGGGCCGGCCGGACGGGGTCAGGCTGAGTATTCCGGGCGGCCGGAGGGGGTCAGGCTGCTTTATTCCCGATTTCCGTCGGCCACTGTCCGTCAAATCAGGGCAACCTCAACCCTCACCTTGCACCGTCAAATCCGCCTCGGAGCCGTAGCCGGCTGGGGTTTCCCCGCCCGCCCC
>DASZPS010000226.1:0-4065 GCA_035549955.1 Lacunisphaera sp. | reverse complement strand
CGGACATTTCACAGTCTTGGGCGATCCAATCAGCAAAATGTCCGTCCGCCCTCCGGGCGGAGCGACTTTGTCGCGGCGCGCCCCGACAAGGTCGGCCCGTCAGGGCGCATGTTTCACACCTCTGGGTGTGAAATATGCGGGTTAGCCCGAATCATTCCGCCGTGGGTGGAGCGACCTGCTCCCCAGGGCGCTTTCTTCGCAGCGGACGTCCTCAGCGCGTTGAGGAGCAACGCGCTCCACCATTTGGTGGTCGGCGATTTCCCAGCCGCAGCGCAGGCTGCACGACTGGTCCCGGATTCGCAGCTCAGCCGCAGCGTAGGCTGCGCGACTGATCCTTGGTGGCGAGCACGCCACATCAGGAAGCGAACAACAGGACATATCGCCGACAAGGACTCACGAGGCGGTCGAACCTGGCGTCGGTGTGCCCCTCGACCGGCTCGGGGTCTTGAGCTTGCCGAATGGAGAAACCGACTCCCACCTATTGAATTATTCGGGATCGAAAGTGTCATGTAAAAACGAGTTCAGCTTTACGCCGGGAAAAATCGACGTGCAAAACCGGAACTCGTGGAAACCGAGCGTTGCGCCCGAGTCACTTGTGCCTCCAACTGTGGGAAATTAACCCTGAATGTTATGCGGAACTGAGTTCCGTTGAATATACTGATCGGCGGAAGAAAGATGAACATTCCTAGCTGGCTCAAAGATCTCGAAGAACGTCTGCGGTTGACGTTGGCGTCATCCGTTCGGGATATCGCTGCTGTGACACCCGGAATCAAGGTTGGCATTTTTAGCAGCACTTGGGGCCGTGCGACGGGCGCGAACGGCTATATCGTCTATCTGTCTTGTGGCTGGCCGGAAACCGACCGGAAAGAAGTCGATGAGGTAGCGCTGGAAATTTCCTTCTCGCATGTTGATTCTGCGCCGACGTTCTCCGCGGACGTTTGTTGGGGACATCCGAGTGGGTATGTCGAGGCGGAGTTTTCCGCTGTGCATACGCCATTGTCCGCGCAGGCCATCGAGAGACTGTTCTCCGATCTGCCGAGACTGGTCAGCGCATTGCAAGCCGCAGTCGAAAGAGGTCATCCCAAAATCGAAGAGCCGATCCAGCCGCCACAGACAACGCCGCTAGCGCGGCGTGTCTGAGCTGAGACGATCGGCCCAAGAAATGTTCTTCAGCGATTCACGACCCCTCGTTGAGCAATTCGATTCTTTCCTCACTGAAAATGAGGATTTCCTTACCTGGGGAAAAATCGACGTTCCGAAGTATCGCGAGCGGTCGAAGAAAGAGGGCGTGGCCGTTGCTGTCCGGGAGCTAGTCGCTGAGGCGCGGGCTGAGAAAATCATGCTCCCCCCATATCTTTGGGCTAAGCTCGGTCGGTGGGAAAAGAAAGTCACATCTTTATGAGCAGGCCGATCAAGTCGCCACAGCTAACGACCTTCATCCCATCTAATTCGCATGGCCCAGCTCCGCTCCACCTTTCCCCTAATTTCAGGTTCAGAGCGCGCTCGCCCGCGCGTGTCTCATCGTTAACGTCTGGGCGAACGAAGATGAACGAATCACTCGCAGCGCGCTTTGAAGGATTCGAAGGCAAGGAAGGCGCGTCGCCTGAAGCGGTCACGAAGATGGAGGAAGTCTTCAGTCGGAAGCTGCCTGTCGAACTTCGCGAGATATTGTTGGCGTCCGACGGTCTAGGCGGCGTCATTGGCGACCACGAGCTGCAGATTTGGAGTGCCGAAGAAATTATCGCCTACAATCGAGCGAATGAGGTTCAGAAGTATTTTCCCGCATTCCTGATGTTTGGCTCGGACGGTGGTGGCGAGACCTACACCCTTGATTATCGGAGTAGCCCGCCGTCGGTTGTGTTGGTGGCGGCCATTGGCTTTGACTACGATTCAGCGATTCCCATCGGCCAGGACTTCATTTCATTCCTCGACCGTATGCAGGATCCACGGTCACTATTCGACAAATGAAGAAAGAGCCCAACATGCGGCCAGAGCCAATGGCGGTGCTGCGCACCGCCATGGCTCATCACTGAACGTTGGCCGGAAGATGAACATACGACCTTCCATCGCTGTTCTGCTCACGCTCGTTTTCCCGCTATTTGGCTATGCGCAGGATTGGGCTTGGCGTGCGCCGTTTCAGGTAAAGCAGATCGCGTTGTCGACTCAGCTCGCGACATTCCCGCTACCGCAGGGCGAGATCCAGTCCGTGATCGGCATGGCGAAGTTGCCGCATCTCGGCGGTTCGACTGACGCCCGGGGAAGAGTCTACGGGATTGTGGCGCTCACCGATCCCGACTCCGAGACTGGTTACTACGCCGTTCGGCTGGTCTACGACATGAAGAAAGAAGTGGTGAAGCCCGAGGAGATTCCGATTTTAAGTGCGGAGGTCCTCTACGTCTCACGAGTGACTGGTAGCTTTGTCTCCGAGTCGGGGCATTCCATGACCCGACTACTACCCGAACTCAAAGCTCGAATGGCCGAGCAAAAACTCACACCAATCGCTTTCGCTGAGTCGTTCTACGGCCTTGAAGAAAAAGGGGCCAACCAGCCGCCACAGCGCAACGCGGGCAGCCGTCCGTCTTCGGGCGATGCATCTGCATCCGAAACTCCGTCCTCGCCCGGCCCGCGTGGCTGACCTTTTGCCGTTGGGCTGAAAAGAATGAAGCTTAGCGCCATACTCATTTTCGCGGTATTGGCCTCAGCGTGTCGTGGGACAGATCTTCCGACCGCGCTCATCGTCCTGCGCACGGACTTTGACCTGGAAGTACTCCATGCCACAGCAGACAAGGGAGCATTTTCGTTCCGCGCATACGTGCTTCCTTCATTGTCACCAACCAAATATGCCATCGATGGAAAGCTTACATTGCCGCAGATTGGAGAGGCCACCGGTTCGTTGACGTTGGTTGTGGCGGACGGACCTGAGAGAAGAGTTCGCACGTTCCGCCTTACGCATGCGCAGGCTCGCGACGTCTACGCGTGGTTTTCAGAAGCAGAGTTTCTCGACCCTAAGACCCCCGAAACCGTCAGCATCCCTGTGTTGGATGGGATTGACCTCCTTATTGAAGGCTACGTCAACGGTCGCTATTTCCGGTTTCAGAGGAATTCAGGGGATTCGCCCATTTCCGAGAAGTTCTTCAGGCGTCTCGATGCGTTTCGCATTTGGAAAGAAGAGGAGACCAACCAGACACCAGCGCCAACGGCCCCGAGCGGCCGTAGCTCAGCTTAGACGTCGGCAAAGAGAATGGTCATCACCGTATTCAAAGTCGTTCCACCACACGAGGTGCGCCAAGAAGTCGTCGCGGAGATAGTCCTCCGGGAGCGCAGAGGCCCCATCGATACGTTTTCAGTCGAACGCTATCCGGTGAAATTCGAGGAAGAAGAAATGGAAGTGACCGTGCACTTCGCCCCGCACAATAAAAGCGTTTCGTTGGCAGTCGTCCAGAAGAGCGAGATGATCGCCCAGTTTCTGTTCTTTTGTCCGCATCCGTGTGAGTTTAATTTTCGCCTACCTTCGTCGCTAATGGTTCGCATGTTCTTCGATGCTGCGCAGACGACACTACGCTATGAAAAAAAGACCTAACTAGCCGCTCATCCTGAATGCTGATCTAGGCAAATGAGTTTCGACCTATACATGTGGCGCCAGCGCGAACCCTTGACGGTTCATCCCGGTGATTTCTTCGAGCAGTTATCCCAAGACGAAGGTTCGCCCTGTGCCGCTCCGATGACGCGAGAAGAAGTTTTTGCGGTGTTTCGCCATAGATTTCCGTCTTTGCAGGACACCGGCACCGGTATCGATTGGGAAGGCGACGGGAGCTACTTCCAGGTTTGCTTCTCTTACGACCAGCAGAAGCGACTGACGTCCGTGCAGCTCTCGTGTGGTTTCCAGTTATGTGGCACGCCATCGTTTGATCGAATATTCGATGTCGCCTACGATCTCGGTTGCCGTGTTTACGATCCGCAGAGCTCGAATGTATTGGTGCCCGCATCGCAAGCTGGCGGCCTCAGAGGAATCGGTGCTCTGCTATCCCGGAGGAAGTGGCTTGAAGAGAAGGCTTAACTCTGAGC
>DASZPS010000225.1:0-57804 GCA_035549955.1 Lacunisphaera sp. | reverse complement strand
GTTGGTGGGCGTCGGTTTCCACACCGACGCCAGGTTCGCACGCCTCGTGAGTCCTTGTCGTCGATATGGAAATCGACGACCACCTTTCGGTCGGTTCGCTACCGAGCGAAACGGCGCTTCAATTGCATGATCCCGGCTGAGTGTGAAATATGCGGGCTAGGAAATGAGGTCCTGCACCAGCGGTTCCTGTTGCGGTGCCGCCGGGCTGAACCTGATGGCCTCGCGGACGAGCGCCTCGGCCTTGGCGCCCTTGTCGTCGTCATTGATGTGCAACGTGCAAAGGCGGGTGCCGGCAGTGACGGGCTCGCCGATTTTGATGAGGTCGGCGATGCCGACGGCATGATCCACCTTGTCCGTCACCGCGGCGCGGCCGCCGCCGAGGGCCATGATGGCATGGCCGCACTTGAGGGCGTCGACCTCGCTGACAAATCCCTGCGCCCCGGCCGCCGCCTTGACCTCGATCCGCTTTTTCGCGGTGGGCAGGAGCTGGTAGTCGTCGATGACCCGGGCGTTGCCGCCCTGCGCAGTGCACATCGCGCGAAAAACCCTTAGCGCCGAACCGTTGGCGATCGCCGCCTCCATCTGGCGCTGGGCTTCGGCGGCGTCCTTCGCCTTGCCGCCGAGGATCAGCATCTGGCCGGTGAGCGCGTACGTGACTTCCATGAGATCCGCCGGGCCGCGTCCCCTCAGGCACTCGATGGACTCGATGACCTCCGTGGTATGGCCGGCGGCGCGGCCGAGCGGTTGGTTCATCGCCGTGATCAAGGCGCGGACGGGTTTGCCACCGGCTTTGCCGACGTCGACCATCGCGCGGGCGAGCGTGAGCGCATCCTCCTTTTTCTTCATGAACGCGCCTTTGCCGAACTTGACGTCCAGCACGAGCGAATCGATGCCCTCGGCGAGTTTCTTGCTCATGATGCTGGCGCAAATGAGCGGAATGCACTCCACGGTGCCGGTCACGTCGCGCAGCGCGTAGAGTTTCTTGTCGGCCGGCACCACCTGGGGAGTCTGCCCGATCATGGCGCAGCCCACCTCCTGTAGGATGGCGCGGAATTCGGGGACGCTGAGGTTGACCCGGAAGCCCGGGATGGCCTCGAGCTTGTCGAGCGTGCCGCCAGTGTGGCCGAGGCCGCGGCCGCTCATCATCGGGACCTTGAGCCCGCACGCGACGGCGAGCGGGGCCAGGATGAGCGAGACCTTGTCGCCAACGCCGCCGGTGGAGTGTTTGTCCACCTTGGCGCCGGCCAGGTCGCGGAGGTCGATGACATCGCCCGAGCGCATCATGGCGTCGGTCAACCAGGCCGTTTCCTGCGGGGTCATGCCCCGCCAGAAAATGGCCATGAGGAGCGCGGTGGCCTGGTAGTCCGCGAAGGAATTGCCGTCGCTCACGCCCTTCGCGAAGAACTCAATCTCGTCCTTCGACAACGCGCCGCCATCGCGCTTCTTGATGATGATGTCCTGGGGGAAGAAGGAAGGCATGTGGAAATTCAATACAGAAGAAACCACGAATGGACACGAATGAACACCAATACCGGCGAGATTGAAGAAGTCTGGTTGTTCAGCCTCGGATCATTCGTGTCAATTCGTGTTCATTCGTGGTTAAGAATGTCTGGGCTCACGCGTAGCGCTCTTCCTTCCACGGGTCGCCGACGTTGTGGTAGCCGCGCACTTCCCAGAAGCCCAGCCGGTCTTCGGCGAGGAAGGTCAGGCTCTTGACGAACTTGGCGCCCTTCCAGGCGTAGAGCTTAGGGATGATGATGCGGGCGGGACCGCCGTGTTCGCGGGTGACCGGCGCCCCGGCAAAACGCGTGGCGACGAGCACATCGTCGTCGAGGCAATGTTCCAGCGGCACGTTGGTGGAGTAGCCGTCGTAGCTGGTGAAATAGACGAACCGGGCCTCGGGCTTGGGCTGCACGAGTTCGAACAAGGTGGTGAAGGCCACGCCGCTCCACTCGCAGTCATACTTGCTCCAGGTGGTCACGCAGTGGAAATCGCTGACGTCGGTGACCTGCGGCAGGGCGTTGAATTGCTCCCAGTTGAGCACGACGGGCTTCTCGACCAGGCCATCGAGGGAGAGCGTCCACTCGGACAACGGGACATCGGGTTGGACGCCGAGGTCCAGCACGGGGAAGCCGGTCGTGAGCTTCTGGCCGGGCGGCAGGCGGCCGGGCGCGGCGACGTCGCGGGGCTTGAATCCCTTCGCCCGCTGCTTCTCGGCCCACTTCTGCTTGGCCTCGATGTAACGATCCTTGGACATGGAGGCAGCCTGCGGGCAGGGGCTACTTTCGCAAGCCTCGGAGTTTTTCACCACCGAGACACGGAGACGCAGGAACCAAGGCCCTTTTTAACCACTAACCCGGACATTTCACAGTCTTGGGCGATCCAATCAGCAAAATGTCCGTCCGCCCTCCGGGCGGAGCGACTTTGTCGCGGCGCGCCCCGACAAGGTCGGCCCGACAGTGGTTGAAACGGATTGGTTCTCCAGGCCTGTCAGTTGCCCGGCTGGCGCGACGGGGGTGCCGGGGGTTGCGCGGCAAGTGCTTCGTTCACCAGCGCGATGCGGCGGCGGTAATAGAGGATCATGCCGCCCTGGTAGATGAGCGTGACGAGGGACACGCTGACGTAGGTGGCGAAAAAGGTGGTGCGGACCATGGACAGGATGTCCGCCCGCTCCAAGCCGAGCTCCTTGAGCGGGGCCTCCATGTCGGGCGTCAGGTTGCCCATGGCCGTCTCGGCGTCGAAACTTCCCAACCGGGTGGCGCAATAGACCAGGATGACGGCGAGCAAGAGCGATTCTCCGCGGACGAGCCAGGCCATGCCTTCCGCGTTTCGTTGCCGAAGTTTCTTGTTGCCGCGCAGTTCCATCGATCCTGCGACCACGGCAAGCACGCAGACCAAAATTCCCACCAAGTCGCCGAGCAGCAGCGAGATGAACCCGCCGAGGCTGGCGATGATCACGACGCTCAGGCCGTTGAAGCGGGAAACGCGCAAAATGCGTTTCAAGGTCGTTTCCGCCGGAATGGGTTCAGGAGCAGGCATGCGCCCAAGCTAGCCAAAGATGCGGGCCCGGCGAGTAGGATTCGTTGACGAGGAATTTCCGACCCGCCCGGAAAGGTGCGCGGCGCCCAACGTTCACTCCACCGGCCGCATCTGGATGGAATCGATGGTCTTCTCGCCGGCCAGGACGTTGGTGACGACCACCATCCAGTCGCCGCGCTGGACCCAGCCACGGCGCAGCAGGTAGGCGAAGGCGTCGCGGATCGTTTGCTCCGGCTCGGTGGAGAACGTGATCAGGAACGGCTCGACGCCCCACAGCAGCAGCATGTGGCGGAAGGCCTGGGGATTGTCGGTGAAAGCATAGATCGGGCAGCGCCAGGCGCGCAATGCCGCCAGCGTCTGCGGCAACAGCCCGCTCCGGGTGAAGACCACGATGCCGGCTTCGCCGATTTCCTGCGCGAGCGTGACGGCGGAACGGAGCAGGCGGTCCTTGTGGCTCTTGAGCGGGAGGCTGGAGTTGTAGCCCTTGGCGGCGCTGCCCTCGATGCGTCCCGCCACCCGTTTCATGAACTGCACGCATTCGAGCGGGTAGCGGCCGGTGGTGGTTTCACCCGACAGCATGATCGCGTCGGCCGTGGACCACACCGCGGTGGCGATGTCGCTGACCTCGGCACGCGTGGGCACCGGCGACAGGATCATGGATTCCAGGAGGTGCGTGGCGACGACCACGGGTTTGCGCAGCCGGATGCAGGTGTCGACGGCGCGCTTCTGGATGAGCGGCAGTTCCTCCATCGGCACCTCGATGCCGAGGTCGCCGCGCGCGACCATCACGGCGTCGGCCGCGAGGACAATTTCGTCCAGGTTGGCGATGGCGGACTGGTCCTCGATCTTGGCGACGATGTGCGCGGTGCTGGACTTGCTGGAGAGGAAACGGCGCAGGATGTCGATATCGTCGGCCTCGCGCACGAATGACAGCGCGAAGTAGTCGACCTGCTCCTCGACACCCACGGCGACGTCGCCGCGGTCCTTGTCCGTCAGCGCCGGCAGCCGGACCTTGACTCCCGGCAGGTTGATGTGGCGGCGGTGGCCGAGCCGGGCTGGCACGACGACGCGGCAGCGCACGCGGGCGGGGGTCGAACTGACCACCTCGAGCCGGATCAGGCCGCTGTCCACCAGGACAACGGTACCGGCGGGGACATCGCGGCCCAGGCCCGGATAGTTGACCGCAACGGCGAGCACCCCTTCGTCGGGCGCGCCGCCCTGGCCGTGGGGCAGCAAGTCGAGCAGCTGTCCCGTGGTCAGATCCACCGGCGCGGCGAGGTCGCCGGTGCGGATTTCGGGTCCTTTGACGTCCATGAGGATCGCAATTTCGCGGCCGGTACGACGGCATACCGCGCGCACCCGCTGGATCATGGCGCGCGTCCAGGCATGGTCGGCGTGGGCCATGTTGAGCCGGCAGACATCGACGCCGGCGAGGATCAGTTGCTCCAGCATGGCCTCATCCGCCGAGGCCGGGCCGAGCGTGAAGATGATCTTGGTGTGGCGGTAGGCCACCTTGGGCAGAGCGACGGCGGAAGGATTCACGCCGGCCCAGTAGCAGAAGGGATGCCGGGTCGGTCACGTCTGATTGCATGCCAGAATGAGCCGACTCATGCGGTTGAATCACGAAACACACGACATCCACGAAAGGAACAACTTGGGGTGGCAGGCATGGCCCCAGCCTACCGGAGAGAATTGACCATTGATGCTCCGCTTGCCGGCTTCGTTCAAAGACCCCTCCGCCTGATCGGCTCCGGTTTCGGATTCGGGGTGTGGCTAATCGCCGCTTTGAAACTCACTTGGTCCATCTGTCGGCGATTGGCCGACCCCCCGAACTCCTTGCGGAGCCGATATTGGGTTTCGCGCAATAGCCTTACACACCCTGTCGCTTCGCGCCACCCCTCTCGAGAGGGGAACCAAGCCTCCGGAAACGATGGTTTCCCTCTTGATCCGGAACTATGCAATTCGAGGTGGAGCGACCTGCTCCCCAGGGCGCTTTCTTCGCAGCGGACGTCCTCAGCGCGTTGGGGAGCAACGCGCTCCACCTCCTCCTGGGAAACAGTGACGTTGTAGCCGGCCTCGCTGAGGCCGGTCCGGGGTCATCGACCCCGGCTACAACCACACCGTTTCTTCCTGACCGGAGCAAAGTGGGTTTTGCGGCTTGGGGCTGAATTGGTCCAGGAAAGCTTTTTCATGATAATTCTGGTTTAGAATCCCGGATTCTTCGCTTCGCTTGCGGGCTGCCCAACCATGCCACGCCGGCCCGACCAACCCTGGCCTTTCCGCATCGAGTATCCGCCTGAGCTGCCCATCAGCGCGCGGTCGGACGAGATCGTTGCGGCCATCCGGGATCACCCGGTTTTGATCCTGGCGGGCGAGACCGGGTCGGGCAAAACGACCCAGATCCCGAAGCTCTGCCTGGTCGCCGGCCGGGGCGAAACCGGACGCATCGCCTGCACCCAACCCCGGCGCGTGGCTGCCACCTCCGTGGCGCGGCGCGTGGCCGAGGAACTTAACGTCGATTTCGGGCGCGAAGTGGGCTGCAAGATCCGGTTCGCGGACCAGACCTCAGGCAACACCGTCATCAAGTTCATGACCGACGGCATGCTGCTCGCCGAGCTGCAGGCCGACCCGGAGCTGCGCGAGTACGACACGATCATCGTGGACGAGGCCCATGAGCGTTCGCTCAACATCGATTTCATCCTGGGGCACCTGCGGCGGCTGCGGTCGCGCCGGCCCGACCTGAAGATCATCATTACCTCCGCGACGATCGACACCGAGGCTTTTTCCAAGGCCTTCGACGACGCGCCCATCATCGAGGTATCGGGGCGCGTCTACCCGGTGGAAGTGATCTGGTCGCCCGTTGTCGAAATGGATGTAGCCGGGGTCGCTGACCCCGGATCGAACCAACCGGGGTCAGCGACCCCGGCCACAACAAATCGGCGCGACGAATACACCTACCTCGACGCGGCCGCGGAAACCACGAAGCGGATCCTGGATGAAAGCGTGTCCGGCGACATCCTGGTGTTCCTGCCCACGGAACGGGACATCCGCGAACTCCGCGACCTGCTGGAAGGTGGCCAGTCGAAAGCCAAAAACCAAAAACAAAGGATCGAGGTCGTCCCGCTCTTCGGCCGCCTGACCAACGTTGAACAGCAACGGGTGTTCGCGCCTACCCAGGCGCGCAAGGTCGTCCTCGCGACCAACATTGCGGAAACCTCGCTGACGATCCCCGGCATCCGCTTCGTCGTGGACACGGGCTTCGCGCGGGTCAGCCGTTACGCCCCGCAGAGCCGCACGCGGCGGCTCCCGGTTGAGCCGGTGTCGCAGAGCAGCGCCGACCAGCGCAAGGGCCGCTGCGGGCGCGTGAGCGATGGCGTGTGCATCCGCCTCTACTCCGAACAGGATTTCAATGACCGGCCGCGCTTCACCCAGCCCGAAATCCAGCGCAGCAACCTGGCCGACGTGATCCTCCGCATGAAGGCGTTCGGGCTGGGGGACATCGAGGAGTTCCCGTTCCTCAACGCCCCTCCGGCGAAGGGCATCCGCGCGGGTTACGCGCTGCTCCACGAACTCGGCGCGATCGACGACGGCGGCGTCCTGACCGACCTGGGGCGGGAGCTGGCACACCTGCCGGTCGACCCGACGGTCGGGCGCATGATCCTGCAGGCGCGGGAGGAAAAGGCGCTGCAGGAGGTGCTGGTCATCGCCGCGGCGCTTAGCATCCAGGACCCGCGGGAGCGGCCGCTGGACCAGCAGCAGAAGGCTGATGCCGCGCACCGGCGATTCCTGCACCCGGATTCGGATTTCCTGGCCTTGCTGTCGATCTGGGAGGCTTATCACGACCAGTTCGAAACCATGACACTCGGCAAGCTGCGGAAATTCTGCACGGCACACTTCCTTTCCTTCATGCGGATGCGCGAGTGGCGCGACGTCCATGCCCAGCTCGAAGAGACGTTGCGGGAGCGGGACGGGTTCAAACGGACGTCAATCTACGACGGCTTGAAACCCGGGCAGGAGGTCAAGGTGGACATGGGCACGCCCGCCTTTGCGGCGATCCACCGCTCCATCCTCGCCGGCCTGCTGGGCAATGTCGCGACCCGGACGGATGAGGGTGACTACCACGCGGCCCACGACCGGCGGGTGAACATTTTCCCGGGTTCGGCGCTGTTTGAGAAGAAAGACGCAAAGAAACCCTCCTTCGCCAAGGCTTCGGAGGGCGGCCGGCCTCCCAAAAAGGCCGCCCGGTGGCTCATGGCGGCGGAAATCATGGAGACAAGCCGGCTGTATGCGCGCACCTGCGCGCGCATCGATCCGCATTGGATCCTCACGCTCGGTGCGCACCTGCTGAAGCTGGCACACAGCGAACCCTTCTGGAGCGCGGAAGCCGGGCGCGTCCTCGTGAAGGAGCGCCGCCGGCTCTACAATCTGGAGCTCGAGACCCGGGCGGTGAGCTATGGTAAGATCAACCCGGCCCACGCGACGGAGATATTCATCCGCGAAGGATTGGTGGGTGACACCATCACCTGGCCCTTCGACTTCATCGCGCACAATCGCCGCGTGCGGGACCAGGCTGAAACCGTGCTGACCCGGATGCGCAGCGCGAGCTACATGAACCTCGACGAGGCCGTCTTCCGTTTCTACGCGGCGCGGCTGATGCCGGAGGGTGGGGCGGGCACTCCGCTGCCCGCCGGGCGGCGCGGAACGGAGTCCGCGCCCTACCACCCGATTTCCTCCGTGCCCGATCTCGTCGATTTCGTCCGGCAGCGACAAACCACGAACCCGAAGTTCCTGTTCCTGGCGGAATCCGACCTGAAGCCCGCCGAGGAACCGGCGCCCGACCACGAGGCTTTTCCGGCCGTGCTGCCGGTCGAGAACCGGGTGCTGCCGCTGGCCTACGCCTACCAGCCCGGAAAGGCGGACGACGGTGTGACCGTGCGCGTCAGCCCGGCCGAAGCGGAGACGCTGACTCCCGCCGCGCTCGATTGGGCCGTGCCGGGTCACCTGTCGAGCAAGGTCGAGCTGATGCTCAAGGCCCTGCCGAAGGACCAACGGCGCGACCTGATTCCACTGACCGAAACCGCGCAAAAGCTCACCCGCGAACTCGCCCTGCTGGCCGCGCGACCGGAGCCGCCCACGCTGGCCATAGCCCTGGCGGAATTGCTGCAGCCGCGCCTCGGCGTGCGGATCGACCCGGCGCTTTGGTCGGTCAAGTCCCTGCCGGATTACCTGCGCGTCCGGGTCGAGGTGGTTGATGCCAACGGCAAGGTGCTTTGCGCCAGCCGCGACCTGGGCGAGATCCAGGAACTGTTGCACAGCAGCCGGCGGGAGATAAGCCGCCGGGCCGCCAGCACCGAAAACGCCGCCTGGCGGGCGGCGCGCGCGAAATGGGAGGGCGAGCCGGCAACCGAGTGGAAATTTGGCGACCTCCCGAAATCCGTGCTGGTGGAGGAAAGGCATGGCGTGCCGGTGCTGGCCTATCCGGGCCTGAAGGACTTGCCCGCCGGCGTTGCCGTGCGTCTCTTCGCCACGCCCGAGGAGGCTGCCACCGCCACCCGCGCGGGAGTCGCGACCTTGTTCGGCAGCCAGTTGCGACATGACCTCGGGTGGCTCGAGAAAGACCTGCGGGCGCTGCGGACGCTCGGGGCGCTCCCGGTGACACTTGTGTCAATTGAACAGCTGCAAGCCGACGCCCTCGAATGCATCCGACGCTGGGCGTGTGATGTCCGAAGGCTGGAGGGCCGGGCTCCGGCCCGGCCGGTCGGGCAGCCCGTCGACCGGCTCGGGGTCCTGGGCCTGCCGAACGGCGAGTCCGACCCCCCAACGCTGACCGCGGCCGGATTCAAGGCCGCGGTTGAGGCGGCGAAACGAGACCTTCGCGGAATCGTGCCCAAGCTGGGCGACTGGCTGAAGGAGATCTTCACCTTGCGGCAGGCGCTGCAAACTCACCCCCAGCCTTACCCCGGGCTTGCGGATGATCTCGCTGCGTTCCTGCCGCCGGATTTCCTGCGCACGACTCCCCTCGAGCGCCTGCGGCATTTGCCCCGCTACCTGAAGGGTCGGCAGCTCCGCGCCGATCGCTGGAAGCGCGATGCAGCCAAGGACGCGACGCGAGCGGCCGAGCTGGCGCCCTTTGTGGCCGCGACCGGGAAAACCGATGGAGGGCGGACGCCCTCGTCCGCTGAGCGGGGTGGGGGCACCCCGCCTCCAGGGGAGGACTTCCGCTGGCTCGTGGAAGAGTTCCGCGTCAGCCTTTTCGCCCAGGAACTGGGCACGGCGGAGCCCGTCTCGGCGGTCCGGTTGCGGCGGATGCTGGACGAGATCGACCCGGCGGGACAAAGGCCCGCGGCGGAAACAGCGCTGGCCGTCGCGCCGGCGGCCACCAAGAAAGTTGCGCCCATCAAGAGCCTTGGCGCCCTGGACCAGCTTTTCCGAAAATAATTTCCGGGAATTGGCATTGTGGGCCGGCACCGGAAGCAGTAGAGTGCGGTCAGTAAAGTTACCCCATGATGAACACCTCCATCGCTACCCTCCTGGCGGGAAAGGTCCGGGCACTGCATACGGTGCCGACGAATGTGACGGTCATTGAGGCCGTCCAGAAGATGAACCAACACAAGGTCGGAGCCATCCTCGTGATGGAAGGCGACCGACTGGCCGGCATTTTTACGGAACGCGACGTGCTGACGCGCGTGATCGCGGCGAGCCTTGAACCGAAATCCACGCCACTTGCCAGCGTGATGACCTCCAATGTGCTCACGGTCGCGCCCGATGTCACGGTCCAGGAGGTCATGGATATTTTCGCCGACAAACGGTGCCGGCACCTGCCAGTGATCGAAGACGGCCGGTTGGTCGGGCTTGTTTCCATCGGCGACGTCTCGCGCTGGGTGGCCAACGCCCACCGCGCCGAGGCGGAATCGCTGCGCTCGTATATCGCGGGCGCGATATCGACGTAACGGTCAGGCCACACTCCCCGCCCTGTCGGGCACCCCTCTCGAGCCGGGGCAATGCAGAAGACGGTGGAGCGACTTGACCCCAAGGCGCTTTTTTCGCAACGCGCTCCACCTCCTCCCAGGAAGCAGCGGCGCTATAGCCGGCCTCGCTGAGGCCGGTCCGGGGTCACCGACCCCGGCTACAACCACACCGTTTCTTCCTGACCGGAGCGAAACGTGTTTTGCGGCTTGGGGCTGCTGGTTCCGGCCTGAGAGGGGTGGGCCGAAGCGACGGGGTGTGTGAGATTGTTTTTCACCGGCCGCCGGCTAGTTTTCCGGCATGAACCTGTCCCGTCTTACCCTTGCCAGCCTCGCCCTCGGCGCGGCCGTCGCTTTGAACGCCAAGATCATCACCAAGCCGGTCGCCTATGAGCATGCCGGCGCCAAGCTCGAGGGTTATCTCGCGTACGACGACGCCAAGGCCTCCGCCACGGCCAAGGCACCCGGCGTGCTGGTCCTGCCGGAATGGTGGGGCCTGACCGATTACCCCAAAAGCCGGGCGGAGCAGCTCGCCAAGATGGGTTACGTAGCCTTCGCCGTCGATATGTATGGCGCCGGGGTGGTTACCGATGATCCCGCGAAGGCCGGGGAACTGGCCAAACAATTCTACGGGAAGCCGCTGATGGCCGAACGCGCGAAGGCGGGACTCGACCAGTTGCTGGCGACCGGCCTCGTCCAGGCGGACAAGGTGGCCGCGATCGGCTATTGTTTCGGGGGCTCGACTGTGCAGGCGCTGGCCTACAGCGGCGCGCCGCTGGCCGGCATTGTCAGTTTCCATGGCGGCCTGATCCCGGTGCCGGCGGATGCTGCGGCGAAGACGAAGGCCAAGATCCTCGTGTGCCATGGCGCGGCTGACGGCTTCGTCCCGGAGGGGGATGTTGCTGCCTTTACCAAGGCGATGAACGAGGGGAAGTTCGACTACCAGTTCATCAGCTACGCGGGAGCGACCCATGCCTTCACCAATCCGGGCGCGAACGACATCGCCAAGAAGCGCAACATGCCGATCGCCTACCATCCGGTGGCGGACAAGCGTTCCTGGGGACACATGAAGCAGTTTTTCAAGGAAGTCCTCGGAGAGGCAAAGTGAACCGCCTGACGCTCTACGCCCATCCGAAGTGCACGACCTGCAAGATGGCGCGGGACTGGCTGCGGCGACAGGGCGTTGCCTTCACCGAGAAGGACATCCGGACGACACCGCCCTCAGTGGCGGAACTGCGGGCCGTTTTGCAGGCGTCGGACGGCAAACTCAGCCGGATTAGCAACACCTCCGGCATGGAATACCGCGCGCAGGGCTTGGCGGCGAAACTGCCTGCGCTGACGGAGGAAGCAGCCCTCGGCCTGCTCGGCCGCAATGGCATGTTCGTCAAGCGGCCCTTCCTCGTCGGCCCGGGCGTGGCGCTGGCGGGATTCAAGGAACCCACCTGGGCGGAGGCCTTCGGCCTGAAGTGAACGCTGGCGCGGACAACCGCATCGAAGTCCGGCTGCGCGAATTGGCGCAGCTGTTCAATTCCATGGATCCCTCGCCGTTCATCGACCGGGACCTGGACGCCGACGCCGAGGAATTCATCGTGAGCTGGGCCCGGGAAATGCCGCACCACGCGGAACTTGAGTTGGTTATTCATCTGGCCACAACGCCCGACCCCGATCGGGCCGCGGGGACCGAGGAGGCGGTCCGGCACTATTTTGTCAACCGGGCGGAGGTGAAGGGCCGCGAACTTCGCCTTTTGCTGCGCCGGGGCCGGACGAGCCTGCTGATTGCCGTGCTCTTCCTGGCGGCCTGCTTCGGCCTGGGCCAGGCCGTCCAACGGGCGTCGTTTGGCCGCTGGAATGAGTTCGTATCGTTGGGCTTGGACATCGCGGGCTGGGTGGCGATGTGGCGCCCGTTGGAGGTGTTTCTCTATGATTGGTGGCCGGTCCGCAGCGACCAGCGGCTAATGGAGCGACTGGCGCGGATGAAGGTGAGTCTGAATTTGCCGAAAGGGTAGGGGCCGACCTCCGGGCGGCCCGGCGAACAACGGTCAAGTCTCGGCCCGCCCGGAGGTCGGGCCCTACCCGCGGCGGTTTTTGTGTAACTTTTGCCGGGCCCCCGTGTTTTCATCGGTACATACCACTATGAAATTGCTCTCCCGCTTCTTGCTGCTGGCCATCGCTGTCATCAGCCCGCTGGCCCTTCAGGCCAAGATCACCCGCACGCTCGACAAAACCTTCGCCGTCCAGCCGGGTGGCAATTTTAAGGGCACCACGCAGGGTGGGGACATCACGATCAAGACGTCCGACAGCGCCGAGGTCCAGATCCACGTCCAACAGGTCGTCCGCGCCTCGACCGAGGCGGAGGCCGATGAAATCCTCGCCAAGCTCACGCTCGATTTCTCCCAGTCCGGGAACGACGTCACCGCCGAGGCCAAGTACGAGAAGCGCACCCCGGGGAATTGGTTCGGCAACTGGCCGCCGGTGACGGTGTCGTTCGTCGTCACGGTCCCGAAGAATTTCAACCTCAACCTCAACACCTCCGGCGGCGACATCAAGGTGGCGAGCATCAACGGCAATGTCCGCGCCCGCACCAGCGGCGGCGACCTCGAATTCGCCCGCGTCGACGGCGACCTCGATGCCAGCACGTCCGGCGGCGACATCACCCTCAAGGAAGGCACCGCCCGCGCCAAGCTGGGTACCAGCGGTGGCGACATCACCGTCGACCGGGCGGGCGGTCCGACGGAAGTTTCCACCAGCGGTGGCGACATCAAACTCAATTCAGTGGCCCAACTCATCAGCGCCTCGACTTCCGGCGGAGACGTCCACGCGGTCATCACCGAGCCACTGACGCGGGACACCGTCCTCAGCACGAGTGGCGGCGATGTGGAGGTTGAACTGGTGAAGAACGCCGGCTTCCAACTCGATGCCGCCACCTCCGGCGGCGACGTGAACGCCTCGGGCCTCACGATCACCATCGAGAAGGGCGGCACCGGCAAAAGCAAGCTGGTGGGCTCCGTCAACGGCGGCGGTCACCTGCTGAAGCTGCGGTCCTCGGGCGGCGACGTGACCGTCCGGACGCGATAAACCAATTGGTTAGTGTGTGTGTGCAGGAGGCCAGCGCGAAAGCGCTGGCCTCCCTGTTTTCGGGGGGTTCAATGATCGCATCATGGGCCTCATCGACACCCACACCCATCTTGATTCCTACGCCCGCCGCGGCGAACTGCCGGCGACGCTGCAGCGCGCGGCGGCAGCCGGTTTGGAGGGCATGGTGGCCATCGGCACCGATACCGACGACTGGGATTTCAACCGGCGGGTGGCGCGGGAAAACCGGGGTGTCGTTTACTACACCGTCGGGTTGCACCCCTGCAATGTGGGGGCTGACTGGGCGGGGCGGGTTGCCCAGTTGGAAACGTTTTGGAGTGGGTCTGGTCTGAGACCGGACCTGCCGGTGGCGCTCGGTGAAACTGGCCTTGACCGGTTTCACCTGCCGAAGGATCCGGCCGAGGCGGAAACAGTGATTGGCTGGCAGAAAGCGGCGTTTAATGCGCAACTCGCGCTGGCGAAAAAGCTGGGGTGTCCGCTCGTCATCCATTCCCGCAATGCTTTCCCCGAATGCGTCGCCATGATCGATGCCGCCGGGATCGACTGGGGGAAAGTGGTTTTCCATTGTTTTTCCGAAGGCCCGGCCGAAATGGCCGAACTGATGAAGCGCGGCGGCTATGGCTCGTTTACGGGCGTGGTCACGTACAAGAACGCCGAATCCGTCCGCGCGGCGTTGCTGGCGCAGGGGTTGGACCGGCTGATGGTCGAAACCGACGCACCGTACCTCGCACCCATGCCGCACCGGGGAAAACCCAACGAGCCCGCCTTCGTTCGCCACACCGCGGAGTATTGTGCCACCCTGCTGGGTGTGAGCTACGAGCGCCTGGCCGGCGTCACGACAGCCAACGCGAGGCGTTTCTTTGGCCTCTGATTGGAATGTAGGGTCGGCGCTTGCGCCGACCTAACGCGCGAGGTTGCGGCGAGCGGCGCCCCGCCATGGAAAAACAAAGAAGGCCGGTCACAGACCGGCCCTGCCTTCGCTGCTTTGTTCTTCGTGTTACCCGCCGTCGCTCACGCCTCGTCGAACTTCTTGGCGAAAAGGGCTTCGAGTTCGGCCAGCATCTGTTCGGCGTCGGAGCCGGTGGCGACGAACTTGACCGTCGAGCCCTTGGCGGCGGCGAGCATCATGAGGCCCATGATGCTCTTGCCGTTCACCTGCTCCTCTTCCTTCTCCACGTAGACCTCGGATTTGAACTTGTTCGTGACCCGGACGATCATTGCCGCCGGACGGGCATGGATGCCCATCTTGTTCTGCACGAGGAGCTCCTTCGTGAGGGTTTTGGCGGTGGCGGGAGTGCTCTTTTCCATTGCGGACAATCAGGATGGTCAGATTAAAGGTTAACGCAAAAGCCGCTCGCGCCTCCGCTTGCAACCTCAAAGACCCCCGCATGCCCGTCTTCGCCGTCATTGTGCCGTGCCGCCTAGAGTCCACCCGGTTCCCGCGCAAGCTGTTGCATCCGATTAAGGGCAAGCCGCTTGTGCTTTGGGTGGCGGAGCGAATCACCGCGCAGGCCCCGGACTATCCCCTCTGGTTCGCGGTCGATCACCAGTTGCTGGCCGAATGCCTCGAAGGGGCGGGATTTCGGGCAATAATGACTGACAGCGGGCACCAAAGCGGTACCGACCGCATCGCCGAGGCCAACCGCACCGTCCGGGCCAGTTACGTGCTGAATGTCCAGGCCGACGAGCCATTGGTGACGGGCGCCCAATTGCAGTCCTTGGCCCGGCTCATCCAAGGCGATTGCCCGATGGCGACCCTGGCCACGCCGTTCAAGCGCATCGTCGATTTCTACAACACCAACCAGGTGAAGGTGGTCATGACTGCAGCGGGCGAGTCCGGCGGGCGCCGGGCGTTGTATTTCTCGCGGTCCCGGATGCCCTATTCGCGTGACCTGGGGCTGACCATCGATGACGCCTGGGTGCTTGCGAACCCCTGCTTCAAGCATCTCGGCCTCTACGCCTACAAGGCCGACTTCCTGGAGAAATTCGTGCGCCTGCCCCCCGGCCAGCTCGAACAGATCGAGAAACTGGAGCAGCTCCGGGTGCTGGAAAATGGCTTCCCGATCGCAATCGACGTGTCGGAGGACGCCACCATCGGCGTGGATACCCCCGACGACGCGAAGAAGTTCGAGGCGTTGCTGGGTTAGGGCGATTGGAGCGCAGACTTGGCTGCGCCCAATGTTCGCACAGCGAACATTCCCGGCCGGTGGCCGTTGAATTCGGCTCGCGCCGAATTGGGCGCAGCGAGACTGCGCCCCTACGAAAATTCGGGAAAGGACCGACTGAGGTCGGCCCCTACAAAACAGACACGGGCCTTAGCTGAACTCATGCAGTTGAAACCTGCTTTCAGAGCAAAAGACGAGCACACCAAAAGGTGGAGCGCGTCGCTCCCCAACGCGCTGAGGACGTCCGCTGCGTGCAAAGCGCCCTGGGGAGCAGGTCGCTCCACCATCAACTGCAAGATCCCGGCTTAGATCTTCCCGGCCTTCCGCTTCTCGACCAGCTTGTAGAAATCCTCGAAGAGCGGGTCGGCGTCGTTGGGTCCGGGGGCGGCCTCGGGGTGGTATTGCACGGAGAACACCGGCAGTTCCTTGTGGCGGAGGCCTTCCACGGTCTGGTCGTTGAGATTGATCTCGGTGACGATCGCGCCGCGCGACTCGAGGGATTTCGGGTCGGTGGCGAAGCCGTGGTTCTGGGCCGTGATGGAAACGCGTCCCGTCTCGAGGTTTTTCACCGGCTGGTTGCCGCCCCGGTGGCCAAACTTGAGCTTGTAGGTCGAGCCGCCAAGCGCGTGTGTGACCATCTGGTGGCCGAGGCAGATGCCGAAGGTCGGGTAGTCGGGCAGCAAGGCGGTGACGGTCTGGTGAATGTAAGGCAGGGCGGAAGGATCGCCCGGGCCGTTGGAAAGGAACAGGCAGTCGACCCCGGCCTCGCGCACCTGCTGGTGGGTCGCGGTCGCAGGGAAAACATGGACCTCGAAGCCGTGGCGCACGAGCTTGCGGAAGATGGTGTATTTCGCGCCATAGTCGAAGGCGGCGACCTTGAACCGGGTGGCGGGCGTGCGGGTGGCGCCGCCGGTGGTGCCGATCGGAAGATATTGCGCGTTGTGGCGCGAGGCGTCATCCGCCGACCACACATAGGGCGCCGTGCAGGTGGTGTCCTTGACGTAGTCGCTGCCGGCCATGTCCTGCCAGCCGCGCGCCCGGGCGAGGGCCTCGGCTTCGGCGAGCGGCAGCGTGGTGAGGCAGCATTTCATCGCGCCGGTGACGCGGAGCTTCTTGGTGAGCGCGCGGGTGTCGACTTCGCTGATGCCCGGGATGCCGTGCTTCTTCAGGTAGGCATCGAGGGACATCGTACTGCGCCAGTTGCTGACGACCGGGGAAACTTCGCGGACGACAAAGCCCGAGCATTTTGGCGCCGACGATTCCTCGTCCTCCGCGTTGATGCCATAGTTCCCGATCTGCGGGGCGGTCATGGTGACGATCTGGCCGAAGTAGGAGGGATCGGTGAGGATCTCCTGGTAGCCGGTCATCGAGGTGTTGAACACGCATTCGCCGGCGATGGTGGCGGCGGCGCCGAAGGCGACGCCCCGAAACACGGTACCATCTTCGAGGGCGAGGATTGCAGGCGGTTGGGCAGACATCAAAGACGCACGAAAAAGTGTTCGCGCGCCGCTGCCAAGCGGTTTTCGAGGAATACCATCCGGTGGCGACGGGGTGCCCTCACCCCGTGGGGTTTATGGCATTCGTTGCCGGAGCGTCGCGGAGTGATCCCGCGCATGCGGGACCGCCTCCAGCCGGAGCTACGCACTCGGAGGTGGAGCGACCTGCTCCCCAGGGCGCTTTCTTCGCAGCGGACGTCCTCAGCGCGTTGGGGAGCAACGCGCTCCACCATTTGGTGATCGTTGATTTCCCGCTGAAAGTCGGCCCCAACTGAATCGTTCCGCCTCCAGAGATCATCCCGCGGCCTGGCTGACGGCCTTGCCGGCGGTGATCACCCGGATGATCTCGGGAGCCTGCAGCGGCTTGGTCAGATAATCGTTCATGCCGGCCTGGATGCAGCGCTCGCGGTCGCCCACCATGGCGGCGGCGGTCAGGGCGATGATGCGGAGGTCGCGATGCTGTTCCCCGGCCTCACCGGCGCGGATGCGCTTGGTGGCTTCATAGCCATCCATCTCCGGCATCTGGCAATCCATGAGCACCAGGTCGTAGGTTTCCCGGTTGAGGGCATCGATGCAGGCGATGCCGTGACTGACGATCCGGGGCTGGTAGCCGAGGCGGCGGAGCACGCCCGAAATGAGTTTCTGATTCACCGCGTTGTCCTCGGCCACGAGGATGCGCAAGGGCATCTGCTGGCTCAGGGCCGGGTCGAGCTGCGGCGCGGGCTTGGCCGGTTCGGCCGGGGGCGGGGGCGGGGCGTCCGCGGCGGGCGGGGTGAGGGTCTTGTTGACGGCGTCCAGCAGCAGCGCCTGGCGGATGGGCTTGGTCAGGACGACCGAGAAGTGGTCCATCGGGTTGAACGCCCGGAGGTCTTCGCGGCTGATGGAGGAAAGGAGGATGAGCGGCAGCTTTTCGCGACCGGGCAACTGGTGCAGGCGGGCGGCGAGTTCGACGCCGTTCATTTCCGGCATCATCATGTCGAGGATCGCCAGGTCGAAGTCGTCGTGTGAGCGCGTGTACTCGATCGCGGCCGCCGGGTGCTCGAAGCCGAGGCACGTCAGGCCCCACCGTTGCAGCATGCTCGTGAGGATGCGGCGGTTGGCCTCGTTGTCGTCCACGACCAGCGCGCGGCGTCCGCCGAGTGCGATGGCGGGCTGCAGGGCGGCCGGGCCGTCGTTGGCGTCGGCCGGGGCCGTGGTGGCATTGGCCGTGAGCGTGAAACAGAAGCAGGAGCCGGCGGGCGTGCTGGAAGCCAGGGTAATGTCGCCGCCGAGCAGGTGGGCGAGATTGCGGCTGATCGCAAGGCCGAGACCCGTGCCGCCGTATTTGCGCGTCGTGGAGGAGTCGGCCTGGCTGAACGGCTTGAACAGGCGATGGACGCGGTCGGCCGGAATCCCGGCGCCCGTGTCGCGGACGTTGATCGCCAGGAGCGGGGACTCGCGGTCGCCGGAGGGCGCATGCAGGCTGAGGCGCACCTCGACCTCGCCGCGGGCGGTGAACTTGATGGCGTTGCCCACGAGGTTCACGAGCACCTGGCGGAGGCGGACACCGTCGGTCAGGATCCATTCCGGCACATCGGCCTCGATCCAATGGAGCAACTCGATCTTCTTCTCGTTCGCCTTGCTCCAAAGCAGGTCGAGGACCTCCTCGATGCACCGGCGAACGGACACCGGGTGCTGGTCGAATTCCATGCGGCCCGACTCAATCTTGGAAAAGTCGAGGATGTCGTTGATCAGGGTGAGGAGCGATTCACCGCTCGAGCGGATCGTGCCGAGCCAGTCGCGCTGTTCGGCGTTGAGGGGGGTGTCGAGGAGCAGGCTGGTGAAGCCCAGCACGCCGTTCATGGGCGTGCGGATCTCATGGCTCATGACCGCGAGGAATTCGCTCTTGGCGCGGTCGGCCGATTCGGCGGATTCCTTGGCTTGGCGGAGCTCGGCCTCGGCCTCCTTCTGGCGCGTGATGTCGGTATGCGTGCCGACCATGCGGCGCGGGTGGCCATCGGAGGCAAAGATCGCCTTCCCGCGCACGAGGGCCCAGATCCAGGAACCGTCCTTGTGCATGACGCGGTACTCGCAATGCAGGATCTGGGTGTTCTGCATGAGATGGGTCGTGATGGCGGCCTCGACATGTGAGCGATCGTCGGGGTGAATGCGGCTCATCCACGACTCGCGGCGGCTCGGCAGCTCGTCGTCGAAGAAACCGAGCATGCTCTTCCAGCGCGGCGAGAACCACATCGAGTCGTCCTCGATGTTCCAGTCCCACACGCCCTCGTTGCTGCCGGCCACGGCGAGGTGCCAGCGTTCCTCGCTGTCGCGCAGCGCTTGTTCGGCTTGCTTGCGGTCGGTGGCGTCGCGGTCCATGCCCATGACAAACTCGCGGCCATCGATCACGAGCAGGCTGGTGGAGTACTCGATCCAGAAGGTGGAACCGTCCTTGCGGCGATGTTCGCTTTCGCCCTCGTACCGGTCTTGCGTGTAGAATTTTTTCAGCCAGTCCGGCGCGCCGTGCGTCCAGGGCCTGGCCTCGATCATGTCGATCGATTGCCCGATCATTTCCTCGCGGGTGTACCCGTGCATCGAGCAGGCCATGGGGTTGCAATCGACAATCTTCACCCGGACCTTCGGGTCGTGCGGGTCGAAAAGGATGATGCTCATCGGGGCCGAATCCCAGATCGCCTTCAATTGCGTCAAGGTCGCATGCAGGTGCTGGTCCCGGGTTTCATCGTCCCGGGATTGAAAGGCGATCCAACACGCGTAACCCAAGGCGGGAAGCGCGATGGTGGCGCAGGCAATGACGTAGCCGACAAAATCGCTGGCCCCCACCGGCCCCACCGAATCCGACCAAAGCCAGATCAACCCGACGACGATGACCAGGACAAGGGCCGCGGCCAACGCAGTGACAATCCGAACATCGGCATGGCGGCGGGGCTTAAGGGAATGGGAAGTCGGAGGCATGGAAAAACGATCCGGCCGGGAACAGCTGCCGGTGCATCGGGTTGGTTATCGGCACAATCCATCGCTTCCTAACCCTGAATCTGTTGAGTCCAAGGGATCGCCACAGATTCCCTGCCAAACATAACTCACTGATGGATAGTTGGAAAGGTCGCTATAGTCCCCGACCCGCGGGTGGGGTTTGGGCCCCATGCGCCCGTTTGACAGCCCTCTTGAACCCGTTACCTCTGCTACCACGCAAATGCCTTATCTCGAAGATCGCGCTGCATGGTTCCAAGGTCAGGGGCTTTGGGCGCACATCCCGGCGGCGGACTGGCAGGACTGGACCTGGCAGCTGAAGAACCGGATCACGACCGTTGAGCAACTGGACCGCTACATGACGCTTACTCCCGCGGAACGCGCCGGCTGCCTTTTTGCCAACCAGAAGCTGGCTTTGGCGATCACGCCTTACTTTTTCAACCTGATCGATCGCAACGACCCGGATTGCCCAATCCGCAAGCAGGTCATTCCGCGCAGCGACGAGAGTGTCATTTCGTCCGGTGAGATGCTGGACTCGCTGGGCGAGGACGAACATTCGCCCGTGCCGGGCCTCGTGCACCGCTACCCCGACCGGGTTCTCTTCCTGGTGACCGACCGCTGCGCGGCCTATTGCCGTTACTGCACGCGCAGCCGCCTCGTCAGCAACGCGCAGGACTACAACTTCCATCCCGAGTACGAACAGGGCCTGCGCTACATCGAGGCCCACCCGGAAATCCGCGACGTGCTGCTGTCGGGGGGTGACCCGCTGCTGCTGTCCGACCGGAAGATCGAGCACCTGCTGAGCCGCCTGCGGGCGATCAAGCATGTCGAATTCATCCGCATTGGTTCACGCATCCCCGTATTCCTGCCGCAGCGCATCACGCCGGAACTTGCGGAGATCTTCAAGACGTACGGCCCGATCTGGATGAGCATCCACGTCAACCACCCGCGCGAGGCCACCCAGGAGCTGAAGGACGCCTGCGAGCGGCTCGCGTTCGCCGGGGTGCCGTTGGGCAACCAGAGTGTGCTGCTCCGTGGCGTGAACGACGACCCCGACGTGATGAAGGCGCTCGTCCACCGGCTGCTGCGGATGCGCGTGCGGCCCTACTACATCTACCAGATGGACCTGATCACCGGCGGCGCCCACTTCAAGGTGGATGTCCGCAAGGGCATCGAGATCATCCGCGCCCTGCGCGGGCACACCACCGGCTACGCCGTCCCGCAATACGTCATCGACGCGCCCGGGGGCGGCGGCAAGGTCCCGATCAACCCGGACTACGTCGAACAAATCACCGACGACGAGGTGGTCTTCCGCAATTTCGAGGGGAGGCAGTTCCGCTATCCGCTGCAGGCGTCGCCGCTGCCGGACAAGGAAAACGCCGGCAAGGTCCTGCCGGCGGAGATCCATTTGTAGGTCGGTTCATGTCGGGGTCGGCGCTGGCGCCGAACTGGACCGGACATTCCACGGTCCTCCCTGTGCAACCGACACACCCTGACGCTGCCCACCATCCCTCTTCATCCGGAACCATGCAATCGGAGCCAATCTTCAGAGTGAAATCGATCACACCAAAAGGTGGAGCGCGTTGCTCCCCAACGCGCTGAGGACGTCCGCTGCGAAAGTAGCGCCTTGGGGAGCAGGTCGCTCCACCAATTGGTGGTCGGCGATTTCCACATCGCCGACAAGGACCCACGAGGCGGGTGAAACTGGCGTCGGTGTGGAAACCGACGCCCACCTACTGAATGGATCCGGATGAAGAGGGGGGCCCGACAGGGCGGGGTGTGTTGGCCCGTTGCCAAGCTTGAAATATGCGGGCTCTCGCGCAAGGTCGCCGCCAGCAGCGAACCTACGCGCGGGGCGGGATGCTACCGCAGCGCGAAGGTCGCCGTGACCGTGGCGGTGATCGTCTTGTCCACCGCGGAAGTATCGTTGTTGCCTTCCCAACTCGTGGCCGAGGAGTGGAGTGGGTTGATTTGCACCACCCCCATGCGGGCGGAGCGGAGCGCGCTCACCTGCCCGCCGCCGCTCGCGGCGATGCGTTCCGCGCGCTCCCGGGCATCGCGGGTGGCGTCAGCCATCATCTCGACCTTGGCCTCCC
The DNA here is from genome assembly GCA_035549955.1 of Lacunisphaera sp. GTDB lineage: Bacteria > Verrucomicrobiota > Verrucomicrobiia > Opitutales > Opitutaceae > Lacunisphaera. The sequence continues at coordinate 35,983 of DASZPS010000225.1, read as the reverse complement.
CGGCCTTGGTGTAGATGAATTCGAATCCGCCCGACTCGAACGCCACGCCTTCCTGCAACAGCTCGCCCGAATCGCCGGCGAGGCGCGGCAGACGCTCGATGTCCTCCGAGCGGACCTCGATCGCGTGCGTGAGGCGATAGCCGATGCGCACGTTCGTGACCGTATCGTCATCGTCGTTGCGCATCTTCGCGACCAACTCGCGAATCTGCACCGGGGAGGTGACGAAGCCTTCGATGCCGCGCCGCTGGAAATACGCCGCGACCTTGGCGTGGTCGGCGCGCAGTTTCTGCTGCGCTTCGATGAGCGTGGGCGCCTCGACGGAAAAACTCGCGCGCCACACGACGAGATCGGAGCGGACATTGCGGCGGGCGGAGCCGGTGACGCTGATGACTTGGGACTCGGAAATGCGGGTCCAGGCATTGGCGAAGACGAGGGCGGTGAGGACAAGCGCGGCGGCCAGGGCAAGGCCGGCGAGCAGGCCGAAAAGATGGGGCCGTTCGACAGGCTCAGGCCGGGAACGGGCAGGGGAGGTGGGGTTCATGGTTTTCGTAAGTTTATAACAATCCCGGGCGCGTTGACGCACCCTGGACTTGGAACCTCACCTCTTCGTAACCAACTGGGCCCCAGCGCCAAGCGCCAGCCCAATCCGAAAAAACTTATTCACAAGAAATCCTGCAAAAAGATTCAACGTTTTGCCGGCCCCCGCGTCTATCCTAACGACATCAGTGCTTCGTTTTAGGTAACGAACATTGTTTGTAGTTCTTACGGTTTGCTTGGTGTTAGGTCATGCAGGGCGTCCCGCAAGGGGCGCCCTTCATGTTTATGGAGGTCAAACCGCCGGCCTAGGCGTGGTGCGGATGCGGCGCGGTCTCCGGCGCCGCTTCCGTGGACGAAGCTTCCTTCGCCTTGCGGCGGTCATGTCCCAGCACCGTGTAGAAAGCCGGCACCACAAACAGGGTGAAGAGGGTGCCGATGCTCATGCCGGTGGCGACCACGAGCCCGACGCTGAACCGGCTTTCGGCCCCCGCGCCTTCCGCCCGGAGCAAAGGGAGCACGCCCAGGACCATCGCGGCCGTGGTCATGAGGATCGGGCGCAGGCGCACCGCGGCGGCGTGTTCAATGGCGTGGCGCACCGACATGCCTTCCTCCTCCTGGAGCTTGTTCGCGAACTCCACGATCAGGATGCCGTGCTTGGTGATGAGCCCGACCAGCGTGATGAGGCCGACTTGCGTATAGATGTTCAGCGTGGCGAAACCGAAGAAGAGAAACACCATCGCGCCCGCGATCGAAAGCGGCACCGACATCATGATGATGAGCGGATCGCGCCAGCTCTCATATTGCGCGGCCAGCACGAGGAAGATCACCGCGATCGCCATGAAGAACGTGATCATCAGCGAGCTCCCCTCCTGCATGAACTGGCGCGACTCGCCGTTGTAATCGAGGGTGAAGCCCTGCGGGAAAAACGTCGCCGCCTCGGCGCGGATCCAATCCAGCGCTTGGCCTTGGGCCACCCCGGGGGCAAGCTGGAACGACAAAGTGGCGGCATTCAGCTGCTGGAAGCGCCGCAGTTCACGGGGCTGCACCACGGATTCCTCGGTCGCGATTGCCGACAGGGGAACGAGTTCGCCTTTCGTCGTCGAGACGTAGAAATCGCCCAGCTGGTCCGGGTTGAGGCGCGCCAGGCGCGTCACCTGCGGCACCACCCGGTAGGCGCGGCCTTCGAAGGCGAAGCGGTTGACGTAGCCGCCGCCGAGCATGGCGCCGAGGTCGGCGCCGAGCTGCGACATGTTGATGCCCAGCGCGGCGGCCTTCTCGCGGTCGATGTTCAGGTTCACCTGGGGGAGGTCGAACTTGAGGTTGTTGTCGCCGAAGACGAACAAGCCGCTCTTCATCGCGCGCTGCAGGAGCTCGTCCGACACCTCGGATACGCGGGCATGGGATTCGGTCGAACTGACGACGACCTGCACCGGCAGGCCGCCGGCCGAACCGGGCAGGGAAGGGCGGAGGAAGGCGGAAAGACGGATGCCACCGAGCGCCGCGATCTTCGCCGAGATCTCCGGCAGGAGCTGCATCGTGGTGCGATGGCGCTGGCCCCACGGTTTCACGCGCCAGCCGATGAAAGCCGTGTTGGGAGTGCCGCCGCGACCGACGAGCAGGAAGGTCTCGGCGGTCTCCTCGGGATATTCGCGACGGATGAGGGCCGCCACTTCCCGCGCGAACATCATGGACTGCTCGACGGTGGCCGTCGGCGTCAGCTCGGCATTGAACAGGATGGTGCTTTGGTCCTCCGCCGGCGCGAGTTCGCTCTTGGTCATCCGGAAAAAGGCCGGGATGGCCCCGAGCATCAGCGCGGCGACGATGAACACGGCGGGGCGGGCCTCCAGCGCGCCGTGCAGGAAGCGTTCATACCCGGCCTGCAATCGGGCGAAGCTGCGATTGAGAAAGGCCTCAAAGCCGCGCGGGTCGGAACTGTGCCGCAGGATGCGCGAACACATCATCGGCGAAAGCGTAAGCGCCACGAAGCCCGAGATGATCACCGCCCCGGCCAGCGTGAACGCAAATTCGCGAAACAGCGCCCCCGTCAGGCCCTTTTGGAAACCGACCGGCGCATAGACGGCGGCGAGCGTGATGGTCATGGCGATGACCGGCCCCACCAGCTCGTGGGCGCCCTTGATCGCGGCGGCAAAGGGGGAGAGGCCCTCCTCGATGTGGCGGTGGATGTTTTCGACGACCACGATCGCGTCGTCCACCACCAGGCCGATGGCGAGCACCATGGCGAGCAGCGTGAGCAGGTTGATCGAAAAACCCATCGCCAGCATCAGGGTGCAGACGCCCACCAGCGACAGCGGGATCGCCACGAGGGGAATCACGACCGACCGGAACGAGCCGAGGAACAGGTAAATCACGACGATGACGATCAACATCGCCTCGACCAGCGTGAGCATCACCTCGTGGATGGAGTCATTGATGAACTCGGTGAAATCGACCACGATCTTGGCGCTCAGGCCGGGCGGCAGCTGGCCCTGGATCTCGGGCATCACTTCCTTCACGCCCTTGATGACGTCGATGGCATTGGCGGTCGGCAGCGCGGAGACGCCGATGAACACGCCGGTCACACCCGAGAAATTCACCAGGGAGTCGTAATTCTCGGCGCCGAGGACGACATCCGCAATGTCCCGCAAACGCACGAGTTGGGTGCCGCTCTCGCGGATGATGATGTTGCGGAATCCCTCGACGTCGCGCAGGTCGGTCTGGGCGGTGAGGTTGATGCTGAGCATGGAGCCCTTGGTCTGGCCCACCGCGGAAATGTAGTTCTGCGCGGCGAGGGCGGTGCGCACCTGCCCGGCGCTGAGGCCCAGCGCGGCCATCCGGTCCGGCTTGAGCCAGATGCGCATCGCGAACACGCGCCCGCCGAAGATCTCGGCCTTTTGCACCCCCGGAATGGTGGAAAGCTTGGGCTGCACGACCCGCGTCAGGTAATCCGTGATCTGGTTTCCCTGCATGGTCTCGCTGCTGAAACCCACGAAGCAGGAGGGGGTCGTGTCACCGACCGCGACGTCGAAGATGGGATCCTCCGAGCCGGCGGGGAGTTCGCCGCGGACGCGGTTTACCTTGGCGGTGATCTGGGTCAGCGCGTCGTTGGGATCGTAATTCAGGCGCAGGCGGATGGAGATGCTGGCGCTGCCCTGGCGGCTGGTGGATTCGATGTAGTCGATGCCGTCGGCCGAGGCGATCTCGCGCTCGAGCGGGGTGGTGACGAAACCGCGCACGAGGTCCGCGTTGGCGCCCGGGTAGGCGACCGAGACCGTGACGACGGCGTTGCTCGTATAAGGATACTGCCGGACGACGAGCGCCTGGATCGCCTGCCAGCCCGCCAGGAGCAGGAACAGGTTGAGGACGGTCGCCAGGATGGGCCGCCGGATGAAGGTTTCGGTGATGTTCATCGGCTCAACTCTCCGCCGGCTTGGGCGTGGCGCTGCTGGATGGCACCACCTGGTTGTTCACCTTGAGCGGGGAACCCGGCCGCAGCTTGGACTGGCCGATGGTCACCACCTCTTCGCCCTCCTTCACGCCGTCGAGGATCGCAATGAGATCGCCGCGTTTCGGTCCGACCTTGACCCAGCGCTGCTCGGCCACGGTCGTGCCATCCTTCTGCGCGACGACGTAAACCGAATCGCCATAGGGGCTGTAAACCACGGCCGTGGCGGGAAGCACCATCACGGTGGTTTCGCCGGGCAGCACGACCTCGATGCGGGCGAACATGCCCGGGCGCAGCGTTTCGTCCTTGTTGGCCAGCGTGGCCCGGAGGCGGACGTTGCGGGTGGAGTCGGTGATGCGCGGGTCGATGGCTTCGATCCGGCCATCGAATTCGCGGCCGGGAAACGCGTCGACCGTCACCTTGACCGGCAGGCCGACGGCGAGCCGCGCGATGTCCTGCTGGGGCAGCGCGAAATCGGCATAGATCGGGTCGATGGCCTCGAGCGTCGCGAGGGGGTCGCCCTTGTTGAGGAACTGGCCGATGTTGACCTGGCGGATGCCGATGCGGCCCGTGAACGGCGCGACAATGCGCTTCTTCGCGAGGGTGGCCTGGGTGGCCTCGATGTTGGCCCGCGCCTGGAGCGAGGCGGCCTCGGAAGCATCGAGGTCGGCCTGGGTGTTGGCGTTGGTCTGCCGAAGTTCGCGCGCGCGCTGCAAGTTCAGCTCGGCGAGGCGGGCCGTGGCCTGGTAGCTGCGCAGTTGCGCGGCTTCGGAGGCGGTGTCCATCTCGACCAGCACGTCGCCCGCTTTCACCCGCGTGCCGGACTCGAACGGCACCGCGATGATCCGGCCCTCGATTTCCGAGCGGACGGTGATGCCTTGGTAGCTCTGCAAGCTGCCAACGGAGCCGAGGGTCGTGGCCCATTGCTGGCGGAGCGCCTTGGCGGAGGTAACCGCGGCGGGCACCGGCTTGCGCGCGGCCAGGGCGGCCTGGGCCTGCCGGAGTTGGTGGAATCTGACCCCAAAGATGGTGCCTAGGATGGCGGCGGCGACCAGGACCGTCAGGAAAATCTGCTTCTTCATCGAAACCGCGGACTTTGCCCCGGAAACCGTTCCAGCGCAAGCGACGGGATTGCCTATCAGGCCCCGTGAGGCAGGTCATACGGGGAAGTTGTGCTTGCCTGCCGGCAGCGGCGGCATATCGGTGGCGGTGCTCGTAGGGGTGTCCTCCGCGGAGGGCTGAGATTGCGGTTCGCACGACTGCTAAACCCTCTGAACCTGAAACGGATCATACCGGCGAAGGAAACAAGCACTCTCGGCGCCTCGCGGCGCCGATGTTTTCCTCCCCGGGGATCGGTGTTCAGGCAACGGGCCTCTCCACCTCTATGCACCTCCCCTTCCGTTCCCTCGGTCTAACGCTCCTCGCCGTCCTTGGCGCCGCCCAGTCGCGCGCCGATGAGGCCACGCTTCACCTCGACAAATTCGTCGTGACCGGCGTGCCCATCGAGCAATCCGTCAATCCGCTCACGCGCGACCTTTCCACCGTGATGGGCGACGCCCGGGGCATCCTCGACACCCCGCGCGCCGTCAGCTCGATCACCGAGACGCTCCTGAACGAACGCGGCATCCACGGCGTCCGCGAGTTCGTCGCCTACACGCCGGGCGGCTACGCTCCCGCCAGCTACGGGCTCGCCACCACGCCGAACCTGCGCGGCGACACCGCGGAGACCTACGTCAACGGCCAGCGCCGCAGCTACAACCTCTACGGTTTTCTCCCGAGCTGGAACGGCATCGAGGCGGTGGACATCGTGCGCGGGCCCGGTTCCGCCGTTTTTGGCGCGGGATTCTTCAGTGGCGGCTACGTCAACTACGTCACCAAGGCCCCGAAGTTTTCCGGCCGTGAGACGACGGTCACGACCCGGCTCGGCACGATCGTGCCGGGCGGCGGCTCGTCGTACTTCAACGCCTCGGTGCAGATCGACACCACCGCGCCCGTCTCGGACAAGCTGGCGTGGCGCGCCAGCTACGAGGGCAAGGCCGGGGACACCTTCTACAAGAAAAACGGCGTCAAGGACGACCGTGAGGATCTGTTTGTCGCGTTGACCTGGAAGCCCGCGCCGGGCCGCACCTTCGCCTTCAACGCGCAATGGGAATGGCAGAATTGGCCCGAGATCCTCGGCGTCAACCGGCCCAACCAGGACCTCATCGACCGCGGCATCTACTACACCGGCGTGTCGCCCGACCTGCCCTCCGGCCCCGGCCCGATCAACGTCACCGGCACGACCATCATCCCGCGCGACGCCGTCCTGTTTTCGAAGGGCGACCTGTCCAACGCCAACGCCGGGCACGCGCAGCTCATCGCGACGTTCGAGCTCTCGCCGAAGCTCACGCTCGTCAACCGCACGCTCCTCGAGCGCATCGAGCGCCGCCGCTTCAACGCCTCCGAATACATCGAGTTCGTCGAGCAGAACACGGCCGAGAACCGCACCGAGGCGCATGTCGACTTCAGCCTCGGCGACCGCGCGCAGAGCGCGATCATCGGCGCCACCGTCCGCTGGGAGGATCGCGAGTCCTGGACCAGCTACTTCAACGAATACCTCTACAACTTCGATGTCACGACCCCCTCGCGCACGTTCGACCAGGCCGCGCAGTATCCCAATTCCTATTTCCCCGGCTTCCCGGGGCCCGATGGGATGCTGTTCTTCCCCAATTCCTACGATTCGCCGGAAACGGTCATCTCCACGCTGTGGAACTATGCCGCCTTCTGGCAGCACGAGGCGAAGCTGACGGGCCAGGTCAGCCTGCTCGTTGGCGTGCGGGAGGACTGGTTTTCCGCGAAGGCGCGCGACCCGCTGGAGGACGCGACGGGCTTTCCCTACCGTGACACGGCCAGCGTCGCCTCGTTCTCGAACAACGTGAACCTCCTCTGGCGCCCGACGCCGAAAAGTTCCTACTATGCGACCTACCAGCGGATCCGCGCGGCCAACGGCAACGTCACCGGCGGCGGCGTCATCCTCAACACGCCCGACGGCGTCATCAACGAGGACGATTTCCGCAACCTCAGCGAGCTGGCCGAGGCCGGCGCGAAGTTCTCCCTGGTGGAGAACAAGCTCTTTGCCGGGATCGCGGCGTTCGACCAGACGCGCTCCCGCGTTTCCCTCGGCGGCAAGAAGAACAACATCGTCGTGCGCGGCCTCGAACTGGAGGCGGTCTACCAGCCCGACACGCGGTTGAACGCCACCTTCAATGCCACCTTCCAGCAGGGACACTACCTGGATTCGCGGCCGTTCCAGATGGGCGGGCGAGACATCTATGCCGCCTACCTCGTCGGCCAGGGGCCGGGCGGGAAGGGCACCTCGACGGGCAGCTTCAACCCCTTTGGCAACCAGGTGCCCGACGGCGACTGGCCGCTGCTCGGTTTTCCCGAGACGATCCTGAACGGCAGTTTCCGCTACCGTTTCGACAACGGCTTCGGCGTGGGCGGCAACGCCACCTGGACGAGCCGGCAGGAGGGCAACCTCGACCGGCAATGGCACATCCCCGCCCAGTACCTGCTCAATGCCTCGCTCTTCTACGAGACGAAGCGCTGGATCGCGAACATCGACTTCCTCAACGTGACCAACGAACGCAACTGGCAGCACAACGGCGACGCCTTCTCGGGCAGCATCCTCGTCTTCCAGGAACAACCGTTCCGCATCGAAGGGTATGTGAAGATCCGGTTTTGAGGGTGGGAGGTGGAACGCACTACTCCCCAGTGCGTTGGTTTGGGCCCGCGGAGACCGAAGCAGCGCGTTGAGGAGCCGTTTCGGCCGGCTCAAGGCCCCGAGCCGGAACCATTCAATCGGTGGGCGTCGGTTTCCACACCGACGCCAGGTTCGCCCGCCGCGTGAGTCCTGGTCGGCGATATGTCCTGTTGTTCGCTTCCTGATTGGTGGCGTGCTCGCCACCAAGGATCAGTCGCGCAGCCTGCGCTGGGGCTGAGCTGCGAACCCGGGACCAGTCGCGCAGCTCACGCTGCGGCTGGGAAATCGCCGACCACCCAAAGGTGGAACGCGCTGACCTTCGCGCGTTGTAGCGAAGCCGCTCCGAGCCAGCGCCTTGGGGTCAAGTCGCTCCACCTTCTGTTGCATGGTTCCGGCTTCGCTTCTGTAGCATGGGCAACACGCCCCACCATTCGGGCATCCGGTCCTCGCCGCCAAAGAATCCCCAACATTTCCGACCGAAAATGCCGATATGGCGGGAGAATGACCACGTCCGCGCTCAAGACCCCCGGCCCCCAGTTCATGGCCCGTTCGGTCAAAAATATTCCTTCGGGCCCGCGCATCCTGCCACGGCTCCAACGCCTGCTCGCCGATGCCAACTCAAGCCTGGAGGACATCATCGCCCCGATCCGGCTCGACCAGGGCATCGCGACCCGCGTGTTGCAGATGAGCAACAGCGCCTACTACAGCAAGGGCACCCACTGCCAGACCGTCGAAGAATCCATCAACCGCATCGGCTTCCGCCAGGTTTACAACGTGGTGAGCAACGCACTTTGCTCGGAGTCGCTGGTGCGTCCGCTGAAGAGCTACAACCTCAAGGCCGAGGATTTCTGGAAACTTTCCGTCGCGGGCGGGCTCGCCGCCGAGCAGCTGGCCGTGCTCGCGGGACAGGATCGCAACGTCGCCTACACCATCGGTCTCCTTCACGGCCTGGGCATGGTGGTGGTCGACAACTGGTTTCAGGAAACGGCTCCCGCCACCCGGCTGATGTATCGCTCCTTCGAGCACGAGTTCGGGCGCGATGAGGCGGCCCAGATGCAGTTCACCCAGGCCGAGGCCGCCGCGGCCCTGCTCAGACATTGGGAGTTCCCGGCCGAGATGGTCATGCCGATCCAGCTGCAATATGCGGCCGAGGTTCCGACCGAACACCGCAAGATGGTCGCCGTGCTCCGCCTCGCCAAATGGCTGCGCAACCTCGCCGCCGGTGTCTATCCGCCGCCGCCGGAATTCGCAGATCCGGACCAGTTGCACATCCTGCACCTCACCCAGACCCAGATGGAAAGCTTGCTCGACGATCTCCGCCACCAGATGCAGGAGACGCGGGACATGCTCGCGGGCGGCAAATGATGGGACTTTTGTAGGGGCGCAGACTCGCTGCGCCCAATCCCGGCCAGCCGGGATTCCTTCCAACCGATCCGGGGATTCTTCGCTTCGCGAAGAATGGGCGCAGCAAGTCTGCGCCCCTACAAATCGCACGCGATTTCGGCGATCTGGCGTTCGAACACGACGCCGCTTTCCGGGGGAAAATGTTTCATCGCATCGGCGCGCAGCGCCGGCGCATGGTCCCGGAGGTAAGCGTCAAAGGCCTTGCGCGACGGGAACGTGTACTGGGTTTCGACCACGGCGGGCGCATCTGTTTCCCCGTTCCGATCTGGCAGCACGACCCGGGCGCTCGTCGCGCCGCCGGCCTTCACCTGCAGCAGATGCTCCGGCGCCAGCCATGACAGGAAACGGCCGCGTTGCGCGACATCACGACAACTGGCCCGGACAGTGTAGAGAATGCTCGGCATCCGTCCCTTGTAGGAGCGGGTTTATCCCGCGACCAGAAATAATCACGGCTGCTTCGATCGGCCTTTGCCCAATGTTGGGTCGGAGCTTGCGGCGACCTTTCAAGCGAGGTCGGCGCGAGCGCAGAACCTACATTTCGGGCCCGGCTCCGACGCAAGCTACTTCCGGCCGCCTGATGCGTCCCGCCGCAGCAGGTACATCGGCGTGGTTTCGAAGTTTTTCGCCGTGGTGAGGTGTCCCACGTACTCCGAAATCACCCCGCAGCCGGGCTCCAGGCGCAGCAGGGCCGCGAAGCCGGTCGTCACGTACACTTCGCCGGTCGGGGTGCGTGGTTCGATGCGGGCGGCGCGCGTGAGGCCGCGACCCATCACCATGGGCATGCGCAACACCGGGTCGTAAACCGGAACCAGCGGCGCGGTGTGTCCGCCGAGCCGCAGGCCCATGTCGGAGGGCAGGGCGGCGGCGACCAGGTTGACCGATTGCAGCCGTTCCTGCAGGTCCAGGGCGCAGCGGGCGCCGCTGACGGCGTCTTCCATCACCAGGAACAATCCGTCGCCCCATGTGTTGCGCACGATGACCTGGCCGGCGTAGCGGTCGAGCACCTCGGCCACCGGCTGCATGACCGTGGCGAGGAAATCCTTGATGTGTTCGTCGCGCAGGCGGCTGAAGCCCTTGAAGTCACCGAAGAGCACCGAGCGAATCACGCGCTTCGAGGAAATGTTGAAGGGCGCGACGGTCTGGACGCGGGTCGACGTGACGGGGATGATCTCGGTTTCGCCGCCCGCGGCCTTCCACTGCTGGATGTCATGAGCGGTGCCCGCCACATCCTGGCTGTCCTCGCCGTCGAACACGGCGAGCTGCCAGGCGCGGGCATCGATGCTCTCGGCGCGGTTCAAGGCCTGGCCCATCGCGATGCGGGAGGCGTAGGCGAACAGCACCGCATCACCGTTGTACGCACTGTCGCTGGCAATGGTCACCGACGTGGCGGCCGCTAGGCAGCGCTTGAACCGTTCGGGCCACTCCGGGCCCGCCGGGGCCACGCTGATGGCGACAAACTCGTCGATGTCGAACGGCAGCACGAGGTGCAACTCGGCGCCCAATTCCAGCGCCGCCTCCGCGGTCATGATGTCGGCCCCGCTCGCGAGCGAACCATGGGCGAAGCCGACCCGGCGCGCTTTCAGCCGGGCGCGGATCTTTTCCGCCACCGCCGGCTGCTGTTCATGGGGAAAGCGCGCGGGTGCGCCCGGGGGCGCCGTCATGTGACCGCAGAAATGCACCACCTCCGGCTGGGCAAGCGGTGCGATGATCGCCGCAGAATCGATGCCGAGCGCTTCGCACAGGAATCGGATCTGGCGGCGGGTGGTGGCTTGGCCGCCGTGGTCGTCCTGATGCGCGTCCGCCGCCGTCGTGAGCGCCGCGATGGCCCCCGCGTGATCCCCGAGAATCAGCGAAGCCTCGGCCCTGGTGGCCCAAGCCCAGTAGTGACCGGGGTCTTCGCGTCCCGTGAGCGCCGCGGTCTCGCGGGTCACAAGGTCGAGAACCTCGAGCGCCAATTTCTTTGCAAGCTCCGAACGACCAGCGATTTGCCACAAGGTGGCCGCATTGACTCCTGCGTAGGATCGGCCCAAGCGGCGGTAAACCGCATCATAGGCCGTGGCGGCCGATGCGGCCAAGGCGGAACGTTCCGTGACCGGCGCCTGCATGGCGTGGTACTTGGCGATGCGGGCGGAAAGGGCCGCGATGTCCTCGGCGAGTTCCGGAGGGAGGGGATCGGCAGGCAGCGCAGCAGTGAGCGCCGCGGCCTCCGCCACCGCGCGGTTTGAGCTGCCGGAACGGGCGAGCGCGAGCACGCGCAGATAGCCGATTTCCACCCGGGCGACCGGACTCAGGGCCGGTTGAAAGGGGTGACGTTCGGCTTGGTCCGCCACATCATAGGCCGACAGGTACTCGCCGCGCCGGATCAAGCCGCGGATGGCGGTAATGGCTTCGGCGCTCGTCGTGGCCGGCGTCAGGGTGGGCTTGGCAATGGGAGCGGGGACAGACATGCGGCCTGGCTGCGATCCAACGGGTGGCAGCCACGGTTTGGGCTGGCAAGGACTAAGCTTAACCGGCATGAACTACGTAACTTATGCCGGATCGCACACCTTCGGCCCGGGGACGAAAAAACCTGTCCGCCCCCCCGCACGTCCATCTTTTGTTGTCTCTCCGGCGAGACGAAGCGCGACCAGTTGCTGCTTTTTCACGATGAGTGACATTTCCAAGGCCGTTTTCTTGTCGTACGCGCACGAGGATATCGCATCCGCGCGCCGGGTAGCCGATGCCTTGCGGGCGTTTGGTATCGAGGTGTGGTTCGACCAAAACGAGTTGCGCGGCGGCGACGCCTGGGACGCCAAGATCCGGACGCAGATCCGCAGTTGCGCGCTCTGCGTGCCCGTGATCTCGGCGACGACGCAGGCGCGGGGTGAGGGCTATTTTCGTCGCGAATGGAAAATCGCCGCCGAGCGCACCCACGACATGGCGTCGGGCGTGCCGTTCCTGTTGCCGGTGATCATCGACGATACCCCGCAGGAGGAGGCGATGGTGCCGGAGGAATTTCAGCGGGTCCAATGGACGCACCTGCCGCAGGGCGTGCCGACACCGGGATTTGTCGAGCAGGTGAAGCACCTGCTCGAGGGACCGCGCAAACCCTCCCTCAAGGTCGAACACCGCAAGCCCACGAGCGCGCCTCCGGGCCACGGTCCCGTTGCAGCCGGGGTCGGCGACCCCGGAGTGGCCTCAGCGAGGCCAGCTGCAAAAAAAGGCCCGCCCGTTTGGGCCCTGGCCGGTCTCGCCGCCGTCCTGATCGGCGGCGGCGTGGCGATTTTCAGCTCGCGCAAGCCCGAGCCCCCTCCGCCCGCTACCACCCCAGATCCTAAATCCCAGACCTCAGATCCCAAACCGGCGCCGACCGCGCCGGCGATGGTCACGCTCCCGGCGCTGAAGGCCGACAAGTCGGTCGCCGTCCTGCCGTTCACCAACATGAGCGACGACAAGGACAGCGCGTTCTTCACCGACGGCATGCACGAGGACATCCTGACGAATCTCGCGCTCATCCGCGAACTGCGCGTCGTGTCCCGCACCTCGGTGATGCAGTACCGCGGCACGACCAAGTCCATGAAGCAGATCGCGCAGGAACTCGGGGTGACCTACATCCTCGAGGGCAGCGTGCGGCGCTCGGGCAACAAGGTGCGCGTCACCGGCCAGCTCATCCACGCCGCCACCGACGAGCACGTCTGGGCCAAGTCGTACGATCGCGACCTCACCGACATCTTCACGATCCAGAGCGAGCTTTCGTCGCAGATTGCCGGGGCGCTGAAGGCCGCGCTCTCGCCCGAGGAAAAAGCGCTCCTGGCCCGCAAGCCGACCGAGAATGCGGCGGCATACGATCTCTTCCTGCGGGCCCGGGACATCCTCAACCGCGAGGGCAATACGCCCGCCTCGCGGGGCCGGCAGATTGCGTTGCTCCAGAACGCGGTCGAGCTGGACCCGAACTTTGCCCAGGCTTGGGGCGAGCTGGCCGCCTCCTGCGCCTACTGGACCTTCCTCAGTTACGACGACATGGACGCCCACCTCGCCCGGGCCAAGGCGGCGATCGACAACGCGGTGCGCCTCGCGCCCGATGATCCGGAGGTGTATGGGAGCCTGGGCACCTACTACTACTACGGTTTCCGCGACTACGCCCGGGCGGTCGAACAGTATGAAAAGCGGGCCAGGCTCCAGCCCAACTCGCCCGTCGTCTTCAACTCCCTCGGCCTGATCCAGCGCCGGCAAGGGCAATGGACCCAGTCGCTCGCCAACACCCGCCGCGCCTGCGAGCTCGATCCCGCCAACATCAGCTACCAGCGCAACCTGCTCGCCACCCTGCGCGCGGCCCGTCGCTGGGACGAGGCGCTGGCCGCCCAGCGGCGGATCGTCACGCTCTTGCCGAACGATCTGCAGGAAGCGTACCTGCTGGCCTATGGTCATTTCCTGGCGACCGGTTCCACGCGCGAGGGCGACGCCTTCCTCGCGCAATTGAGCCAGGAACAGGCGAACTCCCCCGAGGGGATCAGCATCCGGCAGGGGTGGGCCGGGACGATTGGCAACTTCGCCGAGGTCGTGCGCCTGGACAAATTGCAGCCCTATTACGAGGGGGATGGCGCGCCGCACTACGAGCAGGCCTATTTTGCCGCCATCAGCTACTACGCGCTCGGCGACAAGGCGGGCGCGCGGAGCCGGCTGGAGGATTTTCCCGCCGAATTGCGCGCCAGGCTCGGACGCGAGCCCAAGAGCGTCCGCCTCTGGGCGTTCCTCGCGGGCATGGAGGCCATCCTCGAGCACAAGGACGAGGCGCTGCGGTGCGCCGAGCGCACGGTGGAGCTGCTGCCCGAGTCCCGCGACGCGCTGGACGGCGTGAGCTACGCCGCGTTCCGCGCCTTCACCTATGACGTCGTGGGGGAGAAGGACAAGGCCCTGGCGGAATACGCCCGTTTGCTGCGAACGCCGGCCACGTCGTTCGTGAATGTGCACGAGTGGAAGCGGGGCTACAGCACGCTCCACGGCGACCCGCGCTACGAGGCCCTGCTCGCCGACCCGAAGAACAACGCGCCGCTGTTCTGAGCGGCAACGCCGCCACCCCGAAAACCTCAGCGCGAATTGCACCGTAAAATATCTCTAAAGCCATCGGCACGGCTTTTCTGATGAACCCCAGATTCTTAACAGACGGTAACGGACAACCGATCGTAGCTGGCAGGATTCGGCGGATAGGGGCGCAGTCTTGCTGCGCCCTCGGGGACGAGCCGGGCGCAGCCTTTCGACCAGCCCAAGGCCCTGCGCCCGTCGAATGGGCAAAACTGCGCCCCAGCGAAGACGGGCAGAACGCATGAGCGAGCCCACCAAAGCCGTTTTTTTGAGCTATGCCCGCGAGGATGCGGGCGCGGCGAGGCGCATTGCCGACGCGCTGCGGGCCTTCGGCATCGAGGTGTGGTTCGACCAGGAGGAGCTGCACGGCGGCGACGCGTGGGACGCCAAGATCCGCGGGCAGATCAAATCCTGCGCGCTGTTTGTCCCGATCGTGTCCGCCTGCACCGAGGAGCGCAGCGAGGGCTATTTCCGGCGAGAATGGAAGCTGGCTGTGGACCGCAGCCACGACATGGCCGGCGGCCGGGCCTTCATCGTGCCGGTGGTGATCGACGCCACGCCTGAGGCGGATGCCGCGGTGCCCGAGGAGTTCTTAAAGGTGCAGTGGACCCGACTCACTGGCGGTGAGCCGACGCCGGAATTTGTGGCGCAGGTGAAACGCCTGCTCGACGCGCCGAAAAAACCAGCCCTCAAAACCGAGAATCCGCGGCCCACGAGCCTGCCCCCGCAGGCGGGTGCCGCGGCATCCGCCGCCCCGGCGGTTGAAGCCGCACCGCGGAATCACCGGACGGGCCGGTGGGTTGGGGTGGCCTTGGTCGCCCTGGTGCTGGCTTTCGGCGCCTACCGCGTGCTGCATCCGTCCGGGGACGAGCCGTCCCGCCCGGAAGCGGCGACGCGGTCCGCGGCCCCGGCGGCAATATCGGCCCAGTCCGTGGCCGTGCTGGCCTTCGCCAATTTGTCCGACGACAAGGGCAACGAGTATTTCTCGGACGGCATCAGCGAGGAACTGCTCAATGTGCTCGCCAAGGTGCCGGGCCTGAAGGTTTCGGCGCGCACCTCGGCATTCTACTTCAAGGGCAAGAACGTGCCGGTGCCGGAAATCGCCCGGCAGCTCGGGGTCGCTTACGTCGTCGAAGGCAGCGTGCAGCGGTCAGGCGACCGGGTGAAGATCACCGCCCAGCTCATCAAGGCCGCGGACGGCTTTCACGTTTGGAGTGAAACCTACACGCGCGACATGAAGGACATCTTCGCCCTGCAGGACGAGATCGCGGGCCGGATCGCGTCCTCGCTCACGGACAAGCTCGGCGTGGCGGTCCCGAGCCTGGCCAAGACCACGCCCGAGGCGTATACGCTTTACCTGCAGGCGCGCGCCACCCTGGCGAAACGGGGCGTGGCAAACCTGCGGGAATCGGTGAAGCAATTTGAAGCGGTGGTGGCGCTGGATCCGAACTACCTCCCCGCCCGGTCCGGGCTGGCCAGGGCACTGTCGTTGATCCCTTCCTGGACCCGCTCGACCGCCCTGGGCGCCAATCAGGAAGGCTTGGCCCGGGCCACGCAGGGCGCCCGCCTAGTGATCGAACGCGAACCCGACAATGCCGAGGCCTGGTCGGCGCTGGGTTATATCTACGGCTTGTATGAATGGCGCTGGCAGGAGGCGGGTGAGGCGGTGGCCCGGTCGCTGGCGCTGGCGCCCAATGACGCCGAGATCGTGAATTTTGCCGGCGACTACTATCGCTTCGTCCTCGACCGGGCGAAGGTGATCGAGACGGAGAAACGGGCGGTGGAACTGAATCCCCTTCAAGCCATCAACCACATGGACGTCGCCTTTGCCTACCTGGCCCTCGGCGAAAACGAGCAGGTGATCGGTCCCGCGCGCACCGCCATCTCCCTCGGGCCGGAATTGGTCGACGCCTACGACCAGCTGGCGCGCGCCTATGGCAAACTCAAGCGCTTCGACGAGATGCGGGCAGTGATCGCGGAGGCCCGCAAGGTGTCACCCGCGGACTCGGCGGAAATCCAGAGCCTGGAGATCCAGGCCGCGCTGCTGGAGGGGCGGAAGGACGATGCCCTCCGGCTCGTCGAGGCCTTCCGGCCGCACGTCGAACACGGCGGGTATTCCCCGGCGGAGTACGGCTACAACTACCTGCTGCTCGGCCGGCCGGAGCAGGCGCTGCCCTGGCTGCAACTGGCCTGCCAGGGACACGATGCGCTCATGGTCAGCGGGGAGACGATCAACCTGGAGGTGATCGCCGCCAATCCGGTGACCCGTCCCGTGCTCGACTTCCCCGGCCTGAAGGAGCTGCGCGAGATCCGCCACCGGAATGCCGCCCGGAAACCATGAGCGAACCCGCCAAAGCGATCTTCCTGTCGTATGCTCGCGAGGATGCGGGCGCGGCGCGGCGCATCGCCGAGGCGTTGCGGGCCGCCGGGCTGGAAGTCTGGTTCGACGAGAACGAGCTGCGCGGGGGCGACACGTGGGACGCGAAGATCCGCGGGCAGATCGGGTCGTGCGCCTTGTTCCTGCCGATCATCTCCGCGCAGACGCAGTCGCGCGCCGAGGGCTATTTCCGGCGCGAATGGAAGCTCGCCGACCACCGCACCGAGGACATGGGCCGCCGCCGCGCCTTCCTCGTGCCCGTCTGCATCGACGACACGAAGGACGCCGACGCCGACGTCCCGGATTCGTTCCTGAAGGTCCAGTGGACCCGCCTGCCCGGCGCGCTGCCCACGCCGCAGTTCGTCGAACAAGTGAAGCGATTGCTGGAGCAGCCGCTTGCCGCTGGAGGGTCGGGCTCCCGCCCGACCACTGTAGCCGGAGTCGCTGACCCCGGAAATCCGGCCTCTACGAGGCCGGCTACAAAAAAGGCCCCGCCCATCGCCCTGGTGATCGGCCTCGGCTCCGTGCTGGTCAGCCTCGTGCTGATTTTCGTCGTCGCGCGACGCGACAAGCCATCCCCGGAACCGAAAACCACGCCACCCGCCGCCACCCCGGATCCCAAACCCCAGACCCCGGACCCCTCGCTTCCGCCGAAGGCAGACGCGAAATCCATCGCCGTCCTGCCCTTTGAAAATCGCAGCGAGAGCAAGGCGGACCTCTTTTTCACCGACGGCGTCCACGACGATCTGCTGACCCAGATCTCCCGCATCAAGGACATCAAGACGATCTCCCGCACGTCCGTGATGACCTACCGCGGTTCCGCCAAGAAAATCCGCGAGATCGCCGGGGAGCTCGGCGTCGCCACGATCCTCGAGGGCGGCGTGCAACGCGCGGGCAACCAGGTGCGCATCAACGTCCAGCTGATCGATGCCCGGACCGACGCGCATCTCTGGGCCGAGACCTACACCCGCGAGCTCACGGCGGAAAACATCTTTGCCATCCAGAGTGAAATTTCCGTCGCCATTGCCAAGGCGCTTTCGGCGGTGCTCTCTCCCGCGGAACAGGAGCAACTCGGGCAACGGCCGACGGCAAACCTGGCCGCATTGGAGCAATATTTCGCCGCGAATGCGCTGGTGGCCGACGGCAGCACGGAAAAACTGGCCCGCGCCGTGTCTCTCTACGAGGACGCGATCCGGATCGATCCTGGCTTCGCCCCGGCCTATGCCCGGCTGGCCGAGGTGCAAATGAACCAGGTCTATTTCAGCGGGGCGCAGCTCGACGCCCAGCTCGCCAAGGCGGAGCCGCTCATCGCCCGGGCGCTGCAGCTCGACCCCCGGCTCAGCGAGGCGCACGAGGCGAGCGGAACCTTGCGATGGAGCCAAAAGGATGTAGCCGGAGCGCGAGCGGCCTATGAGCGTGCGATTGAACTGAAGCCGAACAACGCTGGCGCCTTGGCCAGCCTCGCCCGGCTGCTGTTCTGGGGAATCAACGAACGGGAGACGGGCCTGGCGCTGGCCACCCGGGCCCGGGAGTTGAATCCGGAGGACATGTTCACTTCCGGCATCTACGGCTGGTTTCTCGCGGAAATGGGCCGCCTCGACGAAGCCCGGGAAACTTTCGACAAGGCCTTGCGGAGGCATCCGGACAACGCCTGGATCCTGGGCAGCGCCGGCATGATCTACGTCCGCACCGGCGAGGTCCTGAAAGGCGTCGTCGCGTTGCGCCGGGCCTACGCGCTCGATCCGGGCAGCTCCGCTGTGGCCGACTGGCTACTCTTGGTCTCCATTGATTACCTGGGTGAGCCGGAATGGACCAAATTCTGGCTGGAGAGGTGCGCGGCCATCACGCGGGTGGGCAAGGTCCCCCTCGACATACGGCTCCGGTTGCTGATCAATCGTGGCCAGCTCGACGCGGCGCACGCCCTGTGGATGCAGGAATGGCAGTCCGACGAGCGGTCGACCGCACCGGTGATGCTGTGGGAGCTGATGCTGGCGGATCTCAAGGCGGGCCGCAAAACCCTGCCTCGGTCCCGATACCTGCTATCCAATCCGGAGCTGTTTGTGCCCGGGACGAAGGTGCCGGACCAGATCCAGACCCTGTTCCGCGCCAAGGACGTCGCCCTCGCCCTGATCGCGGTCGGGGAACAAGCGCAGGCCGATCACCTGCTGAGGGAAGCCGAGACCCTGGCCCGGAAGCACACCGACTGGACCCATCGGTTCGTCTTGGCCAAGATCCAGCTCGCCCGGCAGGACCGGGCCGCATTTCTGCAGACGATGCGCGGGATGGTCGAGCAGAAGGACTCATTGGAGAAGATCTACATCGACCCCGAGATTTCCGCCTACCGCAACGACCCCGAGTTCGAGGCAATGTTTGGTGACCTCCCCCGCCAGCGCGCGGAACTGATCGCGACCCTCCGCCGCATGGATGCCAGCGGCGAACTGGCCCCGATCCCGCCCTTGCCCGAGGTGAAGAAATGAGCGACTGGCGAAATGCAGACTCCTCAACGCTGAACTTTTAACGCCCAGTGACTGAAGCAATACCAACTGATTCTCCGCTGATTACGCGGATGACCGCGGATGGTCTGAACTTATCCGCGGCCATCAGCGTTATCCGCGGAAATATTCCGTTTCGTGGTTTGATTTCATGATATGAGCGAACCCGCCAAAGCCGTCTTTCTTTCCTACGCCCGCGAGGACGCCGGGGCGGTGAAGCACATCGCCGACGCGCTGCGCGCGTTCGGCATCGAGGTCTGGTTCGACCAGGAGGAGCTGCACGGCGGCGATGCGTGGGACGCCAAGATCCGCGGCCAGATCAAGTCCTGCGCCCTGTTCATTCCCATCGTGTCGGCCTGCACCGAGGAGCGCACCGAGGGCTATTTCCGCCGCGAATGGAAATTCGCCGTCGACCGCTCCCACGACATGGCCGGCGGCCGGGCGTTCATCGTGCCGGTCGCGATCGACGACACGCCGGAAGCGGACGCGGCCGTGCCGGAGGAGTTCATGCGCGTGCAGTGGACGCGCCTGCCCGGCGGCACGCCGACCCCGGAGTTTGTGGCCCAGGTGAAGCGGCTGCTCGACGGTCCGAAGAAGCCGGCGTTGAAAACCGAAAACCCGCGGCCAACCAGCGTGCCGCCGGTTGTAGCCGGGGTCGGTGACCCCGCAAGACCGGCCTCCGCGAGGCCGGCTACAAAGAAAGCTCCACTCGTCGCGCTCGCGATCGGCATCCTTGGAGCAGGGATGGTGGTCGCCGTCCTGCTCGTTTTGATTTACTATAATCCACGCGGACCGGAGGCACCCGCGGCGCCAGGCCCAAAATCCCAATCCCAAGACCCCGGACGCCAGACCCCAGACCCTTCGAATCTGCCAAAGGCAGATTCGAAATCCGTCGCCGTCCTGCCCTTCGCCAACCTGAGCGCCGAGAAGGACAACGAGTTTTTCGCCGACGGCGTGCACGAGGACGTCATCACCAGCCTCGCCAAGATCCGCGACCTCAAGGTCATCTCGCGCACCTCCGTGCTGGCGTATCGCGACACCTCTTCGCGCAATCTCCGGAAGATCGCCGCCGAACTCGGCGTCGCCAACATCCTCGAGGGCAGCGTCCGCCGCGCCGGCAACAAGATCCGCGTCACCGCCCAGCTCATCGACGCGCACACCGACGAGCACCTCTGGGCCGAGACCTACGACGGCGACGCCGACGACATCTTTGCGCTGCAGGCGAAGCTCGCGCAACAGATCGCCGCGTCGCTGAAGGCCAACCTCACGGCGGGGGAAAAGGCCCTGATCGAGCGCCGGCCGACGCAGGACCAGGTCGCCTACGATCTTTTCCTCCAAGGCCGCATCCTGAAGCAGGGGTTGAGCGCCACCGCCACCCGGGAAATCTACGAACCCATCATCGACCTGTACGAGCGGGCCGTCGCCCGCGACCCCGCCTTTGCCTATGCGCAGGCCCAGCTATCCATCGTGCACGGCACAATGTATTGGTTTGGCGCGGTCGATCCCTCGCCGGAGCGCCGGGCGAAGGCCCAGGCCGCGATGGAGGCGGCGCGGCGCATCGCGCCGGACGCGCCGGAGACCCACTATGCGCAAGGGGCTTTTGCCTACCTGTGCGAGAACGATTGGGACAAGGCGCTCAAGGAACTCTCGATCGCCGAGGCCGCCCTGCCCAACGACGCGGAGCTGCAATACCGGATCGCCATCACCCTGCGCCGGCTCGGCCGCTGGCCCGAGGCGCTCGGCCGGATCGAGCGGTGCGTCGCCCTGAACCCGCTGGACCGGAGCTTTGTCACGACCCTGTTGGAAACCAATTCCGCCATGCGGCGTTACGCGGAGTTGCCCGCGCTGGCGGCCCGTTACGTCCCGCTTTTTCCCGGCGACGGATGGTTGAAGGGTTTTGGGATCAAGGCACAGTTCGCCCTCGATGGGGATCGGGCCGCCTACCTGCGGGAGATGGGCATGACACCCCCCGTGCCGGCGGACAAACACGGTTTGCAGTGGGAATATGCCGAGGCCATGCGGTCCGGGGATTTCAACGCCGCCGAAGCGGCGCTGGCGGATCCGCGGCTCAAGGCAGTTTCGGGCCTGACCGGCGGTGTCCTGGCCCTGCCGCCCTCTTACCTGCGGGCGCAGGTCGCACTCCTGCGAAAGGATGCCTCCGCCGCCAAGGCCCGGTCGGCGGAAGCGCGAGCCCATTTCGAAGCCGGTCCCTGGTCGCCCCGCCAGCAGCGCCTGGTCAACCTGGAACTCGCGCTGCTGCGGACCATCACCGGCGGCGCCGACCCGGCGGACATCATGGCCCAACTCGACCGCCTGGAGAGCTATGACAGGCTGATGATGGCCGCCATCTGGAGCGAGTCCGCCCGCGTGCTCGCCGTGACGGGCCACCGCGAGGAGGCGCTGACGTGCCTGCGCCGCCTGCTGGCCGGCCCCAGCGTCGATTCCCCGAACGAACTGCGCGACGACCCGTTCTTCACCTCGTTCAAGGGCGACCCGCGCTTCGAGGAAATCCTCCGGTCCGCCAAGCCGCTGTGAAGCGGCGCAACGTTCAACCTTCAACTTTCAATGAACCTGACAAACCAAGGCACTTCCCCACGGATAACACGGATTAGACGGATGTTCCGGGCAGGGGCGCAGACCTACTGCGCCCTGGCCGCGATTCCGAACCAGGGCGCAGCAAGACTGCGCCCCTACGGGAGCGACCACCCATTCGTGTCTCTTCGTGTCCCTTCGTGGTTAGCCTGCCTCGGGCTCGTTGCTGCCAGCTCGCTCCCCGCCGCCGCGCCCGAGCTGCGCAACGTCGTCGCCCAAAAGGTCGATGCCGAGTATGCCTCGCTCGAAGCCATTTACAAGGACCTGCACCAGAACCCGGAGCTTTCGTTCATGGAGGTGCGCACCGCCGGCATCGTCGCGGCCGAGTGGCGCAAGCTCGGCCTCGAGGTCACCGAAAAGGTCGGCATCACCGGCGTCGTCGGCGTCCTGCGCAACGGCCCGGGCCCGACCGTCCTCGTGCGCGGGGACATGGACGCGCTGCCCGTGAAGGAAATCTCGGGCCTGACCTATGCCAGCACCGCGGTGGTGAAGGACCTTTCCGGCAGCGACAAGCCGGCGAT
Source organism: Lacunisphaera sp. (assembly GCA_035549955.1). Taxonomy (GTDB): domain Bacteria; phylum Verrucomicrobiota; class Verrucomicrobiia; order Opitutales; family Opitutaceae; genus Lacunisphaera. The sequence continues at coordinate 13,815 of DASZPS010000225.1, read as the reverse complement.
GCACGCCTGTGCCCACGATACGCACGTCACCGGCCTCATCGGCACGGCCCGCCTGCTGGCCTCCCTCAAGGACCACTGGAACGGCACGGTGGTGTTCATTGCCCAGCCGGCCGAGGAAATCGTCGGCGGCGCCCGGGCGATGCTGGCCGACGGGCTCTACACGCGCTTCCCGAAACCCGATTTCGCGCTCGCCCTGCACACTTCGTCCCAGCAGCCCGCGGGCGAAATTGGCTACGGCGAGGGGCCGTTCCTGGCCGGGGTCAATTCCGTGGACATCCTCGTCCGCGGCGTCGGCGGCCACGGCTCGGCCCCGCACACCGCGAAGGATCCCATCGTGCTGGCCTCCCAGATCGTCCTGGCCCTGCAGACCATCGTCAGCCGCGAGGTGAAGCCGGGCGAAACCGCGGTGGTGACGGTCGGCACCATCCACGGTGGGCTGAAGCGCAACATCATCTCCGAGGAGGTGAAGCTGGAGCTCACGCTCCGGACTTACGACGACAAGGTCATGGAGAAGCTGGTCGCTTCCATCCGCCGCATCTGCGCCGGCACGGCCCAGGCGGCGGGAATTCCGGAGGACCGGATGCCGGAAGTCACGGTGACGCCGGAGTCGTCCGACGTGACCGTCAACGACGGCGCGCTGGCGCGCCGGTTGGGCGGGGTGTTTACCACCTGGCTCGGGGCGGATCGCGTGAAACAGGTGCCGCCGATCACGGGCGCGGAGGACTTCACGTATTTCGGCCGCACGGCCGAGAAGGTGCCGATCTGCATCTGGTGGGTCGGGGGCACCGCGCCGGAAAAATTCGCCGAAAGCAAGCGCACCGGCATCCCGGTCCCCTCGAACCACAACCCCGGCTTCGCCCCCGTGCCCGAGCCCACGCTCAAGACCGCCGTGACCTCGATGACCGCGGCCGTGCTGGAGCTGCTGCCGAAGCAGTGACCGCGGAAAATTGCCATTTTCCGATTGCCGACTGCCGAATGAAACGGACCGACCAATTCAGTCTTACAGAAAGTAACGGAGGGAACGGAGCGGCCCCTAGGGTTGGCAAATTTCGTCGGGTAGGGGCGCAGACTTGCTGCGACCTCGGGGATAACCGATCCGTTTTAACAGCAGGAAACAGAGGGAACAGAGAGACTGGAATGCCAGGCTCCTTCGTTATCTCCGTTTCCTTCTGTAAAACGGTTTGGAGGATTGCCACTGCATGAGCGATCCCGGCAAAGCCGTTTTCCTCTCCTACGCGTCCCAGGACGTCGAGGCCGCCAAGCGCATTGCCGAGGCGCTGCGCTTGTCCGGCGTCGAGGTCTGGTTCGATGCCGAGGGCGGGCTCGAGCACGGCGACGAGTGGGACGCCAAGATTCGCCGCCAGATCAAGGAATGTGTGCTCTTCATCCCGATCGTCTCGGCCAACACCGAGGCCCGCGAGGAAGGCTATTTCCGCATCGAGTGGGAACTCGCCGCGCAGCGCGCGCTCGGCATCGCCAGCGGCGTGGCCTTCATCCTGCCGGTCGTCATCGACGCCACGAAGGAGCAGGAGGCGCTCGTGCCCGACCGCTTCCGCGCGGTGCAATGGACGAAATTGCCCGGCGGCAATGTGCCGCCCGAGGTCCTGCAGCGTTTCCTGAAGCTCTGGTCGCACCGGACGGGGGCGATGAAGGGGGCCGGAATCCAGAGGACGGAGGACGGGGGACGGATTGTAGCCGGGGTCGCTGACCCCGGACCGGCCTCAGCGAGGCCGGCTACATCAATCCACGCCCGCTGGCTCCTGCCCACCATCGCCGCGGCGGCCGTCATCGCGATCGGCGCCTGGTTCGTGCTCCGTCCCTCATCCTCTGTCCCCGGCATTTCCTCCGCGCAAGCCCCCACCCCAGACCCGAAATCCCAGACCCTGGACGCGAGATCGGCCGCAGACCCGAAGCTTTCCGAGGCCGGCCGGCTGATCGACCAAGCCTGGGCGTTGTTCGAGAAGATGGATGACGCTTCGAACGACGAGTGGATACTGGCCGAGGAATACGCCGAGCAGGCCACCAGGCTCGAGCCGCGCAACGCCGAGGCCTGGGCGGTGTATGCAAACGTCACCGTGATGCGCCGCGTCTTCGGTCTCGACCTCAACCCGGAACGGCTCGGCCGGGCGACCAAGGCGGCGCAGCGGGCGGTCAATCTCGATCCGCAGTCGGTCAACGCCCGCGTGGCCGTGGCCAACATCTACCGCCTGGTCGACGACTCGATGCGCGCCGAGGCAGAACAGGTCATTCGCACCCTCATGATCGAGCAGCCCACGAACAAGCGGGTGCAGCGCATGGGCGGCAATGTCCTCCGACAAGCTTATAAATTCGACGAGGCGCTCGCGGCCTACGATCGCGCCATGGCGCTGCCCGGCGGCGACCGGGTTTCCCTTTTCGGCAAGGAGCGCACCTTGAAGATGCTCGGGCGATTCGCGGAGGCCGAGGCGCTCGTCGATGCGGCCCTGGCATCGAATCCGAGCCCGGCCCTGCGCTTGCGGAAGATTTACCATGTCCTGGTTTACCACGACGACCCCGTGGGCGCGGGAAAACTCCTGGACGACGTGCCGGGCGAGTTCCTGTTGCGAGAGGAAGCGGTGGACCTGGCGGCTTCCGTGTGGCTGGGTCAGCGCAATGCGGACAAGTGCATCGCCCTCCTCCGGCGCTATCCGGGCGAAACGATTCGAGGCACCTGGAAGGGCGGCCTCATCGGCGTGGCCTATCGGATGTCGGGGCGAATCGAGGCCGCCCGTCTCGAATGGCAGGCCACTTTGAAGCTCGTCGATGCGCGGCTGGCAGCGCAGCCGAATGATACCAATGCCCTGTTCCAGAAAGTCCTGTTGCTGGCCGCGCTGGCCAACCGGCCGGAAGCCGAGACCTTGTGGCGGACCTACGAACAACTCGAGCCGCCCAGTGGTGCCAAGGGCTATTTCGTGCAGGCGATGGCGTTGACGGAACTCGGGCACCTTGACGAAGCGGTCGCGGCCCTGGAGAAATCCGTCCAGGCCACGGCCACGCCCATGACGACCCTCGAGCGTCGCGCGGACCTGAGGCGCGGCCCGCTCTTCGATCCCCTGCGCTCGCACCCGCGTTTCCAAGCGCTGCTGGACAGGCTCAACGCGATGCCGATCGGGACGGCGGCGGCTTCGCGTCAGTCGTCGATGCCCGGATCCCGCCCCCGCATCCTGGACCTTGGGTCCGTCAGCCGGGCATCCCGGGATTCCCTCCTGGCCCTTGCCAGCGTGCCCCAGGGTGGGGAAGCTGCCCCCGAACGGTTGCGGACCGAGGAAATTGCCGGTTGCCGAGGAGCGATTTCCGATTGAAAAACGCCGCCCCCAAGATGCTTACGGCGCCTTTGTTATTCGGATACTGGCAGTCGCCCATCGCCCATCGGCCATCATGAGCGAACTGCCGAAGGCCGTGTTCCTGAGCTACGCGTCGCAAGACGCCGAAGTCGCGAAGCGCATCGCCGACGCCCTGCGGACGTGCGGGATCGAGGTCTGGTTCGACCAGAGCGAGCTGCGCGGCGGCGATGCCTGGGACCAGAAGATCCGGCGGCAGATCAAGGAATGCGCGTTGTTCATGCCGGTCATCTCGCCGAACACCAACGCGCGGCCCGAGGGCTACTTCCGGCTGGAGTGGAAGCTCGCCGTCGACCGCTCCCACCTCATGGCCGACGACCAGCCGTTCCTGTTTCCGATCGTCGTGGGCGACATCGACGACGCCACCGCCCGCGTGCCGGACAAGTTTCGCGACGTGCAATGGACGCGCCTGCGCCTCGACGAAACCCCGGGCGAGCTCGCGGCGCGGGTGACGCGGTTGCTGAGCGTGGGCGTAGGGGCGTCGCTCGCCGAGGCCCGCGGGCGTGCGCCAGGCGCGCCCCTACAAAGGAAGGGCGCCGCGCGTTGGTGGTGGCTCCTTTTCCCGCTCCTGGCCACGCCGGTGGCAATCATTGCGATCTGGAAACAATCGCCCCCGCCCGAGCGGCCGATGCCGCCGCCGCCTGCCGCCGTTTCCCCGGACCCGAAACCCCAGAACCCAGAACCCAAACCGCTCACGGAAGCTCGCCAGCTGGCCACCCGGGCCCGGGCGCTTTTTGTCGAACGACTGGACACGTCCCGTGACGACTGCGCGCTGGCGGAGGATCTTCTCAAGCAAGCGCTGCAAAAGGATCCCAACGACGCCGAGGTTTGGGCGGCGCTCTCGCACGTGCATGGTTACGTCGTCCTGCGCGGCTGGGACATGAGCAACGCGCGGCGGGAGTCGGCGCGCGCCGCCGCGCAGCGCGCGGTGCGGCTGGACCCAACCTCTTTCGAGGGCCGGCTGGCGGAGGCCTTTCTGCTGGCCGATACGGGCTCCGAGGCGCCGGAAAAAGAACGGTTGCTGCGTGCGTTGCGCGCGGAGCGGCCAGCCGAAAAGCGTCTGCTCCGGGCCCTGGCGACGGTGCTGGACCGGCGGGGCGAGCTGGCGGAGGCCGATGCGATTTCCGCCGAGACCGCGGCGCTGCCCGGGGGCGACCCCCTGTCTTTCTACAACCAAAGCCTCCGGCATTGGTTCGTCGGCGACACGGAACGCGCGGAGTCGGCCATCGGGGATGCCCTCAAGCAGGCGCCCAACTTCACAGGCGCCTTGATTTTCACCGCGTGGTACGCGGCCATCCTGCACGGCGACCTCGAGCGGGCGCGCGTCACCATCGATCGCGTGCCCGCCGGGGAGATGCGCGAGGACCGGCCGGCGTTTTTCGCCTGGTTCATCGAACTGCTGGCCCGCCGGCCCGACGCGGCCATCGCACGCCTGCAGGCGGTGCCCCGCGCGTGGCTCGAGGACAACTGGTATCGCGGCCCGAAAGCCATGTTGGTCGGGGACGCGTTGGAGGCGGGCGGGCGGCGGGCCGCCGCGGAACTCGAGTGGCGCACCGCCCTGCAGCAGGTGGAGGAAAGGCTGCAGCAAGCGCCGGGCAACCAACGGGCCCTGTTCCTCCGGGGAATCCTGCTCGCCAAGCTCGGGGAGCGGGCGGAAGCGGAACGTCAGTTCAAGGTTCTCGTCGAGCGGAACGGCATTGACCTGAAAGGCGGAGGCTACACGCCGCCCTGGGTGACGGAGTTCCTGATCCAGTTGGGGCGTGCGGAAGAGGCGATTCCCCAGATCTCGCGCGCCCTCCAATCCGAGCGTCGCGCCGTCGATTACACCGCGGCGACGCTCCGGCTTGACCCGAGGTTCGATTCCATCCGGAAACTCCCCGCCTTTCCCCGGGTGGTCGCCGAGGCCGAGGCGATCGAGCAGCGCGCCGGCCAGGCGGCCCAGCCAGCGCGCAACTGGCCGACCGACCCGGAGCTGAAAAAGGCGTTCGGCATCATCACCGGGGTCGATGCCACCGCCGAGTCGTGCCGGCTCGCCGAGGACATGGTGAACGCGATCCTGAAACAGCGGCCCACCGACCCGGAGGCGACCACGGTCTATGCGATGTTGAACAACTACAATCTCATCCGCGGTTACGATCTCTCGGAGGAGCGTTATGTGCTGGCGCGGCGGTTTAGTGAGCGGGCACTGCAGCTCACCCCCGCGGAGCCGGAGGCGATGGCGGCGATGGCGCAGGTCCTCACCTTCCGCGGCACCGACTACGCACGCGGCGAGGAACTCATCCGCCAGGCCATGGCCCGGGCGCCGGAAGAGCCGCGGTTCGGGCGCATCCTTGTCTATAACGTGCTCCGGCTGACGGATCCGGCGCGCGCTTTGGCGCAGGCCAAGGAGGATGCCGCGCGCTTCCCGCGCGATGCGCTGACGCAATACGATCTCGCCTTGATCTGCCGCGGCACTGGCGACCTCGAGTTGATGGAGCAGGCGCTGGACCGGACGCTCGCGATCGCGCCGGTGGGATCCGCGCAGATCTGGAAGGGCTGGCTGGCGGCCTGGGTGCACGGCGACCTGCCCGGTTTCAAGCAATGGCTGGATCGGATCGGCGGCAACTTCCGGCTCAACGAGCGCGCGGTGTACATGCGCTACCTGTACGCCTGCCTGAGCGGCGACACCGCCGACGGCCTCGAAGCGGTGAATTCCTTCCCGGGTTCGTGGATGAGCGATTTCTACTACACGGGCCCGCGCGCGCTGCTGGAAGCCGACCTGCTGGCCCGGCAGGGCAAGGTGGAACTCGCGCGGGCCGAATACGACCGGGCCCTCACCGAGATCCGTCGCTTTGCCGAGCAGCACCCGGGCGACTCGGCTTGGGAGCGGGCGGAGTTGTTCGCCCTGCTCGGGGCCGGCCGGATGGAGGAGGCAAAGGCGACGAACCAACGCCAACTGCAGCGGCTCCGGCGGCCGGTGCGGCCGATCATCGCCCAATGGTGGCACGACATGATCCCCGCGCAGCTGCTGGTGGGCAACCGCGCCGAGGCCCTGGCGCTCATCCGGGAAGCCGCCGTGGCGCCCTCGGTCCGCTCCCAAATCCGCGTCGCGTTCAAGATCGACCACCGCATGGCGCCGTTCCGGGACGACCCGGAGATCAAGGCGCTGCTGGCAGAACCCGCAGAGAAGAAATGAACGACGCACCAAACATTCTACAGAAGGTAACGAAGGGAACGAAGTGGGTCAGGACCCGGATCTTTGTTTCCTTCGTTACCTTCTGTATAAGGATCGGAGGGATTGCATGAGTGATCCCGGCAAAGCGGTTTTCCTCTCGTACGCCTCGCAGGACATGGAGGCGGCAAAACGCATTGCCGAGGCCTTGCGCTCCGCCGGCGTTGAGGTGTGGTTCGATGCCGAGGGCGGACTGGAGCACGGCGACGAGTGGGACGCCAAGATCCGCCGCCAGATCAAGGAATGCGTGCTCTTCATCCCGGTGATTTCCGCCAACACCGAGGCGCGCGAGGAGGGCTATTTCCGCATCGAGTGGGACCTCGCCGCCGAGCGCGCGCGGGGCATTGCGACGGGCGTGGCCTTCATCCTGCCGGTGGTGGTCGACGAGACCAAGGAGCAGGAAGCCCTGGTGCCGGATCGATTCCGAGCCGTGCAATGGACGAAGCTGCCGGGCGGCCGCATGCCGGCCGAAGTCGCCGCCCGCTTCGTGAAACTCTGGTCGCACCGCGCCGGGGTGTTGAAGCAGAGGAGCGCGGAGATGGCTCGTGATGGAGCGGGGGGCGCGGGCCCCGGCAGACCGGCCTCAGCGAGGCCGGCTACAACCGATCTCAAACAACCCGGCTGGAAAGCCTACGCAGGTCTCGCGGTGGCGATCTTCGGCGTCGCGGGTGCCGCGACGTGGTGGCTGGCGCGTGGCGCACGCGAGAACGCCCCGCCTCCGCCCGCGCCGCCGGCGACCGCTACCACCCCGGACCCCCAATCCCAGACCCCAGACCCCAAACCTCTCTCCGAAGCCCGCCAGCTCGCGGCCAAGGCCCGGGCCATGAGCGTCGACAAATACGACTCGTCGATCGACGACTACACCGCGGCCGAGGGTTGGATCAAGCGGGCGCTTCAGCTCGACGAGACCGACGGAGAAATCTGGGCAGTGTCCTCCCTGCTGAATTTCTCCTTCGCGTCGCGCGGGTTCGAGCGCACCCCCGCCCGTGAGGCGGCGGCGCGAGCGCATGCGGAGCGGGCCTTGAAGCTGGCGCCGGATTCCATCGAGGCCCTTTTCGCACTGGCCCGCTGGCAGCGTGACTTCGAGGAACCCGCGATTGCCGAGGCCTCGCTCCTCAAGGTCCTCGCCCGCAATCCCAACCACCCCGGTGCCCTGCACAGCCTGGGCTATCTCTACGACCGGCTGGACCGGATCGACGAGGCGGCGGCCCTTTACGCCCGCGAAGCGCAAATTCCGGGCCAGGCGCCGCTCGCCGGATTCACCGAATACCTGATGTACTTCCGCCGGGCGCGCTTCGCCGAGGCGGAACGCGCCGTCCGGAAGTCCATCGCGGCCGAGCCGTCCTCGAATTCCCAGTGCGGTCTGGCGATGCTGTTGTTGACCGCGAAGGGCGATGCCGAGGCCGCCGCCGCCGCGGTGGCCACCGGACCGGCCACGCTCCGCCGCGAGCACCGCGCCATCTGGCTCACCGCCTACATTCACCTCTGCCGGCGGCAGCCGGACGAGGCCCTGCGGGCGCTGAACCGGCTCGCCGACGAGTTCATCCTCGATAACATGTACACCGGCCCGAAGAACTATTGGGTCGGGCTCGCCCACGCCCAGGCCGGGCGCGAGGCGGCGGCGCGCGTGGCGTGGGAAGCCGGGCTCACGCTGACCGACCAGCGCTTGCGCACCACGCCGGCCGACGTGCTCCTGCGGCTGGCCCGGGGCGAGCTCCTGGCCTTGCTCGGCCGCGAGCAAGATGCCCTCGCGGAGGTGCATACGCTCGAACAGCTCACGATCCACGAACGGGCCTGGCCTTACACGCCCCTGCTAGTCCATGCCGCCCTGGGGCACGCGGATGACGCCCTGCCTTTGATCGAGCAGCAGCTGCGCTGGACCCGCGAACATCACACCGTCGGCTGGCCGCTGACGCCGGCGCTGCTGCGGATCGACCCGCGGTGGGACAAACTCCGCAACGACCCGCGGTTCCGGAAGCTCTGTGAGGAACCCCCGCCACCCGCACGCGACTGGCCGAAGGACCCGGAGCTGAAGCGGGCGATCGACCTGATCGAGGGGCTGGATTCGAACGCCGACGATTTTGGACTGGCGGAGGAGATCGCGAAGCGCGCGGTGGAGCGGTCCCCGGCCGACGCGGACGCTGCGGCGGTGATGGCGCGGGTGCAGAGCCAGTACTTGCGCCGCGGCTTCGATTTGAGCGATGAGCGTTCGGCCCTGGCCCGGCGTCACGCGGAAAACGCGCTCCGCCTGAGTCCCGACGAGCCGGAGGCGATGCACGCCCTGGCCGCGTACCTGATCAGCCGCCGCAGCGACGCCGCGCGGGCGGAGCGCTTGTTGCGGCGCGCGATGGAGCTCGACCCCACCAACCCCCGGTTGGGCCGGCAGCTCGCCGAGCTGCTGTTCGTGACGAACCGGAGGGAGGAGGCCATTGCCACCGCGCAGGCCAACTGTGAACGCTTCCCGAACGATGTCCTGTCCCGCTATGACCTCGCCCGGCTTTACAAGGACTCGGGCCGCTACGAGGAATTCGAACGGGAACTCGACGCCACGCTGAAGATCGGCCCGCTGGCCAACGCCGCCGTCTGGAAGGCCCGCCTCCAGTTTGACCTGCGCAACGATTTCGCGGGCATGAAGAGCTGGCTGGACCGCGTGCCCGAGCGGGCGCGCAGCACCGAGCGGGCGGTGTTCGGTTATTTTCTTTACGCCGTGTATGGCGGTAATCCCGAGGTGGGCTTGGAAGCGCTGCGGGCGTTTCCGCAGAAATGGTGGGCCGATTTTCAATACACCGGCCCGACCGCGCTGCTGAAGGGCAACCTGCTGGAGTTGCAGGGGAAGACCGAGCTCGCCCGGCAGCAATACGAGGTGGCCCTGGCGGAGATCCAGAAGATGCGCACGGCGGAACCGGAGCGGGCCTTCCTGGGCACCTGGGAATTCTGGACCCTCCTCGGCTTGGGCCGGCACGAGGAAGCCCGGGCGGTCAACCGGCGGTTGCAGGAGAGCGCGAGCCGGCCGTATTCGCTGCAGCTGGTCAACGGCTGGTGGTTCACGCCCATCCCCGCGTCGCTCATGCTGGGCGACCGGGCGACCGCGGTGCAGCTGATCCGGGAAGCCGCGGCGAGCGCCGAAGGCCGGAAGACCATCCAGCTCCGCCTGCAGCTCGACCCGCGGCTGGCGGCCTTCCGCGACGACGCGGAGATCAAGACGCTGCTGGCGGAGCCGGCGAACCCGTGAGAGAACGCTCAACGCTGAACTTTCAATGAACCAGAAATCGCAACAAGGTGGAACGCACTGCTCCCCAGTGCGTTGGTTTGGGGAGAGCGAAGGATCATTCAGCGCGTTGAGGCGCCGTTTCGGCAGGCTCAAGGCCCGGAGCTCGTCGAAAGGCAACGCGCTCCACCCGAGGTCCGAACCTTGAGCGTTGAGAGTTCAACGTTGAGTGTTGAGCGTTCCGGCGGCGCTGGTCGCGCGGTCTTTTTGAGCTACGCGGTGTGGGTGGAATCAGGCTTGCTTGCAGAATAGAAACCGAATTCTAATCTGCAAATGATTGCGCGCGAGACGACCGCCTTGGTCCGGGCCCGGTTGAAGGACTATCCGGCCGTGGGTCTCGTCGGCCCCCGGCAGGCGGGCAAGACCACCCTGGCCCGGGCGCTCTCGCCGGTGTATTTCGACCTGGAGCAACCGGCCGAGCGCATCCGCCTCGATTTGCAGTGGGAGGCCCTGATGAAGCAGAAAAACCCCGTCGTGCTCGACGAGGCCCAGGCCTGGCCCGAGGTGTTTCCCCGGCTGCGCGGGGCCATTGATGCCGACCGAAAGCGGGCCGGCCGCTTCCTGCTGCTGGGCTCGGTCTCGCCGACACTGACGCGGCAGGTCTCCGAATCGCTGGCGGGCCGGCTGGGCCTGGTCGAACTGGCACCCTTGCTCTGCACCGAACTGCCGGCCGTGCCGTTGGCGGAACGGTGGCTGCGGGGTGGGTTTCCCGAGGGGGGCGTGGTGGGCGGCGGGCGGTTCCCGCAATGGCAGTTGGATTATCTAACCCTGCTGGCCCAGCGCGATCTCCCGGTCTGGGGCCTGCCGGCCAAGCCGGCGGTGACCGACCGCCTCCTGCGCATGACCGCCGCGGTGCATGGGCAGATCTGGAACGCCAGCCAGGTGGGGCAGAGTCTCGGGCTGAGCTACCACACGGTGAACAGCTACCTGGATTTTCTGGAAGGAGCCTTTCTCGTGCGCCGGCTCCCGCCATGGCTGCCCAACCTGAAGAAACGGCTGGTCCGCTCCCCGCGCGTCTACTGGCGCGACAGCGGCCTGCTCCATGCGCTGCTGGGCGTGCGCGGGGCCGATGAGCTGCTGCACCAACCCTGGGTGGGAGCCAGTTGGGAGGGCTTCGTCCTCGGCCAGGTGGTGGAATCCCTGGCGGCGCGCGGCGTCACCGTGGCGCCCCACTACTTCCGCACGGCGGACGGCTACGAGGTGGACTTGGTGTTCAAACTGGGGCGCCATCTCTGGGCGGTGGAGGTCAAGCTGTCGTCGAGTCCGGCGCAGGATGATTTTGCCCGCTTCAACGCGGCGGCCGACCTGATCGGGGCCGACCGCCGGGTGCTGGTCGCGCAGGTGAGCGAGACGGTCTTCAACGGCCGCAGCGGGATCGCGACGCTGCCCGGTCTGCTGGAGTTCCTGGCGAAGGAAGGCGCATGAGCGAAGAGAATTGCCGAGTGCCGCATGAAACGAACTGACCAATTCAGGTTTACAGAAGGTAACGGAGAGAACGGAGAAAGACCTGCTCCTGTAGGGCCCAAGCTTGTTCGGTCCATCGACCGCAAACCCGGACCGAGCAAGCTCGGTCCCTGCATTTCGGAATGCGTCCGCCCCAATCGGCCATCGCCCATCGGCATTCGGCAATCATGAGCGAAGGGTCCAAAGCCGTCTTTCTAAGCTACGCCTCCCAGGACGCCGAGGCGGCGAAGCGAATTTGCGAGGCCTTGCGCGCCGCCGGGATCGAGGTGTGGTTCGACCAGAATGAGTTGGTGGGTGGCGACGCCTGGGACGCGAAGATTCGCGGGCAGATCGGGTCGTGCGGGCTGTTCCTGCCGATCATCTCGGCCAACACGCAGGCGCGGTTGGAGGGGTATTTCCGGCTGGAGTGGAAACTGGCGGGACAGCGCACGCACACCATGGCGGATGAGAAGGCCTTTCTCCTGCCGGTCGTGATCGACGACACGAAGGACGCGGTCGCGAAGGTGCCGGGCGAGTTCAAGGTGGTGCAATGGACCAAGCTGCCCGGCGGCGAGACGCCGCCGGCATTTGTGGCGAGGGTGAAGAAACTGCTCGATGGCGATTCGACGGAAGCGGGACGTCCGCGTCCCGCGGTCGAGCGGGGTGGGGGCACCCCGCCTCCAGCAGGAACCGGCCCGTCCAAATGGTGGTGGGCGCTCCCGATGTTCGGTGTGGTCATGGCGCTGGCGCTCGTGCTGAAAGAGAAGCGCGCGACGCCTCCTCCCGCCTCCAGCCTCCCGCCTCCCTCTCCGGCGGTCCCCGCCGCGCCGCAGACGGAAACGCAGAAGCTCAACGCGCAGGAGCGGGCGTCCGTCGCCGTCCTGGCCTTCGCCAATCTCTCCGACGACAAGGCCAACGAGTATTTTTCCGACGGCATCAGCGAGGAATTGCTCAATGTCCTGGCCAAGGTGCCGGGACTGAAGGTCTCGGCGCGGACCTCGGCCTTCTATTTCAAGGGCAAGGAAATGCCAGTGGGGGAAATCGCGCGGCAGCTCGGCGTCGCCTACGTCATCGACGGCAGCGTGCGGAAGGCGGGCGAGAAGGTCCGCATCACCGCGCAGCTGATCAAGGCGGCCGACGGCTTTCAGGTCTGGAGCGACACCTTCACGCGCGATTTGAAGGATATCTTTGCCGTGCAGGACGAGATCGCCGGGCTGATCGCGCAGCAGCTGCAGCTCACGCTGGCCAGGACCGCGCGCGCGACCGCACCGATCAACCCCGAGGCCTTCGAGCTTTACGTGAAGGCGCGCCGGGCCTGGAACCTGCGCAGCGCCGCCGGCTTTGCGGAAGCCGAGGAGCGTCTCACCCGCGCCCTGATCCTGGAACCGGATTTTGCCCGCGCCCACGCGGCGCTGGCCGATGTTTGGATGCTGCGGGCCATTGCGAACGGGGTGATCGACACCTTCGGGCAACGCACGGCCCCGGTGTTTGCCCAGATAACCAGCGAGATCCAAAAGGCCCTGGCGTTGGATCCTGATTCCAGCGAAGCACGGGCGTCGTGGGGACTGGTCGTGCGGTTGCGGCAGTGGGACCTGGCCGGAGCCGAGCGCGAGTTCCGCCGCGCGATCGAGCTCAATCCCAACTATGCCACGGCCCACCATTGGCTGGGCAACTGTCTGTCTGAATCGGGCCGGATCGACGAGGGTTTGGCCGAGGACCGGCGGGCGGCGGAACTGGACCCGTTTTCCCTGCGCATTCTCGAAAATTACGCCAAGGGCCTGGTCCGCGCCGGCCGCTGCGAGGAGGCGCTGGCGGTGCTCGGTCGCGCCGAGGCCCTGTCGGCCAAGGCTCCGCTGACGCTGCTAACCAAGGCCGAGGCCCTGCTCCAACTTGGCCGCCGCGCCGAGGCCATTGCCACGGCCCGGGAACTGGACGGCACGGACCGGGCGGAGCTGCTCGCCCGGGCGGGGGAAAAGGCCGAGGCCGAGTCGGCACTGCCCGACGCCGAGGGCTGGTTGCGGTACCAGCTGCAGACCGCCTTGGGCCACACGGCGGACGCCATCGCGAACCTGCGGGCGGAGGATGTGCCCTCGACCGAATTGGCCGGCTGGCTGCTGGATCCCCGGCTCGATCCGTTCCGGTCGGATCCGCATTTCGTCGAGCTGCTGAAAACCCTGGGCCTGACCGAGGCGCACGCTCGGATGCAGGCGTGGCGCAAGGCGCAGGCGAAAAGGTAGGGGCCGGCTTGTTCCGGTGTGGGTAGGGGCGCAGTCTTGGCGCCCAATCCCGGCGGGCCGGGATTCTTCTGGTTGGGCGATCAGGATTCCGCGCTCCGCGGCATCGGCGCAGCAAGACTGCGCCCCTACAATAACGCGAAGCGAGCGTCCGACGCGCTCAGCCGGGATCATGCAATTGAAGCGCCGTTTCGCTCGGTAGCGAACCGACCGAAAGGTGGTCGTCGATTTCCATATCGACGACAAGGACTCACGAGGCGTGCGAACCTGGCGTCGGTGTGGAAACCGACGCCCACCAAC
>DASZPS010000224.1:0-43066 GCA_035549955.1 Lacunisphaera sp. | reverse complement strand
CACACCCTCGACGCGCCACCACGCATGCCTACAGCAGCCGGGCGAAGCCCGCTGCGCTCCGCCCCCCGACGCCCTATACAGCGACGCCCAGCGAGAATTCTCGCCGGGCGTCGGTTCGTAGAGCGGGAGAAGGGATTTGAACCCTCGACGTCCACCTTGGCAATTCGGTTCGCCCCCGTTTCTCCTCGTTCCTAGGCGTTCCAAGCACGCGAAATAATGTGACCAGGCGTTCCCGGGCGACCCTCCGCGTGACGCCGAGTGGTACTTTTGATGGTACTCAGCACGGATTGCATACCACCCCGGCGACAAGGTGATGTGACGCTCTGTCCGAGTGAGTCTACTCGCCTTCGAGGGGCGGTGGCCCCAGCTCTGCGGAGCCTGGGACGCGCCGAGCCGCGCGTCCGCCCCCATCGGGATCCGACTCTGCTTCCAGCGCGCAAGGGCCGCGCTTTGCAAAGCGTCGGAATGCACGATGCCGCTCATGGCATCATCCCTCCCTGCGTCCGCCGAGGTTGCGGTTACCACCTCGCGCCTCGATCTGTGTGGGAGCAGCGGCTCCAAGCAACTCGCGCCGGCACGCTCGAGGTCGCCAAGGAGGGGGTGCACCGATGGACAGGTCGGCTTTCCATGGGTTGTCGAAAGAGGGGTACGTCAAACCGACGCCAGCGCGCTCAGAACGCGGAGGGAAAGGGTGACCTCAGGCACGCCTGGGAAGAGCTCGGCGGTGTTCTGATGACAAGCGTCAACGCGTCGAACCCGGAACCGAGGCCGCTGACTGAAGAGGCAGCGCTTAAACTTTGGCGTTGGCGCCGAACCATGAACGCCCAAGGGATGCGGAATCTCCCGCTCGACGTAGCGCGCAAAACTGGCCGCCGAAAGCGGGAAACCAGAGCGGGCGGGCTTCAGCGAAAGCTTGGCGCCGAGAGGCGGCTGCCGTGACGGACATCCTTGCGCTCCAACGCGCGGTGTGGACGTCGCCACGCACCGCGTTCGAAAAGCTCACCCTCCTCGCAATCATCGATTTTTATAGCCACTCCTCGCAGGAGCCATGGCCGTCGGTCGCCACGTTGGCAAGGCGAACCGGGCTCGGCCGAACCAGTGTGCTCGGGGCACTCGCGACCCTGGAGCAGGACGGCGTACTCGTCGTTCGGCGAGAATTCGGGCGGCCCAATCACTATGACCTTTCGCACGTGCCCGCGGCACTCGCACCAGTCGGCCCGGCCGACCAGTCCGCGGCACGGACGGGTGGCGAACTGAACGCGTGCAGCCATGGCAAAGCCGCAAGCGCCGAGCCGAACACGGGGGTGTCCGAGACCGTCAAAGCAGTCCGCATGGCGGACCCGTCCGCCGCACGAACCGGTCCGCGCGACGGACGACAGCAGTGCGCCACGCGGACGGCACCAGTCCGCCCGGCGGACGCTAAGGAACCAAAGAAGGAACCAAAGAAGGAAGCCACTCGCGCGCGGGTAAGCCCCAGCCTCGGAGAAGCGCTCGAGCTGCCCGTTTCGGAAAGGGCAAAGCTCGTGCTCACGAGCGCGCGCGAAGCAGAGCGGCTACAGCCGCAGGATTGGTCAGAAGTTCGAATGATTGCCCAGGCATTCGGCGCGGCTGTCGGCCGTGAGCGCAAGTTGTCGAGCCTAGCCCAAGACTCGGGGCTTCGCATGGTTGTAGCCCTGCTAGCGGCAGCTCATTCCCCCGAAGATCTCGTCTGGGTCGCCTCCAATGTTCCGAAGCAACGCTGGTGGCGTGAGAGCAATCGAAATCACGGGCTCGCGAGCCTTTCGCCCGAGGTCGTCGCGCGAGCGCTGGAGGAACGAGACCGCTCGAGTTCGCGAGGATTGCCGAAGCACGAAGGCTCGCGCGAGCTCAGCGAGGAGCGTCGGCTTGCGCGAAACGCGCTCCTGGAGAACGCCAAGGCTGGCCAGTTCGGTCCGGAGTACCAGCGACGAGCGAGCGACGGGGCTGGTCTGCGCCAGCTCGCGAATGAGCTCGAGCACCTGCAGCGAACCGGGCGGCTTCGAGCCGTCGTCACAAGCACGCCGCTCGCGAGCGCGGGCTCATCGTCCGAAGGCGGCCGCCCTGAACCCAGAGAGCTCCACGCAAGCCGATCCCTTGCGGCACTCATGGAGACCATTCTGCAAAGGGGGCCAGTGAAACATGCACCTGCCGAGGCCGGAGAAGAAAGATCGGCTTCAACGGGTTGAGCGAACTCGCGTCGGTTCCCGATCGTGCTGACCCGGCCTCGAGCGTCACTGATAGCGCTGTGCCTAGGGCGCTCGTCGTTGTACGACGCACTCGGTCGGTCGTTACGAACCCAAGACGTACAGCAGGGCTACGAAGTAGACCGCACCGGCCAATCCTGTGGATAGGCCCATCTTCCTGCGTACGTCTGCGTAGCGATCCTCTCGCTCTTGATACACAGCGTGCAATCCCCCATCGAACCAGTACTCACAGACTTTCAATGACCGAAACAGCAAGAGATTTCCGAGCTCAGCGAGATTGAGCAAGCAGACGCCCGTTGCCGAGTGAACGTCGCGCCACTTCGCTGTTGCAACAATTGCGACAGCGAGAAGACTAGAGATCAGTGATGCACCGGCTCGTACACTGGCCGCTTTCACGGTCTGGAACACCGAAGGCTGCGTCGCCGCCCGACCAGTGACGGTCGATTGCGCGTTTGTCGGCAATGTTTGCTTTGTGCCCGAGGAAGCCTCGTCGCCTTGCGCAGGCACACTCGGCGTCTCGCCTGTGGTGCCTTCGGACGTGTCCAATGATTGGACCGTGAGATGGATCACTGTTGCGCCAGATGGATGTATAGCGCGCCCGCTCAAGCGCGCCCGCTCACCGTTGGGCGCACAGTGTCCAGCGGATGCAGCGAGGACAGACTGACGAACTTCACGGTTTGGCTTGCGCAATCCAGTCCTCAACCGCTTCGTGCACCAGGAGGTCGATGAAGTGCTTCTGCGCATCTGTGAGCGGTTTGGCTCTACGCCTGCTGGCAGACATTCGCGCTTATTGGCGCGGCCCCATGCGTGTGACGAGCCCGCCGACGCCAGTACAAGCGGCACACGCGACACGACCGATACCGTGCAAGAGGAAGCTTCTTCTTTATGAGCTGTTAGCAGCTGCCCTCGAACAAGAGGTCAGCCATTGGAGCGCAAGAAAATAAGGTGGATTGGTGACCGGGAGAGGCGCTGCTGAATTTGCTGCTACCAAGAAAGCGGTCGTCGCGCCCAGGCAGACCATGGCTGAGGACGCCGAAGTTTGCGGAGCTTCGATGCTCACGGAGCTTTGGGATTCCCGGGCGCCAGCCGAGCAGCCGAGCTAGCCACCCGAGCGAGCCGCCCGCATCGCGAGCTCGATGAAGAAATCTCCTCCGCGTGACAAACGTGCATCCTTAGTCGGCTAGTTGCATTTGGACTGGCAATTGAGCGCACAGAAATTGAAAGGAATTAGGCAGATGAAGGCTTGAGGACCGATGTTTTCGAGGGCGCATTTGGCGAGGTCTTCCTGGCAACCGTTGACGCACGCAGCGTAGGCTGGGCAAGGATCGCCGCTCGGACACTCCGTACAGGAGCAGGACTCGGGTTGCCTACCGCAATCGATCGGGCGGTCTGTTTCTTGTAGAGCCCCCCTGGCCCGCTTGAAATCGGCGCGGTGCTTCGCGGCGAGCGCAGCGGCTTGAGGGCCGTGATTGGTTCCGAGGGTAGAATGTGCGATAGGATTTGGTTCGGCCGATCCCGCGGCCTCCGCCCAGGTGCTTTGCGCGTCGGTAACGAACGCCTGGTGTTTTTTCACGTCCTCGGGCGTCAGATGCGCTCGTTTTAGGGCTCGGTCAGCCACTATGGCGAACTTCTTCATGTCCTTGTCGGCTGAGATCGCCTTAGCGATTTTCTTGGGATCCTTTCCATTGACAGGGTCCTGGGCGATCTTGTTTAGACGTATGACGTATGGCGCGACGCTTTCCTGGTATTTAAAGAAGCGCGAGAGCTTCGCGTCCGCAGGGTCATTGCTAGCAGGGCTAACGCTTGCCGGCGAGGACGGGAGCGATGGTGGCACCGGCGCCTCCGCTGAAGGGGCGGTTGGGATATCGCTGCCGTCCGCCTTCTTGGTGCACGCGGTTGGCCCGATAAGGGTGAACATAAAAACCCTGAGCACGCTTGATGTTCGTCCGAATGTCTTAGGCATGTCTCTCCCAAGCGCTCGCACTGCGCCCCAGATGATGAGTGCGCGATAGTCGTCTGTTTAGTAGCAGGTCGAACCGCCCCACTGAATAGTAAGTTCTTCGAGCGGCGACGACCTCGAATCCACCGTCAATCTCGTGCGCGCCGGAAACTGCTTGGCGTGACCATCCTCGACCACGTCATCGTGACCGAAGATCCGGCGCTGCATCACTCGATGTTCGCGTGCGGCACCCTTCCGGCGGTCGCCTGAAAGGAATGCGCCACCCCTGGGTCGCCATGGACCCAGTTTTTCCATGGCGGCCTTGGTGGGCATAGCGTGCCCGGCGTGACATAGCGGCCCCCGATCCGTGCGGGAAGACGAGCCGGGTGCCTGACCACCACGGAAACGGAGTTCCGAGAATGTCTAACCGGAAACTTGTGAAGGCGGGTACTGGGTCAGTCTCATTCGGCCGCCAATCCGATCCGTTTCACCCGGCCGGTCTTCTCCGCAGCAACGCGATCACTTCGGCCAGCGACCACACGTGATCGGTTAGTCCAGCGGCCATCGCGGGCGTGCGCTTGGGCTCGCCCTGCTCGTGCAGGCTCTCGTGGAGTCGGCAGAAGTTGTAATGCATAAAGTGCAAGCCGACCGCCGCTCCCAGATTCTGGAGCTTCTTGCTGAACCCGTTCGTCAACCTGGTGAACCTTCGCATGCTCATCCGCATGGTCAGGTTCTGGCGCTCTACGAAGCTCGTAGAAACGTGTGCCGGGTCCGGTAAGCCCAGTCGCACGTCAATCTTGGTCCCGCAGCAAACTGGGGGGCTGTAGCGCGAATCCGGACCGGCCGTGGCTACGCCCGCGTAGATTTTGACCAGCTGCGCGTAGTCGACCATCCCGTCGTCAAAGCCCACCACGGTGGCGTACCGGTACGGGTTGTGGCCGTCCGTGGTCAGCTGAACCGGGCCCGAGAAGCGCTTCGCGCAGTCGATCATGAACCGGTTGGCGCACTGGGTCCCGGCTGCCGATGTACCAGGTCACGATCAGCTTCGAATCCGCGTCCAGCGCCGTCCAGGTCCAGATCGAGCCGACGCCCGGGTCGCGCTTCATCCGCTCCGGCACGTTGCGATGCTTGGCGTAGCAGAACGACCAGATCTCATCGCACTGCAGGCGCTTCGTCTTCAGGCCGAAGATCGCGCGGTCCTGGTAGTCGTCACAGGCCGCGCCCAACTCAGCGAGGAGCTTGAGAACCGTGCCCTTCGCCGCGCCGGTCATGCGGCACGTGGACCGGACGCTGTTGCCCGCAACCAGAGCGGCGACGATCTGGGTTCGGGTCATTGGGTCCAGGCGGTTCATACTGGTCAGTATGCTTGAGCGGCCAAGGTGGCGCGTGCAAAATGTACGACTGAACGCCAGGCGTTAAGTTCAATGTTGACCAGCTGATTTCCAGGGATTATAGATCCTGGGTGAATGCGCCTTCTCTTCCGAAACCCCCGACTGGCGGTCATCCGTACCGAGCAGGCGCAGACGCTCGGATTCGCGGCCGACGTGGTCGCGGCCTGTCAGAAGAAACTTCACTTCTTGGAGAGCGTTCCCGACGAACTAACGCTGCGGGGCTGGAAGAGTCTGCATTACGAGAAACTCGTCGGCGACCGCGAAGGGCAACGGTCAATTCGCCTCAACAAGTATTGGAGGCTCATCTTCGTTCTCGACGAGGCCACTACGCCACCGACAATCGAGATTCTGGAACTTGAAGACTATCACTAAAGGGAGAAGACCAATGGCCACGCTTACACAAATGCCGCACCCCGGAGAGTTCATCCGCGAAGAGCTTGAAGCGCGTGACTGGTCGCAGCGCGACCTAGCGTACGTGCTCGGGGCGCCGGAGCAGGCCGTCAATATGATCATCAGTGGTAAGCGAGGCATCAGCGCGGACATGGCGAGGGCCTTGGCCGACGCATTCGGCGTGTCAGCAGAGCTATTTGTGAATCTGCAATCTGCCTTTGATCTCTCTCGCGCCCGTGAGCCAGACCCTTCCGTGTCTCGCAAGGGTCGCCTTCAGTCTTCCTATCCAATTCGGGAAATGATCAAGCGGGGCTGGCTGTCAAATGGCGAACCATCGACGCTTGATCGTGAGATAGCGTCGTTCTTCGAAGCTGCCTCGGTTGCCGAGATTCCGCACCTTGCGCCTGCTCATGCAGCAATGAAGTCGAGCTACGAAGACACTCCGCCGGTACAGCTCGCGTGGCTCTACCGGGTTCGGCAACTCGCGAGGGAAATGGTTGTTCCGCGGTTTTCGCGTCCTTCGCTTGTGGACACCCTGTCGAGGCTCCATGGCCTGATGGGTGCGCCCGAAGAATGTCGCAATGTACCGAGGCTGCTGACTGACTGCGGGGTTAGGTTCGTCATCGTTGAAGGCTTACCAGGTGGCAAGATCGATGGCGTTTGTACGTGGCTGAACAGTTCGTCTCCAGTAATTGGCCTCTCTCTGAGATACGACAGAATCGACAACTTCTGGTTCGTACTGAGGCACGAGATCGAGCACGTGCTGAACGGTGACGGTAAGTCAGTGGCTATCATCGATACGGAGCTGGAAGGCGAGCGTGGGGGGACTGGAGAGGCACTCCCCGTCGAAGAGAGAAACGCAAACGCAGCGGCTGCGGCGTTTTGTGTTCCTACAAAGGAGCTTGAGTCATTTGTGGCGCGAAAGAGCCCCTACTTTTCAGAGCGGGACCTCCTGGCCTTCTCTGCCAAACTTGGCGTTCATCCGGGAATCGTGGCTGGACAGCTGCGTCGAAGAATTAACAATTGGAAGATCTTCACCAAGCTTTTGGTGAAGATCCGATTTGCGCTGGCACCGTCCGCGGTCACGGATGGTTGGGGTGACGTCGCTCCCGCTGCGCTCTGAGGTTCATATGGCAACAAGAAACGAGCATCTGCAACGACTCTGGCATCAGTATGAGCGTGAGAACGGCGGGGTTCCTGCATCGCCGCGCGAGGTGGTGCGATGGGCGATGGCAAAGGGACTTATCGCTGCCCCGCCGGTGGACGTCGTGGGAACCCTCGCCGAGGAAATGGCAAGGGCTCTACGTGAGGAGTATCGAACGGACTCACAAGGGCGACGCTATCGGGTCAATCATTCCGTAAAGATCAGCCGCGATGGCGTGCAGACCTCACTTTGGGCGGAGCTTGAGGCGGCCCCTCATGAGCACATGGTCAAGGCGTTTGCCGAACGTCGGAGGCAGATCGTGGGCGATTGCCTTCAACTGAAGGTGGACGTCGATGTGTATAACGAAAACCACAGAGAACCAGCGAAACCACCGGTCCAGTTGGTGTTGGACTTTGAGGACGACGTGGCAGAACTTCAGGCGTTGGGAAGGGGCGGTCGAGCGGCTTAGGGCGACCGCTTCCAGCGCGCCACTGCTGCTGCCGAAGCGATCTCCTTGCGCTGAGTTGGCGAAAGCTTGGCCGCCCGCGCCTTGCCGCCCTTAGCGCCGCCCAGCTTGCCCAAGGCGACCGCCGCTGGATTCTTGCCCGGCATTGGCTCGTCGCGGCGAGCACCACCGGTAACAGCGGCCAGGATGCCCACGGCGAGGGTGTTCACGTCGGGCGGGCCCTGAGGCTTTGCGGCGGGCTTCTTCGAGGTCTTCTTGGCGGCCATTGTTGCAATGGTAGCACCGGCGCTGCCTAGGCGCTCAAGCATCACAGTGTGGTAAGGGGTGATAGGTGCGGTTTCTCTACTGGGTCGCGGTGGTTTGGAGCGCCTGGATTGGAGCGGACCTCATTGATGAAGGCAAGCCAGGGATCGGATTGGCCGCGATCGTGGTCGCGGCGCTCTTTGGTTGGTTCTCCGTTTGGTCTGGCGGAGCACCCTGGACTTGGTTCGCTAAGAGAAGACCTCAAGCAGACGACGGCAATAGCGTGTCGCGCTTCGGCGAGGACGACAGCGCCGGGTGCTTGCTGCTGCCGGTGTTCATTCTGGGCGCGCTGGCGATAGCTGTGTGGCTGGCAATCTCAGCCGTGCGCTGGGCATGGGAGAACCCAATGTTCCGTTGAGGTCTGCGGGCCGAATCAAAGTGACCCAGCACCCGAGCAGTTGACATAAGGTTTTATGCGAACTAGCGGCTCAGACTGTCGCGCCTCCGCATATTTCAGGGCACCACATCGTACCGTGGATACTGAGCCGACAGCGCTCGCATTCGCTCGACCACAGGGGCGTCCCGCCGCGCGCGTCGGGACTGGTACTTCAGGCTGGACCGCGCCACGCGCAGCAGCGCACACGCTCGGCGGTACGAGAGTCCGCGCCGGTGCGCGAATTCCACCGCTTCGCGACGTGCCTGCGCGGTCACCATTTTTTGCTGCAACCTCCTTCAGGACCTTGATGTCCAAGTCGCGCTCGGCGAGCAGCTTCTTCAGTCGTTGGTTTTCCGCTTCCAGCGCCTTCAGCCTCTTGGTCTCCGTGGAGTTGCCCCCGGTCGGACCGGACCCGGTTGTCATGATGCCAGTTGAGCGTTCCTGAATTCAACTGGCGAGAGCATGCGCAGGCCTTTGTGAGGGCGCACGCGGTTGTAGTCGTCAAACCAACGGGGCAAATCGCGCAGCACGTCGACGGCAGTCCACAGATCTGCGAGGTAGGCGTACTCGCGTTTGAAGCTTTTAACGAAGGACTCGGCCATGCCGTTGCTTTCGGGCGAGTAGGGCGGCGGAGTGCATATGACGAAGCCCATTTCGGCTCCAAGTCGGACGTTCAGATGCTGGCGTTGTCCGAGAGCCGCTCGATGGGTCTCTCCAGCCTGCGGGTCTCGGCGGGCAAAACGGCGGTCGACGGCTTGCACCATCAGGTCGCGCACGTGCTCGTCGCAGAGGGGCGAGTCCGCAGCAACAAAAAACCAGTTGCCTCGTGGTCGCAACAATGGAGCGCGAAAGCGATGTGGACTCGCTCGCCGCTCCGGCACCGAATCTCGAAGCTGTCCGAGCAACAACGAAGATTCGGCTACAGGGTGACGATGACGCCATCATGCTTCCGGCCTCGACCGTGCAACGTTCGAGCAGGAGAGCTTGTTCCGCCGCATGATTCGATAGATGCGCTTCGGTCTTACTCGCTCGGTCGCTCCCGGTTCAACAGCGCGGTCACGCCGGCGTTAGCCGTAGCTCGGTCGCTCCCGACCAGCTCGCCGGATGCGGGCCAGTAGGAGCGCGTTCTTGGCGGTTTCCGAAGCGTCGGCACCCTCGACCGGCTTGGCCTCCAGAGCCGCATCTGGCGCCTTCCGGCGCTTGCCGCGCTGCTCAAGCAGATTCGAGCGGGCAACCCCGAGTGCTCGGGCGATCGCCTTCACCGAAAACGCCCGTCTTCGGCAAGAGCTCGGGCGACACCAGCTTTTTTCCCCGGATGACTTCGACCGACTCCTTCAAAATCTCGTTCTCATGCGTCTTGCGACCCAGCATCCGCTCGAGCTCACGCATCTGCGCTTTCAGCTGCTTCAACTCGGATTCCGGTACCAGCGGCTCTTCCGCGCGTAACCCTGTCGCCGGGCCCGCTTCCATCGCTTTGCGCCAAGCGAAGAGCATGCTCGGGCTCAATCTGTAGCATCGCGCCACCGTCGAAACGCTCTCGCCCGGCTTCTCCGTCTCGTCCAGCAGTCGACGCTTCTCCATGGCACTGAACTGGCGGTCGGCGGCGTTTGCCACCATTGCCGGATTCATTTCCTTGATCTCCAGCCATCGGACCTTTCCCTACTTCTCATCGTCGGCGGTCCAGTTTTAACTGGGGGCTACATCAGTTCAGCTACCCACCACCAAGCGACAAGCGCCCAAGCGACAAGACCCCATGAGCCAGCTCCAATTTCGGGCGACGCGCGCTATCATGCCCCTCATGAATGGAGCTTTTGGTCCCGTTCGGCAGATTGGCTATGTGGTGGCGGACTTGGGCCGCGCCACCTCGTTTTGGTTGCAGGTGCTGGGGGTCGGGCCGTTTTTCCAGCTGGAAGCCTACGCGGTCGCGAACTGCGACTTCCGGGGCGCCCGCTCGACACCGCTTCTGAACGTGGCCATCGGTTATAGCGGGCCGCTTCAGATCGAGTTGATCCAACCCCTTGGCGAGCAAAACACGCTGTATGCCGAGCTCCAGCGGACTTCGCCCGCGAGTCCACACTACACCACTCACTGGGTCGATGACCTGTCGTCCGCAATCGCTCGAGCCAACGAGCTTGGCTGTGAAGTCGTCCAGTCCGGCGGTGTCGCGGAAGCCGGACGGTTCGTCTACCTTCGGGGTCCGAGCGGTATCTTGTTCGAGCTCCTGGAAACGAACGACGCCATCCGCGGTTGGTTCGGAGCTATGGAGCAGGCCGCAGCGGGCTGGGACGGACAGCGACCGCTGCGGCCGGCCTTCGGCTAGCTACGTTATCAGGGCTGCAACGGCCTCTGCGGCGCGCACGCCCGAGTCGATCGCGCCATTCATGTAGCCACCCATCCATTTCAACCCCGCTTCGGATCCCGCCCAATGCACGCGCTGGAACGGCGCGTAAAGCGCCGCGCCGACGCGCTGACCATTGACGAGCTTCGTCAGAATCCTGGGTCGTATGCAACCTGCGGGACAGCCGCGGCCCCACTCGTCAGCGCTCCAGTCCCAGTCGACGTAGCGCACGAGCTGCGGTCTCACCTTGTCCTTGGCGTCGAAAAGCACTTCAAGCTGGTCGAGGACGGCTTCCCGGCGGTCGACCGGTGTCGATTGCCCGTTGCCGAAAATCACTGCTTGCTCCGCGACAATGAAAGTCATCAGCGAGGCTTCCCCGAGCTGGCCGTTCTCGTCGAGCCACGTATTGTCCATAACCCAGTCGAGGGGGCCGTGTGCGCTCAAGCAATAGCCCGAAAACCTCTCGCGCCACCACGGCGTCTTGAAAATGGCGAAGCCCTTGATCGTGCTGGCCATTGGCATCCCATCCGTCAGCGCAGTGCGGGCGGCGGGGAGCGGCGGCGAAAAGGTGAGCGCGGCCGAGGCGCTGGGCGCCATGGCGACGATCACGCGCTGAGCTGTCCAGGTCTCCACGCTTTGCTCGCCGACTTGAGCCGTGACGCGACAGCTGCTCGCGTTCTGCTCGATGAGTTTTGCTCGACGACCGAAGAGCACATTGTCCGGGCCAACCTCGCCGACCAAGCGTTGGATCAGGTCGTACGTACCGAATCGAAATCGAATGGCGTCACCGCCACCGTTCACGTTCTCGAAGGCTGCAAAGGAGCCGCATGACGCCGCGTAGTGCAGGAAGTGCAGGACGGAGCAATCCTTGGGCTCCACGGAAAACGCCGAGCGGACGGCCACGGCCATGAGCTCGCCCACCGCAGGCTCCCCGATGTTCGCCGCTATCCAGTCCTGCACCGACAGGGCGTCCAAGACCTGCGCATCAGGATGGTCCCAAGGGTGCTGGATGAACGGCTTCACGGATGTGACAAGCGCTTCGATTTGTTCAACCAGCTTCGTCACCTGGGGATCCCCCTCGTTGGGATAGTTGCCCGAGAACTCCAGTCGCGTTTGGTCCCCCGCTAGATAGACGTTCGGCACGTCCTTTGGAAGGTGGGTGGGGAACATCTGAATACCAAAGCGATTGACCAAGCTCCACGCTGCCCACTGCGGCGTGTCACCCACCTTTGGGTCGATGTGTTCCGGCGCCAGGTATTGGCCTCCCACGTCCAGGTGACCAGGCTGGGTGAACGCGCGTCCGCCAGCGCGCATCGAGCCCTCGAGGATCACGTAGCTGAGCGCTCCCTGCCCGCGTGCCGCGCGGACCTGATTCAGCTGCTTGATGCGATCGGCAGCCGATAGCCCCGCGAAGCCCGCACCAATGATCACGACATCAACGTCATTCTGCTCGGTCATAAGTCCTCCTGCTTGGATCTAGAAATCGTCGGAACTGTTCGTGCGAATCGGCTGTCACCGCGGCGCGGCCGTCGCCATCCTGGCCCACCGCGACGGAATCCTCACTCCGCGCGCGGTCATGCAGCGTTCGGCCGCACCCAGGAGCTCGCCGCCTGCGGTACCCCCGAGGATCCGCCCCATTTCGAACTCGGCGCTCAGCGCCTCGAGCGACATCCCAGCTCGCTGAAAGTGCCCTGCTGCGTTCGCCAGCCCCGCGCTCGCTTTGGCGTGATCGCCAGCGAGGCTGCGGAGACCTGCATCGACGACGTCCGCCCAGCCGCTCGCGTCGTGGCGTCGCATCCGGGCCAGGACGCCTCCGTCGCCGCGGGCGCTTCGCAAGTAGCGCTCGCGTTGTCCTGGCGGCACCGTCTGCGCCGCGGCCAGCGCTGCCACCGCGCGCAACCGGAAGGCGAAGGGACGCACGACGGAAAGCTTGAGCAAGTGTGATTCCTCCATTTCCTGCCACGCGCTCTGGAGGCGCTGGTACGCGCGCTCTGGCAGCCCGTCGTACAGGTCGCACTGCGACTCCGCCTGCAAGGCCAGCCAATTCTGGAAGAGAAAGCGATCTTTCTTCCAGCGCCCGACTGCACGCCGAACCGTTTCCCGGGCCCTGTCCGGGGCGTCCGTGGCGAGCGCAACAGCGGCCGAGTAGATCAGCGCGCTGACCTCCGCGTACAGGTCACCCACGTCGCCCGCGACGCGGATGTAGTCGACGGCGCGCTGGTTCAGCTCGTCTAGGTCTCCAGAGGATTGCAGGGCGAACAGCGCGATGTTGTGGGCCACCGTCATGTAGCCCCAGCCCTCGGTGCAATGACGCTGCACGTAGCTGCTGCAATCGTCGGCGTGTCTCGTGGCGTCGCCCCACTCACCCCGGCTCAGGCTGAGCTTGGCGCGATTCAGCTTCACCACGGCCTGCGTTTCGACGGCCTCCACCCGCTTAGCCAAGCTCTCCGCTCGCGCGAAGAGCTCCTCGGTCGAGGCGAGCGCCTTGGTCTTCCCCGTCGAACCGATCAACAGCCCATAGTGGGAGAGCGCCCAGGCAACGCGGCTGGGCTCGCCGAGCCGGAGCGCCAGCAGCACGCCCTCGAGCATGATGATAGCGGCCCGCATCGGATCTGTGGAGGCGAGCCCCTCGGCCGCCGAGCGCGCGACGTCGACGCGCTTCGTCAGCGCGACGGCGTCCTGACCCGGGAGCTCATCACGGAACCCCATGCCGCGCAACTTCAACCTGAGCAGCGCCAGCACCATCCCGATCAAGACTCCGCGTTGCGTTCGCGGATAGCGAAGGCCAACCTCGCGCAGCAGCGGCTTCAGCAGCTCCAGGGCCTCCTCGAGGTGGCCGGCCGTGAAGAGCTGGCGCGCGGCGAGTCGGCGGAAATCGAAGGCTCGCTGCACGTCGACCGATTCAGCGGCCGCGAGGTAGCGGCCGGAAGCCAGGACACACCGACCGGAGCTCACGAGAGCGCGCGCTTGTCTGGCGCGCAGCTCGCCAGCTCGAGCTGGCTCGTCGACGCATTCGCAGGCCAGCGCATACAGGTCCGCCGCACGATCGAAGGCCAGCGCTCGCTCGGCCTGCTCGGCTGCAGCGGTGGCGTAGCCGCCGGCCTTCTGCAGCGCACCCGCGGCGAAGAACTGTCGAGCCAGGAAGTCGGGCGCGGCGTCCTTGGTCGCCTCGAGCGCCAGCGCCAACCGCCGATGACACTCGCGCAGCTCCGCTGGCTGAAGAGACGAACGAACACTCTCACGGATTCGATCGTGATACGTCTCGATGCAGTCCCGCTGCGAGGCGCGGTGGGTTCGCACGAAGCGTCCCGCGCGGAGCTCGTTGAGCGAGTGCAACGCTCGGTCGCCCAGATCTGCAGCGGCGACCGCGACTTCGTGATTGATCGGCTGTCCGGCGACTGCGACGATCTTCAAGAGGCGCTGGGCTTCGGCGGACTGTCCCGCTACCTGATCCACGATTATGCCATCCAGCGACAACCCAGTCTTCTTGGTGTCGCCCTGCGCGGTGCCCAGCCGCGCCAGCACCTCGATGAAGAACGGATTGCCGCCGGCACTCTCGGCAATTCTGCTGGCCAGAGCGCCGTCATCCCGGCGAACGCTGGCGGTCGCGACGCGCAACGAAGCGGCGCCGTCCAGGGGGGCCAGGCTAACCTCGTAGATCGGCGTGAAGTCGCCGAAGCTCGCAAAGGTCGCGCGCAGTTCGCGAAGCGCCGCGGGTACACCCGAGTCGAAGGCGTCGTTGCGGCTCGCCGCCAGGACGAACAGCGGACCCGGCGCCGGCGGAGCGACCAGCTCGGCCAGGAGGCGGACGCTGTCTAGATCGGCCCAGTGGAGGTCATCGATGAAGAGGACCAGCGGGCGTCGTCGCGACAAGCCCGTCAGGATTTCACGGAGCGAGGCGATTGCCGAACGACGCGCCGCCTGAACGTCAGCCGTCGCCGTCACCTGCCGGCAGCGCCGGGTGATCGCCGGGACACTCCCGAGGACCGGAAATGCGCGCAAGAGGTCCGAGGGATCCGAGCTCAGCCACGCCTCCACCTCCGCCTGGTCGAGCCGGCCGAGATAGATGCCGAGCTCGTCCGCGAGGTTGTCGATGCCGTTGTACGGAACCGATTCGCGCTCGAAGCAACGACCAGCGAAGACCAGCGGAAACTGACGGTGGTCCAGGCTGGCGAGAAATCGCTCCGCTAGTGCGGTCTTGCCCATGCCCGAGTCGGCACAGAGCAGACACAGGACGGCTTTTCCGGTAATCGCTTCAGCGTAACACTCGTTCAGCTTGTGGAGCTCGCCTTCCCGTCCGACGAACACCGGCCGCGTCGAGCTCTGTGGAGCGAGGCTTGCTCGACCTGGCGTCGACACGACGCCGAGCGCCTGCCATATCTCCTGCGTCGAGGGCCGGCGCTCGACCTCGCGCGACAGCAGCGCGGCGCACAGCTCGTCGAGCTCGGGCGGAATGTCTGCCGCGAGCGACGAGGCGCGGGGAGCGGTTTTGAGCAGCTTGTCGGCTACGATCCGGTGCGACGGCCCCTGGAAAGGGTGGCGCTTCGTCAGAACCTCGAAGAGCATGATTCCCAGGGCGTACCAGTCGCTGGCAGGGGTCAAGAGGTCCGCCGTCGCCTGCTCGGGAGCCATGTATGCCGGCGTTCCGACGAGCTCATCCCGCTGGGTCGACGACGGGCGGACCAAGCCGAAATCGAGGAGCACGACCCGGCCGTCACCCGTCACCAGCACGTTCGAGGGCTTGATATCGAGGTGCAGCTTCCCGGCGTCGTGAATGGCACCGATGCCGGAGGCCAGCTGGCGAAAGGCGAGTCGGATTCTTTGTTCGCTCTGGCCGTCGGTGCCTCCGAGGGAGCCCGATAGATGCCGTAAGAAGTCCGTGCCCTCGATCAGCTCCATCGTGAAGAACCAGTGCTCACCGTCGGAAAACAGCTCGTAGAGGTTTACGACGTTCGGGTGAACGACGTCACAGAGGGAGCGAAATTCGTCCTTGATCGCGTAGATGGCCGCAGGGTTCATGCGGTGTAACGTCTTCAGCGCGACGGTCGTGCGCCGGACGTGATCGACCGCCGCGTACACGGCGCCCATCGCCCCGACCCCCAGGCAGCGCTCGATGCTCAAGCGCTCGCCGAGGAGCCGATCACCGGAGCGAAACACGGACTCTGGCTCAGACGTCCCTCCGCGGAAACTACTCACGCGCCGCAGGCTAGCAGAAAGAGCGAGTCGGAGATCCACAATCGAGGGCGTCACCGCGAGTGCACGGAGGATGCGCTCGGCTACCGCACTCGACCATAGTCATTTCGGGGTTCGAAGGTGTCGGTTATTTCGGACGGGTGATGGCCTGAGCAGACAGTCTAATGCGAAGGACTCGCGCGAAACAGCGAGGTTCACGCGCGGCACGAGACGTGCTTTGGGGCCGCCGCAAATGCTTCAAGAGCAGCAACGGATTGGCAAAGACGCATGGACCGCGACTGCGTATCGGCAAAGCCCGTTGGTCGAGCCGGCCGGGCTTGCCTTTCTGGTCGGCAGACTGGAAGTCACGGCATTTCTCCGCCGGGGGACCGATTTTCATATCAGCCTCCGCCGCCGCGAACCCGCCCCGGCGAGCCCGCTTCGTGCGCGAGATGAGGGAATCATCGAGTCGCTCCTGGCGGGCAGAAGCCAAAAGCAGATCTCCTATGAGCTCGGCGTGAGCGCCACCACGGTCAGCGAAGCCATCCAGCGCGTCCTCCGGCGAGTCGGACTGGCGCGCTGGGAGCACTTGGTGGCGATCGGGTGTGCACTCCGCGCCGGGGAACGCGGAGAAAGCGACGGGGAGTGGCTGGATCACTCGAGCGCAAACCCCTTACAGCTTTTCGCGACGGTTTCGCCTGGTGCGATATCGAGACTCACGGTAGCGGAGCTCGATATCGCACTCCATATCATCGATGGCTGGTCGAGCGCACGCATCTCCCGATCCCGCGGTACGAGCCTGCGTACAATCGCCAACCAAATTTCCTCTGCATCTCAAAAGCTAAGAGTTCGGGGACGACTCGAGCTGATCCTTCGGCTCTTTTGCAATGACTCGCCGTCCTGATTCGCTGAATGCCCGCTGGGAATCGTATCCTTCGGCCTGCCGCGGCTCCCCGAGGTATCATGCCCTGGATATGCAGGAGGATAAGTCCAGTCGAACGGCGCGCGAGTGCGAATTGTACCGCGGACTGCTCCGGCTCAACTCCCGAACGGAGGTCGAGCCATTTCTCAAAGACGCGCTGCGCCTGATCGTCGAGGTCGCTCGCGCCGAGCAAGGTTATCTTGAGCTGTTCCAGCCGGGCGACACCGGACAAGAGGAGCCTTGGTCGATCGCGGCCGGCTGCACCAATCAGGAGGTCGCCGAAATCAAGGCGCTCGTCTCGCGCGGCATCATCGCGGAGACCCTCAACTCGGGCGAGATCACCATCACCGCCTCCGCGCTCCTCGATCCCCGATTCGGTCAGCTCGGCAGCGTGAGGAGCGCCAACATCCACGCGGTCCTGTGCGCGCCGGTTGGCAAGGACCCTCCGCTCGGTGTGCTGTATCTACAACGTCGCTCGGTCGGCGATTCCTTCGTCGCCGAAGACGCCGCATGCGCCGAGATCTTCGTCACGCAGCTGCCGGCGCTCGTTCACACCTTGTTCGATCGGCAACGCTTCGACGAGCGCCGGGATCCGACCCACCGCTTTCGCAAGGCCCTGAAGATCGAGCACCTCGTGGGCTCGTCCGTCGCGCTCGCCCGTCTCTTGCGCGAAGTCGCGCTGGTCGCCCCGCTCGACGTCAGCGTGCTGCTCACCGGCGAAAACGGCTGTGGAAAGACGCAAATCGCCCGCGCCATCCATGACAATGGCCCGCGCGCACAGCACCCGTTCGTCGAGCTAAACTGCGCCGCCATACCGGAAGCGCTCATGGAGAACGAGTTGTTCGGCGCCGCCCCCGGGGCTCACTCTACCGCAACCCAGAGGACCGACGGTAAAGTGGAGGCGGCGCGCGGCGGCACGCTGCTCCTCGACGAGGTCGCCGACCTCAGCACGACGGCGCAGGCCAAGCTGCTGCAACTGCTCCAGACACGGCGCTACTACCCGCTCGGTTCGGCGCAGTCCGTCACGGCGGACGTGCGAGTCATCGCCGCGACCAACGTCAACCTGCGTGAGGCGGTCGCGAACCGCAAGTTTCGTGAGGATCTTTTGTATCGGCTGCAGGTCCTGCCGATACGGGTTCCCTCGCTGGCCGAGCGCCGCCAGGACATTCCCGCCCTCGCGCGCCACTTCTGTGACTTGGCTCAGCGCACTCACCGCCTGCGCTCGCTGGAGCTTTCGCAGGGCGCGCTGCTCGTTTTGGCCAACAGCGACTGGCCCGGCAATGTTCGCGAGCTCTGTCATCGCGTCGAGGCCGCCGCCATCCGCGCCGCCGGGGATGATTCACCCCATGTAGAGGTGGTCCACCTGGCGTTGGACGGTCAGCCCTCGAGTCCTGGCGCGGCAAACGCGACCTTCCACGCCGCGACCCGGGCGTTTCAGCGCAAGCTCCTCCAGGACGCGCTGGACGCGGCCCAAGGCAACGTCTCGGAGGCCGCGCGTCGGTTGGATCTGACTCGCGGGCACGTCTATACGCTGATGAAGGCGCTAGGGCTGCAGCGCGAGTGACGCCGAGTCGTGCAGGCCGCTGGCTGCGCGCAAGCAGCGAAGGCTCGCACGGAGAAATGACCATGGCCTATGAGTGTGACTTCGCCTTTGAATGAGCAGCAATGAGCACAGCGAGGTCGACCAGGTGCACGCGCTACGTCGCAGCGTGCTTCGCCCTCGCCGGGTGGCTCGCGGCGGCCTCGGCCTGGGCCTGGATTTTCTCAGAGCACAGCGACATCACTGTGGCCGCTCTGGCAGAGGTCCGTGACCGCAACTCGCTGGAAGTGCTGAACACCGTCGCCGAAGCGCTCGGTCTATGTCCCGTGGGCGTCGAGCCGTGCGGAGCGAAGGTGCGCATGGCGGACCTGGCCGCGATCGCCGGCGATCACAGCTGCACCCCCGCGGAGCTCGGGGGCCTGCTCCTCGCCGCGCGCAGCGACGGCGAGCACTGGCTGCACGACGTGCTCGGCGTCGCGGCGGAGACGCGCGGGACGCTCGCCGAGGTCCTGCACGACGCGACCGCCAGAGAGGCCATTCGGCGTCGAATGCACGTCCAGCTGCAGGGTGCGGACGATCTGTATGTCGCACGCGCGCTACTGGACTATAGCCACTTTCAGCTGGCTCGACTCAGCATCGCGCGCGGAGACCTGGCCGCCTACGTCGCGGCAGCCGTGCGAGCCGGCGAGCAAGCCAACGCGACCGCAGCGTATCTGAACTATCACGTGGCCGCTGTCCGACTGGCGGCCAGCTCACGCTCGAGGCCCGTCAAGGAGCGGACGGACTGGCTGATTCGAGCAGTCCTGGCCGAGGCTTTCGCGCTGCACTTTCTGGAGGACTCCTTCTCGGCTGGACACTTGGTCGGCCACTGGGGTGACGACGCGACCCGGCTCGGTTCCCACGACCACTACTCGCGCACCGGAGTCGAGGTCGTCTCCTGGCGGAGGCCTAGCGATCCGTTCATCGCGCATGGGGATGCGTTTCTGAGCGACTCCGAAGCTCGCGCCGTCGCGGCGGCCGTCGCTGCCAGCCTCGAACAGGTGCTGGCGGCCGCAACCCGGGACGACCGCGCAGGCGCGCTGGCCAGCGACCTATTCGGCGCGCTCACCGAAGAACAATACAACTCTTGCGCACGTGAGGACGTCCCGGGCGGACTAACGGCGCTGGCCGGTTCGAGCTCGGTCTATGCGGTGCTGGGTGAGATGCCGGTGCCGGCGGCACGCTACCCCGCGCTCACCCGCGTTCGAGCCGAGAAGGGGCTGTTCTTCGGCGCTTCCGCCAGCCTGGCCACGGCTTATTCGGACTCTCCGAGCACCGACCACAAGTTCAGCGGAGAAGGGCGCGTCGCGTTTCGACTCGGCTACGGTGCCGCCGGGATCGCCGTGGATCCGCTGAACGCTCAGGCGTTCGGCGAAGCCGGCGTCCTGGGACAGCACGTGACCGGGCCGGTCCAGAGCAGCAACTTCACGGGTTTCACGTTTCGTCTGCGGGCTCCGGGAAGCGTGATGCTTGTCGACGGATTGGTCGCCGTCGCCCTGGCCGAAGCGCTGAAGCCGGACTGTATCTGGTGCATCAGCTGGGCCACGCACGCTGCCGGCGGTGGATTCGGGAAGATCTGGAAGAGCCGCCCGCTCTTCGGCGAGATTTCCTGGCAGTTCTCGGCCCTTCGTGACGTCACTTTCAATTGGTTTCGAGGCTCGGGAGCGGACGGCGATCGCTTCGAGTTCCTCGTTCCGGTACTCACCTGTCGCGGGCTGTTTCCGATCGTCGGCGAAAAGTGGTCCCAGTCCACGGATGGGTACCTGGACATCGGCCCCTCCTTCTACTTCGGTTTGGAGCACGACGCCCACTTCGGCGCGTTCGTCCAGGTTGCCATTGCTTCGAGGATTTTTCCATGATCCAGGCAAAGCTCGTTACCTGCACGGTTCTGATGCTCGCCCTCGGTGGCTGCGGCATGCAGGCCACCTCCGGACTGGCGTGGACGAGACATCATTCGACGCCGACGCTGACGGTAGCCGCGGCGAGCATGGGTTACCGACAGAGTCGAGGCGTAGTTGGAATGCGGGTGGGAATGGACATCGACAAGGCCTTGGTGCCCAAGAACGGAATCGTTCATGGCGGGTACGATTGTCGCCTCGGGCCCGGTTGGTTCGTCTTTGAGCCTGGGTTCGACCTCGGACTCGGCGGGCCGATCGAGAGCGCGTACGATAGCGTGGGGGCCTACCTTGGAGCGTCGGCCACGGCTCGGGTGCGGCTCGCCGGTGTCAACGATAATGACCCTGCCTTCAACGTGGTAGCGCCCATCGGCGAGGTCGTCCTCACGGGCCGTGGCGGAGGCTGGATGCCGCCCGAAGATGCGGCGTCTGCCAGGCTGGTCGGCGAGTGGAGCGCCGAGCTCGGCGTTCGCTTCAGCCTGGGCAGTGACCTCGTGACGGCCGCTCAAGGGAAGGTCCGTCCGCCCGTCGAGGGCCACGACTCGAAGCCGGCGCGAGCTCCATGATTGGCATCAATCGGCAAATACTGGCACTCCTCGCCGCGCTCGCCAGCGCTTGCGCGCGTCCCGACGCGCCACGGATCATTTCGCAGCACGAGATTCCGGACGATCCGGGGCACCTCGCCGGAGTCGCCGAGGTGGACATCACTCCACCGCTCCACCTCTCACTGTTCGGCCACGGACCGGAGGGACGGATCGCGGCCGGCGTTCGCCTGCGTCTGGGCTGTCGGGTCTTCGTCTTTGCGAATCCGAGCCTCATGAGCGGCGCGGTGGCGCTCGTGCCCTGCGACCTGGCCGCCCCATCCGCCCTGCTCCACGCCCGCGTCGCGGAGAAGCTCGCGCTCATGGGCCTGCCGATCAGCGCCGACCGGTTGTTCATCATGGCCACGCACACGCATGCCGGGCCGGCCCACTACTTCGGTGCCCGTAGCTACAGCGGCACCTTCAGCTCGCAGGCACCGGGCTTCGACGCCAAGGTCCTGACCTTCTTCGTCGATCAAATCGCTGGAGGCGTGGCCGACGCCTTCGCCACGCTTTCACCGGCGTGTCTAGCCTGGAAGCAGCGTGCGCTGCCGGGCTTCACGTTCAACCGCAGCTACGTGCCGTTCCTCGCAAACGCCGAGCAGGAGCACGCCGAGGATCGCTCGGCCGCCGCACGAGCCATACAGGCGGAAACCTATCTGCAGGAACAGTCAGCGCCGGCGAAGGACGAACCAGCACCTGCTATAGGCGCGAGCTCGAAGCCGGATTGTAGAGCCTCGAACACCCCCTGCCCGACGCCTGCCGAGGAAGCCGTGGACCCCACGTTGTCGGTGCTGGCCATCTACGCGCGCACGCAAGCAGCGAGCTGCGCGGGGTCGAAGCTCAAGGGAGTGTTCGCCGTGTATGGGATGCACCCCACCGGAGTACCCAACACCAACGATCTCTACCACGGGGACGTCTTCGGGTTCGCCGTGCGCACTGCGGCGGGGAGCCTGTCCGAGCCCGCTCCGAGCGGTTCGAAGGTAGACGGCGCGATCGCCGGCGAGCGGAGCCGTGAGAGCGCGAGCCCGGACGGCGCGCGCGTCGTCGTGGGCCTGGCCAATGGCATCGAGGGTGATGTCTCGCCCAAGGTCGTCTTTCAGTCCTTTCCCGAGGCGCGACGGCTCGGCACCCTGCTGGGGCAAGCCATCGCCGAGGTCTCGAAGAGCATCGACGACACCGCGAAGCTTCACTCCTCGGTACTTCGTCACGGAGCCTGGAGCTTGACGTTTCCCAAGGGGCGCTACGACGACGACCCCAATCACGGACTCTGCGAGCGGGCCGAACTCGGCATGGCGGCCGCGGGTGGAGCCCGCGATGGGCCAACGCGATTGCGCGCCATTCCCGAAGCGAACGCGGGCTTTCAGCCCGACCGCCCGAGCCCGTGCCACGAGCAAAAGCTGCCGCTGCGCTCCGGTATCCAGTCGGACGACTACTACCCCCGCGTTGCCCCGATCGGGCTCGTGCAAATCGGCGGAGGCTTCGTCGTGACGCTACCCGGAGAGGTAACGACCACGACGGGAGAACGAATCCGGAACGCCGTTCGCGCGCGCCTGGCAGCGCGAGAGGACTTGTATGGGAAGCAGCCGCCCGTGGTTTTGATCGGCCTCACCAATGAGTATCTACAGTACTTCGCGACCGCCGAGGAGTACGCCTTCCAGTACTACGAAGGGGCTTCAACGCTGTACGGCCCCAACTCGGCGCAGTTCCTGGTGCGAAACGTCGGTTGCTTGGCGGAGCAGCTGGTGTCGGGCTCGAACTCGTGTGCGAGGGTGGGCAATGTCTCCATCGAGCGCGGTAGAATGGGCGCGCCGTCACCCGCGGCCAACCGCTGGCCGCCCGCGGAGGAGTTTCAGGCCTCGAGCATCGCTCCGCTGCAGGTGGTCAAGAAGCGACGCGACGGCGAGTTCGGATGGGAAATGCTGATCGACGCACTGCCGCTGGACTTCACCTCCAAGCCCGCCAACTTCAGTGTGCGCGTGCTCGCGGGGGAAGATGGTGAGAACGTCGTCGATGACGACAACGGTGCCAGCCTAGAGATCCGTGAGCTCGACGACGTCAAATGGCGCATCCGTTGGATCCCCGACCGTCGTAAGGACGATTCTCGCTGCGATCGGACCTTCCGGCTCGCCGTGCGCGGTCGGGTTCGCTGGGTGTCGAAGCCATTCGTTCTCGATTGTGCGCGCAGGACGGGGGGCGCCGGCCAATGACTCGCTGGCAAGTTTGCGGCGTCGGCCTGCTGGCATCGCCGTGGTGCGGGTGTGCCACGGACCTCGGCGGAGGAGTCGGTGTCGAGGCCAAGACTGGGCACGCCGTAGGTTACGGCCGGCTCGCTACATCCACGAAGCTTGGCACTCCGCTCAACGATCACGGCTTCTTGGTGGGTGCGTCGCTCGAGAGCCGCGCCGAGGAATCCCTGGGCGCGCGCTACGACGCGGGTATGATGCTCGGCTGGGGCGACGGCCCCGGCGCCCTCGACGGCCGCTGGGGCTTCGAGGCCTTTGGCGAATTCGGTACCCCGATCCAGAGCGCGTTCTTCCGCAATTTCAGCTTCTACACTGGCGTCGGCGTCGGGGTTCCCTTTCACCTCGAAAGGCCCCGCGCGATCCTGGATCTCAACGACTCGACGTGGATCGCGGCCACCCGGCTCGAGTTCGTACCGCTGACTCGCTTCCGCGTTCACTTCGACCGCGCAGCGGACGAGCAGTACGATCCCAAGTACGACCTCACTTTTGGCTTGGCGCTTCGCCTGCGAATGTTCTCCGACCTCATGTGAAACACGTGCGAACGTTTCGACAGGCCGGAGGACAGGGTGCCCCGCGCGACGCTCCTGGTGCCGGCGGGTTCGCGCTCCCGTTTTGCCGAGCGCATGCTTGAGCGGCAACAGCGCGCGTCAGCCTCGCGACCGCTAACGCCGCCGCCCTCGGACGGCCCGCTCCCAGTGGACGAGCCCGCGCAGGGCAAGAAAGGTGCCGAACCAGACGCAGGCCACGGCGAGGCCCGCAAGCCCAACGCTAGAGCTCAGCATCGCGATCCTTTTCGCTGAAGACGAATTCGGAGACGGCGTTCAGCGGGAAGCCCACGAGGTAGAACATCGTCCATGTTCGCAGCGCACCGTCGGGAAATCTAAGCCGCTCGCTCGACGCGTGAGACACAAACGGCGCACCCTGCAGCTGTGGGATGGCGCGGGTGCTGCTCCCCGCAACGGGTCGGGCCAGCGCGTATCTCGCGAAGTACTGCGGAAAGGGCGGCATCGTCGTTCGTGCGAGGTTGCTTCGCGTGATGGTCAACCTCGCACACTGCGTGATCGCTCACTGCCTGATTAGTTCCTAAGTCCCGCTAGGTCAGCTTCACCCGTTGGTCTGATGGTGGCGGCCGCCCACGTTCTTGCCGGACGCCAATGCGGTGAGCCCCGACATTATGCTGTGAAACTGCCCGGGTTGCTCGATCGCGCCCAACTGCCGCGGCATCCGCGAGAAGCCGCCAACGGCGAGCCGTTCGTTCGCATACGCGGGGAACGCCAACTTCGGCGGCGCTTCGCGTGACAGCGGGACATCTTGCAGGAGTGGGCCGAGTGACGCGGCGTGCTTGAAGCGCTCAAGCAGGTGGTCGGTGTTCGCAGTCGGGCAGAAGCGATCGACGATGGTTCGAGCGATGGACGTGTGCTCGTAGTCGACCCCGGGGCCCGTACCGGAAGTGTGCGTGGTCGCGCCTCTGGAGACCCAGCGCGAGATCAAGAATGCTGGCACGCGCACGCCGAAGCGATCGAAGGCGGTGTTCCCCTTGGGCGCGCGTTCGGGATGCAACGGAGGCGGGCAAGAGTCGTAGAAGCCCCCGTGCTCGTCGTAGGTCAAAATGAGGAGCGTGTTGTCCCATTGCGGGCTAGCGCGGAGTGCCTTGTAGATACTGAACGCTAAACGCTGCCCTCGCACGATGTCCGCGGGCGGATGGTCGTCGTTGGCCGCGTCTGGAAGCGTCGGCTCGCCGGGCATGATCGGGTCCAGCGGCAGGTGCAACGCGCCCTGCAACGTGAAGTTCGGGTCGAGCCAGGTTACGCTCTTCAGCTTGCCTTGCGCCGCATCGGAATAGAACTCGCGAATCGGACGAATGTTGTCTTTCTTCAGCAGGTGCTGCTTGAAGAGCCAGAGAAACGGTGCGTCGTGGTAGTAGGAGCGCCACTGCACGCCCTGAGCGCTGAGCAGATCGAACAGCGTCGGCATCCCCTGAGAAACCAGGTGAAACAGCATGTGCGAGTTCTCCACGATGCCGTCCGAGTGCCCCGCCAATAGGAAGCAGCGGTTCGGCATGGTCGGCCCGGGCACTGCGCAGAACCAACGATTGCAAACCAGGTAGTTGTCGGCGAAGTAGTCGTAGGTTCGAACGATCTCCTGATCGTAGTAGCCGAGTACCATCTCGGGGATCGTCACGCCATCGACCGTAGCGTAGTCGGCGGTGAAGCCTGACATTGTAGGCACGCCATCTTTGACCGCGAGCTGCTTCGCTACGTGGCGGTAAGTGTGCTCCGGACCAGGGGTGAACCGCGATGACGCGAGTTTGGTCGCACCGTGCGCATGTCCGTCGAATCGGTAGCCGAGCAAATGGCCGAACGCCCGATTCTCCATCACCAATACGACGATATTCTCGATGTTGTTCAGGGACACGATTTCACCTCATCAGGCAAAAGCGACCAGCACACTGGAACTATCGAAAGGAGGTTCAACGACGGCGCGGAGCTCGTGCCTACGCGAGAATGATCAGTACTTGCGCCGGCGTATCTTCCAGCGTCCCATGACTGAGGTTGTGGTTGACGCTGCGAACCGTGCCCGCAACGGGCGAGGAGATCACTTCGTCCGGCAGCGCGGTCGCCCACTCGATGTCCGCGAGGGGGGTGCCCACCTGAATCACCACACCCGTCGAGACGCCGACGCGAACGCTGACGAATCGATTCGGCTTCCCGTCGAAGAACTCGGGAACGAGGAGTAAATGTTTGGTCGCAGGCTCGAACGCTACAGCTGACATTGCGAGTTCCTTTCGCGATGGACTAGGGCGCGGACGTGCTCGGGTAACCGATGTACCAATCCTCGCGCCGCGCGGTGCGCGCGCGCCCCACGTCGTCTTGGCTGGCCCAAATCGCCTGGCATACGCGATAGTCGCGATGAACTAGCTGCGCGTCTTGCGGCGCCGAAGGTGGGGGTGGCGAGCCATCGACGAGCGCGGGGCTCGGCAGCGTGAGCGTGGTCGGCAGTTTTCGCTCGCGATCGAAGGTATCCAGCGCTAGTAGCAGATCGCGCTTTTTCTCGTTCGCGGCTGCACTTCTTCCGCCTGCTACTGCACTCTTGATTTGGAGGACGACGTCGGCGTCGGACTTCGCGCCCGGAGGCAACCCCTGCCTATTATTCGGCTCGCTCGGTATGAATCCGAGCATCCGCTCGTAGCTCGCCAGCAGCGAATCGAAAATGAGCCCAGTGGTCCCCTCTGGAAACAGCGTCAGGTCTTTGGTGTAGGTGATGTAGTAGTCGGGGTCGTTGCGTTGCGGCTTCCACTGTTCGGCGCAGACGGGCGCTTTACCCGAGAGCTCCTTCTTGCCGAGGGCGTACAGCGCCGAGCTGGAATATCTCAGACCCGAGGGGGTCTGCATGATGCGCAAGTCTCGATACTCGAGGGGCCAATCGACCATCGAGCCGATGTTGAGCTCGAGCCAACTCGACGTGTCTGGCCCGTTTACGAAATACTGGCCGGTGTGTGTGTGGGCCGAGACGTATAGGAGCACACCGAACTTTCTACGCAGCGCTTCGAGCCGCTGCTGCGCTCGCTCCGTCAGCACGCCAAAAGGATGATGCCCGAGCAGCACGAAGATCGGCCGCACCTGGCCGCTCGCGGCGACGTCCGCCTTCAGCCAGCTCTCGAGCACCGAAAGCTGTGTTTCCGTCAAATCACCGTTCACGCCCGGGTTGACGTGCTCGCTGGAGGGAAGGAGGGCAGGTGCGTTCGTGTAGCTCGCCGTGTCGAGCAAGATGAACTTTATTGGAGCGACCGGGCCCAAAGCACCTACCGTCCGAGTAAGCGTGAGTTCTTGCGTCACGAACGAGCCGTAGGGAGCCGCATCGTCGACTTGCCAAGCGACCCGTGTGAGCAACGGGCAGGGCTGCTGCCCGGGTTTACCACAGCCGGTGACTGGACTGGGAAAGCTCCAGTTGCCACCCCTCCGGTTCGTGAGCTCAGCGGCGAAGCGCTTGGCTCCGACGTCAGAACTGGTCGGGTGCTGCGGCTCACCCCGAGGCACTCGGCCTCCGAGCACCTCGTTGACGTAGCGCTCGACGAATTGCGCCTGGGTGATCGGACCGCCACCCTTGTAACAAGCGTCGTCCCACGCGCGGCTGACGCCGGGGCCAGCGCTACCGTAGTAGATTCCATCGTGGTTGCCTGGCGCCATGAACCATGGCTGTCTGGCTTGCCGCATCGTATCCATGAAGCGTTCGTACTCCGCCAGACAGGCCACGTTCAAACCATCCCCAAGGTGCAAAATGGGCGCATTTTTGGCCGGATTCTTGATCACCCACTCCAAGGCGGACGGGCCGAACAGGTCGAGCTGTGGAGCTCGAATCGCGGTGCCAACGAAGCGGTCTGCCAGCGGCGTGCGAATCAACCCCGAATTCCCGTACAGGTACTGCTGCTGATTGTCGGCGACGAGCCACACGGGTTGAGACAGCATCTGCGCGCCATTCGGATCACCTTCCAAGACTTGGTAGTGCGCTGGAAGATCAGGGGGCAAAGGAGGGCATGCAGTTAGCGCCAGGCAACTGGCGGCGAGTGCAACAAAAGGTGAATTCTTCCACACGCGGGCATCATGAAAGACGCCAGTGCGGTTGGGCAATAGTCAACTCTTCGAGCTCTCGCGCGGTATGATTCGCGTTGAGCTCGCGGCGTTCGCCGAGTTCATCAAGGCCAATGGCGATGAGGCTGCGAGAAGGTACGTCGACCACTACTCAATAGGAACACTAGAGTATCTGACGACGCGCTGGCCGACGCTCGGCTCGCCGTCGTGCGCCGCGCCGGCCGAGACCGTCAAACTGTTTCAGCAACTATCGCTCGAACGCACTCGGCTTGAGGGAGTGTATGGGAAGCCGTTCACCAAAGATCTTGGGTGGGCTTCGCAGTGGATCACGGGAAGGGTTACCATTCAATCGATCATCGACGCGGTCGACCTCCCACGGGTGAAGCCCGAGTATCAGCTCGCCAGCGGCCACGTCCACGCAGGGGGTAGGGGGTCACTCGACAACGTCCAGTTCACGCAAACGGGAGAGCGCCTCCGCTGCATGCCAAGCGACGAGCTCATCTCGCGCCCGGGGCGACTCTCGGCGATCTCGTTGGCGTTACATTGCTCGATGTTGGTCCAAGCGTGCCGGGTGACGGCCGCTGAGAAAACGGTCTTCGCGATCGGCGTCCTCGCCCAAGAAGCCGAGAAAGCTTTCGTCGCCGGACACGAGCGCTGGGTTCAGGAGACACGCCACTACGATCTTGACTGGCAGAGGTGACGCGGGATCCGGCGCGGGCTGGGCGTAGGTATTTCGTGAAAGCCTGAGGCTCGCCCGCAAACGCCGAAAACCCGGGTTGATCCGTTGGTCCTGACGAACGTACCATCCGCTATCCGGTGGACAAGAAGGCCCTTTCCGAGCGGGACATCTGCACGAAGTTCATCACCCCCGCGATTACGAAGGGGGGCTGGGATGTGCAGGTGCAGGTGCGCGAGAACGTGCACCTGACGAAGGGGCGCGTGATCGTGCGCGGCAAGCTGGTGTCGCGAGGGACCGCGAAGTTTGCCGACTACGTGCTCTATGCCAAGCCGAACGCGAACATTCCGTTGGCGATCGTCGAGGCAAAGGACAACAACCACGGCGTCGGCGACGGCATGCAGCAAGGGCTTGGCTACGCCGACATGCTGGACGTGCCGTTCGTGTTCTCGTCTAACGGCGACGCATTCTTGCTCCATGACCGCACGGGGCAGGGCGACAAAGTAGAGCAGCAGCTGTCGCTCGACCAGTTTCCGTCGCCGGACGAGCTGTGGCGGCGCTACTGCGCGTGGAAGGCACTTACGCCCGAGTCAGAGTCGGTCGTCACGCAGGACTACTACACGGACGGCGCGGGCAAGGCGCCGCGCTACTACCAGGTCAACGCCATCAACCGCGTGATCGAGGCCGCTGCCAAAGGGCAGACCCGCATCTTGCTGGTGATGGCGACCGGCACCGGCAAGACCTACACCGCGTTTCAGATCATTTGGCGCCTGTGGAAGGCGGGCGTGAAGAAGCGGATTCTGTTTCTCGCAGACCGCAACATCCTCGTCGATCAGACCAAGACCAACGACTTCAAGCCCTTCGCCGGGGCGATGACCAAGATTACGAATCGAAAGGTCGACAAGTCGTTCGAGATCTATTTGGCGTTGTACCAGGCCATCTCCGGCAGCGACGAAGAGAGCGACCCGTTTCGGCAGTTTTCGCCGGACTTTTTCGACCTAATCATCGTGGATGAGTGCCACCGCGGTAGCGCCAGCGAAAATTCGGCGTGGCGCTCGGTGCTCGACTACTTCTCGGCAGCAACGCAAGTGGGCCTCACCGCCACACCGAAAGAGACGGCCGACGTCTCGACGACGCACTACTTTGGCGAGCCCGTCTACACGTACTCCCTCAAGCAGGGCATCGAGGACGGCTTTCTCGCCCCGTACAAGGTCGTGCGCATCGACCTGGACAAAGACCTGGCAGGCTGGCGTCCCGAGAAGGGCAAGCTCGACAAGCACGGCGAGGAGATCGAAGACCGAATCTACAACCAGCGCGATTTCGATCGCACCATGGTGCTCGAGAAGCGCAACGAGGTCGTCGCCAAGAAAGTGACGCAGTTTCTCGCCGAAACGAATCGCTACGACAAGACGATCGTCTTCTGTGAGGACATCGACCACGCCGAGCGCATGCGGGTTGCGCTCGTCAACGCCAATCCCGAACTGACGACGACGAACCGCAAGTACGTGATGCGGATCACGGGCGACAACCCGGAAGGCAAGGCCGAGCTCGACAACTTCATCCACCCCGAGGAGCGCTACCCGGTCATCGTGACGACCTCCAAGTTGATGACCACGGGCGTTGACTGCAAAACCTGCAAGGTCATCGTGCTCGATCAGACGATTCGGTCGATGACTGAGTTTAAGCAGATCATCGGTCGAGGTACGCGAATCGAGGAGGATTTCGGCAAGCTCTTCTTCACCATCCTCGATTTCCGCAAAGCCACCGAGCTTTTTGCCGACCCGGATTTCGACGGGGATCCCGTCCAAGTCTACAAGCCGGGAAGCGACGGGCCCGTGGCGCCTCCTGATGACGACACAGTGGATGGCGACGGCGCGATCGGCGGAGAGGATCCGCGACCGGCGGTCGGCCCCGACGGCGTCGGCGTGCCCGGTGGTGAATCGGGCTCCGGCGGTGATTGGGGATCCTCCGGCGGCGATAGCATCGGCGGCGGGGCCAGTCCGGGCGCGAAGCGCGTCAAGTACGTCGTCGACGACGTACCCGTCTACATCATCGCCGAGCGCATCCAATACTACGGCAAGGACGGCAAGCTCATCACCGAGTCGCTGCGCGACTACTCCAAGAACGCCATTCGCGAGAAGTACGCCAACCTCGACGCCTTCTTGAAGACCTGGCGGAAGAGCGACCGCAAGCAGGCCATCCTGAAAGAGCTTGAGGAGCATGGGGTCTTCTTCGAGGAGCTCGCCAAGGACGTGGGCAAGGACCTTTCGGCGTTCGATCTGATCTGCCACGTGGCGTTTGACCAACCG
Source organism: Lacunisphaera sp. (assembly GCA_035549955.1). Taxonomy (GTDB): domain Bacteria; phylum Verrucomicrobiota; class Verrucomicrobiia; order Opitutales; family Opitutaceae; genus Lacunisphaera. The sequence continues at coordinate 12,528 of DASZPS010000224.1, read as the reverse complement.
CCGCTCACGCGCAAGGAGCGCGCCAACAACGTTCGCAAGCGCAACTATTTCACCAAACACGGCGACGCCGCACGCGCCGTCCTCGAGGCCCTACTCGACAAATTCGCGAACGAAGACGTGGACGACATCGAAAATATTGGCGTCCTCAAGGTCCAGCCGCTCACGACGCTTGGCACCCCGATCGAAATCATCCAAAGGTTCGGCACCAAGGACGACTACCTCAAGGCCGTCCTCGACCTCGAAGACGAACTGTTCACCGCCTCCTAGCCTCAGCAGAACCCGCCATGGCCATCGGCACGACCATCAAGACCATCCAAGACATCATGCGCAAGGACGCGGGTGTGGATGGCGACGCTCAGCGCATCAGCCAGCTCGTCTGGATGATCTTCCTCAAGGTTTTCGACGACCACGAGTCGCAGAAGGAGCTGCTCGAGGACAACTACCGGTCGCCAATCCCGGCGCGTCTGCGTTGGCGTGCGTGGGCCAAGGACTCCGAGGGCATCACGGGCGAGCAGCTGCTCGACTTCGTCAACAACGACCTGTTCCGCACGTTGAAGGAGCTGCCCAGCACCGGCAAGAACGCCGCCATCGCTGGGGTCGTGCGCGGCGCGTTCGAAGACGCCTTCAACTACATGAAGTCGGGCACGTTGATGCGCCAAGTCGTCAACAAGTTGAACGAGGTCGACTTCAACAAGAAGGCCGACCGTCACGAGTTCGGCGACATCTACGAAAAGCTGCTGGCCGACCTCCAAAGCGCCGGCAATGCAGGCGAGTTCTACACGCCGCGCGCGGTCACCCAGTTCATCGTCGACCAAGTCGACCCCAGGCTCGGCGAAACCATCCTCGACCCTGCCTGCGGCACCGGCGGCTTCTTGACTTGCGCCATCGAGCACGTGCGCAAAAAGTACGTGAAGGACGCCGACGACGAAGAGAAGCTGCAGGCCAGCATCCGCGGGGTCGAAAAGAAGCCGCTGCCACATCTGCTCTGCGTCACCAACATGATGTTCCACGGCATTGAGGTGCCCTCGAACATCCGCCACGACAACACCCTCGCCCGCCCCCTGCGCGACTACACACCGAAAGATCGTGTCGACGTCGTTACCACCAACCCGCCGTTCGGTGGCATGGAGGAAGACGGCATCGAGAACAACTTCCCCGCCACTTTCCGTACGCGCGAAACGGCGGACCTGTTCCTCGTGCTGCTGATCAGCCTGCTCAAGCCCGACGGCCGCGCCGCACTAGTGCTCCCCGATGGCACGCTCTTCGGCGAAGGCATCAAAACCCGTATCAAGGAAAAGCTGCTCGAAGAGTGCAACCTGCACACCATCGTCCGCTTGCCCAAAGGCGTGTTCGCGCCCTACACCAGCATCAAAACCAACCTGCTGTTCTTCACCAAGGGCGAGCCCACCAAACACGTTTGGTTCTACGAGCACCCCTACCCCGAAGGCGCCAAGAGCTACTCGAAGACGAAGCCGATGCGCATCGAGGAGTTCGCCCCCGAAAAGAAGTGGTGGACCAAACGCAAGGAAACCGACCAAGCCTGGAACGTCTCACTCGATGACATCAAGGCCCGCGGCTACAACCTCGACATCAAGAACCCGCGCGCCGTCGACGACGGACCGGGCGATGCGGACGAGCTGCTGAGACAGTACCAGGAGGCAGCAGCGGAGGCGGCGCGGATTAGGGATCAGCTGCGGGCTGAGCTAAAAGCGGCGCTTGAAGGAGCACGCGCATGAGCGTTCAGATGCCTTTGCTCGACCGAGCTGTCGCGAGCAGCGCCAGAACGCCAACAGTTCAAGCGATAGGGGCCGAACAATTCAACGTCAGGAAGTTTGTCGATAGCTTCGGCGCCATGGCTGCTGCGGAGGGCGGACCCGCAAGGCTGCGGGAGCTGGCGATCGAATTGGCTGTGCAGGGACTACTTCTGGATCGCGTCGACCGATCCTCGTGGAAAAGAGTGCTCCTCTCCGATGTTGTCGCGGACTTTCAGAACGGGATTGCGAAGCGAAGGAGTGATGCCGGCAAGCGAATACCAGTGCTCCGTCTAGCTGACATTGAGCGGGGGAACCGCATTCGCAACGAGGGATTGCGAGAGATTGCCTTGACCGTCGCCGAGCAAGAGAAGTACCGGGTGCGAAGGGGGGACATCCTTGTCATTCGTGTCAACGGCAGCGCGGATCTCGTCGGGCGGTTTGTTCCTTGCGAGGTCGAGCGCGACTGGGCGTACTCGGATCACCTCATCCGTGTGCGTCCCCGAGCTGATCTCGTGGACACGGGATTTGTCTGCGCGTTGGCTCGAAGTGCCGCTTCTCGGGCCCACGTGGTGGCGAACACAGTAACGACGGCCGGCCAACGCACGATCAACCAGGTCGGATTGGGGAGCCTGCCGCTTCTGCTGCCACCCCTCGCCGAGCAGAAGCGCATCGTCGCCCGAGTCGACCAGCTCATGGCGCTCATCGACGACCTCGAAGCCAAACAGACCAAGAAGCGCGACCTCAGCACCCGTTTCACCAAAGCCTCCCTCGAAGCCCTAACCACCGCCGACTCCCCCGAAGCCTTCGATACCGCCTGGCAGCGCTTGCTCGAGCACTGGGATTGCGTCAGCGGGAACTCAGACCTCGTCGCTGAGCTGCGAGCGCTCTGCCTTTGGCTCGCGCTGTCAGGTCGACTCGAGCCGACCAAGGTCGACGACATTGAGTGGCGAGATACGACGCTTGGCGATTTGGCCGAGATCGTAACCAGCGGCTCCAGAGGCTGGAAGGAATTCTACGCCGCCGAAGGGGCTCTCTTTATTCGGTCACAAGACATCAAGACCGACGCCCTCGATCTGACTACTCCAGCCTTCGTTGACCTTCCTGAGGGAGCGGAAGGGAAGCGAACGCGAGTGCAGAGGGACGACCTCCTCGTTACGATCACCGGCGCCAACGTCGGGAAAGCCGCTCGCGTGACGCGCGCCCTACCAGAGGCCTATGTCAGTCAACACGTGGCGCTGATCAGGCTTCGAGATCCGCGCCAGGCACCGTGGGTGCACACTTGGTTGGTGTCACCTCGAAACGGGCGAGCGACACTCACTGCGACCTCGTACGGAGACAAGCCCGGCCTAAACTTGGACAACGTGAGGAGCGTCCCAATTCGCATCCCCACGCTCGTCGTGCAAGCGCGCATCATCGCCAGGGTGCAACACTTGATGAGACTCTGTGACGATCTCGGAGCCGCGCTCTGCCGCGCCGAAGACCGCGCCTCGAAGCTCATCGAGGCTGTCGTTCAGGAAATGGTGGGGTAGGTGAGCGCCGCGGAAGATGACCGCGCGCGGGACGCGCTGATGATCGTGCCGGCGGGCCGCGGGGAGTGGGTGGCTGACGTGAAGCGCGCGGCCAGCGACGTGAATGCGGAGGTCATGCCTCGCTATTGGCAGCTTGGGTTGCGACGTCCTCGAACCGAAGCGGCTCGGCCACCAGCCAATTTGTGCAGCAGCTGCTGCACAAATCTGTGCGTCGCAGGACCAATTGGGTCGACTGAGGAGCGTAACGAATAGACGCAAATTTGGGAGGGGTAACGAGTGCATCGATCAGAAGGACAGTTGGTTCTCTCCGCGACGGATCTCAGCTCGTTTTTCGAGTGCGAGTATCGGACAATCCTCGATCTCGAAGTCCTGGGCGGGCGACTGGAGCGGCCTCCGCAGAACGACCTGGAGCGTCGAATTTTGCAGGAGCGTGGCCGTGAGCATGAGGCGCGCGTGCTCAACGAGTTCGTGCGCCAAGGCTTGGGCGTCGTCAATGTCCCGGAGGAGGTAGCTGCGGGAACGGGATCCGACGCTGGTTCGGTGACGCTCGCTGCAATGACGCGAGGGGCGGACCTTATCTACCAGGGGACCTTACAATACGACGGATGGGAGGGGCGGCCCGACTTCCTGCAGCGGGCTGCGTGCCCGGATGGGGTAGCGAGCCGATTCGGGGACTATTTGTACGAGCCGGTCGATGCCAAGCTCGCGCGTGAAGAGAAAGCGCGTGCGGTGTTGCAGCTGTGTGCCTACGCCGACCTGTTGCTCGGCCTCCAGGGGCTCTTGCCACAGCGCATGTGGCTCGCGTTGGGCACCCAAGAGTTGGTCCTCCAACCGTTAAAAACCACTGACCACGCGGCGTTTCAACCGAGCGAAGCGGAATATAGCTGCGTTTGCGGCAAGCGACCCGCGACCGACTTCCTGCCCTGAGCCTGTGAGCTATTGCGACGTGTGTGCGTTCTGGCAGCTCTGCGACAAGCGGCGACACGACGAGGACCATCTGTCGCTCGTCGCCGGCTCGACGCGGAAGCAACGCGTGCGACTTGCCCGAGCAGGCGTGCGTACCCTGGCCGACCTGGCGACCCGAGACGTCGGGGCGGACGTGCCGGGCATCGATCGAGCGGTGCTAGCGTCCGTGCAGCAACAAGCGCGGACGCAATACCGAAGCAGGGTCACCAAGAAGCCAGAGTATGATCTGCGTGACAACTTCGATCCGGGGTCCGGGCTGGAGCTGCTACCTGAGCCCAAGCCAGGTGACCTCTTCCTCGACCTCGAGGGTGATGCATTCTTCGGCGAAGGCGGCATCGAGTACCTATTCGGGCTGCTTGAGCTTGGGCAGCCTGGTGACGGCTTCGATGTGCGCGACCAACCCGGGGAGCCCCACTACGTGCGGTACTGGGCAACGAACGAGGGCGAGGAGAAAGCCGCCTTCGAGAAGGTCGTCGACCGAATCAAACACGGCCGCGACGAGTTCGCGACCCTGCGTGTATTCCACTTTGGCCACCGCGAAACTGACGCCTTCAAAAGGCTTTCTTGCAAGTATCAGACACGCGAAAAAGACGTCGACGACTTCTTGCGCGAGGGCGTATTCGTCGACCTGCACACGGTGGTACGCCAGAGCCTCTGGGCCTCCGTCGAGGCGTACACGCTCAAAGAGCTCGAACAGCACCACGGCTTCAAGCGCAGCGTTCCGCGCCGCGAATCGACGCGGGCAATGCAGATCTTCGGTTGGTGGCTCGGCAACCGGGAGGCTTGGGACGACCTGGCGGCTGTGCAGAGCACGCTTGAGCAGTACAACGAAGAGGATTGCCGTTCGACCTGGCGCCTACGCGACTGGCTCGAATCGCTGCGCCCCGAGCTCAGTCAGGCGATAGGCCGGCCCCTCTCTCGCCCCGCCCCGTACGAACCTCCAACGAATAACGAGAGCGAAGACAAGAACGCAGAAACAGAAAGGGTGGCCCAAGGTCTGCGCAGCGGGCTACCGGCGTTGGCAGCGGACGACAGCCCCGAGCAGGCGTCGAAGCGACTGCTCGCGGACTTGCTCGGCTGGCATTGGCGCGAGCTCAAGTCCAGCTTCTGGGAGTACTACGAGGCCAGGAAGCTCCCCCCGAGCGAATGGCGAGAGAGTCGCTTCGTTCTGGATGGGCTGCAGCACGTGAAGGTCGTAGGGGAAATCAAGCGTTCGTACGTGCACCGCTATGAGTTTCCGCCCCAAGAACACGCGGTGCGCACGTTCCCGGACCCCGAAGTCGCGGGTACGGAGAAGCAGAAAGTCGACCTAGTCGGTATTGGAGGCGACTACGTGCATATCAAGCGCGGCAAGACGTCGAAAGCCGGGCACCCGGCCGCGCTGCGTCCGGGCCGGCCGCTGTCGAGTTACGAGCAGGAGCTACAGCTGCTGAACCTCGGCAAGCAAGTCGCAGCGCACGGTTTTGACGGTACCAGCGAATTTCGCGCCGCACGCGACCTGCTACTTCGGCGCCCACCTCGCTGCGGCCAGCCTGCGGGCACGCATCTGGTCACCGACCACGAAAATACGACCGAGGCAATCAAGCGGCTCTGCTTGAATCTCGACAGGTCCACGCTGGCGATTCAAGGCCCGCCAGGCTCCGGCAAGACCTATCAAGCGACACACGCCATCTTGGAGTTGGTCCGCGCCGCGCGCCGCGTTGGCGTAACGGCTAACAGCCATCAAGTGATTACAGAGCTGCTCCGGAAGCTGCACGACCTGGCTTCCAAGGAGGGCACGCCAATCGGGATTCATCATCTCGGCGACCCCGAGCGCTTCGATGGCAATGACTTCCCGTTCACCATCGGCAAGGACTACGCTGCGGTGGCAGGTCAACTAGCGAGCAAGGCTCTGCAAGTTGTCGGCGGCACGTCCTTCGCTTGGGCCAATCCAGCGATGAAGGCGAGCGTCGACGTGCTCTTCATCGAGGAGGCTGGTCAATTCTCACTGGCGAACGCCCTCGCGGTATCGGCGGCAGCCAACAGCCTCGTCCTTCTTGGCGATCCCGCGCAGCTGCAGCAACCGATCAAGGGAATTCACCCTACTGGCGCCGAAGTGTCGGCGCTCCAGCACATGCTCGGCACGGACGTGACCATGCCGAGGGACCTGGGCGTCTTTTTGCCCGAAACGCGGCGCCTCCACCCCGACATTTGTGACTTCACGTCGCAGCTCTTCTATGACGGGCGCCTCAAGTCTCTGTCCGGCCTCGAACAGCAACGGATCGAAGGCCCGAACCCTTGGAGCGGCGCCGGGCTGCGCTACGTTCCCGTCGAGCACACCGGCAACACCAACACTTCGGATGAAGAGGTCGAACGCGTTGCCGCGATCGTGAGCGAGCTGTTCGACGCGAACGCTGAGTTTCGGCAGAGCAACGGCGTGCCCCGCCGGCTTCGTGTTGGCGAATCAAAGAAAGACGTCCTCGTCGTCGCCCCGTACAACGCGCAGGTCGCAGCCCTCAGGCAACGCCTGCCTGAAGACCGCGTCGAAGTCGGCACCGTCGATAAGTTTCAGGGCAAGGAAGCGCCCATCGTCATCTACTCAATGACTACATCCAGCGGCGACGAAGCTCCCCGCGGCCTGGAGTTCCTCTACAGCCTCAATCGCTTCAACGTCGCCACGTCTCGCGCGCAAGCGCTCGTGATCTTGGTGGCGTGCCCGAATTTGCTCCGCGCTCGCTGCAGCACGCCACGGCATCTGAAGCTGGTGAACGCGCTTTGTGCTTACTTGGAGAGGGCCGCCGTCGTCCCGCCGCAGGGGGCTCCGTGAGGCGTGGAAGCCAATTGCGCGAGAGGCGTAGTCGCGCGAGAATGCGTTTCTTCTCAACCGCGAGGATGATATGAAGAGGGGTGCTGCGTCCGCGAGACAATTGAAGGCCGCCAAGCAGAAAGCCGCTGAGTTGGCGAAGCTGCTCCGGCGCCAAGCACGGCGGCCCTTCGTACTCGAGATCACCGGAACGCCGAAGGCCGGAAAGACAACGTTGATCTCATTGGTCGATGGATTCCTGCGCGATGCTGGTTGGCGCGTGCACGTCCTCAAAGAGCGCGCTGGCGCGTGTCCCTTGCCGATGAAGGGGCACTTCCTCTTCAACACGTGGACGACCGGCACCATGCTCGCCGCGCTGATCGACGCGGTCGATCGCGATGACGACCTCGTCATCCTTGATCGAGGCGTGTTCGATGCCCTCATTTGGCTGGAGATTCAAAAGCACCAAGGGCAGGTTTCGAACGAGGAGGCACGGAAATTTCGGGACTTCGTCATGATCGAACGCTGGCGGGGCCTCACCGATGCAACGTGCACGGTCAAGGTGGACGCCGCAGTCTCGATGAAACGCGAGAACGAGCATCGTCTGCTGCCGAGAACCGGGTCTGTCATGAATTCGAAGACCCTGCCGCAATTCAACGCGGCTCTAGCGGCGCTCAAGAAGAGGCACGCGAAGGATTTCAAATTCGTGGAGCTGTCGAACGGCGGCACGGCAAACGACGGTGCTTTTAAGCTCGTCGGTCGCATCCTGCAGCAGACTCGCGACTGGGCCGATCCAGAGATCGCCGTCATCCCACGCGAGAGCGCGCAAGCGTTGGTCCCGAGCCGTGTGCGAGCATGGACAGGTCAGCTCTGGCGCGACATGTCTCGACATGTCGAGTTCCGGAAGCGGTCGAGCGTTGAGAACGATGATGCTTGGGTGCAGCTCCTTGCCTGCGGTGCGCAAGTCTTCGACAAGGAGGTCTTTCTATCGATCCGTCGACGTCAGCGCTCCCAGCTACCTTCTGAGCGAGACAATTCGGCCAGGGTGTGGCAGGGCTGCCATGTTCACCGCGCTCCGCGCCTCGACGTTTCTGAGCTGAGCAGCCAACTGCTGGCTCGCCTGCGAGATGACCTACACTTGGGCGAGCTCGTTTCGAAGCCACGACCGCTCGGCGTGGTGTGGACGCCGTCCGACAGCGAGCCTGGGCACCTTGGCGTATTCTTCAAGGTTCCGGTTGAACAGCGCATCGCAACGTTCCTAGATGAGAAGGAATTTCGGACCAACGGACGGGGCTACAAACGCGAGAGCAGTTTTGTGGCTCCGGATGAGCTAAGCCCTGGCAACCTGCGGTCGAAGGGGTATACAGTTGAACAGTGGTCGCTCGAAGTATTGAAAGCAAAGTGGCTCCCCTAGGCCGCGACGATTCGAGCGTGCGCAACTCTCGTGTCGCCTACGTTTTCGCGAAGCTCCGCGTGCGTGGTGACGACTACCTGCTGCTGAATGCCCACCGCAAGTGGGGCGACTGGAGCCTGCCTGGCGGGCACGTGGAAGCGTTCGACGAAAGCTGGCAAGCCGCTGCCGCGCGTGAGGTCTCGGAGGAGCTCGCGCCGCTGCTTTACGGCCGCGACGTTGAGGTTCACCCGAAGGAATTGGGCTGCATCGAGTGGGGTCCCGTGCCGTCGCGATCGGCTGGCGGTGTACCGACTAAGTACGAAGCGCGCTGCTACGCGCTTCGTTTTAGATCCGATCCACGGACGTGTCTGTCGAAGCTGCCGCCCAGCGAGTTCATGCTCGTTCGCGTCCGCGATCTCGACAACATGCCGCAAGTCTCCACGCTCGTGAAGCGAACCGGTGCCCTCCTACCCGGTGGGTGGCGTGAACTCCCCCTGGCTTGGGAGGGCGACCTGGACGATGCACCGCTACGAACGAGCGCCGATCAGTTCATCGCGCTCGGTGGCGAGTAGCGCAGGTACGTCGGGGCCGCGCTCAATTGGTCAACAGGTTGTTGGCCAATTGCCGCCATGAAGCTAATCAGCGACCACCCGCAAAGCGGCCTCCGGCACCCGGATCGAGTTAGCCACCCGAACATGCCGCAAGGCCCCGCGCTTGCACAGCGCGTACACCGTGGCCGTGCTCACCCGCAGCCGCTCGGCGACTTCACGGACGGTCAGCAGCCTCGGCGCCGGATGCGGCGACGTCGGGCCACCGCGAGCCTGCAGCACCGGTGCAGCAAACGGAGAGCTAAACCCTGCAATTCCGTGCGACGGCTGGACTCGGCCGCGTGCCCCAACCTGAACGCTTCCGCCTGCTTGCGAAGCCTTGCTACGCGCTGCTGAGCGGGGTTCGCTTGCTCCGGAGCCGTAGGTCGCAGGTTCGAATCCTATGCGCGCGACGGTCCGGGACCTCTACGGGAACGTTTCTCCGGGTGGGTTCGACGGACGTCGGTCGTTTACCGCGTGCCGTGTGGACCGTTATCTTTGGCGAAGGGGTCAGCGGTCGGGGCACATTTACGCGAACACATTCCACCAGTTCACGGTCGCACCCGCCTACAAGTTATCTCGACACTACTTCGAAGTTACCTAAACAGATTTGCGATGCGCACCTCAGTCCGCCATCCGGGAGAGACTGCGCCCCGGCAATGCAAGTGCCGCCTCATGGGTCGGCGACACGGCTGGGCTCGTTGGTGTCGCCCAGCTTACGGTCTTGGCGCGTCACGCTTGCCTCCATCACAAAGCCGCACCTCCGCAGCAATCGCATGCGCGCGCCGGAGAGTCAGGTACGGTCTTCGCAAACCCCGAACTTCCCCCGAAGTGCCTCGGAACGATTCACGCTGTTTATGGTTGTGGTACTCAAAGGGCGAACGGATTCACTTGAGTTCCTCGAAGTGAAGACTCGTCGCACCTCGGCGTCGTCTTTGAGACGGATCTGCCAGATCATGAGCGCGGTCATCTGCGAAAACGAAATCAGTGTTACCAGGGAAGCCTGCGACCTCGCTGCGACCGCTCCAGTTTTGCAGCGAGAGCCCGAGGTGCTGACACTCTCCGAAGCCGCGGACTTCCTTCGGTTGTGCCCGCATACCGTGTCACGATTGAGTCGAAGATGCGCGCTACCAGGCCGTCGCATCGGGAGGGCCTGGCGCTTTCTTCGTTCTGAACTGGAGACGTTTCTCCGGACGAGCCCCCCGTACGTGCCCAGGTCGCAACTCGGCTTGCCGCTCTCGAGCACGGGCCGACAAGGATCAGGGAACGAGATGAACGACGACAGGTGCCCCAGGATGCCAAGGAGGGCAGAATGACGGAGACGAATGAAACGGCGAGTGATTTGGCGTGATGCGGTCCAGCTCGGGCTGCTTCTAACCGAACACATCTATGATCAACGCAACGATGACCGAACCTCGAACCCCCCGCATCATGGAAGGGCGGCAGCGGCGCTTCATCTGCGACGCGGCTGCCTTCGTCGGGCAGTCGGTTTTCCTTTTGGTAATGGCCGTTGTCTTGATCGAAATCAGCCTGATTCATTGGGCAGCGCTCAGCCCGGTTCGTTCGTATCTCGTTTCTGGCCCATCGGAACGCTAACTGAAGCCGCGGGCCGAGCTGCCGCGATGCCGACGCAATCAACTCGGAAGCGGTGCTGCGATGCTCTCAGGCCGCTAGGGCAGGACGGCGCACAAATGGGCGGAAGGTCGTCCGACAGACTCCCCCTGTCAGGCCCAGTTTCGATCCGTCGTTGCGCCTCGCGGCGCGCGGGGACACGGCCATGAATCGGCAGCGGTTTCTCACGACCCGCGAAGCCGCAGTGTACTGCGGCTTCCGGAATCCTTCGGCTATCAGAAAAGCTGTGCAAAAGGGCTCGCTGGTTCCTGCCGGCCGTCGCGGTGGCTGTGGCACGCGCATGTTCACGATCGAGGCGCTGGATGCGTTCCTCCTTGGGCAACCTCGATCTGCTATGGTCGAGGCGGGTCGTCCCGGGACGCCTTCCGAAGAAGGAGTCCCTCATGGACAAGAAGCAGGAATGGAAGAAGCAATGGAACACGTGGGTGCGTCCCACCAAGCTGCCGAGAGTGTGGCAGCGGAAGGAAGGAGGCTTTCTGGTTCGAGCGCGCGTAACCGACGCGACGACGGGTCATCTGGTCGAGATCAGGAAGGTGTTACCGGAAGCGACGGAGGCGACGGCGTTCGCTTGGCTCGAGGCCGAGCGGATGCGTGTCAAGTCTGGCGTCCTCTCGGCCGCGCCTCCCAAGATGCGCTTCGCGGAATTCGCGCGGCAACTCTACGAGCGCAAGCTCGCGGCCATGGAGATTCGGAGCGCGCGGGGACGCGAGAAGTGGAGCAACACCTTGGAACACCTGATCGCCGGCACGTGCGGTAGGAAAACCGGGCGGACGGTCATGGGGTTTGGAGAGATGTTCATCGATCAGGTGGGCGTGAAGCACGTGGAAGCGTGGAAAGCCGAGCTCGCGGAACTCGTTCGCGGGGAGGACTACGCGCCTGCGACGTGCAACGGCTGGCTCTCGACGTTAAGGGTCGTCATGAAAGCCGCGAAGCGGGAACTTGGACTTCCCGCCCTCGCGACCGAGGGCGTCCGCGACTTCGACGAGTCGGAGCATGAGACCTACACGGAAGAGGAGCCGAACGCGCTTCTTCCTGAAGAGGTCCCGCGCTTCCTCGAAGCCATGCGCCAGCTTCACCCGCAACACTATGCGATGACGTTCCTCGGCCTGGCGACGGGCTTGCGGCCGTCCTCCCTTCGTCCGCTCCGGCGCAAAGGGCTCCTGACAGATGTCCTCTGGTCGGAGGGCAAGCTGCTCGTTCGGCGCTCGCACACGCGAGGCGCCGAGGTCATGAACACGACGAAGCAGCGGGTCCGCTACCGGATACACCTGCCGGAACCCGTGCTCGAAGTGCTCCGTTGGCACGTCGAGACCCAGCTTGCGACGCCAGAGATGCAGGAGAGCGATCTCCTGTTTCCGGCGACAACGGGTGGGTTTCGGTCACCCGGTGTGCTGAACAGGCCGTTTGCGGACGTGGCGGACGCCATTGGTCTCGGCAAACAGTTCACCCAGCGGGGGCTTCGCCGCACGTTCAATGACCTCGCCCGCGCCGCAGCGATTGAGGGGGTCGTGACGAGGAGTATCTCGGGCCACCTGACTGAACGGATGCAGCACCACTATTCAACGGTGAACGCCGCCGAGCAGCGGGGCAGCATCGCCCGGGTCATCGACCTCATGGCCGCACGGACTGACCTCGCTCGCTCAGGTGGTACTCAAGGTGGTACGCAGGCCGCCTCGAGTGGTACTTCCAACGAAAAAGCCGGCTAGCGAAACCTCGCTAACCGGCTAATTTTGCTCAGCTTACTTTGAGCGGGAGAAGGGATTTGAACCCTCGACGTCCACCTTGGCAAGGTGGCACTCTACCGCTGAGTTACTCCCGCGGAAGGGCGGTTTTAGTACCCGCCGACGGCTACCGTGTCAAGAGGCGCGCGAACCTCCGCCGCCGC
>DASZPS010000223.1:0-39271 GCA_035549955.1 Lacunisphaera sp. | reverse complement strand
GGCATGATGCCACACATCGCTGACACTTTAGGTGCCACACATCGCTGACAGTTTTACGGGCATCTATGCCCTGGAAAACTGAAGATCTGGTTGGTGCACGCCGGCGTTTTATTGCAGAGCGCCTGGCCTTGGGAGCGGCGGTGGACATGACCGCGTTGTGTCGGCGACATGGCATCAGTCGGGAATGTGCGTATAAATGGTGGCGGCGGTTTCAAGCTGGTGGCCGTGGGGCCTTGAGCTCGCAGCCGCGCTGGACGGAGGCCGCCAGGCAGCTGCAGCAGGTCTGGCTGCCGCGGTTGTGGCAGGCTTGGCGCCGGCATCGCCACTTCGGGCCCAAGAAGCTGCGCTGGCAGCTGCGACGCGATCACCCGCGGTCGCAGCTGCCCGGCTTGCGGACCTTGGCGCGATGGCTGGAACGGGCCGGGCGGGTGCGCCGGCGTCCCCGGCGCAGCGGTCCCGGACCGAAGGTGCGATTGCCGGGGCGACTGCAGGGACGGTGCTGCAACGATGTCTGGACCATCGACTTCAAGGGTCGCTTCCGGACCCGGGATGGTCGTTGGGTTTACGCGCTGACGGTGCGGGACCTGGCCAGCCGGTACCTCTTGTGCGTCCAACACCTGGCGCGACCCAACGAGCAGCTGATCGGACGGGTCATGCAGCGGTTGTTCCGTCGCTACGGACTGCCCCGCGCCCTCCGGATGGACAATGGCCAGCCCTTCGGATCGATCGGACCACGGGGGTGGTCGCGCTTGAACATCTCGTGGCTGAAGCTCGGGATCCGGCTGGAGCATGGCCGGCCCGGCTGTCCCCAGGACAACCCGGAGCATGAACAAATGCACCAAGTGCTCAAAGCCGAGGCCGGCACCCCGCCTTCCGTCAATGTCCGCGCCCAACAACAGCGCTTTGATCGGTGGCGCTGGCGGTACAATCACCACCGGCCGCATGAACACCTCGGCATGGCAGTGCCGGCTGCACGCTATCGACCCAGTCCACGCCGCTGGCCTCGTGCGGTGCGGCCTTGGATCTATCCGGCCAACTGGCAGCCCTTGGCCACCGATCGCAAAGGCCGCTGGCGATGGCGGGGCCGCTATCGTCATCTCGGTCGGGCGTTGGTCGGCGAGCAACTCGCCGCACGTTCCCTCACTGCCAACTTGCTCGCGATCTACCTTGGACCTCACCTGCTCGGCCACCTCCACGCCGATGATCCAGGTACCTTCCGCATCGTCCGGCGCAACCTTCCGCCCAAGAGTGGGAGGGGCTGACGCCCCTCCCAAACCCTCCCCGATCTTTGCCAGATCACCCAACCAATCTGTCAGCGATGTGTGGCACCTAAAGTGTCAGCGATGTGTGGCACCTAGCCAAGACTGCGCCCCTACATGGATCACATCTATCGCAATTTGGACCGGGCAAGCTTGCGCCCCTACCCGATTTCCCGCCTCAGGCGGCCGTGTTCAGGCGCGATTCCATCGCCATCGGCAGCGTCCGGTAGGCCGGGGCAACCTTGCGCAAGCGGCCGCGCGCGGTGGTCACGCGGTCGAGCTCGCCCTGGAGGCGCTGCAGCTGCGTGTCGAGGAAATGGTAGTTCTGGCTGCGGCGATCGAGCAAGACGGCCAGCTGCGGGCCCAGGACCCGCACGGACTCGTGTTCGGCCAGGGCGCACAGCCGCTCGACGAGCGGGGCCGCGCGCTCCTGCACTTCGACCGCCTCGACGAAATCCATCGTGCGGATGAGCAGGGTTTCCTGCATCACCAGCTCCTCGAGGGCAGCGAAAAGGCGCCTGGCGGTCTCGAGCGGGGTCTCCATGGCTCAGGCCACCTGGTGGAGCGTCGGCGGCGGGGCGGCCTTGTCCTTCTCGTTGAGCATCTCCGACCAGGCGTTGCGCACTTCACCCATGAGGCGTTCGACCTCGGCGATGGGCGCGCTCTGCTTGCGGATGTTGGCCTCGACGAGGCGGCGGTCGTAATAGTCGTAGAGCCCGTACATCGTGCGGGCGAATTCGCCTCCCGCCTCGAGGTTCAAGGTGCCCTGGAGTTCGGCGATGATCTTCTGCGCCTTCACCAGCTGGGTGTGGACAACCTCGACGCGGCGGGGATCGCCGGACGTGTCGTCGCACGCGGTGCGGGCGATGGCCAGGGCGTTGAGCGCCCCGTCGAAAAGCATCAGCACGAGCTGGCCCGGGCTGGCCGTGAGGATCGAATTGGCGCGGTAGGCTCGCGCGTAATCCTTGGCGTACATGGGCCGGCTCAGTCCGCCTGCTCGGCGGGATCGGAGGAATTCAGGATCGCCTTGCCCACTTGGCGGAGGATGGCGGCCGAGGGATAGGAGGGATCAGCGGCGAGGACCTTGGCGCGCGCGACCACGTCGGCGCGGATTTCGGGCTGGCTGGCCAGGGCGGCGCGCAACGCGGCCGTCTGCTCGGGGGAAAACCGGTCGGCCTCGGGGCCACCGGCAGCCGGCGTCTTGGAATGGAGCACCACGCCGTCGGGGCGAAGCACTCGGTCGGAGGAAGAGGTTGAGTTGATCATGGGCTTTCTTTGGGAAGCACGGTCAGCCTCTGATTGTTGTTACAGGGAACGCCGTAAGTGACACGGTAATAATCGTCGCGGGGGGAAGGGACTTTAGAGTGAAACAATGTAAAGGTCGTATAAACGGTGGGTTTAACGAGGCGGAAGGGTTCGGAACATCAGGTCGGCGGCCACGGCGCCGAAGCGCGTCGGGCTCTGGAGCACGGAGGGGGTCGGGTCCACCGGGGCCAGGCGGTAACCTTCCTTGTAGTGCCGGCGCACACTGTTGATCATTTTTACGTCCGCGGAGGAAAAGATCTCGTCAAAGGCCCAGATGAGGCGAACGTCGCGCGTCGCCGCCAGCTTGCAGCGCAGGCCGAGGGAGAGCGGGCGATAGGCCTGGAATACGGTCAGGTCGGTGAACAGCACCGCATCGACGGCATATTTCTCGGCGATCTTTTCGAGGAACCCGTGCGGGAGCGCCGCGGTGGAACCGAAGTCGCCGGCGCCGAACAGGTGCTGGCAATCCTCCCGGCTCACGGTGACGACCTCGAAACGCAGCTGGCGCTGCAGGGCAGTCACGAGCACCGGGTCGAGATCCGCCGTGATTTCGGCGGCGGCCACTTCCCCGCCGTGGATGGGCAGGAAGGCGACACGGTGGATATCCGGGGCCAGCTGGGTGTCGCCGCGGAAGTTCACCGGCGCGAAGTAGCAACTCTCCCGTTCGGGCCGGGGCACCCAGGTGGGCAGCGTCGGCGGCGCGGCCACGGCCAGGAGGCTGGACAGGACGAGGAGGGGGAAGAGGAGCGGCGCTTTCATCATTTGCTGGAGGCGGTGCCAAAGGCGTTCGCGATCGCCGTGCCCTGTTGCTGGATTTTCGACTGCGCCGTTTCCATCGCGACGAAGCTGTTCGTCAGCAGCTCGCGCTGCTGGGTGAGCCGGCGCTCCAGGTCCTCGATTTGCCGGTCGAGGGAGTCGTTGGTCTTGGTGTAGTTCTCCTGGATGGTGTCGCCCGAGTCGATCAGCTTGTCGAGCAGCGTGTCGAACTTGGCCGCGAAGCCCGTGGTGGCCGTGCCGAAGAACGCCTCGACGTCGGTCGGGTGGTCGGCGAGGGCCGCGTCGAGCTTGTCCGCATCCTCGATGGCCAGCTGGCCGTCGCGGCTGAAGTCCAGGCCCAGGTCGTCCAGGCGGTCGATCGTGTCGCTGAGGCCGCCGATGGAATTGAAGGCAAGGTTGCGCAACTGCCGGCCCCAGTCCTGGACGTCGCGGTTGCTGCTGAGCACAGCGGCGGTGATCTTCCCGTTCGTCGAGGTGATCTTGCTCTTTTCGTCGATGTAATTCCCGACCGCGTTGTACGCGGTGATGAAGGCGCTGATCTTGTCCTTCATCTTGGCGGTGTCCGCCGCGACGCTGATGGTCTGCGTGGTCTCGCTGTCGACGGTGACGGACAGGCCGGTGATGCCGTGCGCGGTGCCGTCGAGGGTGTTGCTCGTGCTGATGAGCGTGGGCCCGCCGTCGACGGAAAACTCGGCATTCTTGCCCGCCGTGGCCGCGTAGCCGGCGGTGAGCCCGAGCGCGCCGAGCAGGCCGCCCGCCGACTCGCTGAGCGTCATGCCGAGGTTGCCCGTCGCATTGTTCGCCAGGGAAACGCGGTCATTCACCGCATCGTAGGTGGCGGTGACGCCCGCGGCCGAGGCGTTGATGCGCTTCATGACCGTGCTGAGGGAGTCGGTGTTGACGTTGTAGGAAATGGCGACGCCATTGATCGTGAAGGTGCCGGCGCCGGTGCCGTCCACGGCGGTGATCGCGGTGTTGAGGCCGGCGCTGGCGAGCGTGTTGCTGGTGCGCGCGGAACCCAGCTTGCCCGAGCTCGCAATGACATCGGTGCCGTTGTTGGCGAGTTTCAGCACCTGCAGGAAATTGCTCGTGTCATTGGCCGCGCCGAGGGTGATGGGCGTGTCGCTGATGCTGTCGAACGTGACCTTGTCGGTTCCCGCGTCGTAGGTGGGCGTGATGTCGTCGCCCGTTGCAGTGGCGATGCGGTCGAAGATGTCCTGCAGCGAATCGGTCGTGGCGACCGTGATCTGCTGGCCGTTGATCGTGAACTTGCCGGCGGTGACGACCCCGGCCGTGCGCATCGTGGCGAGCGTCACGCCGTTGACGCTGTTGGTGGCGCTGATGCCACCGGTGATGTCGGCCGCGCCGTCGCGGCGGGCCTTCGTCGCGAGCTGGCTGACGGCGATCGAATGGCTGCCCGTCGCGGTGCCGGAGCTGGCCGAGAGGGACCAGGTGGAGCTGGCCGTCGCGGAGGAGACGGTGCGACCGGAAAAAAGGGTCTGGTCCTTGAGGCCGGTGACGGCGGACTGCAGCGAGGTGAGCTTGACGCCGAGATCCCTGATCGCGGTGGAGCGCTGGGTGTTGGTGGACTGCTCCTTTTCGATCCGCGTGATGGGTGCCCGCTCCAGCTCCATCAATTGGTCTACCAACGACTTCCAATCGAGACCGGAAGCGAGGCCTGAGAGTTGTAGGGATGCCATGGGTGGGAGGGGGGACACTGCCCCACCCCTTCATCGGTCTCCCCCCGGGGAAGTTTAGCCGGCAAAAGAAAATTTGGGCCTCTTTTCGGGCCCGTTCCCGGCGGCGTTTTTCCGAGCGAAACCGGGCTCGCGAAGAAATGCCCGCGGCCCGGCCCGAAAAAATAATTCCGTGCCAACTTCCTAAATTTCTTTCGCCACCGCGCCGTTAATTGGCCTGCCGCGAATCAGAACCAAGGCCGGACCGCTCAGGAGCCGCTACTCAGGAGCCGAATGCGACACGGACGTCGCAAATCAAAATCAAGGAAGATCACCATGTCAGTCGTCATCAACACCAACTTCGCCGCGACCGTCGCGTCGAACAACCTGGCCGCCTCGAACGATATGCTCCAGAAGAGCATGAACCGTCTCTCGAGCGGCACGAAGATCGTTAACCCCGCGGACGATGCGGGCGGCCTCGCCGTCTCGATGAAATTGTCCGCCGCAGCCAAGCGCTCCGGCGCCGCTGCCAGCAACATCGGCAACTCTGTCTCCTTCCTGCAGTCGCAGGATGGCGTGCTCAAGGTCGCCGGCAAGGTCCTCGAGCGCATGGGCGAGTTGAAGACCCTTTACACCGACCCCACCAAGAACTCCGACGACAAGGCGAACTACGACTCCGAGTTCACCGCCCTGCAGGACGAGCTGGACTCCCTCACCACCGAGAAGTTCAACAGCGTCGACCTCTTCGGCAGCGCCGGCCTCTCGGTCAGCGTCTCCGAGGACGGCACGTCCTCCACGGTCGCCATTTCGGCCAAGGACCTCGCTGACACCGCCGGTGGCATCGCCGCGCTGACCGCCACCACGGTGAGCTCGCTGGCCGACATCGACCTGACCGACATCACCGATGCGATCCAGGACGTCGCGACGTTCCGCGCCAGCAACGGCGCCGAGCAGAGCCGCCTCGGCTTCGCCCTCGAGGTGCTCACGGTCAACAAGGCCAACCTCGAGGCCGCCAACAGCCGGATCATCGACGTGGACGTCGCCGAGGAAAGCACCCGGCTCGCCCGCTGGAATGTCCTGGTCCAGGGCGGCACCGCGATGCTCGCCCAGGCCAACCAGAGCGCCCAGACGGCGCTCCGCCTCCTCCAGTAAACGCTGGTGGAGACGCCCCGCCGCGCGGGGCCGGAGTGATTGCCGGCCCCGGCGCGTGATAAGTCAGTGCGGTTGTCTGTATGTTTTTTGAACGGCGCGCTTGTCCCGCGCCGCCCCCACTTTGAGGCACTCGCCTCGAACGGCCCGACCCGGCGCCGATAAGCCGGGTCCGTGGCGACGACGGAAAGTCGCACAAATCAAGGATAGATACCATGTCAGTCGTGATTAATACCAACTACGCGGCCACGGTTGCTTCAAACAACCTGTCTGCCTCGAACTCCATGCTGCAGCGCAGCCTTAACCGGTTGTCCAGCGGTTCGAAAATCGTCAACCCGTCCGATGATGCGGGCGGTCTCGCTGTGTCGATGAAGCTGTCTGCCGCGGCCAAGCGCTCCGGCGCCGCCGCCAGCAACATCGGTAACTCGATCTCCTTCCTGCAGTCGCAGGACGGCGTGCTGAAGGTCACCGGCAAGGTTCTCGACCGCCTCAGCGAGTTGAAGACCCTCTACAGCGACCCGACCAAGAACAGCGACGACCTCGCCAACTACGATTCCGAGTTCACTGCCCTGCAGGACGAGCTCGATTCGCTGACCGGCGAGTCCTTCAACGGTGTCGCTCTCTTCGGCAGCGCCGACCTCACGGTCAGCGTCTCCGAGGATGGTTCTTCGTCCAGCGTGACCATCGAAGGTCGTGACCTGGCCGGCAGCGCCGATGGCGTCGCCGCCCTCACGTCCTCCTCGGTTGCCTCGCTCGCCGACATCGACCTGAGCGACATCACCGATGCGATCCAGAACGTCGCTACGTTCCGCGCCCAGAACGGCGCTGAGCAGAGCCGCCTCGGTTTCGCCTCGGAGGTCCTCACGGTCAACAAGGCCAACCTCGAAGCCGCCAACAGCCGGATCACGGACGTTGACGTCGCCGAGGAAAGCACCTCGCTCGCCCGCTGGAACATCCTGGTTCAGTCCGGCACCGCCATGCTGGCCCAGGCCAACCAGAGCGCGCAGGTCGCCCTCCGCCTCATCGGCTAATAGGTCTCCAGTCAGTGGTTGTTCTGATTCGCCCAACCACGCCGGCCGCCCGCAGGGGCGGCCGGTCAGGAGGGCGAAGCAGGACGCCTCCGGCGGGGATCGTCAGGGCCCATCGGGGCCAACTCTATCCGTCAAGAAGCCCCCGGCTGCCGCCGGGGGCTTTTTGCGTCCGGATATTTCTTGTAGGGGCGCAGTCGTGCTGCGCCCCATTCCGCGCGCCGCGCGGAATCCAGCCCATCCGCACCGAACGGTAATCCAATATTTCCTCGTCCCAGCTTCGCGTTGACTCGGCCCGTCGTCGGTTGTCCCGTGGTTCGTCGTCCCGCCCATGTCCGCCGCCCCCGCCCCACTCCACGCCCAGGCCCTCGCCCACTTCAAGGCGGGCCGGCTCGCGGAGGCCCTGCCCCTGATCGAACAGGTCCTCGCGACCGGACCCGTGGGACCGGCGGCGGCTTCATTTCACTTGCTCCACGGCCTGATCCTGCGCGGCGTCAACCGGCCGGACGATGCCCTGGCCGCTTTCCGGCAGGCGGCCGCCGTCGACCCCAAGCTCGCCGAGGCGCACCACCAGGCTGGCAATGTCCTCAAATCCCTCGGCCGCTACGCGGAAGCGGTCGACGCGTTGAGCACGGCCTCGAGCCTGGCACCGAATCACGCCCCGACTTGGTTGAACTTTGGCGTCGCTTGCCTCGAAGCCGGCGATCGCGCGGCGGCCATCGCCGCCTTCCAACGCGCCATCACGCTCGAGCCCACCCGGCCCGAAGCGCACAACATCCTCGGCCATGCCCTGGCCAGCGCCGGGCAAAATGCCCCGGCCCGCGCCGCGTTCGAGGCAGCCCTGCGCCTCCGCCCCGGGTACGCCGCCGCGCACGACAACCTCGGCCGCCTGGACAAACAGGAAGGCAATCTCCGCGCCGCCGTGGCCCATTACCGGGCCGCGCTCGCCTCCCAGCCCAGCCCGGAGACCCACAGCAATTTGCTCTTTGCGCTCAATTTCCTGCCGGACGCCGGCCCCGCCGAGGTTTTTGCCGAGCACCGCCGCTGGAACGAGCTCTATGCCGCCAAACTGGCGCCCGCGGCGCCCCCGCCGGTGCCGCCGACTGCCGGGCGCCGCCTGCGCATTGGTTACCTGTCGCCCGATTTCAACCACCACTCCGTTGCCTATTTCATCGAACCTGTTCTCGCCGCCCACGATCGCACCCGCTTCGAGGTGTTTTGCTACGCCAGCGTCCGCCAGCCGGACCATGTCACGGAGCGGCTGCGCGGCCTCGCGGAGCACTGGCGTGATATTGCCCGCCTCAACGACGACGACGCCGCCGCGCTCATTCGGGCCGACCAACTCGACCTCCTCATCGACCTCGCCGGCCACACCGCCCGGCATCGCCTGCTGGTGCTGGCCCGCCGCCCCGCGCCGGTGCAGGTCACCTGGATCGGCTACCCCAACACGACCGGGCTCGACGCCATCGACTACCGGCTGACCGATGCCATCAGCGACCCCGCCGGCACCACCGAGCAGTTCCACTCCGAAAAGCTGGTCCGGCTGTCCGCCAATTTTTCCTGCTACCGGCCGGACGACCAGGCCCCACCGGTCAACACGCGTCCGAACATCTCCTCGGGCGGCCTCACCTTCGGCTGTTTCAACAATTTCGCCAAAGTCACGCCCGACGTCCTCGTGCTGTGGGCGCGGTTGCTCGCCTCCCTGCCCGGCTCGAAGCTGATCCTGAAATCGCGCGGCCTCGGCGACCCCGCCGTGCAGGCGCGCATCCTTGCCGGCTTCGGAGTCGCCGGCATCGCGCCCGGACGCCTCACCTTCAATTCCGCCGAGCTCTCCGTCGCGGATCACCTGAGCCTCTACCACGGCGTGGACATTGCCTTGGATACCTTCCCCTACAACGGCACCACCACCACGTGCGAAGCGCTCTGGATGGGCGTGCCCGTGATCACCCTCGCCGGCCGCGTCCACGCCGCCCGCGTCGGCGCCAGCCTCCTCACCCACCTAGGCCTGCCCGAGTGGATCGCCGCGACGCCCGACGAATACCTGCGCATCGCCCGCGAGGCCGCCCTCGACGCCCCCCGCCGCGCCGCCCTGCGCGCCTCGCTCCGCGAGCGCATGCGGGCAAGCCCCCTCTGCGACGCCACCGCCTTCACCCGGATCGTCGAAAATGCCCTTGCCTCTCTGGCGGCCGGCAAACCGTGAGGATCCGTCATGTCCCAGCTTTCACTCAATCCGCGGAAAATCGTCGTGTTGAGCGGCGCCGGCATCAGCGCGCCCAGCGGCTTGGCGACCTTCCGCGATGCGGGCGGCATCTGGAGCAAATATCGGATCGAGGACGTGGCCACGCCGGAAGCCTGGGCGAAGAACCCGGGACTGGTGCTCGAGTTCTACAATGCCCGCCGCGCGCAAGCCGC
Organism: Lacunisphaera sp.; assembly: GCA_035549955.1. Classification (GTDB taxonomy): domain Bacteria; phylum Verrucomicrobiota; class Verrucomicrobiia; order Opitutales; family Opitutaceae; genus Lacunisphaera. The sequence goes on along the minus strand of DASZPS010000223.1, from coordinate 29,665 downwards.
CGCCGCCCTGCCCAACGACGGACATCGGGCGATCGCCGCATTGGAAAGCCGGTTCGAGGTCGTGGTCATCACCCAGAACGTGGACGATCTCCATGAGCGCGGGGGCTCGAACCGGGTCATTCACCTGCACGGCGAACTGTCCAAGGCGCGGAGCACGATCGATCCGCTCCTCATCCAGGAGATCGGAGGTGCCCCGATCCGGTTGGGCGACCGTTGCCGCCGAGGCGGCCAGTTGCGCCCGCACATCGTGTGGTTCGGGGAGGAAATCCACCGGTTCGGCGAAGCAGTGGAGGAGATCCGCTCGGCCGGCAGGGTGCTCGTCGTCGGTACCTCCCTGGCCGTGTTCCCGGCCGCCGGACTGGTGAAATTCGCCCGCGCCGACGCGGAAAAAGTCCTTGTCGACCTGGACGCCAGCAACGCGCCCAGCGGATTCCGCCCCCTGCGCGGCTCGGCCGACAAGGTGCTCCCCGCGCTGGCAAATCAGTGGCTGGGCGATCCCGCGCAATCGTCCACGCGAAGCGACATCGAATTCCAGCAATCCCAGCAAAAGCCCCAAGCACTGCCCGCCAGGGAAACCAACGGCGAATCCGTCGGCCGTCGCGGGACTGAAGCATGAACTTCCTCAAGAAGCTGTTCGCCAAGGGCGAGGAGCCGCTGTCGGTGTATGATGACCCGGTGCTTGGCCGCACGGAATGGTCGGCTGACGACGAGGCGTGGATCGGCGCCTACCAGCAGGTTCGCTTCGCGCTCGCTTACGACCGCGAAGCCAGACCCACTCCCCGGCTCCTCAGCTACGCCCGGGACGTGTTGGGTGATCCGGCCTGGCTGAGCAGCACCTTGGAGGAGGAGAAGGCATTGGCCGCGAAGTCGTCGCCTGACCTCCGGTCCGAGATTGCCGGCCTGAAACTCGGCCTGGTGCATTTCGCGATTTCCAAGGGCCGCGAGTACATCATTGCCAGCGTGGAAGGCGGAAATGACCCCCGCTGCTGGCGCATCGAGTACCATGGCCGCAAGTGCGATGGGTTGGGTTTCGACACGTGAGGCGGGACCCGCCTTTCTTGCTCATCCCCGGTCTTCTTCCCATTGAACTTACAAAGGACCTCCCCCTCCGTTCGCGTTGCGGCGCTCAGCCTGATGATCGGTGGCATGGTGGCCGGCGGCGCGATCCTGGCCGCCGGCGCATTTGCCGTGCTGACGCCGGCGATGCTCGGACATGGCCACTCGTCGTCGGGCCTCCCGCTGCAACCGATGGTGACGGCAGGGCTGATGCTGGTATTCCCAGTCTTGATGTTCGTGGTTGGCCGGGCGATGTGGCGCTATCAGCCTTGGGGCCGGCCGGGCGGCATCGTCGTGGCCATCGGCATGATCGTCGTCCTCGGAGTCGCCGCGTGGCTGGTTCTCGGCGACAGCTCGCCCTTGAATGGACCGGTCAGCACGGGCGCGGATGACCCGTTTGCCGCCGATAAGGCGGGCCTGGTTTTGACCGTGTTGTTGTTTCCTCTTTTCCTTTTTGCCGGCTCTCCGGTCGCGGTGCTGGTCATCACCGCCGCGATCGCGCTGTGGCCTCTGCTCGTCCTGCTGCTCCTCGGGTCAAAACGAGGCAAGGAAGCGTTTTCCGGCCCGGTGCCAGCAGCCGAACCTGACTCGACTTCCGTTTCCAACGGCGCCTGAGGCCGGCGGCCGCCGGGGACGGCCACCGTGATCCGGGCGAATAAAAATCGGCCGGGTGTAAACCTTCCGCTGCCGCCAGGCATCCCCAGTTCGGAGAGATACTCGATCGTGCGCCCAACAGCCACCCATGCCACGCCCGTTCGCCGCGTCTCGCATCACCCCATGAAACCCTTGCTCGCCCTGTTCCTCACCCTGGTTGCCTCCGCCGCCCCTTCCATTGCCGAAGACTATGACGAAGCCCATCGCTTCATCTTCTTCTCCGTCCTGGAGGGCTGCTTCGAGGACGGCCTGGCCACCCAGGACGTCGCGCAGATTCTATTGAAGGGTCCGAATGACGAATACTGTCACTTCATCTATTCCTGCCTCCTGTGCGGTCCCACCATCCATGCGCTGGAAGTCTATCGGTCGCGGCCGGCGACGTTCTTTGCGCTCAAGGGTGGGACATCGACGCCGGGATCCCTGGGCACGGGCCTCAAACCCCACCTGAAGAAGATGCTCTACAGCGAGCAACCGGCGGAGCGCCTGGCGGCGATCAACATCCTTCTGCAACGCTGGTTCGCGCATCGAATGTCGTGCCTGGCCCTTTCGGACGGGCAGCGCGAAAAACTGCAAAAGGCCATCGAGGCGAAGCGAAAGTACGGAATGCGGCAGCTGGCAGGTTTCAAAGGGCGGACATTCGACCGCGGGCCCTATGCTGGCATGCCGGAGGTGCTCTTTTATGCCCCTGCCTACGCCACGCTCGACGAATGTGCCGTCTGCAACGCGGCGTGCGGCAGGCAACTGAAAACATCCGATCCCCACTAACCCGCATATTTCGCCCTGGGAGGCGCACAGAAATGTAGGTTTTAGGATACTATGTCCGGGTGACGTGCGACTGAATTTTAAAACCTACAACCTGGCCCCCCTTGTGGTCGCCCCCTGTAATCATCTTCGTCGGGCAATTCGCGCTAATTTCACGCCACCTTCATCGGGCTTTCATCCGTCGGTCGCATGCTGGCCGCGTGATGACTGCCGCCCCACTGTCCCGGCGCCAATTCTGTTTCGGCTTCGTACTGCTGGCGGTCTGCTTTGTCCCCATCGTCATCAACCTCGGCCTGGTCGGATTAATCGTGCCCACGTGTTACGGAATCGCGGTCACGCTTAAGGAGCTGGTGCGGTTACATGGAAGACTAGCCCTCGCGTTCGGGCTCTATTCGGCCGTGTACATTGTCGTCTTCTATCTCCTGGCCCGTTTGCTTCACCTCGTGATTGGATGTTTTCAGCACGACCGGGCGGTCAAGGCTCTGCAAATCCTGGTCTTGGCCGCCCTGTTCGGCTGTTCGTTCCTCAGGGTTCTCACCTATGGCTCCATTCAGGGCCGCGGCGGCACGTATATGTTCTGGACAGCGGTCGAAAGGTACTTCGAACGCGCATTGCCGCGCCCGGTAAAAAGATCCGGCGGATATCGTCCGTCCGTCGCGCGTCCCACTACGCCACGGCCTTCGCGAACGGACTGCCGGAGGAGTCCGTGACCTGCCGCGTCACGCCCACGAGGGATTCGGTGACGACGGCACCGATGGTCTCATGCGCGTTGAAGTGTTCGAAGATCAGGTGGCGCTCCGCCGTGCTCATGGCCAGCGCGCACTCGCAGGCCTCGGCGAGGGACTTCAGGTCGGCGTGCCGGTAGCGGACGATCAGACCCTCGGCGTGCAGTTCCTCCAGCCGTCCGCCCTGGCGCGAATCCTCGCTGACCGGCACCATGCCGAGACAGCCTGACCAGAACGGCCGATCCGTATGGCTGGCGCTCATGGCCGGAGTGGCAAACTTGCGCCCTTCCGGGCAGAAGCCGACCTTGTAGCGGTTGAGCGCAACCCGCGCGTCGACCGGAGTGCTATGGTCATGGCTGGCCACGAAGCGGTCCTTTAATTTCCCCCGCAGGAAATCGATCTGGCGCTGGCGGTGCGGCGTCAGGCCCAGCTGCGAACCCAGGAAATAAATCTTCTCCTCCGGGGCCTCGTTGAAGGTGGCTTCCCCCGGCGCGAAGTTGGCCACCCAGCTCTTGTGCCGCACCCGGCAATTCGGTCCCAGCCGCGCATAGCCTTCGGCGGCGAGCGGGGATTCGTCGTGGATCAGCACATCGAGGTGCGGGGCGATGTCGTTGAAGCACGGCATGAAGCGGCTGGCCTCGTCGAAGGCATAAAACAGCAATCGCACCTGCTTCTTGGCCAGCATCTCGTAGACCTTGCCCGCCAGGTCGCCCAGCACCTGCGGCTGGTGGGCCATGGCGATGAGCCACCGTTCCTCACCCAGTTCGCGGGGTGCCCGGGCCACATCGAGCAGGCCGGCCTTGCCGGTCACCCAGGCGGGGAGAAATTCAATATCCGGGTGCTGCAGCGCAGCGAAGCATCGTGTATTGGCCGCATACCAGTCGCAGTCGAGCCGCGCCTTCTGGAGCAGGCCGGCCTCCCGCGGATTCGACACCAGCGGCCGGAGGTCCATGGCCGGCACCCGCGGCAGGTAGGCCGCCGCCGGCTCGAGCCCGGTGGCCCAGGTATTGAAATAGCAGATGCGAATCCGGCGCGACATGACGGGTGTCTAGCTCGCCTTCGCCAGCGGCTCGCTGATTCGCGCCGGGCTGCCCAGCGCGGCCAGCACCTTGAGCGCGCGCTCGTGGTCGGCGGTCCGACCCTTCGCTTCCGTCGTTTTCACCGCCAGGTTGACTAGGAAGCGGGCCCGACCCGGATCGAGTGGCGCCAGGTGCGGGGCGGTTTCCAGGATGGCGTCGACGATGATGCCGGGCACCTTGCAGGTCTCGACCGACTTGACCGCGGCGAGCATGAGCTTGGCGGCGGCGGTTCCCTGCCCCTCGGCCGCCAGCGCGATGCCGGCCTCGAGCTTGGATTTCCAAAGCACCTTCAGGTCGTTTTCCCGGCGCATTGACTCGCGGACCATGAATTCGTTTTGCCGCAGGGAATTGCCCTGGGCGTACAGGACCAGGTTGCGCAACGCCGGCGGCACCGCCTGCAGGTAGGGCAGGATGTTCTGCATGTGACCCGCCTGCTGCGAATTCCGGACGGACGCGTTCTGGCCGGTCCCCGTGCGGCGGTACCAGACCAGCGCATCGGGAATTGCCTCGAGCCGGTAACCCTTGAGCACGGCCGCGCCCATCAGTTTCCAGTCCTCATGGCCGACATGGCGCTCCTCGTGGAATCCACCGAGCGCCAGGAACACCTCGCGCCGGAAGAGGGAATTCGTATCGCCCACGTAGTTCCGGATGGCGGTCGCCGCGGCGGCCGCGCCCATGAAGAGGAAACGGCTGTGGGGAACCTGGTTGGGCCGGGGCATGGTCGTCTCGGTAAAGACGTCCAGCGCGCAGGAAACGATGTCGGCCCCGGTGCGGCGGGACACGGCCACGAAGGTCGAGATTTCCTTCGGCTTGGCGACATTGTCGTCGTCCATGAACTTGACGAACTCGCCGCGGGCGTGCCGGGCGGCCAGGTTGCGCGCCGCGCCGACGAAGAGCTCCTCCTGGTTGCGAATCAGCTGCCAGCCACGCTGGGCAAACACGGGAGCCAGCGAGTCGAGGTAGGCGATGGCGTCCGGGTCGGTGCTCGCGTCGTCCACGAGGACAACCTCGATGCGCCGATAGTCCTGCGTCTCGATCGACGCCAGGGCCTGCCGCAGGAAATGCGGTCGATTGAAATGCGAGAGGCAGATGCTGACCAGCGGCAACTCGCCGGCGGCAGGGATCGCGGCAGCCGGCGCGCGATAGGCGCCGGTGGCATGCCATTCGGTCCAGATGCGGCGGTTTTCTTCCGGCTCGACGGCAAAGCGGGCCGGGCGCAGGCCGTGCTGCACCGCCGCCTTCATCTTCTGCGCGAATTCCGCCGGGCGCAGCGGGAAAAGCATCTCCGCCGCGTCCTCCGGCGCCAGCATTTCGGGAATGCCGCCGGTGGTGCTGGCGAGGAAGGGCACGCGCGCGCCGAGACATTCGAGCACCGTGTTCGGGAGGTTGTCGACCATCGAGGGAATCACCGCGATGCGACCCGGGCCCTGCAGGTAATCGAGGGCGCCGTACTGGTCGCGGTCGCTGATAACCGTGGCTTCCCACGGCCAGTCTTTCGTGCGGTCCCGCAGGTAATCCTCGCCCTTGGTGTTTTGCACCTGGGTGATCTTGCCGAGGAAGGTGATCTTTACGCCGTGCATCGCCGGGTCGGCCTTGAGGCGGTCGAGGGCATCGCAGAACAGGACCAGGCCCTTCCGGACTTCAAGCCGGCCAAAGAAGACGATTTCCCGGACGGGCTGCACCGCAAAGCCGCGGTCCTGCGCGGGTGGCCGCGCGGCGGTGGGCCGCACGTACTGTTGCACGAAGGTCCGTGGCGGCAACGTCCACTCCTGCTCCGTCATCCAGCGCAGCAAATACTGGCTCGGGCTCACGACGGTGTCCGCCAGGCGCACGCTCTCGCGCTCCATGAAATCGAGCTCCAATTCCGCGAACATGCTGACGTATTCGCCGTTGCTAAGCAGGCTCCAGAGCGTCGGCCCGTGGGTGTGCACGCAGAGCTGCGTGTCCGCGAAGGCGAGCCCCTGGTGCTTCGCGACAAGGCTGAAGTAGCCGGGCGCGCGCCACTCCGAGAAATGGACGACATCGAAGCGCGGCTGGCCGAGCAGCCACTGGTAGGCCTGATAGGGCTTGCTCATCGGCCAGGTCGTGTCGAGCCGCGGGCCGCACTGGTCGGGCAAGGGCACGAACGCGATCCCCTTCTTCCGGTACTCCGCGATCCAGTGCTCGAGCGGCTTGTGGGTCTCGCAATGCGAACCCGAGAGGTAGAGGAAAGTGACGTGGTGGCCCGCGGCCGCGAGGGCCTCGCCGAGCGAGGTGAAGGCGGTGCCGACGCCCCCGTTGCGGACCGGCCCGATGAAATCAAAACTGGCGATGCAGATCCGGAGCTTGCGGGCCGGAAGCGGGTCCGCACCGGAGAGGGTCAAGGCGGGGAACGTCATGTCGGTATTCATGGCACGAAGGATGTTCAGGGGCCCGGTCAGGCGGCATTCCGGCGCGCTTGTTCGACGCGCGCCACGAGCAGCCGGGCCTGTTCCTGCAACAAGGCCGAACGTTCGGGTTCCAGGGGCAGCAGGTCCGCGGAGATTTCACGCAATGTTTCCAGGATGAGCACGACCTGCTTCGACTTCGCCGCCTCCTGGACCAGGTTCAGCAGGAGCTTCACGGCCTCCGGGTTGCGCCGGGCCGCGGCCAGCCGGGCGGCTTCCTGCCGGACCGCCTGACGCTGCCGGCGGGCTTGCACCACCAGTTCGAATTCGGGCAGGACCGGCACCATCTCGGACAGCACCGCCTTCATTTCGGCCGGTGAAATCCGGTGGTCCCGACCGATGAACCAGCCACCCCACTCCGGATCCAGCAGGCCATCGTCGGGCGAGCGATAGGCCCGCCGGGTGAATTCGCGCCGGGCCTGCTGCACGTCCTGCTGCAGTGCGGCCGTGAGGGTGCGGCGGTCGGTGGACCACGAAAGGTCCAGCAGGGAGTTGGCCTCGGTGATCGCGATTTCCGATCCCCAGATCGAGGCCCGGGCCCCGAAGGCCAGGGCATAGGCAATATGCGAGCCCCAGCCATTGCTGGTCACCGACTCGTGTTGCTCGAACAGCGCGCGCATGCGTGCCAGCGCGTTCCGGTCGTTGGTCTGCGCGCCGAAGATCACCGTCAGGCCGCGCTCCGAGAACTCCCGCACCCACAGGCCGTTCCGCTGGCAATTGGGGTGAACGCACACGGTCACGTGGGCGAACTTCGGGGCGATGGACTTGATCTGTTCCGCGTATTCCTCGAAGGGCCGGCGGTCCGCGAACGTCGCCCCGACCAGCGTATGCGTCGGCATCACGAGCAACGAGCCCGCCTGGCGCGGGAGGTTTGACGGCGCAGTGTAGAGAATGGGCAGGCCGATGGCCCGGGCCCGGGGATATCCCTCCGCCCGCAGGTAGTCCGCCTCATCCTCCCGGGCGACGAACACGGGGAAACGACCCGCCTGGGGCGAATTGAACATCAACGGACCCGGCGCCGTGGCCAGCCAGGGACCGCACACGCCATGCTGCCAGATCCCCCGCACTTGGTAGTGCTCCGGCATCGTCATTCCCGCGTACGCTGCCGCGGCGTGCAGGGCGCCGTAGTGGTCCGACCAGCCGTCATCATGGCGGCATTGCTGGCGGAAAATCTGTACGGGCGGGAGGGTGGTCTGCATGGGAAATGGGCGGGCGCTGCGGCTTAGGCGACTGTGTCGACGGCAATGCCCTTGCCGAACACGATGTACTCGGCGGTTTCCCACACCGGGCTGGTGTTGGTGCGGAAGGAACGCACAAACGTCTCCTGCGCGGCCGTCAGGGCCGGCGCCGGCGGAACCTCCGCCGGGGACAGCTTCCCGAGAAGCCAATCGAAGCCGCCGTCACGGAGACCCAGCCAGGCATTGAACTGCGCGACTTCCTCGCGGGGAAACTCGGCTTGATAGTGACGTGCGATCGCCATCGCATCATCGCGGCCGATGCGCCCGAAGCGAATCTCGCGGCAGAGATTGTCCGTCACGCGCGCATAGCCCCACTTCGCCTGTTTGAGCAGGTCATGCACGGTCATGTAGGTGCAATCGTCGATCCGGTCGTAGGTGTCGAAAGTGCGGCGGTTCGCGGCACAGCGCGCGCCATGGCGGTCCACCATCTCCTCGCTGTAGCGGCGGGAGTCCCACGGCAGGTAATTGGCGAGATAGATGCCGCGAATCCCGTGCTTCCGGAGCTCCGGATTGGATGGGTAAGCCAGGTCCTCGACGTCGGTCGCCCGGAGCAGCGATTCCGTCGCGAGCAGGTCCGCGGGTTCGCTGCCCATCAGATCATAACAATGCCGGCCGCGGCGCGACATCTCCGGCGTCTCGGTGTAGGAGTGCGTGCCGGCCTGCTCCGTCGGCTGGTGGTACGGCCAGACGACGAGCGGAATGCCCTTGTCCGCGGCAACCCGCACCGGGAACTGGGTCTCGCCGGCAAGGAAGGGCCAGCGCATCGACCGCATCCGGGCGAGCGACTCCCGCACCAGCTTCCGGTAGATCGCCGGGTTGCTCGTGTAGTGCAGCAGGTCGACGTCGAACGTGTCGCGCAGGCGGTCGAGGTTCTCGATCCCCGCGGCGCTGTTGAACTGCGAGTTGTAGGCCACGACGAGCGGGTTCAGCCCGAGCTCGTGCTTCACGATCTCGAGCACCTTGAAATACTCCGGGGTCCCGCGCACCGGCACGACGCAGTCGTAATCGCGGCGGGCGCGACGGCCCAGCAGCGCCGGCAACTGCGCGCGCAGCAGCGAAAAACGCTCCTCCCAGTCCAACCGGGTTTTCTCTTCGTGGGTCCGGCAGCCCGTGCAGATGCCGTGGCGGTCGAGGACGAGGCCGAAAGGATGCGCCTCCGTGTAGAGACAACGTTGGCAGACGCGCGGGCTCATGCGGAAAGGCGGACGGGGCGGACCGTCCCGGTGGGCAATTCTGCCCGGAGGTGAGGCAACGCGAGTTCGCTGTCGTGCAGGAGATTGCCGAAGGCGACCGCCGCCGTCACCGGCTCGCGCAGGCAGTGGGAGGCGGTGGCGCAGTCCAGCCCGCCGAACCAGATCACGCTGCTTTCGGGCAGGCCGCGCAGGGCGTCGACCAGTTCCAGGGGGAACCCGCCGGCCCGGCCCTCGGTCCCGACCGCGGTGACAAAGTATTCGGACACGGGCTGCCGCGCCACGTGGCGCAGGATCGCGTCGAGCGATTCAAAGTTCGCTCCCTCCGCGGGGGGATACGGGCGCCAGAGCGCCCAACCGCCGGGGGTGCGGCACAGCGGAATGGAGCCAATCAGGGCCTGGTGACCGGCCAAGTCGGCGATGTTTTGCAGCGTGACCGGATCCTCGTAGAGGACGCTCTCGACCACAAAGCGGTCGCAACCGAGCGCCATCAGCTGCTCGACGTCGGCCACGCCCCGGATGCCTCCGCCGTAGGCCAGCGGGGTCGCAACCTTGGCGTCGGCAATCTGACGCAGGACGGCCGGGTCCAGGCCCGGTCGGCGGGAAATGTCGAGCACCACGATCTCGTCCGCCGACCAGCGGTCGAGGTTGCGCAGGGCGGTCGTGAGGTCGCCGGCGGGACGCCAGGCCGCATAGCCGTAGGATTTGCACAGCCGCCCGTGCCGGACCGTCAGGATCCCAATGAGGCGTTTAGAGGCCATAGTGCCGGTGGATGAGGTTGCGGAGCAAGAGGCGTCCCTGGGCCTGGCTCTTTTCCGGGTGAAACTGGATGCCGCACAGGTGCTCGTGCAGATAAAGCGCCGGTATGTGCGGCCGGCCCGCGACCGTGGCGCTGCGCGGGATACTGGCCCGGGGAAGGACGTACTGGTGGTTGAAGAAAAAGGAGTCCGCCGGCTTCAGGGCCGTCGTCAGGCCAAGGCCGTGAAATTCGTCCCAGTCGAGCCGGCTCCAGCCGGTGTGGAACTTGGCCGCGCCGGCCAGGCGGGCGACCGTGCCGCGCAGAAAGCCGATCCCCGCGGAGCCGGACTCCTCCAAAGTCTCGAACAGGAGCTGGGCGCCAAGGCAGATGCCGAGGATGGGACGTCCGAGCGCATGGCGCTCGCGCAGCGGATCCAGCAGGCCGTCGGCCTCCAGCCGGCGCATGGCGGTCTGGGCCGAGCCCACGCCGGGCAGCACCAGCAGCGGCGATTCCAGGATTTCCGCGCGCCGGTCAGTGAGACTCGCCGCCAAGCCGAGCGACTCGATCATGCCCAGGAGCGAGCCGATGTTGCCGACGCCATAGTCGAGGAGGTGAAAGTTCTTCATCAGACGAGTCCGTGACCGACCCGGAAGCGGGGCACAGGCCGCGGGCCCGAGAGGTCGAAAAGGTGGGGGTTGGCAAACTTCCGGACCGTGGCCCAGAAGGTTGACTCGGTGATGCCGAGGTACTGGCAGAATGACTCGAGGTAGCGCGGGCCACAGGCGCCGTCGTACTGCTCGGCGCAGACGATGCCCTGCTCGCGGGTCCACCGGCCGGCCCGGATGAACTCGTTGGCCTGCTCGGTGCCGCGGGAGAAGCCCAGCTTGTAGTACTTCAGGAGCATGTTCACCACGATCCAGTCCTCGTCGATCATGCCCGTACCCAGCAGGTCTCCGGTCAGCTCGGGGCCGTCGGTACGGTGGGTCAGGCCGTGGGCGATCGACACGGCGGAGTTGGTCGGCACCGACCAGTCCTTCCAGGCCGGGCCGAGGAAGACCGTCTGGACACCCGCGCGCTGCAGGGCCTGGCGCGACGGAAACTTGTAGGGGAAGAGACGGCGATCGTCACCGGCGACCTCGCGAAACCAGGTGAGGTCGCCCCCGGCCAGCGTGTTGGAATTGATCAGGTTCTGCCCGTCCCAGATCGAGGCCCCGAGCGTGCCGAGGTCGCCGACCTGCAACGCGGGATTCTCGCCCCAGAGAATGAGCGGGATCTTCCGGTCGATCGCCACCTGGGGGACCCCGGAAAAGAGGGCCATCTCGGTCGCCTTGTTCCAGTTGGCGAAGCGGAAGAAGGCCTCGCGGAAAAGGTCGCGCGACAGCCGCGGGGCCGGGCCGATCACGAGGGTGTCGAAGCCGAGGGAGATCAGGTTGCTGAGGTTGCGCGCCCCGATCGGGGAAATCTGGCGGGGCGGGAAGGCGACGGAGACGAGCAGCGGGTTGAGCCCGAGCTTTTCACGCACCCACAGCGCCTGGCGGGTGCTGTCCTTGCCGCCGCTCACCCCCACGATGCATTGGTGGCGACGGGACCGGCTGGTGCGGGTCTTGCGCTTCACGATCGCACAAAGCTCCGCAAAGCGGGCGGGATAGTTCACGCGCGTCATGTTGGCCACGAACTCGCAGGCCGTGCAGACGCCCTCGGCGTCGAACCGGCCGTTGGGACGCGTGTTGGGCGTCAGGCAGGTGCGGCAATAGACGAGCGTGAAGGGCGCGGCCGCCCCGGGCTGCGAACGGGTACAGGTCGGCGCGGGATGGGCGGGAGCTTCGAGCGCGGCGGTGGCCATGGCGGTTCAGCTGGCCTTGGCGGAAGGTGGGAAGCGGACGACCGCCGGGGCGGTGCATTTCTGGGCCTTGAGCCGGAGCACGACCGGGTCGTCGTCGCCGTGCGCGGCGACCCCGGCCGCCTCGGCCTGGTCAAGCACGCGGAACCCGGCGGCGGCCAGGCGCGCGACCAGGTCGTCGAGCACGAGAAAGCGACGGTAGTGGCCGTGGATGCGCTCGGTCGGGCTGATGACCTTGCCCCGGCGCGCCAGCGGGTCGTTGATCGAGCGGCACTCGATGAAGAAGAGCCCGTTTTCGCGCAGGCAGTCGGTTGCGGCCTCGAGCAGGCTGATCTCCTCGGCGAGCGGCATCGCGTGCAGCACGAAACGGCAATAAATGGCGTCAAAGGCATCCGTGAAGGCCGCCGCGTGCGCCGGAAGCGGGCCGGCGCGGAAGTCGATCGGGAGTCCGGCGTGCGTCTGGCGGCAGGACTCGATGGCGGCATCCGACACATCCAGGGCGGTGACCTGATGCCGGGCGCGGGCGAAGAAGGCGGCGTCGCGGCCGTTGCCGCAGCCGACCTCCAGCAGGCGCGTGCCAGGGGCAAGTTGCGCTGCCACCAGCGTGGCAAACGACGACGGCTGCTGGGGAGCGACCGCCTTCGAATAGTACTCCTGCCAGTGGCTCTGGCGGCCGAAGTCCGCGCGGCGCACGGGCTGCGCCAGGTAAAACCGGGCAATCCGGTCGCTGACCTCATCGGGCATGACGCCGTCGTGGTTGGCGATGACCAGGTCCGCGGCGACCGGTTCGTCGTAATCCGGGTTCTGCCCGGCGAGCTGGTGGTAGACCTTCTTGGTCGAGGTGTCGCGGGCGCGGCGGGCCGCCTCGGGGACCTGGAGATAGACTTCGACGGCGTGCGGGATGTGACGGTGCATCCACTCGCTCACCTCGCGGTACATGGCGACGGCCGCGATGATCACGGTGTTGCCCTGCGCGGCGAGGTGACTGCAGAGGCGGAAATAGACATGAGCCAGCTCCACCCGCTCGGCGCGGGAGTAGCCCCACTTGGCCCCGAAGATGGAGCGCAGGTCATCGCCATCGAGAAATACGGTGTTGAGTCCTTCGGCGCGCAGGCGGGACTCCACCTTGCGCCCGACGGTGGTCTTGCCGGCGGCGGAGTAGCCGGTGATCCAGATTACGCCGGACGGGGAGGAAGCGGAGGTGGTTTCGTTCATCGGAAAGCGGGGTTCAGGCCACGGCGGCGAGGGGCAGACCGGGCACGGCGTAGCGGCCGTTCCACACCTCGGCGGGCGTGCTCCAGTCGGGTCCGTAGAGGCGGGCGAGCAAGTCAGGGGACGCCAGCGGCAGCGGCAGCGTGACGCCGCGATAGTGGCTGAAATCGCGACCGGCGAAGTGGGCGGCGGGCACCTCGAGGAGGCGCTGGTCAACCCACCACCGGGCCTGCTCGGCCCCGACCGCGATCGCGTGGAGATCGACGACCGCCGGCTCGTCGTCCGGCCGCGCGGGCGGCAGCGTCAGGCTGATCGCGCCAATCTGCGAAGCCGGGGTGCGGGGATCGTTTCGGACCGACTCGGGGTGTGGAAAGAGCTCAACTTGGAATCCGGCTCGGAGACGCTCGGCGAGGGCGTCGAAGCCCGTGGCATCGACCCCGAGGTCGACATCGCTGAAGTGCGCGAGATCCTGCCCGCGCGCCAGCGCCAGCAGCGACGAGTGCAATACCCAGTGCCGGAGCCCGGCGTTGGCGAGGACGTCCAGCGTTCGCCGCAGCAGCAGCACGAGATCCTGGCCGCGCGTCACCAGTTCAGCCGGTGCCGGCGGAACCTCGCTCTTGCGTACCAGCCACACGCGCTCTTCCGGAACACCCAGTTCCTGCACGAGCTGGCGCCGGATCGCGGCCTGATTGCGGCCCGGCACGGCGACGACGTCGTATGCCATGTCTCGCAGCGCCGCCGGCGCCTCGACCGGCAGTCCCAAGCGCAAGGTGCCCTGGACGGCCGGGTTGTTGTCCACGAAGGCCATGACCTCGCAATCCGGACGTGTCCGCAGGTGACGGCAGGCGGCGCGGGCGTGAAAGCCCACGGTGAAGATAACAATGCGCCGCTTCATGCTTGGCCTCCTGTCCCCGGTGCTACCGGAAACCAAAGGGAGAATAGTGACGGCGGCGCTCCGATAGAGCTCGCCCCCAAGGGCACTGCCACCGGCAAAAAATGACTGGGGGATCGCATGCTTCCACCTCTCAAGCAACGCCAATGCCATTGACTTATAATGTGGTGCTTGGCATTAATAACCAGAGGCTTAAGGATTTATTTATACGACCCATCCAAATACCCGTTCCCGTCGAGGCAGATTTTTCCGCACCGCGGAGATTCTTGACCGAATGCTCTTTTCGCTGCGTCCCAACTGGCTTGTGCCGATACCTACTGCCACTGTCGCCACCCTGAGACTTGTCGCGGACCCCCGACCGCATTGAATTCTTTCGGAATCCGCAGACCGCAATTTCCCCACCCATGTCCCCGACGCTCATGATCATCGGCGGCGCCAAGGAACACAGCTTTGGCGTCCTCGCGGCCAGGAAACTGGGCTGCAAGGTGCTGGTGACGGATGGGAGTCCGGCCGCCGAGGCGTTCGCGGTGGCGGACTATCATGCGGTGGCGTCGACCTATGACATCGACCAGACGCTGGCGGCGGCCCGTGCCCACCTCGCCGGCGGCGGCCGGATTGACGGCGTGATGACCCTGGCCTCGGACGTCCCGCTCACGGTCGCGTCCGTCGCGCATGCGCTCCGCCTGCCCGGTATCCCCGTGGAATCCGCCCGGCTGGCCAGCGAGAAGCTGGCGATGAAGGACGCATTTGCGCGGGCGGGCGTGCCGATCCCCGGGTACGCGGCGGTGGCCGGCCCGGCGGAGGTGCGTGCGGCAGCGGCGCGGTGGGGTTATCCGCTCATCATCAAGCCGGTCGACAGCCGCGGCGCGCGCGGCGTGCAGCGGCTCCTGCCCGACTCCGACCTCCCGGCGGCGTACGCGGAAGCGGCCCGGCATTCCCCGACCGGCCGCGTGATGGTCGAGCAGTACCTCGCGGGACCGCAACTCTCCACGGAAGGCTTCATGATCGATGGGCGCGCGCACATCCCGGTGGTTTTTGATCGCAACTACGAGTTCCTGGAAACCTATGCGCCATTCATCGTCGAGGACGGCGGCGAAATGCCGAGTGTTCACATGGCCGCGCATGGCGAGGAGGCCCGCCAGATGATGGAGGAGGCCGCGCTGGCCCTCGGCATCCGCAACGGCATCATCAAGGGCGACCTCGTGATCCACGAGGGCCGCGTGAAGGTCATCGAACTCGCTGCGCGCATGTCCGGCGGATTCCTCGCCACGGTCGCGGCCGGCGCCAGCCAAGGGGTCGACCTCCTCTCCGCGCTGGTCCGGTTCAGCCTGGGCCGGAAACTCACGCCGGCCGACGTCGCTCCGACGCAAAACCTCGGGGCCGCCATCCGCTTCGCCTTTCCCCCGCCGGGCCGCGTGGCCGGGGTGGACGGCCTCGCCGCCGTCCAAGCCGATCCGGCGTGCGCCTTTGCCCACGTCTTCGTGCGACCGGGCGACACCATCGAGCCGATCACCTGCCACCCTAGCCGCCCGGCGGTCGTCGTCACCCGCGGCCCTGATCGCGCGGCCGCGGCGGCCGCGGCGAAGCGCCTGATCGGCAGCCTGCGCTGGCAACTCACCTGATATGAACGCAGCACCACTCAACGTCCTGATCATCGGCACCGGCATGTATGTGTGCGGCCGCGGCACCGACGGGTATGGCACCATTCTCCCCGCCGTGCTGCAGGCGCGCCGCCGCGGCGCCGTGGGCGAAATCCACGTCGCCGGCCGCACGGCGGAGAACTTTGTCGAGTTCGGCCGGCGCGCCCGGGAACTCGCGCGCACGCTCGGCGTCGACGGCCACTATGTCGCGTACCCGAAGCACGGCGTGGGCGAAAATTCCTATCAGGCCGCGCTCGCGGCGCTACCCGACCCCGGGGCCGTGCTGATCTGCACTCCCGACGCCCAGCATACCCGCATGGCGATCGACACCGCCCGCGCGGGACGGCCGTTCCTGGTGGTCAAGCCCCTGACCCCCACCTACGACGAGGCGCTCCAGGTGCTCGCCGCCACGGAGAAGGCGGGCGTGCACGGGGTCGTCGAATTCCACAAGCGCTGGGACTGGGCCAACCTGCAGCTCTACCAACGCCTGCGGCAGGGCGAGATCGGCCAGCCGCTCTACTTCAAGGTCGAGTATTCGCAGCGCAAAAGCATCCCGACCCAGGTGTTCCGCAACTGGGTCGACCAAACGAACATTTTCCAATACCTCGCGGTGCACTATGTTGACCTGATCCACTTCATGACGGGCGCCACCCCGCTGCGCGCCTCCGCGGTAGGCCAGAAGGTCGTGCTGCCCACTCACGGTATCGACAACTACGACGCCATCCAGGCCACCGTCGAGTGGTCGGCCGGCTTCACCTCCGTCTTCCTCGTCAACTGGGTCGACCCCGAGTCGTCGCCGGCAATGTCGCAGCAGAAGATCGAAGTCGTCGGCTCACTGGGCCGCATCGACAGCGACCAGGTCAACCGCGGCACCGAGGTGTGGACGTCCAAGGGCATCACCCAGGTGAACCCGCAATTCTGCCAGCTTTATCAGCCACCAGGTGAGCCGCAGCCTTCCTACCGCGGCTATGGCATCGACAGCGTGGACAGCTTCCTGGAGGACGCCCGCCGCCTGGGCGCAGGCGAGACCACCGTGGCGGACCTCGCCGGCCGGCGGCCAACCATCCGCAGCGCGCTTGCCTCTTCCTCGGTGATCGAGGCGGTGAACAAAAGCCTTGCCGCCCGCGGCGCCTGGAAGGACTGCCGCTAACGGCGGAATCCCGGCGGCTTACTTGCGCGGCCGGGCCACGAGGAACGAGTTGTTCCCGATCGGATCGCCGGGGAAATGCACCCGCCCCTGCTTGATGCCGATGAAGTCAACGACGTCGAAGGTCGTCGCGACCAGCGTCCGAAACTCCTCCGCCGTAAACTCGCGGTGGTGCCAGCAGCTGATCGGGTGTTGTCCGAAGCAGTTTTGCGGCGTGCTGAGGAAGACCAGCCCGCCCGGCCGCACCACGCGGTGCATCTCCCGCAGGTAGTCGGGGATGCTGCCGACGTGCTCGATCGTCTCGAAGGTCGTGATGGCGTCCACGGCGTTGTCCGGCAGGCCGGTCCGCTCCGCGTCCATGACGTGGAAGGCGAGCCGCTCGTCCTCGCGGTAACGGGCCCGCGCATGGGCCACGGCCCGCGGGTCGACGTCGCCGGCGATCACCGCATGGCCAAGTCCGTGCAGGTACGCGGCGCCAAAGCCGGACCCGCTGCCGATGTCGAGCACGCGCGCGCCCGGCGGCAGGCGGCGGGCGGCGAGTTCGTAGTGAAACTTGAGCTGGTCGCCGAGCGGCTGGACATGCTTTTCCTCAATCGCCGCATGTTCGCATTGCTGCAATTGCCGGAACTGCTCCTTGAAGGCGATGAGTTCCGCGGGCGTGTAGTGCAGCCGCCGCGGGTGCTCGCGCACGATGAACCCGGCGTGATGGCTGAGGAAGTGCTTTACGTGAATATGAAATTCGTCGACCGCCGGCAGCAGCGTGTGGGCCCGGCGCAGCGCCCCCACGCGGTAGAAGTCCACGCACAGGACCGCCGGGTAGTCGTCCGCCAGCTTGTAACAATCGACCGGACCGCTGTCCGCCAGCGCGGTGACCATCTCGCGCACGGTGCGCGGGTCCACAAACATGTTCATGCCGTTGACGCGCAACACGACGGCATCGTCCGCCAGCGCGGCCGTGGCGTCGAGCATCCGCCGCAAGGGCGACTGGTCGTGGGAAAAACGCACCGCGACGCCGTGACACCCGTGCGCCGTCAGCAGCGCGGGCAGCGCGCCGTCAGCATCGAACGCCGGCGCGATCACCACGACGGGAACATTGGGCAGGACACTCCGCAGGATCTCGATCGTCCGCACGAAGGCCGGCCGGCCGTCGACGAGGCTGACCGAACCGTCAGAGCCGCCCGTCCACGATCGACTGCTGGCCTGCACCAGGATGCACGCCGGCAACAGGGCCCGCGGGGCTGCGGGAACATGGGCGGAAGGGGCGGCGACAGGCGAGGGCAGCATGGTGGAAATCATCCTAGGCGGCGGCGCCGGCGGCGACGGGCGCAGCCCAGCGCAGCATCGCCTGCACCAACCGGGTCGTGCCCTGCCGGAGCGCCATCACCGGCGTCCGGTCGACCGGCGCGTCGAGTTGCGACAGCCACGACCGCAAAGTGGCGACATCGCCGGCGGGGTCATCGCCCAGCACGGCGGCGAAGCCGTGACGAACAAAGATCGAGGCATGGCGGCGATGGTCGTCACTCAGGCAAAAGCAGGCCATGGGGCGGCCGGCGGCGGCGGCCTCGTAGGCGGTGACGCCAAAGGAGAGCAGGACGGCCCGGGCTGACGCCATCTCGCGTGCCATGTGGGAGGTCGAGACGACCAGTTCCGCAGCCAGCGGCAATTCCGCCAACAGGCGCTCAAGACCTTCGCGGCCGCGGTAGGAGGCGCCGAGCACGATCCGCACCCGCCACTCCGCCAGCTCAGGCAACCCGGCCAAGGCGCGGACGGCGCGCGCGGTGAAGTCACACGGGTCGCTGCCACCCATGGTAACGAGCAGGGTGCGTCCGGCGGCCGGCGGGAATTCAGTCACGAAATCTTCGCGCAGCGGCACGGCGTCCCAGCCGGCGTGCCACTCCCCGGTGTAGCCAGCCGGCGGCTCCGCCGCTTGCGGGGCGGGCGGGTTGTAAACGGCGTCCGCGGAGCGCACGCGCTCGCTCGTGTCGTCGAGCAACAGCACCGGCACGCCGGCGGTGCGCACCGCCGCCACGTCGGTCGCCGTGAGGCGGCCACACGTATCGATGAGCACGACATGGGCCCGCGTCGCCGAGATTTGCCGCGCGAGCCAATCGCCGCGGGCCGCACCCTCCGGGAGAGCCCGGCTGGAAAGGTTCGCCCGCTGGAAGAAGTCATGCACGTCGGCACCGCCTTCATACCCGATCACGGGATTTGCGCCCGCCCGGCGCAACGCACCGGCCAGCACGGCCAGCCGGGACAGGTGGCCCCACCCGACGGCTCCCCCACCCTCGCCATAAAGAAACACCGTGACGGGCCGGTCGCCCGCCTGCCGCTGGCGCACCCCCGCGTTGATCCGGCGCAGGTCAGGCTGGGCGCGCAGGATCGCCAAGGCCGTCGCGACGTCGAGGTCGCCCGGCCCGGCGCCGCTCGCGGCATAAAGTCGCGCGAAAAATTCCAGGTCTTCGGGCACATCGACCGACAGCCGGGCTTCGCCCTCCTCGCCCGGTTCCACCCGCACGTCGACAGCACGCGCAAACGAGGGGTTCACCTTGAAATAACCGGTCACATGCTCGCGGGCCACCGGGTCGGACGACACCTCGCGCACCAGGCGGGCCAGGACTTCCGCCGACAAGACATCGACTCCCTCGTGCACACACCGCTTGCCCGGTTCCACCCGCGCAAAGTCGGCGGACGCGGCCGCGAGGGCGCGCACGCAACGGTCGATCCAGTCTGGCGCCACGAGCGGCGAATCGCCGCAGATGCGCACGTAGATTTCGGCCGGAAAAGCCTGGGCCGCGAGACGGAAGCGGTCGAGCACGTCGGTTTCCGAACCGCGAATGCACGGCACGCCGGATTCGGCGCAGAACCGCGCGAGCGCATCGTCCTCGGCGCGCGTGGAACACGCCACCACGACCTGCTGCACGGCAGCGGCGCGGGCCACGCGGGTCACGATGTGCCAGAGCAACGGCCGACCGGCCAGCGGCCGCAGCACCTTGCCCGGAAAGCGGCTGGAGGTCATCCGCGCCTGGATCACGGCCACGGCTTTCATGCCTTCGGTCTCCAGGTGCCGCGGAGGGACTTGAACGGCCGCAGGCCGTCGCTCGGGTCGGCCCGCCACGGCACATCGCTCAACTCGGCGGCGGTGGGGACCTTTTCGCCCGATCCGTCGACCAAGGCGACTTCGTGGGCTGCCAGGGAACGGCCGTTGGTTGCCCGGATGACGGCGGCGATACCATTCGGCTGCCAGCAGTGCCCCACCTGGGCCTCGGCGCCCGCCCCGTCAAGGTCGAGGTGAAATTCGACGACGTCGGCACCCCAGTGATCGACAGCGCGGCTGACGACGCCCGGATGCACGCTGTGGTCGGACCAGCCGAAGCGGATGCCCGGATAGCGCGCCGCATAGCGCGCCCGTAGCGTGCCGATGGCGGCAAGGTTGCAGTCCGGCAGCGGCGTCGGATAGCCCGAAACGCAATGGAGGACGGTGAGGTCCGGCCCAGTGCCGGCGGGGAACGCGCGCCAGGCGCACTCCACGGCGGCGTCGATTTCCGGGAGGGTGGCCATCCCGGTCGAAAGGATCAGCGGCTTCCCGGTGCGGGCGCAGGCGGCGATGAGGTCGTGCCAGAGCAGTTCGTAGGACGCGACCTTGTAGAAGTGGACGTGAGGCGCGAGCTCCGCCACGGCCGCGAGGTAGAACGGCGTGCACCCGAACTGGATGCCGTGGCGGTCGCACTCGGCGCGAAGCGGCGCCAAAAACGACAGCGGCAGCTCCCACTCGCGGCGGCGGCGGTGACCCGCGCTCACCGCGAGGATTTCAGGCGCAAAGAGCTCATCGATCCGGAAGAGCTGGAACTTCACGGCCCAGCAGCCGGCGGCCGCGGCCGCCCGGACGAATTCCCGGGAACGATCGAGGTCGCGGTTGTGGTTGCTGGAAACTTCGGCGATGAACCGGGACATGGGAGGCGAAGAAGTCAGGAGGCGGGCAGCGCGACGGTGGTGGCGCGGCGCTCCACCGGCGCCCCCAGCGCACGCACCGCCGTAACGACCCTCGTCACGTCGGCGGCGGTCATCGCGGGAAACAGCGGCAGGGTCAGCGTGTCT
This sequence comes from Lacunisphaera sp., assembly GCA_035549955.1. Lineage (GTDB taxonomy): Bacteria > Verrucomicrobiota > Verrucomicrobiia > Opitutales > Opitutaceae > Lacunisphaera. The sequence goes on along the minus strand of DASZPS010000223.1, from coordinate 8,970 downwards.
TGGTAATACGCCTCGGCCACCGGACATTTGCCCGGGCCGTAGCCAAAAGTGCGGCGATACCAGGGTTGCAGATGCACCGGGATGTAGTGGACCTGCGTGCCGACGCCGGCCTCGCGCAGCGTCGCCATCACCTGCGCCCGCGGGCGGCCCAGCGCGGCGAAGTCGATCCGGACCGTGTAGAGGTGCCAGGAAGTCGTGTCCCGATCGGCCGCCGTGCGCAGGCCGGGGACGCGCAGCCAGGGAAGGTCGGCGAAGGCCGCGTTGTAGGCCGCCACGATCTCGCGGCGGCGGGCCAGCACGGCGTCGAGACGATCCAGCTGCGAAAGTCCGAGCGCACACTGGAGATCGGTGAGCCGGTAGTTGAACCCCAACTCCTGCATCTCATACAGCCACGGGCCGGATTCGGCGGTGAATTCGGTGAAGTTGTCGGCCACCCGCTCGATGCCGTGCGAGCGCAGGCGCCGGGCCTGCTCGGCCCAGTCCGCCCGATCGGTCACGAGCATGCCCCCCTCCCCGGTCGTCATGGTCTTGACGGGATGAAAACTGAAAACCGCCAGGTCGGCCCAGGGATTGCCGCCGATGTTCCAGACCCGGCCTTCCGCCTGGAAGGCCCCGCCCACCGCGTGGCAGGCATCCTCGATCACGATCGCACCCCGCGTCCGGGCCACCCGGGCGATGGCGGGCAGGTCGGCCGCCTGGCCGGCGAAGTCCACGGCGACCACGGCGCGGGTGGCGGCGCGCCAGTTTTTCTCCAGCGCGACGGGATCGAGCGTGTAGTCCACCGGGTTAATGTCGGCGAAGTCCGGGATCGCGCCGACATAGGCGGCGGCATTCGCGGAGGCCAGGAAAGTGTTGGGCGAGGTGACGACCCGGTCCCGCGGACCGATCCCCGCCACCTTGAGCGCGAGGTGCAACGCCGCCGTGGCGTTGCAGACGGCGACCGCATGCCTCGCGCCGACGCGCGCCGCAAATTTTCGCTCAAATTCGTCCACCACCGGGCCCGAGGTGAGACAGGGAGAACGCAGCACCGCCGCGACGGCCGCGATATCTTCCTCGGTGATGGTTTGTCTTCCGTAGGGCAGCATCGGCACACGCGCCTCCGGCTCAGGCTGCCTCCCGCCAGAGGATCGCCTTGCCGCCGGGCAGATAAGTCGGGCTCTTGAGGCAGCCGCGGATCATGTCGGCAAAGGCGGCATAGCGCTTTACGTCGAGGCTTTTCAGGAGGTCCACGGCCGCGCCCCGGCGGCCGATGGTCATCAAGGCCGCGACGTGATGCAGCTGGGCAATGAGTTCGCCCCGGAGGTCGTGGTTGTGACGGCTGCGGGTGTCCAGCGCCTTGGCGGCACGGGCAAAAAACACCTCCCCGGCCTCGACCGCGGTGCGCGGAAAACGCCGGACGACATCCGCCTCCGTCATGCGCCGGGTGAGGCGGAACACGTAGGTCGCGTCGACATGTTCCACTTCCGTGAGGAATTCCCGCAGCGCATGGGCCACGGACGAGATCCAGAAACAGGTGTACCAGCCGAAATCCTGGAAAATTACCGGCGCGCCGGCGCGCAGGCGCGGGAGCAGGAACTTCATCGCGTAGTGCGTCGAAGCCCAGGACTTGCAGCCGTCGATGAACAGGGCGCTTAGTTCCCCCTGGTCCGCCAGGCAGTCCAGGGCGGTGGTGTCATCGATCTCCTCCGCCCGGTCGGGCAGGGGCGAGTTGTGCAGGTGCACCAGCTTCCCGTAGGCGTGCGGCGAGTGGATGGCATGGAAGAGCCGCTCGAAATTGGCCCCGCGGCAAAGTTCGGTGGCCTCGGGGGCCGTGAAAACCCCGTCGCGCACCATCGGCTCGATGGTCGCGCGCAGGCGCTCCGCCGAGTAGTAGTCGGCAAAGCGGTCGAAGGTATGCAGGGCGGCCCCGGCGGTCACCCGCGGGTTGCAGGCCATGCCCCAGGCGATGGCCCGGGTCGTTCCACCCAGGAACGGTCCGATCTCGACCACGGCGCCGGTGCCGTCCCATTGGCGGCGGAAGTATTCAAACAGGTAGGCCCGCTCGCCCGGCGAGGTCTCGGAGGGGATCTGGTTGAGAAAAGCATCGCGCAGCTGCGGGGAAAGCACCGTCAGGGGTGCTGCCGGTTCGGCCGGTTCGAGGGCCGCCGGGGAGGTGGAGGCGGGATGGGACATGGTCAGGCGACGGTCTTGAGTTCGGTGAATTGCGGATGGCGGCTGTTGGTCCCGTGGTCGGTGTGGCCGAAGGCCGCGCCCTCGACCTGCTCGGCGATCAAGTCGCGCAACTCGCCGACCGTGAGGAAGCGCTCGTTGGTCGCGCTGTTGTAACAGAAACCCTCGGGCACCCGGCGCGCGGCGTCGTGCTGACAATATTCGGCCAGGGTATAGGAAGCGCCCGTGGGCAGGATGGCGTAGTAGCGGCCGAGATCGACCGTGTTCAGGCTGTCGCTCGCGGTGATCATCTCCTCATGCAGCTTCTCGCCCGGCCGGATGCCCACGATGGGATGGTCGCATTCGGGGGCGATGGCCTCGGCCACATCGGTGATGAGATAAGAGGGGATCTTCGGCACGAGGATCTCGCCGCCCCAGGCGTTTTGCAGGCTCCACAGCACCATATCCACGCCTTCCTGCAGGCTGATGTTGAAGCGGGTCATCGCCGGATCGGTGATCGGCAGCACGCCGGTCTTTTTCTTCTCCAGGAAGAAGGGGATCACCGAACCGCGGCTGCCCATGACGTTGCCGTACCGCACGACGCTGAGGCGCAGGTCGCGCGCGCCCTTGATGAGGTTGGCGGCCACGAAAAGCTTGTCCGAGCAGAGCTTGGTCGCGCCATAAAGGTTGATCGGTGCGGCGGCCTTGTCGGTCGAAAGCGCGACCACCCGGCGGACATCGCTGTCGAGGCAGGCTTCGATCAGGTTCTGGGCCCCCAGGATGTTGGTCTTGATGCACTCGAAGGGGTTGTATTCCGCCGTCGGCACCTGCTTGAGGGCCGCGGCGTGGACCACCACGTCGATGCCTTCCAGCGCGCGGCGCAGCCGCTTCTCGTCCCGAATGTCACCGATGAAATAGCGGATCGCCGGGTAGCGGGAGGTCGGGAATTTTTGCGCCATCTCAAACTGCTTCAGCTCGTCCCGGGAAAAAACGACGAGCCGCTTCAGGTTGGGATACTGGGCCAGGACGGTCTTGACGAAGGCCTTCCCGAAGGAGCCGGTGCCGCCGGTGACGAGGATGCTGGCGCGGTCGAGGGAGTACGGGTGGGTGGGAGCGGGTGACATAATGGTTTAGAAGGTGTCAGGCGGAGACGGCGGCAGGGGCTTCGCCCATTTGCCGGCTGATGAGGGAAACGGTGCGCTCGATCATGAGGGATTCGCGGAACATGGCCTGGGCGCGAGCGCGGCCCGCTTCGCCGATCGAGGCGCGTAACGCGGGATTGCCGGTCCACAGATGGATCGTGCGGATGAGCTGGTTGACCAGGGCGGAGCGGTTCTTCGTGGCGGCGGGAAGCAGCTGCCCCGTGTTGCCCAGTTCCTCCGGGATGCCGCTCACGGCGGTGGCGATGACCGGCAGGCCCTTCGCCATGGCTTCCATGATCGCCAGCGGCATGCCCTCGAGGTCGGAGGGCAGCACGAAAATGTCGGAGGCGTCGTACCAGTCGGCCATGTCCCAGCGATGACCGAGCAGGTGGATGCGGCCATTGAGGCCCGCGGCGGCGATGGCCGCCACGATTTCGGTGCGCTGCTCGCCTTCGCCCGCCCAGACAAAATGGAGGTTCTCGTTGCCCGGCAGGGCCACGAGGTGCTTTGCGGCCAGCACTTGGTGCAGGTAACCCTTCACCGCGGCAAGTCGCGCGGCGGTGAAGCATACGACCGCGGCCGCGGGCAGGCCCAGCTCGGCCCGCAGGCGGGTCCGGACGGCCTCGTCGCGCGGGGCGAAGAACTTCTCAGGGCGGCCGTAGTGAATGACCAGGCCGGACTCGGCCGGCAGGCCAAAGCGATTGTGCAGCAAGTCGAGATTCTCCTGGGATACCGCCACGACCGCGCGGGCGCGGGCGTAGTGCAGGGCCAGGCGGCCGAGTACGGACTTGAAACGATCCGCAAGGTAAGCGCCGACGAAGCCGACCACGACGACGTAGGGCACGCCTTGTTGGAGCGCCACGTCCCGCGCGGCCAGGTTCGAAACCGGGCAGCAGTCGCTGAAGATGATGAGGTCGGGCCGGGCGGCCGTGATGATGGCGCGGGCGGTAGCCTGGTCCTCGATGGTCCGGGCAAACTCCTGCTTCGTGTCGTAGGGGATCCAATGGTGAGTGATGCCGAGTTCACGCTGGGCTTCGACCAGCGGGTTCCGGCTCTCCGTTTGCGCGCATGCCACCTCGCAGCCGGCCATGGTCAGGCCGACCATGAGGCTGTGATTGTACTGCGCCACGCCGCCCGAATCGGGATCATCGGTGAAAACCAGGACGCGGGTGCGGCCCGGGATCGCGGAGGGCACGGGGGCGGTCGCATCGGCGGGGGCCACGCGGCACAACACGGCAACATCCTCGCTCACCGGCGTGAAGCCGGCGGGCGCCATATAGTCGTTCAATACCGCCCGATCCTCGGGCTGGGCATCGCAGCACCAGATCCGCGGGGCGTTGACGGCAGCGGGGATAATTTCGTCCTCACGGCTGAAGATGGCGATGTGGGCCTCGGTGGAAACCGGTCCGCGCACAACTTCCACGCGCGGCAAGGTCGCCCAGATGTCGGCGATGTCGGCCTCCACGCCCGGGGTGAGCACGACCCGAACCTTCTCCTCGGTGCGGTGCAGCTCCTGCACGCCCTCGTACACCATCATCGTCTGCAACAAGCGATCGGTGTTCCCGCCAAAATAAACGCGGGTCGGGGCCGTGGCGTCCTCGGTGAACTCCGGCACCGGCGTGCCGTTGACGAGGAGTTGCTGGAAGGCGGCGCGACGTTGCGCGGCATTGAACAGGCGGTCGAACAACGCGGCGCCGCTCCGGCCGACCTCGGCCGTCTCACGCGGGTGCGCCAGCGCATGCCGGGCCCGTTCGACCAGCTCATCGACGGAGCCATAGGTGAAGATGTCCTTCCCCTCGGTGAAGAGGCGGAACAGGCCGGACTCGGGAGCCAGGCGGTCGGTGAGCAGCGCCGCACCGGACGCGATGGTTTCGAAGACGCGGAGGTTGAGGTCGCCGTTGAGGCTCGCGTTGAACCCGATGAGCGATTCGCCGGCAAAACCCAAGGCGTCACGCTGCGCCAGGCGGCGCTGGTCGACGGGCAGGCCGGCGGCTTTGAGCGCCGTCAGCAAACGCAAGCGCTGCGGGTGCAGTTTGCCGGCCTGGCCAACGAAGGCGATCCGCGGAGCGCGCTTGCGGGCGCGGACGGCGCGCACCGTGTCGTCGTCATGTGGGAGGGTCAGCCCCGGGAACCAGGAAAGATTCTTGAAGCCGGCCGATTGAAAGAAACCCAGGTGATGACGGTCGTAGAGAAAGACAATGCGGTCATATGGCTCGGTCGCCGCGTACTTGAACATCCCGATCAGCGGTGAAGTCAGGTGGTGGGTGTCGGCGACGAGCAGGGCCTTGGGCCCGCGAAAAACCGACAGGTTGCTCGGCAGGTTGCGCCAGCTGGAGTCCACGAGGCTGACAATCGCGTCCGGGCGCTGGCCGGCGGGGATCTTGGCCAGCAGCGTGGCGATATCGTATTGGCCGACGGGCGTGCGCAGCGTCACCCATTCGCCGTCGCGCGTCTGCGCGTCCGGCCAATCGGGTCCGGCCACGATCTGCGTTTCCCCCAGCTGTGGCGGGGCCATGTAGCGGGCGGGAGAACCAGTGAGAAGCAGGACGCGCATGTAGAGAGGGGGCTTCCTGCCCATAGCAAAACGGGGGCCCGCTATTCCGGCCTTATTCTTAAGTCGCTATAATTCAGGGATAAGAAATATTATTTCACAATTGGTTTTCAGCGTTCTAGGCCTCTTCAAGAGAAGGGTGCATGATGTCCGGCAAAATTTACCGGCCGGCCATCAAGGAGGACGTGAGCCCTCAGGCGTTCCCGTTAGGACCCGAACTTACTGTCAGACTGCCATAGATGGTAGGTCATCACCCGATACAATTTGTCCGCGGGAAGCTTAGCATATAGCCGTTACCCCCTCCCGCGCTCCGGCCAAGTGGCCCAAGACCGCAACCCCAAACTCTCCACGTGCATGGAAACGCCCACCGGCGCCCCGGTTGATCCGCTCGTATTGCTCCAGCTGCGTGTGGCGCGCCGTGCCGACGCGCTGGCGTCCCAGCTCAGGCACGGGCAGGTGTCGCTCAATCTTCCCTGCTGGCTTAAGGCGGAGGAGGAGGTTTTTGCCATCACCACCCCCCCACCAAGTTCATTGGTTCACCTCGATCACTCGCGGGGGAAATGATCGGGTAACGAGAGCGGCCTACTCGTAGCGCAGGGCCTCGATCGGGTCGAGGGAAGCTGCCTTCCAGGCGGGATAGTAGCCGAAGACGATGCCGATGCCGGAACAAACCAGCATGCCGCCGAGCGCCCAGCCCCAGGGAAAGATGGCCGTGGCGTTGAGCATCCCGGCGACGATGTTACCGCCGATCACGCCCACCGCGATGCCGGCCAGCCCGCCAACCAGCGAAAGGACCACGGCCTCGATGAGAAATTGGGACAGGATGTTTCGCTTCTTCGCGCCAATGGATTTTCGCACCCCGATCTCCTTGGTGCGCTCGGTGACACTCACGAGCATGATGTTCATCACGCCCACGCCGGAAGCGAGCAGCGCGATGGCGCTGATCACGAAGGCGCCGACCGCCACCACGCTCGCGACGCTGTTGAAGGATTCGATGAGCGTATCGTTGGAAAAGATCTCGAAGTCATTCGGGTCCTCGGGATCCAGGCCGCGCACGAGGCGCATGGTGCCCATGGCGGTTTCCATCGTTGCCGCCAGCGCCGCCTGGCTGGGGGCTTGCACGTTGATGCTGATCGAACGGCCGGAACGCCCGTACGCCTCAAGGAACTGGGTGATGGGTGTGACTGCGAAGTTGTCCTGGCTTTGACCAAAGGACGAGCCCTTGGGCGCCAGCAGCCCGACCACCGTGTAGGCCTGGCCATCTATGCGCACCATGCTCCCGAGCGGGTTCTCGTTGAGGAACAGTTTCTTCGTCAGCTCGTCGCCGAGCAGGACCACGGCGCGGCCGAATTCAACGTCGTCCGGCCCAAGATTGCGGCCGGCCGCGATCTCGAAGTTGCGGGCGGTAATGAAATTCTCGTCCGCACCGCCGAGGATCACGTTGGGATTGGTCCGGCGATCGGCGTAAATCGCCACCCGACCGCCGCGCCGCAGCATGAGGCTGACCTGGGCCGTGTCGCCCATCAGGTCCTTGAACCGCGCCGCCATGACGTAATTGATGTCTCGCCGGTTCGCGAAGCGCTGGCGCGGGTCGCTGAAGTTGATCGCGGGATATTTCGAAAACTGGAAGCTGTTGGCCCCGAGGACGTTCAAGCCGGATTCGATCTGGCTGCGCAGCCCGCTGATGACCGTCATCACGCCAATGACCGAGAACACGCCAACCGCGATGCCGAGCATCGTGAGGCTCGAACGCAGCTTGTTCGCCTTGAGCGAATCCCAGGCCAGACGGAGGATTTCGGAAAGGTTCATTCGTAGCGCAAAGCGACGACCGGATCGAGCTTGCTGGCGGCCCAGGCGGGGGCGAAGCCGCTGAAAATCCCGGTGAAGACCGAGACCGCGAGGCCCGTGATCACCAGACTGGTGGAAAAGACGAGGGGAAAGGAAGGCGCGACGGCTCCCACCACGCTCGTCAGCCCGGCCGCAACGGTGAGGCCAATCACGCCGCCCACGAAGCAAATCGACACCGCCTCGATCAGGAACTGCAGCAGGATCGTGCGCCGCCGGGCGCCCAGCGCCTTGCGCGTGCCGATCTCCTTGGTGCGTTCCTTCACGCTGACATAGGTGATGTTCATGATGCCGATCGCACCGACGAACAGCGCCAGGCCGGTGATGAAGAGACCGGCCAGGGCCACGCCGTTCTTGATGGGGTCGAGCTGCGCCCGGATCGTTCCCTGTTCGTTGATGGAAAAGTCGTCCTTCTGTTCGGGCCCGAGCATGCGCAGGCGCCGCATGAGTCCCTGCAGTTCCTCCTTCGCCTCGTTCATCCGGGTGCTGTCCACCTGGACGCGAATCTCGCCATCCTCGCCGACGCGGTAATAGCGGCGGTAGGTCGTGAGCGGCATCGCGATCATGGAATCCCAGCTAAACAGACCCAGGAAGCTTCCCTGCTTCGCCGCCACGCCGATCACGGTGAAATTCTGGTCCTTGATGCGGATCTTCTGGCCGAGCGGCGATTCGTTGGGAAAGAGCGCGTCCGCCACGTCGAAACCGATGAAGCAGACGTTTGCGCCCATCTGGCCCTCGTAGTCGGTGAAGAAACGGCCTTCCTTCATGTCGGAACGCGTGATCCGGGAATAGTCGGAGGTCGTCCCGAGCGTGTAGATGTTGTTCAGCCGGTACTCGCCACGGACGATGGTCGTGAATCGCTCGCCCGTCGGGACGGCGAGTTTCAACGGACTGTCGGCCCGGGAGGCGATCCATTCATTGATCTGGCGCGCATATTCGTGCCGGATGGGGCGGCGGTTGCGGTAGTTCCACCAATCCTGGTTGTCGGTCCACGGCCACTTGGAAACATAGAGCAAATCATCGCCGAAACCGGAAAAGCTGCGGTCCACGCCGGCATCGATGCCCTTGATGGCCGTGCCCATCAGCGTGACGGCCACGATGCCAATGATCACCCCGAGCGCCGTGAGGGCCGAGCGCAGCTTGTTCGCCCGGATCTGGGCGAACGCGATGCGCACGGACTCGATCAGCTCGTAGTAGAGGCGGCGCATGGGATTTATGATTTACGATTTACGATGGATGATTTCCCGAACCAGCCGCCGCGGGCCCTCGGCCACTGATACGCGT
>DASZPS010000222.1:0-15919 GCA_035549955.1 Lacunisphaera sp. | reverse complement strand
TTGTGTTTGGTTGTGCCTGGAAAGAGTTATTTTGTCCACGAAAACGAGTTGTTCACACCCCCTGGGGTGCTCTACCGGAGATCAGAAACTACAGGATCCGGATCAGAACTATAGGAGGGATAGGTATGTTTCAAAAAAAACAAATAATTTCATAGTCTTATTAGCTATACATTTGTAAGGGGCGCGACCATTTCAGCGTAACTTTTCTACCCAAAGCGCGACCATTTCAGCGTGGATAAGTCACCTCATTCACAGCTTTCTGTGGATAACTTTTTGACACCCTATGGAAGCCCCACCCGGGGGCACTCGACTCACTTTTTTCTTTGAAGGGGGTGGGGAGCCTTGCGGGAAGCAAACGTCAATTTTCCAGAATCAAGTAAACGCCTTGAAAAGGCGTGCCGATAAGGGAGGCAAACAGGGAGGATCCCATGAACGTCGGCACAATGATTTCCAACAAGTACGAGCTCACCCAATATTTAGGCCAGGGAGGACTCGGTCGGGTCTTTCTCGCTGAGCAAAAGCCCATGGGTCGTCAGGTGGCCATTAAGCTGCTTCATCCGGAGTTCTGCTGCGAGGCCGACTTAGCAGCGCGCTTCGAGCGGGAGGCGTTGGCGGCCAGCCGAGTCTCACACCCCAACACGGTGGTCATCCATGACTTTGGGTCCGAGAAGATTGGGTCGCACAAGCAGCTCTACCTGGTGATGGAGTACCTCTCGGGAACGACCCTGCACGACCGGATTCAGGACCATCCGAAGCGAAGACTCCCGGTGTGGGAGGCAGTGCATATTTTAACGCAAGTGCTTCGACCCTTAGCGGCCTTTCATCGGGCAGGGGTCATTCACCGAGACTTAAAGCCGGACAACATCATGCTCTGCCCCAGTGAGTTGGGAGAGCAGGTGAAGCTCTTAGACTTCGGCATCGCCAAGGTAACCGGGGCGAACTTAACCTCGACCGGCCAGATGGTAGGAACGCCCCACTATATGGCCCCGGAGCAGATAACGGCGAAGAAGGACATCGGGCCTGCAGTAGATATCTATGCGATGGGAATCATGCTGTACGAGGCGTTGAGGGGGGACCCACCGTTTATGGCGGAGAACCAGATGGACCTCTTTCGGATGCATTTAAAGGACATGCCCAAGCGATTGGCCAAGAAGTTTCCAGGGGAGTTTTTGGAGGGGTTCGATGAGGTCATTCAAAAGGCGATGGCCAAGAATCCAGCGGACAGATATCAGAGCGCCGATGAGATGCGATTGGCGATGGAGAAGGCCCTGGTCGCGAGTGTGGCCAAAGAGCAGGAGCTCTTAGAAACAACGCAATCGAGGAAACGCTTAACACCATCGGAGTGGTTGGAAGAGAAGACCAACGTCAGGGGAGTGGTGCCACCGATTTCAGAAGAGAACACGGTGCGCTTCTCGGTGCACGAGGCGAAGACCATTCTGCTCAAGGAACCCGTGGCCGAGACGGTGAAGATACAGAGGGTGTTCTCGCCGGAGAAGGAGTGGCTGATGTCACCGACCGAGCCGACGATGATGCCGGTGATTCGCCAGCCATTGGCGAGGGTACGTCGAGAAGTAGGATTTTGGAGCCGAGTGTCGAAGCTGTGGCGATTTTTTAAGAAATAAAAAGGGAGAAAAGGGAACTTCACGGAAGAACAATTATGTCTACTACCACACACCAAAAGGCTTTTTTATCTGTCCTCTTTTTTTACTCAAAGTAAGGCAGCTTTCATGTCTCACTTTGGTGCGTTTTTTTCTTCCTCAACTTGCCAAAAAATCCTCGAGCGAGGCAAAATAAGTCCACGCACAAAAAGAACCCGCCCGTCCTTGGCAAACACCCTGAGAAAGTGACCAAAAACGGGCGGCAGGAGAGAGCAAAGACTACCGCCGTATATGAGCAAGCGTCAACTCTCCTTTGGTTCTGGCTGTGCATAACACCACAGGAGGTTTCGATGCAGCTGGACTCCAATCTTCAAATGACCACCGCCTTCGAGCTCGGCGTCCGCCTCTGGGCTGAGGTACAAGCCTGGAAAGAGCGCCCACAAGGTCTGACTCACGCTCGATTCTCCGAGTATGTCCTGCCCGGAGCCAGGGCGTTGGGTTGGCTACGGCACCTGGAAAGCCCCCAGGGAGAGGACGCGCGTCGGGATATCTCGGAGCGTGCCTTTTACAAAGAGGGCGAAGAGAACCCCTCTACCGAAAGGCTCTCTGCGGTTTATACGGCTCTGAGCTTGAAGGTAAAAGAACTCCTCCAGGCCCTGGACGTAGAGGTTCTCTCGGCCAAAGAGCTGATTTACCCCAGCGAAACGAACGGGATGTGGTCGCTCGATAACAAAGCCGCCGAATTTTTAGAGAGCCAGAACCTCAAAGAGGGCGCCAAGTGGGTGAAGAAAGAGGGGAGAGAGCGCTGGAAGAACTTTCAAGGCGCTCTCACCCTGGAGACAGAGCGAAGCCACGTGCTAGCCTGCAGTTCGCTCTGGGGTTTTCTCTGGGAAAACCAGGAGCTCATCGAATCTCATCAGGTGCCGCTGGTGCTGGTACATATGCTGGCACGGGGACTGGCAAAAAAAGTACTGGGAGGCTTTGATCTGATCGGCTGGAACCAGGCCAATCGATTGGTCAGCTTGGCGCAGGCTCGGATCAATAAATCATTTACCCTGGGATACGCTGCCAGAGAGTTTATCCTGTGTGGCCTGCCCTACAAACCCATCAAAGAGAGCAAGTTTACCCGCCAGAACGGTAACTTTAAGCTGACGATTCTGGGGGACCCTTCGTTGGGGGTACCATTCGGGCAGGACAGACTCTTTATCGTCTGGTTGGTAACCGCATTTCAGGCCTCAGGAAAGCCCGAACACAACCGCATCTACTTTCGCTCTACCTCGGACATCCTCAAAAGCTTGGGCATCCCCATCGATGGCCACGAAATGCAGCTCTTAAAAGAAAGAATTGAGCGCTTGTTCCGAGCAACCTACGTCGCCGAGTACAAAGAAAAGCAGGAAGACTCAGAACTCTGGGTGGCGAAGCGCTTTCAGTTGATGCGCTCCGTCAGGCTATGGCCACAGCGATCCAAGAGCGTAAACCAGCACACCCTGGAAGAAGAATGGCCAAACTTTATCGAGTTGGACCCACACTTTGCCAACGAGCTACGAGCGCGAAGCGTACCCAACGATATGAACACCTTGATCGCTCTCAAGCGAAGCCCAGCGCTCTTAGATTTTTATCTCTGGCAGATCTGGCGGAGTAACGGGCTGCTCCAAAATAAACAAAAAGAAGCCTGGGTTCCTGTTTTTGGACCCAATGGACTTTGGGCCCAGATGGGCTCTGTGGGTGCCGATGAACGCTATATCAAAAAGAATCTCCGACGCTGGCAAAAAGAATTACTCCTGTACTGGCCGGATTGCCCGAATAGATTAAGCTCCAATGCGGATGGAATGTTTATATACCCTTATTCGGCTACCCCGATGGGAATCAAGCTCAACCTCCCTGGCGTACAGCGCAATGTGCCCCAGTTTCGGAACAAACACCTGCTGCTCGACGACGCAACGGAGCCTTCTACACCGAACGAACCTGCTGCTCTTGAACTGGAGCGACCCCCTGGAGAAGACCCATTTCCAGAAGACAACGACAATAAACTCAACGACTAAATGCCCTGTCGCTCCCCCCTTGATTTTATTGGACTTTTTGTGTGCCCTGTGACTCTGTGCCCAAAATAACCCTTGATTTTATTGGACTTTTTGTGTGCCCTGTCACTCTGTGCCCAGGTGCCCTGTGACTCTAGTCTCTTTGCCCTGTGGATGACTTGTGGAGGAACTCCGGAAAGCCTTTTGCCATGCGGGGTCAAAAATCGATTTTTTTGAGGGTGCCCTGTGACTCTGTGCCCAAGTCCCCCCTTGATTTTATTGGACTTTTTGAGGGTGCCCTGTGACTCTGTGCCCAGGTGCCCTGTGACTCTGTGCCTCAAAACGGGGGGGTATACCTTATTAATCCTAACCAGAAGATCCTGACCAAGTATGATCCTGACGGCTCCGGGGGGGGGGTCTGTTGATAACTCGCAAAAAAGACTCAAAACGAAACAGACAAAAGACAAAGGATTCCGCTTTTAAGAAAGAGTCGCTTGGGATTTGGCCGGTCCAAAGGCGGTTTTTGGGGTGTATTTGAAGTTAAGCCATTGAAATCATAGGAAAATAAAAATAATTGAGAAGTTTGGTAAACGCTTTTTTGGGGGTCGCCGATAAGAGCTTCGCAAAAACAAAGGGCAATAGGGCCCTTGGATTCGGAGGCTCCCATGAAACGCTTTACTTACTCTCAACTCTTTTTCTTCTCTCTAGTCTTAGGTCTCTCGGCCTGTGGTCAACAGCCCGTACCTGAGTGCGGTAATGGCATTGTCGAAGATAGTGAGCAATGCGACGATGGTAATACCATTTCGGGTGATGGTTGCTCGGAGGCATGCGAACTCGAAGACGAGTGCGGTGAGAGCTGCCAAGCCATCAACGACTATGTGCGTGGTTTAGAACCTGTTCCAACCTCACCTGCGAGCGAGGTTGCCAACTCAGAGACCCGACCCCAAGTGACCAAGGATGGCAATTATGCTTGCTCAACAATCAACCTGAGTAAGACCGTTCCTTTGACCGAGGTTTCGATCTTGAGCGGCGTAACAAACGATTTGTTTCCTGGCGCCATCTTGCACGGTGACTCTCTCTCGAACGGTACCTTCGCCGTGTCTGGCATCGACCAGGGACCGCTGACCTACTCGTTGTCTGTCCTAGACGGAACATCGGCGCCGCGCTCTGCAACGATGCAAGAGCCAAGTCTTTCTCAGTTTCGTGATACTTTCGGTATTGTCTTGTCACAGGCGAACCTAAGCGATGTTCCTGTGAGCGCCAAGTCACAAATCGAAGAGATTCGTAACGAACAAGACCTCAGCCTGGCCTTGGGTGTTGACGTCGATACCACCACGACAGATGTCAAAGGCTCGTTTAATTTTGAGAATAAGGATTTCAAAAGCCGTTTCTTAATCACAGTCGATATGGCCTTCTTTACGGCCGACTTGGACACCAACCTTCAGCCCTCCGACTTCTTTGCGGACTCAGTTACCCTCGAGCAAGTCCAATCCGAGTTCGGCGACAGTGTGCCCCCGGTCTACGTCTCCTCGGTTACGTACGGAACGCGCTACTATGTCGCGGTAGAGTCTATTTTCTCTGAGGAAGAGGCGAGAGCTGCTCTCGATGTCGCTTTCGATAAGGGGACCACTTCGGTCGATGGTTCTGTCACCTTGAGTACCAAGGAGGTTCTGCAAAATACCAACTTAACTGCCATTGCGGTTGGTGCCAAACCGGATGAACTTGCGGCTTTTAATTCCATCCTGAGCGGCGAGAATCGTTTGGATGGGGTTAAAAATTTCTTAACCAATGGCGAACATTTCAGTGCCGCCAATATCGGAAAGCCACTCTTGTTCACCATGAAAAATATGAGCGACAACTCAGTCGCCGCGCTAGCTTTTAGCAATACCACCGATGTGTTGACCTGTGACCGCATCAGCCAAAACATCCAGGTGACCCTCGAGTCCATCTCGTTGGACAACGGCAGTGATTTTGGTAACAACGACCTCGAAATCTACGGCACTATCTCGGCGCAGAGCATCAACACAGGGATCCTCTTCGAACATGCTGATAACGACGTGGAGGTCATTCCCAATACCGGAGTTCCTAAACCTTTCGGTGGCGCTCAGTTCCAAAAAACGATTCGCATTGATCCAACCATCCCCACTGCCAATATCACACTCGCCGCCGACTTGACCGAGGATGATGGCAACAACGGTGACGACGATATGCCCTTTCGCTCTCTCCAAATTAACAAAGACTCGACCGGTGCAACCACCACCCAGGACGGTAATGAAGTGCTCCTTGGGGAGGGCTTCAACGGCGTGTATGAACTGCTCGTCTCATCTGCTGAGGGCGACTTGACCCTGACCTTCTCCCTTCGACCCATCCCATAGCTCAGTCGGTCGCGTTCTTCTTCGTCGTACTCGCCTGGTCCGCCACGCTCGGTCCCTGCAACACCATCGACCGATACGACCTCTCCATCTCCTCCCCTATCCTCGTCAGCGTCGACACCAGCACTGTCCTCGCCACCTCCGGGAACAACTTGTCCTCCTCGTCTCGCATATGGTGCTGCACATCCTCCGCCAGCTTCTCAAACTTTCTCTCAAAGCTCTCATCGAACTCTTCGGCCAGGAGCTTTCCTAAACCCTCCTCTGCGTCCTTATGCTCCTCCAGCGAGTGCGCCAATAACTTCTTGGTCTCCTCGTTGCGCACCCCGGGGTAAAAGTGCCGCTCTTCCAGGGCGCTATGGTTTCTCAAGTACGTCGTCACCCTCTCCAAGAGCCTCCGCCTCCCCGTCTCGCTCTGCTCCCCCTTCATCTGCGCAAACATATCCCGCAGCTCCACGTGCTGCCTCTCCAGAAAGTTCATTGCGTAAATACTCGATGGCTCTGGGTAGCTCGCTCCTTTACCCAGCGCCTCACTCGGATTTTGGTTCTCTCGTATGGTCTTACGGTTCATTTGGGATCCTCCTTGGTCCCCCTTCCCTGAGACCATGGGCACCCAGCTACCCTCTGCAACTTGGCTTTTGGCGCAGAGTCTGCGTCCAAACGAACCCGGCCTCTACCCCGGTCGTTCCCAGGTACTCAAACCCCCTCTAGAAACACCAAGAACGCCCTATTTCGCCCCGTTTCTCCCAAAACCCAGCCTCCGGTAGTTACGGCCGCCGTTTAACGGGGAAAGGCCATCCTCGTTGCGTTTCCCATTCCCACCGGTTTGCCCATCTTCCCAGACCGCCCAGAATGTTATCTCCCTCCTGCAGCAGTCCGACTCCCAACTTTGGCCACCGCCATCCTCCCCCGGTGGCCACCATGCCGCCCACGAACAACGTTCGGACCTTCTGGCCACCTCGGCCAAACACCCGGGTGCACCCCAACTTCCGCATGGCCATAGCCGACTCGGTTAGCGCTTGGCCACGTTGCTCCCCATATCCGACCACTTTCGGGAGAAATTTCTGGCCCAAATGCACCCCTAAACGACCTCTTTTCCCCCCTATCAGCACGCTATCGGTCTCCTATCAAAAAATCATAAAATTTCAATTACTTACACCCATAAAATCCCTCGTATATTCCGCAATTCTCCGCCGCTTGTCCCCGGGCCGGCCCCTCTTCGCCCGCTGGACCCCCTTCGGGGCCTGATTGTACCCTCAATCTACCAATTTTATCCCCCCGCCCGCACCAACTTGGACAGCAAACAACGCCCCACGACAAAATCCCAGCCTATCGGACGCCTCCCTGGCCCCTCTTGCCAACGTTTTTGACTGGCCAATGGTCCACCCCAGCCGAATGCCAGGCATCCCGGCTCCAAGTAAACCCATCTTGGGGCCCTATCCCGACCCTTTTCTGGTTCCCAAGCTGGCACTAAATTTCAATAATAATCATGTTTTATGTGGTACATACGGCCGGGACATCCTCGGGGGTGCCCAGGGCTAGAAAAAGCTTTGTTTTGAGCGGTTGGCGGGGTCTTTTTGGTGTGCTTCGTGCGCTCTACTCTTCCGTTTTCGGTGGCGGCGACCAGGTTGAGGCGAACTACGCCGTCTTTCTGGCCACCGGGGCCTCCCTCGAAGGCTCTATAGAGGTCCTCCAGGCCGAATTCCTGCCCAGACTCTACTGCACGCTGCCTTCCGGGGCATCCTTCCCCCAAACCCGAACGTTGTCGACGGTGATATCGAGCCTTTACGATACGTTCCGCCACTACTACCGCCGGCACCCGGTGAACTTCTGGATATCCGGGGCCACCTCCACCCGCGGATGGGCTTCGGGGAGACCTCTCCTTGGCATGGGCCCCCTTAATCCCCCCGGACTGTCCGGTCACCCTGCGGAGGTCGGGTTCGGCGCGCCGGACCCTGCCAAGAACTAAGGTCCCCGCGCTAATCATATGCAGCAAGTAGACCGATAGCCGGCTCCGGAGACTGCAATGTCCACGCCCAAGGAAGCGATTGCCAGGGGCTTCCCGGGTGGATATGTTTGTCTGGCCAACCCGGACACCTCACAACGTTGGCCTTCTCCCCGGAGGAGCCAGGGCTCCCCCCTCTTCGGCACCCGTCTGCGCTTTTTTCGATAATGTACCCCCGTACGGTCGTCTCCCTCCCCTGGAAGACTTCCCAACGTTGCATTTGCACCCGCATCCAGACTTGTTTGGTCCAAATTTGCCCTCTATACCCCCAAAAAGGCCTCTTTCTCGCTTAATTCTGGAGGCACTCCCTCGACGGCGGTGCCCAGCAGGGTTGCAACGGGACCTTTTTCGTCAATTTACATGATACACAAGTTATCAATATTATTTTAAAATTTAGCATTGTCGCCGAATTCGATATCTACGGGCACAATTGGACCAAATTTTAGTCTGAAACAGGGGTATTTTTGCCTCTCAAAAGCCATCTTAGAGGCGGCCACCTCAACGGGACAACCTCTAGGATGGCTTCCGGACCTCTTTTTGGGGTCTACGCGAGCGAGAAGGGCCATTCTTTGGAAAAATCGGGGGGGCCGGCTACCTCAAGTCAGACTTTTTTGGCGTACGCGGACCATTTTTCTTGGCGTACGCGGCAAGGTGGTCCAGTTTCTGGTAATTCTGGTCAGTTGCGGTGCTCATTTTGAGGGTAAATGGGCCCACCGTGTTGCCTGAATTTTATAATAATATCGAGATGATGGCCTCCTACCCAGGGAACGTAGCCAAAGTCTTGGTCGATGGCTGTACAGGGCCCGTAGAGAGGGGTGGCGCCGGAGTACTTTCGCGGGGGTCGCGGCCCTTTTGGTACTCGTCCATAGCGATACCCGCGCGCTCGCTTCCCCGACGGCGGTGGCAACGTTGCCGTTGGGGTCACCGACGACCGTCTTCTTCTGGTTGATATCGATGTCGGCCCAGACGAACTTCCTCAAGAGGAACTCTAACCCCCTACCTGCTCTTGTGCGACGGCGGCACGGGGAACGGCACTATCCCCACCGATGAGGGCGCCAATCGACGTTGATGACTTCGTTAGTTGCGTCGTTCGTCGGCTCGGACCGTCTCCCTCTCGATGGAGGAATCGATTGGGCGGCGTTCCCCAGAATAACCCCGGCGCGTCGCTCGACCCGGATCGAAGGGGGAGGCCTGGGCGGAGTTGAAGGCAAACTTATTAGGGTAATGCCGTTGCCCGAGCTTCTCGAGCCGTACGACGTTCGCCGCGATCGCTCTGCCGCCGTTCTTGGTACGTATCTGGCACTCGCCGAACTCATGCAGACCAAAAGTAAGGAACCGGTTCCGTCAATTGACCCTTCCGCGTCGCCGAAGTCGAACATCGGGGCGCCCCACGTGCCGAAGAAGCCGCTTTTAAGCGATTGGGTATACTCAAAAAGAGCTTTGGGGGACCGACTCGGCGTCCATCCTGAATATTTCGGAAAAAATACCCTGATTTCTACTGAAAAAAATCGCTTTGTCAGGAGGCCCTTCATCGCTGTGTGGCTGTCTCCACCAACTTACTGAATTTAAAAGAGTTTATACGGTGATGCAGGCCCCAAAACTACCCTCCAAGAGGGCGAATGACAGGGCAAAAGAGGGCTATCCCGCGAAGAATGAGCCAAAGGATGGGTTCCGGCCGCCGCATGGGGGTCTATTTGGGCTCTTTCGGTCTCGAATACAGGTGCCAAGGCAGACGCGTACCAGCTCCAAGCCAGTTTTAAGGGGCATAAGGCGATAAGTTTTGCGTCGAAGAAGGCCTTTCGCGCCCGCCAAAAGGGCTTTTATCATCGTCAGGGCGCTCCGGCTGCCGTAAAGAGGGCAAAAAGAGGTCCTGTTTGAGCCCTTCGTGAGCGGTATTTTTGTAAGAATGACAACAGGTTAGTGGGCGATGCGCGACTCGCTGAGGTAAGCGGCAGATTGGGCTCGAAAAAGGCCTTTATGCGGTGTTTAAAAGGGGCCGAAATGAACTCTGCTCTGCCAAAGTGCGAGTTCGCGGACTACTTTGAGGCAACGAGCAGCTGTCCCCTCCTCTTTGAAGAGGCTTGCGGATGGTCTTCCGGCTCCCTCGTGCCCTGAATCGCCTTTGGGGGACGTTATCCGAGGTGGCGAACAACGGTTGTGTGGCACGGACGGCGACTTCTATCTGTTCGCGGCGAAGGACGCGGTCTTCACGATCGCTGATCAGCATCAACTTAACCACCCGTGGTGAACGGCACCTTCCTGGACACTCCGGGGAATCCGGATTTTCCCCTAACCTGGGTTGTAGGGAGGCGGAAGACGAACTTGGCAAGCCGGCCTAAGCCATTGCTCCAACAGACGGATGCTTCTCGGCCCGGAGCACCTTTTTGGTGGAGCCCGCTTGACGGGGGTGGCACCTTTGCCATTGTTGCCGTCTTTGGGGAGTAGAAGACGACCCAGATACCGGGGTTTCTTTCTAAAGACTTCTTTGGTTTCCCGTTCCTGGTAGGCTCAAGGTAGTGAACAACACCGAGCCGGCGTTCCGGGAGACCCGGGTCACCGGGTCTGCACCCTTTGTTGCAGTTCCGCGAACTGGATCGACTTGCCCGAGCCGGGGCACTTACTCAAAGTCAAGCTCGACCGAGGCGCCTGGAACTTTGACGCGGCGGAGTATCACACCGGGGTTGATCAAGGCCATCCTCGGGATGGAGACGCGGAATCTTGATATCACTTTGACCCTCAAAGCTGGCCTTGAACCGTCGAAGAAGACCGCAAGCCCGCAATGCGTCCTATAAGACAGCCTTTTATCTCTCCTTGAAGGACGCCTCCATACAGAGTAGGTGCCACCGCGGCTGTAGGAAGGGCACTACTGCGCCCACTTCTGGTAAAAAAGGGCCCCTTTTACCCCTCAAAATCGATTCCGGAACCAGGCTTCGCGCAAGCCCTTGTCTCTACAGTAGAAAGTCATGTAAATCTGAATACTTAGCTGATCAGACGGTACTCAAAAATCGCCTGTTTCGCGGCCCTTCGAAGGCCTTTTTCGTGGCTAGCGCTGGTCCAGGTCACTCGTTTTGGCCTCAACGGCGGCCTCTGCCTCAAACCTTTGACCCCTTGCACGCGTGCATACCCCCAAATTGCCACCCGGAATCCCTCTCCCGCACTGCGGAGACCTCCTCCTTAGTCACGTACTCCCCATAAATCCCCCTGTTTTGACCCCGAATACACGTTTATGTCGGCGGCTCGCTTCCCGCGGGGCCATGTTTCTAAAAATATACGTTATATAGAGCGCTTAGCGAGGAGCCCGCGAGTCGAAACAGAGCCCTTTCTTGGTCCGGATATCGAGGTTTGCGCCGGTTCTGGCCGAGGGCTTGCGCGACGAGTCGTTCGATTCGGTGGAAAACGACCTCGCGGGGCTACGCTAAGTTACCGGACTGGGCAAATTGGCTACGTAGGTCGGTAGGCCAGCCAGCTCAAGACTCTACGCCTGGTCGGAGAACTCGCCGGTGGCTTTTTTCTGTGGGTTGTACTCCCGTAAAAGACTTCTTTGTGCAGAAGGGTGACTTCTCCTTCGAGTTCCCCGGGATGATGGACTTCCGCAAAGCCCTTTGCGGCGATTGGGGTGCTCACCGCAGTCGACGAACCGGAACGTTCACGATGGGCAACGCGTTCGTCGGCCAGAACGAACTGCCACACAAGCTCGAGCGCGCCGACGTTCACCAGCGCCGGTTGTTTGGGAATTGTTGAAGAACGGCGTGCGTGGCCGTTCGACTTCCGCGCGAACAACTTCGGCCACTGCCCGACGAACCAGATCCGCCAGTTCCTCTCCTTCCATGCAGCTGCTTTTAAACGTTCACCATGGGTTGGCAGGTACAAATTCCAGTACCTGCGGCTGCAGCAGTGGGGAATACCCCGTGTTGCACTGAGTACAAGGCTCCCGGAAGCCCTCAAGGGTATTTTTTCCGCGGTGTACACCGGCGTTGGCCGCCCCAAAGGGGTCAAACACGGTCCCCAGAGAGGTTTACAACGCGCAATCAGCTGGTACCCCGGGGAAAAGGAGAGTGGATACATCATAGGCAGCAAATTCAATGAGTTAGCGGGGGTACTATGGGGGGTTTCGTCCGCCCAATTGGCGGGATTTGGGGCGTAAAACTCCCTTCGAAGCCGCCACTTGTGCGCTTCCAGGGGCGCAAACGACTGGAGAGGGCCCCTTTTGCATCCAAATGGACTCGGCAAGGGGGTACACGAGTGTCATTCGCCCGGGCAGCGGTACCTATTCGCCCGGGCAAATGGCACCAATGGGGGCAAAAGGCACGTCGTGTTCCCCTGAGTGCGCCCAAAAAGGGCTCCGAATGTAACCGCGGCACCCTCGGCGGCAACGGTTGGCGCATCATAGGTAGAAAATCTAATAATATTGATTGTTTGTTGGTGACGGCTGCCGGGGAAACGAGGCGTATTTGGGTACCATTTGGCGAACTCGTGCATTGGTATCGCCGACTCGTGGGAATTCCAGGGCGCCGGCCCCCAAATTCGGCGGCAGCTGCACCTGTTCGGGCGGCAGTAGGGGCCAACACGGGTTACTGCGGGTATCGTTCGGCGTTCCGGAGGCTCCAGCGCGACACTTGTGGCCGCGAGCATTGCCTTTAGTCCCGAATTCCAATCCGGACACCTCCGGCAACGGCGGTAACTCGGGAACGCCGAGCACTGCCACCCTCGGCGCCCAGTCCCCGGTCATCGACGACACCGACTTGCGCCACCTCCGCCAGGCCATCGACCATTGGTTGGATGGAAGACGGAGGCTCCCGCCCGATAAAGGCCTTTGAACTCTTGGCTTCGGGCGCCGTTCATGTTCTCGGGGAGCTTCCGGAAGATGCACGGCATCGCAATCCCGGAATCCGGATATCGCCGGCGAAGCTTCGAGCGAGTAATCGGGAAAGAGGTGTTCGAAGAGAAGAAGACCGCGGTGGTATTGCCGGAATAGGTCCGCGAGCAGCGCCTTGGACCACTGGACCAAGTTCGCCGCTGCAACTGGGGAAGTTCTGGTCCGGAAACGCGGTCAACATGGTCCATTTTACCCGTAAAAAGGGCTTTCCTCGGGAAACTTGTTGGACTCGACGAAGAGGGCCTCTCTATTCTTTAATATTAATGTGTTTTCATATAGTTATATGTTAAGTAGGGGGTCTATTTCGACTCGTTTAAAGGGTAAAAGGCCGCCTCGCGTAGTCTACGAGGAGAGAAAGTGAGGGGAGTGGGCGCCCGAAGGACGACTCGTCGGTGGGTATTTTTTCCTTTTGGTCCACCGCTTGGTCCACGGCGGGAGCACGAGTTGCTCTAAAGGCCCCTTTTTGACTCGACGAAGGGTCCCAAAGGGGTTCCTGTTCTCCGCGAGGGCAGAATTGAACGAAAAAAGGCCCTCTTTTGAGCCTTTTCCGGGTGGGTTTTAGATAAAAAAATACCCCATTGTTGGACGGTCCCACTGACGATGCCTTTATTTTATAAAAAATATAAAGATTTCCTATATTTATATGCAGATGATAAAGGCCAAATTTAGGCAAAAAAGGCCCTTATTTAAGGGTATTTCCAAGAAGCTTCGGGTGGGTTGGGGTCGTGGACCAGAAAATACCGTGTTTTTTGACGAATTTTCGAAGCCTTTGGTGATTTTTGAGAGGTATGCAGCACTGATTGGGCATCGAGCGAGCCGAAGTTGGTCAAAAAGAAGCTTCTTTGCTCTGTAGAGTGACTCGGTTGAGATATGGAGTAGGGGTGATATGGAACGTTTTCGACAATAACAAGTTATTGGTAGTCTCCTGCTGAGGGAGGCTACTGGGAGCACATCGAGGTAAGCTCGAGCCCGTTGGGGAACAACAGTATACAGCGCCAATTCGGATGAATCAAGCGAAGTTTACCCTCACACCCCATCAACAGGGACCTTCCTAGACGGTGTATACAGCGCAGCCCACGATTGCGTTCTTCGTGCCAGGCATCAGGGGCCAGGGGGGCCGCCTATAGGAGAGCCGAACGACCCGGCGAAGGTCTTCAACGAGAGGGCGCTGTTCCAGGTACCGGCGCTCAACGTCGAGCGGCACTGCGCGACCATCGTCGAGGGCTTCAAGGACCTGCGGGGGCAAAACGACTCGAACCTGCCGCGGAAGCGGTCACTGCAGCACATGAACATGCTGTTCGGCAGCATGCTCCCGCCGACTACCCGGCCAACGCGTCCAGATTCGCACCCGAAACGAGGCCTTTTTACCCCGAAATCGCGGGCCGGGCGAGCAGAAAGAAGACCCACGCGAGGAAGGGTGGCCCATTGCATTTGCTTAAATATTTCAATTATTTACGAGCGTGGTAGGAGCCAACTTTACCCTACATCGAATTGGATATGGCAATCGACCAGCTGGAATCGGTCGTTTGAGGGAACTTGGAGGGGGCCTGGAGCGACCGCTGGGCAGTGCGTGGGCGCTACACGGGTGCGAGGAGGGTGTTTATGGGGTTCGGGGAGAGCCCGAAGGGTAAAACGCCGGCCAGAGTTTCCCTGCAGGGGGAGACTTGGGGGCACTCGGTAGGTCCAGAGGGCAAAAAATGGGGCGAACGAGTGGTACACACAGAGGGAAGAGAGGCCTACGTCTCGATACGGATAATACGTAGCCGAAAAGTGTAGTGATGTTGGTGGGTTGTGGGGCCGTTTGAGAGGGCAAAAAATGGGCTGTTTGAGGGCGGAACAAGCCTCTTGCGCAAGTCCTTGCTCAAGTAGGACCCCAGATGCCTTCATAAGCAAGGGCAAAAGGGGTTCGAATCGGGGATATGGGGGTTACGGCGGAAGCGAAACGAGTAGTTTCGTGAAGTTCGAGGCTGCCACGCAGTGCTGATATGAGGAACAAGCGAGTCGGTGAAGTCGAAGGACGGGTATGTCGTCAACTTGACCGTCAAGCAGTGCAGCGACATCAAGTCGCTGGTGCGCATGTGGATCTTGATCTCTTCGAACGCCTCCTTGGATACACTGTCGCAGTCATTTGCGGCATGTGGGTTGCTTACCATGCTCTATGGCATGGAGGTCGGCACGTACGTTGCTTTATACGGGGCCGGCCCGGACATCGGCGCGGCGCAGGTTACCCCGACTACCTGGAACGTTGGCAGGGAGGCACGGTCCCAGGCCGGAACCTGGAACGCGGTCCGTTGGGGAGATTAGCGGGCTTTACGTTGGGGGTGCTGTGAAGGGTGATGCGGACGTAGAGGCGCTGATAGAGAGTGGTCGAACTTTGAGGTACTGGAGCCCTTTACTTCGTTCTGTTTGATAGAAGAACGCGACACGGGACGCAAATAAGCGGTCCATCTGATTTCGTAAGCGCGTGATGTCGCCTCTAACGCCTCCATGGTTGCCTAAATCAAGTTGCCGTAAGAAGTCGGCGAGGCTCTCTCCCAATTGGATGATCGGTGATTTGGTACGTACCGCTTCGGTGGTAATCCAAGCCAGAATCAAACGAGGAATAGAGCCGTATGGGTAGCCCAGAAATTCGGAGCTGAGGCGACCGTCTTGGTCTTTGAGTTTAGAGCCGGCTTCAATGGCCAGGACATAGTTGCCATTTCTGCGGATGAACATGGGGATATTTCCCGGGTCGCGGTGCGGAAGGGTGGCGAGAATCGCACAACGGGGACTGAAGGTGAGGCTGTTTGCTTCCTGGGCTTCACCTTTCATTTCAATGGCCTGTTGGAGAACTTTATCCGCACGTCGATTTCTTCGTAGCTCCTCTTTGGAAAACCCTTCCTCTTTTTTGTCTGCCATGTCTTTCCCTTGGGTTGTGTTTGGTTGTGCCTGGAAAGAGTTATTTTGTCCACGAAAACGAGTTGTTCACACCCCCTGGGGTGCTCTACCGGAGATCAGAAACTACAGGATCCGGATCAGAACTATAGGAGGGATAGGTATGTTTCAAAAAAAAC
>DASZPS010000221.1:0-5267 GCA_035549955.1 Lacunisphaera sp. | reverse complement strand
TCAGTTCGAGGTGGAGCGACCTGCTCCCCAGGGCGCTTTCTTCGCAGCGGACGTCCTCAGCGCGTTGGGGAGCAACGCGCTCCACCTTTTGGTGTGATCGATTTCACTCTGAAGATTGGATCCGATTGCATAGTTCCGGCTCGAGAGGGGACCCTTCACGGAGGGGCGGAATCGTGAAATCCGCTCGGTACACGATTTTCAGTTTTCACGATTCGCCCGCCCCCTCCGGCGCTCCCCTCAGCCAAAGTCCCGGGATTTCACCCTGCCCGGAAATTTGAAAAATCGCATCAGAGAGAACATGGTGCCACCAAACATCGTTGCCATGAAAAATCGTCTCTTCCGCTGTGTTCCGTTGCTCACTGTGTTGCTCCTTATCCCGACCCCCGGCCGCGCGGTGGACAAAAAAGGCGACGAGGCGGCGAAACGGCCGCCGCTCGATCTCCGCGTAGACTCGGCGCCGGTCGACCGGAACGCGCCGCCGCCCTACAGTTACGCGCCGATCGTGAAGCGGACCGCGGCGAGCGTGGTTTACGTGTATTCCAGCAAGACGGTGTCGGGCCGCACCCTGGCGCCCTTCCTCGATGACCCGATGTTCCGCCAGTTCTTCGGCCGGCGCGGACAGCAGCTGCCGGAACAGATCCCCGACCAGGTCCGACAGGGTCTCGGCTCGGGCATCGTGGTCAGCGCCAACGGCTACATCCTCACCAACAACCACGTCGTCGAGGGCGCGGACGACGTGAAGGTCGCGATCGGCGAATCCAGCCGGCGCTACGACGCCACGGTAGTGGGCACCGATGCACTCGCCGACATCGCGGTGTTGCGCATCGACGCCAAGGGCCTGGTGCCGGCGACGCTGGGCGACAGCGACCAGCTGCAGATCGGCGACCCGGTGATCGCGATCGGCAACCCGTTCGGCGTGGGCCAGTCGGTCAGCGGCGGCATCGTGAGCGCGCTCGGGCGCGGGCCGGGCATCGAGGCGGTCGAGGATTTCATCCAGACTGACGCGGCCATCAACCCGGGCAATTCCGGCGGGGCGCTGCTCGATACCGCGGGCCGCGTCGTGGGGATCAACACCGCGATCATGAGCGGCGGCAGCCGCGGCTTTGCGGGCGTGGGCTTTGCCATTCCCATCAACCTCGCCCGGATGGTCGTCGAACAGATTGCGTCCACCGGGCAGGTGAACCGCGGTTTCCTCGGCGTGATGCCGCAGTCGCTGACGCCGGAGCTGGCCGATCATTTCAAGACGGACGAAGGCGCGCTCATCGCGGAGGTGACGCCCGACAGCCCGGCGGAAAAAGCGGGCATCCAGGCGGGCGACGTCATTACCCGGGTCAACGGCAACAAAGTGACCAGCGCCCGCCGGTTGCTGCTCGTGGTCGGCCAGTTCGCGCCGGGCACGGAAGTCACCGTCGACTGCCTGCGGGAAGGCAAGACCCGGACCGTGAAGGTCACGCTCGCGAAGCGGCCGGAACGGGAGGGCGCCGGTGGCTCGCGCGAAGCCGGCGGGGGTGGCGGCAAGGATGTCGGCGTGCTGAACGGTGTCGGGGTCGGCGACCTCACGCCGGAGCTGCGCCAGCAAATGCAGATCCCCGCCCGGATCCAGGGCGCGATCATCACGAACGTCGATCCCACGAGTCCGTCCGGCAAGCAGGGTTTGCAGGAGGGCGACGTCATCCTGGAGCTGGACCGTCAGCCGGTGCACAACGCCGAGGAGGCGGTGCGCCGCAGCGAGGAAATCAAGGGCCCGAAGGTGATGGTTCGGCTCTGGCGCGACGGCCGCAGCCAGTTCGTGATTGTGGACGAATCGGAAGGGAAGGGGGCGGAAAAGTCGAAAGACGAAAGGTGAAGGGCGAAAGGCGAAAGGGCCGCACGGGGCGGCCCTTCACTTGGCCGTGCCAACCTGAGCAAAGTGTCAGGTGAGGAGGATTGCCCGGACCGCGGGCGCGCGGATAGTGGAAGCTGGGTTCGGCCCGCGCCACGGACGCGCATCCTGCGCGTTCGCCGGGCAACAACGGCGCCCGGAGGCCGCGACCGACCCCGCGCCGCGCCGGCGGGCTTGTCTCCCGGCGGGCGGCGACCGACAACCGCCGTTCGAAACTCCCCCTCAACCCCCCAAGAACATGGATGCCCAATCCTCCAGTATGGATGACAACCCCGGCCGCGCCGCACGCGAACGCGTGATGGCCGACCTGAAGACGCTCGCGGCTGATGCCGAAGCCCTGCTGCGCGCCACGGCGTCCGATGCCAGCGACAAGGCCACGGAGGCCCGCGCCCGGCTGAACGCAACCGTCGAGAAAGTCCGCGCCACCTGCGCCGAGCTGCAGGAACGCGGCGTCGAGGGCGCCCGCGAGGCGGTCCGGAAGGCGGACGACACCATTCGCGCGCACCCGTATGAGTCGATTGCGGTCGCCTTCGGCGTCGGCGTGCTGCTCGGCGTCGTGCTGCAGCGCAAGTGACCATGACCGCGGGCAACGAAGGCCTGCCCGGCGGCCTGGCTGGCTCGGCGCGGCGACTGGGGAGCTCGTTGGTCGGGCTCCTGCAGACGCGCCTCGAGTTGCTGGCGGTCGAACTGCAGGAGGAGAAGATCCGTATCCTCGACCTCCTGGCGTGGCTGACCACCATCATTGCCCTCGCCGTCGCCGCGATCCTGCTGGGGATCGGCATGCTCGCCCTGTATTTGTGGCAGCAGGCGGGTTTCCTCGGCTTGGCCGGGCTCGCGCTCCTGACGGGCGGCGCCGCCCTCGCGCTTTTCCTTGCCTTGCGACGGCGGCTGGCGCGCGGCCCCGCGCCGTTTTCCGCGACTGCGGCGGAGTTCCGGAGGGATGTCGAATGGATCCGGCGGAACGACTGAACGAACTTGCCCTGCGCAAGCGTCTGCTGGTGGCGCAATCCGCGCTGCACCGTCAGATGATCTCGCTCGAGGGCGGGTCCCTGGCCACCCGCGGCCTGGACGCCGGCCACCTGGCCGTCCGCCACCGCTGGTGGCTCCTCGGCGGCGCCCTCGTGGCCGGCGTGGTGATGATCCGCCACCGGCGGGCGCTAGGCACCTGGCTTCCGCTGCTCATCACCGCGGCGCGAACCTTCACCCGGTAGGGCCGGCCTGGCGCGACTGTCCCGTGGCGCGCCCGGCACGATGAGCACGGCATACGCGCATTTTTCGGAAGAGAGAGGCTCTCCCGCAGCCGGGCAGTTGCGGCCTTGAGGCTGCACTTGCCCGAGATCGAGGCGGGTCTAGGCTGCGGCCACATGAGCCAGGTGTCGTTTTATGAGCAGGTGGTGGCGCTGGAACGGGAAGGGACGGCGTTCGTGCTGGTGATCCTGACCGAGTCGTTGGGGAGCGCTCCGTCGCAGACCGGCGCCAAGATGCTCGTGACGACGGCGGGCCTGCACACCGGCACGGTGGGCGGGGGCAAGGTCGAGGCCAAGGCAATCGGCCTCGCCCAGGAGTTGCTCGCGAACGGCGCGAGCACGCCGACGTTCGTGAACTGGGCGCTCAAGACCGATGTGGGCATGACTTGCGGGGGCTCGGTGAAGCTCTATTTCGAACCGCACGTGGCGGGTGGGGCTGGTGCGGAGTGGCCGATCTGGGTTTTTGGCGCGGGCCACGTCGTGCAGGCGCTGGTGCCCGTGCTCGCGCCGCTCGATTGCCTGATCACGGTCGTCGACCCGCGCCGCGAGTGGCTCGATCGCCTGCCGCGGGCGCGCAACGTGCGCTACGTGCAGGCCGACGTGCCCGAGGAACTCGTGGCGGCGATGCCCGACCACGCCTTCCTGCTCTGTTTGACCAGGGGCCATGCGTCCGACCGGCCGGTGCTGCAGCGGGCGTTGGCGGAACGGAATTTTCCCTTCATCGGGGTCATCGGCAGCGCAGCCAAGGCGAAGGTCCTGCAGAGGGAATTGGTCGCGGGCGGTTTGTCGGCAAGACGGGCGAAGCAGTTTCATTGCCCGGTCGGCCTGCCCTTCGGCAACAACGATCCGCGGGAGATCGCGCTGAGCATCGTGGCACAGTTGCTGAGCGAGCGGGACAGACTCAGGCAGACAATAATCGCTCGAAAAGGTGGAGCGGGCTGACCTCAGCCCGCTTGCCTTGGGAAGAACGTCCTGAGGTAAGGACGTGCGCGGACGGCGGCCCGCAGGGACGCGGGCCCTCCAGGAGTTTTGCAGAAGGTAACGGAGGTAGGGGCGCAGTCTTGCTGCGACCAATCCCGGTGTGCCGGGATTCGTTCGGTAAGGTAGGGGCGGAGTTTGCTCGGTCCGAGGACAGGCAACGACGGAGGATCGAGCTAGCTCGACCCCTACCGGACGATTGGGATTCCGAGCTGGACGCGGAATGGTCGCAGCAAGACTGCGCCCCTCCCTGATTGGCGGTTGGTTCGCATTTCTTGCTGCGCGCTTGTTGCGGCCCCGTCTCGGATCCCAGGATGTACATGGGTGACGATTGGTGGTTGGCTCCGTGGAAACTCCGCCCGGGATTCCTCCGAGCCATTCCTTGCAACTTTCGGGAGGATGCGGAGTCTTGAGATCATGCGCTTGCTCCGATTCGTCCTCACCAGTCTCGCCGTCGTCGCCGGCTTGATCGGGGCGTTTGCAGTGCTGACGATCGGGTTGTTCGTCTATGTCCTCCTGCGGCTCTTCGGCCGGCCCGCGGAGCGGCCGACTTTCCGGCGCATGGGACGGACCCCGGCGAACCCGGCGCCGCCGGCCTATTCGAGCCGCGACCAGGTCATCGACGTCGTGGCGACGAAGGTGGAGTGACCGCCCAACTGGGCGGAGGCGAAGGGGAAGCCGACTGCGTCAGCTCTTGAATAGATGTAGGGGCGCAGTCTTGCTGCGCCCATTTCGCGCGAAGCGCGAAATCCCGATCACCCACCACCGCGAAGGAATCCCGGCGCGCCGGATTGGTTACAGCTTCCCGACCGTCTCAACGCCCTGGGTATGTCGAACGGGCAAGTCTGCGCCGCTATGGTGGATATACCGAACTTGACTCGTTCGGCGTCAGGCCGGGGCGCGGCGAAACTAAGCCAACTATTCAATAGGTGAGCGTCGGTTTCCACGCCGACGCCGGCTTCGCCCGCCTCGTGAGTCCTTGTCGGCGATATGTCCTGTTGTTCGCTCCTGCGAACCCGGGACCAGTCGCGCAGCCTGCGCTGCGGCTGGGAAATCGCCGACCACCAAAAGGCGGAACGCGCTGACCCCAGCGCGTTGCGGCGAAGCTCGCTCCGAGCCAGCGCCTTGGGGTCAAGGCGCTCCACCTTCTATTGCATAGC
>DASZPS010000220.1:0-93208 GCA_035549955.1 Lacunisphaera sp. | reverse complement strand
TGGCCCGCCACGGAGGTCATTGTCATCAACGACGGCTCCAAGGATCGCAGCCTGGAAATCGCCCAAGGCTTTGCGTCGCGCGGCGTGCAGGTCATTGACCAGCCCAACCGCGGCGCCAGTGCGGCCCGGAATCACGGGCTGCGCGTGGCCCGCGGGAAATTCATCCAGTTCCTCGACGCCGATGACGTCCTGGCGCCGGACAAGATCGCCCTGCAAATGCAGGCGCTGGCGGCCGCCGGCCCCGACATGCTCGCTTCCGGATCCTGGGGGCGGTTCGACCGCGATCCCCGGCGGGCGGTTTTCGCAACCGAGGCGGTGGCGCAGGCGCGAACCGCCGTGGAATTCCTGCAGCTGCACTATGAAACGGGCACGATGATGCAGCCCGGCGCCTGGCTCGCGGCGCGGAGCCTGCTCGATCGCGCCGGCCCGTGGGACGAGACACTCAGCCTGAACGACGACGGCGAATACTTTGCGCGCGTCATGCTCGCCGCGCGCGGCCTGGTGCACGTCGCGGCTGCCCGTTGCTACTACCGTTCCGGCATGGACGGCAGCCTCAGCCGGCGCACCGACCCGGCGGCCCTTGACTCCCTGTATCGTTCCGTCGAACTGACGCTCCGGCATCTCCGGGCCGCGGATGATTCGCCCCGCACGCGCGCCGCCTGCGCCGATGCGTGGATGCGCGTGGCCTTCGAAGTCTACCCGGCGATGCCAGACCTCGCGGCCAAGGCCGAAGCCCAGGCGCGCGCACTGGGCGGCAGCCAGCGCCCCCTGCCGGGCAGCGGCCGGTTCCAACTGGCGGCTCGTTTCCTCGGCTGGCGCCTCGCCCGCCGCCTTTTCCCCTGATGAATCACCCGCCCTTTGCCCCCACTTTTGCGGACCTGGCCGCCGCCTATCGGAACACGGCGGAGCACAACGACGCGCTCCACCGCCAGTTGACGGCGGCGACTTGGGACGATTCCCTCCTCGCCGGACACCGCCGCCACGTCGAGCAGGCTCGACTGGGATTCGGCGACCCGGCCTTCCATGCGCTCTGGGCGCGCCTGCTGGATGCTGCGGCGGAGAAATTCGGCGAGGTGCGCGCCCTGGAAATCGGCGTGTTCAAAGGCCAGGTCATCTCGCTCTGGTCGTTGCTCGCGCGGGAGCGCAACCTGCGCGTGCAGGTCGCGGCCCTTTCTCCACTCGCCGGTCAACCCCAGCCGGGTCACAGCCGCCTCGTGCGCTGGCTCCGGTACCGGCTCGACCGCCGGTTCCGCGAACGCATCGACAATGGCGACTTCTATGCGACCGAGGACTACGAACGGATCGTTCGCGCCCACTTCGCGCACCATGGCCTCGATTTCGGCCAGGTGCGGTTGCATCGCGGTTATTCGACCGATCCCGCGCTGATTGAGCAGTTGCGCGGCGAAACGTACCACCTCGTGTATGTCGACGGCGACCACACGCTCGCGGGGGCGCGGCACGACTTCGCGACCTTCGGGCCCAAGGTCGTACCCGGCGGCTGGCTGGTGGCCGATGACGCCGGTTGCGACCTGCCCGGCACCGGATTCTGGAAGGGCCACGCGGCCGTCTCCGAGGCCGTTCGCGACCTGCCCGCCCTCGGCTTCACCAACGTGCTCAACGTCGGCCACAACCGCGTCTACCAACGGAATACCGCCTGAGATGGCTTCCGTCCGCGTTCACCTGCCCACTTATCGCCGCCCGGCCATGCTGCCGCGCGCGCTGGCCAGCCTGCGCGCGCAGACGTTTACGGATTGGGTTTGCGACCTGCACAACGACGATCCCTCGGACCCGCAACCGGCCCGGCTCGTCGCCGAATTGGGCGATTCGCGGATCAGGGTCGTCACCCACGAGCGCAACCTCGGCGGCACGGCCACGTTCAATTTGTTTTTCCAGCCGGCGGCCGAGCCGTTCTGCTCCATCCTGGAGGACGACAACTGGTGGGAACCGGACTTCCTCGCCACCATGCTGGCCACGGCCGCCGCCCATCCCAGTGTCACGGTCTTTTGGGCCAACATGCGCATCGCGGAGGAACAGGCCGACGGACGCTTCATCGACACCGGCCGCACGATCTGGCCCACCGGCGGCGACGCGATCCGGCTCTTTGCGTGGGGCCAACCGCAGCAAGTCTGCGGCGCGCTGCACTCCAACGGCGCGATGCTGCTGCGTTCGCGGCCGGGACAGGATTTTCGGATTCCGGCAGTCCCGTTTGCCGTGATCGAGCCTTTCCGCGAACGTTTGTTTCCGCACCCGCTGGCGCTCGTCACGCGACCCCTCGCAACGTTCTCGCTGACGCGCCAGAGCCACCGCTCGCGCGACGTGCGCGAATGGGCCGAAACGCAGGCCATGCTGGCCGCAACGTTCTTCCGGGATTGCCCGTGGCCGGAGGAGCGCCTCAGGCAACTCTGGGCCGAGGCGCGGGCCCAGACTCCGCCCGGCACCACCAACCTGATCCAAGCCGCCCTCGCCCAACCCGCGGCCCGCGCCGGCCTGCGCCACGCGCAGTGGCGGGACTGGTGGATCGTCATCCGCGGCTTCCTGCGGCGACCCGGCCTGTACTTCCAGCTGCGCCGTTCCCGCGATCGCCACGCCGCCTGGTGGCAATTCCTCGAGGAAAACGCCGCCCGCCGCTGGCGCGAATCGTCGGCCCAGACCTGACATGCCGGGACGATCCATCCTCATCCTCACCTCGGCTCACCTCTGCCGCAACCCGCGCGTGGTGAAGGAAGCCACGACCCTCGGCAGAGCGGGTTACGACGTCACTGTCATGTCCATTTCGGTGCAGTCGCGCTTCGAGCGCATGGACCGGGAATTGATGCGCGGCCTGCCCTTCAAGCGCGTGGTGCTCGACTATGCGGGCGACACCTCATTGGGCCGGATCGCCGATTTTTGCCAGCGCGGCGCCACCTGGGCCGCGCGCCAGCTCTGCAGCCGGCTCGGCATCGAATCCGCGCAGACGCTCGGTCCGGCGTCCGCCCTCCTCGCCTTCGCGCGGTCGTTTCCCGCCGACCTGACGATCGTCCACACCGAAATCCCGATCTGGGCGGCGCAATATCTGATCCGGGACGGCCGCAAGGTGGCCGTCGATGTCGAGGACTGGTATTCGGAGGACCTCCTTTACGCCGATCGTCTGAGCCGGCCAATCCGGCTGTTGCGCGACGCGGAGGAATTCGTGCTGCGAAACGCGGCTTATTCGTCGGCCACGGCCCAGAGCATGGCCAACGCCCTCGTCGGCGCCTACCAATGCCCGCCGCCGATCGTCATTCGCAACAGCTTTCCCCTGCAACCGCGCTCGCGCGTGGACGCGCCGGCCGCCGGCGGCACGCCGAAATTCATCTGGTTTTCCCAAACCATTGGCCCGGGCCGCGGGCTGGAGTTGTTCTTTGCCGCCTGGGCGCGCACCACGAAGCCCAGCCAGGTTTATCTGCTCGGCGACGAGCGCGGGGGGTACCGCGAAAAATTGCTCGGCCGGCTGCCGCCCGGGCGACGCGGGGACCTCCATTTCATCCCGCTGGTCACGCCCGAGGAACTGCCGGGCAAGCTGGCCGAATTCGACATTGGGCTCGCCCTCGAGCCGCGCTGGCCCCTGAACCGCAACATCACCATCACGAACAAAATCCTCCAGTATATGAACGCCGGCCTGGCCCTCATCGCCACCGACACGGCCGGGCAGAAGGAGGTCATGGCCGCCGCACCCGACGCCGGCTTGCTCATCACGGCCCACGAGACGCACGAGAATGCCGGCCGGCTCGACCACCTGATCGGCGACGCGGCGCGCCTCCGCGCCACCCAGGAGGCCTCCCGCGCCGCCGCCACCAGGGAATTCTGCTGGGAACAGGAAACCCCGCGCCTGCTGGCCGCCGTGGCGCGTGCCCTCGGCTGATTCCTCATGTCCTCTCCCAGGAAATCCCGGCGCGAAGCCGCCAAACTCTTCCTCCGGCAAATCGCCGTGCAGGCGTGTGGCATCCTGTTGCGCGCGGGCAGCCGGCCGTTCGAAGTCCGCGAGGAAACCACCGTCGTCATCGCCCCCCACCAGGATGACGAAGCCTTGGGCTGCGGCGGCATCATTGCCCGCAAGCGCAACGAAGGCGTGCCGGTGCACGTGATCTTCATCACCGACGGATCCGCGTCTCATCCCGGGCATTCCCGTGTCACCGCGGAGGAACTGGCCCTGCTGCGGCGCACCGAGGCGATGCGCGCCCTCGCCTGCCTCGGAGTCGAGCGCACCGCCGTCCATTTTCTTGAGGAACCGGATGGCACGCTCAACGTCATCAGCCCCGGGCGCCGCGAAGCGCTGGTGTCGCGCCTCGCCGGCCTGCTGGCCTCGCTCGGTCCGGCCGAGGTCTTCCTGCCGTGCCAGCCGGACGGCAGCAGCGAGCATGACGCGACGTTCGACTTCGTGATCGACGCCATCCTCCGCTGCGGGGTGCGGCCCGATATCTGGGAATATCCGGTTTGGTCCTGGTGGAATCCGGGACTGCTTCTTCGCCGCTGGCTGAGGTCCAAGGATTGCCGCCGCCTGCCCCTGGAGGACTACCACCAGGGCAAGCATCAGGCGATCGGGTGCTACGCCAGCCAGATTCAGCCGCTGGCGCCGGACTCCTTGCCGGCGCTGCCGCCGGAACTCGTTGCGATCTTCCACCAGGACACCGAGTTCTTCTTCCGCTACGACCTGTCCGCCAAAACCCCATGACCGCCCCCCGCCCCAGCCTGCTGCAACGCCTCCGCCGCCGCTTCCTCCTCGAGCCTTCCGGTTATGGCCGGCCTGTCGACCAGGCCGCCGTTGACGGCGAGTATCGCAGCGGCGCGTGGGCTCATTTTCACCAATTGCCCGAATTGCCCCGCCAGAGCGTCGTGGTCGGCTACGTCAGCCAGCTGCACGCCAATCCGGCCATCCTTGACCTCGGCTGCGGCAGCGGCCGGCTCGCCCAGCTGTTCCAGCCGCACCCATTCCGGCGTTACCTCGGCGTCGATTTGTCCACGGAGGGCATCAGGATGGCACGCGGGCTCAACCTGCGCGGCTGCGAGTTCGCCGAGGGGAATTTCGAGGTGTGGACGCCGGCGGAGAAATTCGATGTCATCATTTTCAGCGAATGCATCGGTTACGCGCACGATCCGGGGGCCCTGGTCGCCCGCTTTCTGCCCTCCCTCGCCGCGGGCGGGACGGTGGTCATCTCGCATTTCCGCTACGGCCACTGGCAGGCACACTGGCGCCGCATTGAACCCCACCTGCAGGTTTTCGCGGCCACGACCGTCGCCAACGAGCGCGGCCAGACCTGGGACGTCAAATTGCTCCGCCCACCCACCATCGCGTCCGCGTGAAACGCGTCCTCATTGTTAGCCCGCATTTCCCGCCGGTGAACGCGCCCGACATGCAGCGGGTGCGCATGAGCCTGCCCTATTTTGCCGAGGCGGGCTGGGAGGCCACCGTGCTGACGGTCGACGACCCCACGCCCACCGCGCCGGTCGAGCCCGAGTTGCTGGCCACGGTTCCCGCGGACGTCCCCATCGTGCGCGCGCGGTGCCTCTCGCGCACGTGGACGCGCTGGCTCGGGATCGGCAATGTCGCGTTGCGGGCGCTGCCCTTCCTGTTCCGGCGCGGCTGCCGCCTGCTCGCGGCCCGGCGCTACGACGTGGTCTATTTCTCGACGACGATGTTCACCGTGCTGCCGCTCGGCCGGATCTGGCGCTGCCTCTACGGCGTGCCGTATGTGATCGATCTCCAGGATCCATGGGTCACCGATTTTTATGCGCGCCCCGGCGCACCCCCGCCGCCCGGCGGCTGGAAATACGGCTTTTCCCGCAGCCTCGGTTCATTGCTCGAGGGCTGGACGCTGCGGCGCGTTTCGCAACTCGTCACGGTGTCGGCCGCCTATGGCGAGACACTGCGGGAAAGGTACCCGGAACTGCGCCACCTGCCCGTCACCGAGCTTCCTTTCGGTTCACCCGACCCCGATCTGCAACACGTGCGCTCCACGCTGGCCCGGCGCCCGCCGCTGCTGCCCGCCGGTCCCTACCGCCTGGCCTTCGCCGGGGCGATCGGGCCGGGAATGCTGGTGGCCGTGGAGGTGCTGGTAGCCGCGCTCGCCGAACTGCGGAAATCAGGCGTGGCGGCGTCGGCCCATTTTTATGGCACGACGTACTCGCACCGGGACCACGACCGACGGGTCACGCGGAATCTGGCGGACAAATACGGGGTGCCCGACCTTTTGCACGAAAGCCCTGGCCGCCTGCCGTATTTCCAAGCCTTGCAGGTCACGCTTGAGGCCGACGTGAACCTCCTGTTTGGCTCGCAGGATCTGGCCTTCACTCCTTCCAAGCTTCTCGCCCTGCTCGCGGCCGGCCGGCCCATCCTCGCCATTGCCCATGGGGGCAGCGCGCTGGCAGGACGGCTCGCGGCCCTCGGTCAGCCGTGCGTCATCGTGGAGGGTGGCACGGTGACTCCTGCCGCCGTCCAGGCCACGGTCGCCCGATTGCACTCCATCCGCCAATCGCCCGCTCCCGCCGCACCGGCGTCGCTCAGCGCCCGCGCCACCGCCATCCGGCAGGCAACGATCTTCGCTGCCGCCGCGTCCACCTGATCCGTCCCATGGAATACGTCAGCCGTGGTGCCCTGCCCAACGAGACCGTGATGGACTATTCCCTTCTCGGGGGGGAACACATCCGGCGTGGCCGCCGCCTCTATCTCACCGGCCTCGGTCTGTTGGCCGTGGCGCTCGTTTACCTGGGCAGCCATGCGAATGTGTCCAGCGAGCTCCACCTTTTCCAGGGCCTCGTGATCTTTGTCCTGTCCGTCCTGCCCTCGCTCTTTTGGGCCAAGACCGGCGGCAGCCGGTTTCCGGCGTTCGAGGCGATCATGGTGCTGTGCGCCAACGCCTATGCCATGCCGCTGCTGAACGCCCGCGACCAGCTCGAGGGCTACAGCGATGACGTGATCAGCCGCGCCGGCTGGGCCGTCATCCTCTATCTCGTCACCGCCAACGTCACTTACCGCATGACGCGGGGCCTGCCCGGCCGGAGCCGCTTCTGGCGCGAATCGCTGATCACGAACCAAGTCGAGAAGCTGATGGTTTACGGCATGGTCGTTTCCACGATCTATGTCGCCGCGACCGTGTTCACCACCTGGATCCCGCGCGAGTTGGAGAGCACCCTCCGCGCCGTGTTCTACGGCGTGGGCATCCTGTGCACCTTTGTGAGTTCCCAGCGCTGGGGACGCGGGGAGCTGAACCAGACCGAGAAGGCCGTGTTCGTCTGCACCCTTGTGCCGCAGCTTTTCTTCATGTCCGTGAGCCTCGTCCTCATCAACGCCTTCACCCTGATCGGCATCGCGCTGCTGGGTTACCTGTCCGGCGGCAAGCGCATCCCCTGGTTCACGATCGCCGTGACGTTTGTGATCCTGGCGGTGCTGCACACGGGCAAGACCCGGATGCGGGAGAAATACTGGGACGGGCAGATGCCCGGGCCGACCTTCACCCAGCTGTACGACTACTACGCCGAGTGGATCGACTTCGGCCTGCAGCCGACGAGCGGCGGCAAGACCGTCAGCCAAAAGATGATCGAGCGCACCTCGCTGATGCACATCCTGTGTCTCATCTGCAGCTACACTCCCGACCGGCAGGACTATCTCTACGGTTCCACCTACGTCCACGTGCTGCCGCAGCTGATCCCGCGCTTCTTCTGGCCCGAAAAACCGCGGTCGCACATCGCCACCTATGAGCTCTCCATCTACTACGGCCTCCAGCGGGAGGAGGATACCAACAATACGACGATTGCCTTCGGGCTGCTCGCCGAGGCCTTCGCCAACTTCGGCTTCGCGGGCTCGGTCCTGCTCGGATTGTTTTGGGGTTACGTCTACCGGAAGTTCCAGATCTGGTCCACGTTCAGCCCTATGTTCTCGTTCGCCGGCCTGTTCATGATTCTCCTGACGGCCTGGTCGCTGTCCGCGGAGCTGACCATGGCCGCCTGGGTGTCATCGTTTGAGCAGGCGGTCATCGTCGTCCTCGGGTTGCCGCTGCTCGTGCGCGGCCTGTTCGGCAACTGACAACCGCATGTCGCGCCTCGCGATCGTCCTTTCGCACCCGATCCAGTACTACAGCCCGTGGTTTCGCTGGCTGCGGGCCAATACCGGCTTGGAATTCCGCGTCTTTTACCTCTGGGACTTCGGCGTCACCGCGCAACGCGACCCGCAGTTCGAGGCCAGCTTCAAGTGGGACGTCGACCTGCTCTCCGGCTACGACCACGAGTTCGTGCCCAATGTCTCGCGCGACCCGGGCACGCACCATTTCAACGGCTTGGACAATCCCGCCCTCGGCGCGCGCCTGCGCGCATGGCAGCCCGATGCCGTCCTGCTGTTTGGATATGCCTGGCGCAGCCACCTGGGCGTCATCCTGCGCCCCCCCGCCCCGTTGATCTTCCGGGGCGACTCCCACCTGATCGGGCACTCGCCGTCGTGGCTGAAACGAACGGCCCTTCGCTGGCTGTACGGGCGATTCGCCGCGGTCACGTATGTCGGGGCAGCCAACCGCGACTATTTCCAGTATTTCGGCGTGCCCGAATCGAAGCTCCACTTTGCCCCGCATTGCGTGGACGGGGTGCGATTCACCCGCGACGCGGCGACTGAAGCCGCCGCGGCCCGCCTGCGCGCCGAGTTGGGCCTCCTCGGCAAAAAGGTCGTGCTCTACGCCGGCAAGCTGCTCCCCGCCAAGCAACCGACGGCGCTGCTCGCGGCGTTCCAAGCCCTGGGGCCAAGCCAGGCCGCGCTGGTTTTTGTGGGCGACGGACCCGATCGCGCGGCCTTGGAAGCGGCCGCGGCGAAACGGCCCGACTGCCACGTGCGTTTCCTGCCTTTTGCCAACCAAAGCGAAATGCCCGTGCGCTATGCCCTCGCCGATGTGTTTGTCCTGCCCTCGCGCGGTCTCTACGAAACGTGGGGACTCGCGGTGAACGAGGCGATGCATCTCGGCGTCCCCTGCCTGGTGAGCGACCGTGTCGGCTGCCAGCGGGACCTCGTCTCCGAAGGCGAAACGGGCTGGGTTTTTCCCGCCACTGACCTCGCCGGCCTCCAAGCCGCGCTGGCCCGCGCGCTGGCGGCGCTGGACGGCGACACCACGGCCCTGCGCGCGCGCGTCGCCAGGCGCATCGCCGGCTACTCGTACGCCGCGGCCGGCCAGGGATTGCAGGCTGCGCTCGCGCAAACCGTCGCCCGCCCATGAAGATCACCATCGTCTGCGGCTTCCTCCTGCCGGTCCCCCCCGTGGCCGGTGGCGCGATGGAAAAGATGTGGTGGCGCCTGGCGCGTCTATACGCGCGGCGGGGTCATCAGGTCACGCTCATCTCCCGCCGCTGGCCCGGCTGGGCCAACGAGGAGACGGTCGACGGGGTGCGCCTGCTGCGCCTGCCCGGTGCCAATCACCGCCGCCAGCTGTGGAAAAACCTCCTGCTCGACGCCCTGTGGGGCTGGCGGGTGCTTTCCGCCCTGCCGGCGGGCGACATCCTCATCACCAACACCGTCGCCCTGCCCGTCTTCGTGCGGACATTGCGGCCGGCCGCAGGCCGACTCGTTGTCAACCTCAACCGTTTTCCCAAGGGCCAGGTGCGTTGGTACGGTCGCGCGGCCCGCATCCAGGCCGCCAGCGGCATCATCGCGGAAACCGCGAAACAACAGGCGCCGAAGCTGGCTTCCATCATTCGCGTCGTGCCGAACCCGGTCGACTGCTCCGCATTCAAGGCCGCGCCCGCGGGGCACCCGACCGGGGGGCCCGTCACCATCGGTTACATGGGCCGCATCAATCCCGAGAAAGGCCTGCTGACGCTGGCCAAGGCCGCTGCGTTGCTCGCCGAGAAGCCCGGCTTGCCGCCCTGGCGCATCGTGCTGCGGGGTCCGACCGACGTGCCGCGCGGGGGCGGAGGCGAGGCCTTCGTCGCCCAATTGCGCGCGGCGGCGCCGGCGCTCTGGCAGGATGGCCGCCTTTCCCTGGCCGATCCACTCTACGACGCCGGCGCCCTGGCGGCCGCCTATCGCAGCCTCGACGTCTTTTGCTATCCGACCGAGGCCGCCGAGGGCGAAGCGCACCCGGTCGCTGTCCTGGAGGCAATGGCCGCGGGCTGCCCCATCGTGGCAACCAACCTGCCGTGTTTCGCGGACCAGTTGCGGACCGGCGAGAACGCCTTGCTCGTTCCCCCCCACGACGCCGCGGCCCTCGCCAACGCCTTCGATCGCCTGCTCCGCGACCCGGCCCTCCGCACCACGCTGGCCACTCGTGCCTCCGCG
This sequence comes from Lacunisphaera sp., assembly GCA_035549955.1. Taxonomy (GTDB): domain Bacteria; phylum Verrucomicrobiota; class Verrucomicrobiia; order Opitutales; family Opitutaceae; genus Lacunisphaera. Next base: position 82,941 of record DASZPS010000220.1, on the reverse strand, counting down.
GTCATCTGGGCACTCGACGACGAAGCCGTCGCCACCCAGCATCTGGCCGATTACGAATCCCTCCTCCATGACGCCCGCTCCTGAAGCAACCTCCGCTTCCGCAGTCGACCACCTTTTCATCCGGCAATGTGTAACGTATTGTGTTACACATTGGCCCGCGAAGCCGGCCATCCGTCATCCCGGAATGTGTAACGTATTATATTACACATTTGCTCGCGGGGTGCGGCCATGAACGCCTGGCTCGGCAAGGATTGCGTCACCCCGGGTCCCCGGAGCGAGGTGCTGCGCCGCTGGCTCTGGCTCTTCGTCCAGTCCACGGTTTTCCGCTGGAGTCCGCGCCCGCTGCATGGATTTCGGGCCGCGCTGCTGAAACTGTTCGGTGCGGACATCGCCGGGCCGGTCGTGATTTTTCCCACCGCGCGCATCACCTATCCCTGGCGGCTCACCCTGGCGCCGCACGCGATGATCGGCCCGCACGTCAACCTCTACAATCTCGCCCCCATCCGCATCGAGTATGGCGCCAATCTCAGCCAGTTCTGCCACCTCTGCGCGGGGACGCACGATTTCACGCAATGGTCAATGCCGCTGGTCGCCCGGCCCATCGTCATCGGACGCAATGCCTGGCTCGGCGCCGATGTCTTCGTCGGTCCCGGCGTCATCGTGGGCGAACTCTGCGTGGTCGGCGCCCGTTCGGTCGTGGTGAAGGACCTGCCCCCGCGCCAAGTCTGCGCCGGCTCCCCTTGCCGACCGATCCGGGAGAGATCGGAACCGAAGGAATGACCAAGGGATCATTGACCGGGAGACCAAGGGACTTTTCGGCCCACGGGGCCTTGGGCGCTGGTTTGCGGTGCGCGGTTCCTCGTCCTTGGTCTCTTGGACTCTGGTCTTTGGTCTCCTCTGCATGAATATCTGCCACATCGTGCCGAGCCTTGCCGAGCGGCATGGCGGCCCCTCCAAGTCGGTTCGCGCCCTGGCCAATCACCTTGTGACGCCGGGCCACGAGGTGAGCCTGCTGGCGACATGCGTGCGGGGTGACGTCCTGCCGCTGGAGGACAACCGCGCCGCCATGAAAGTCTTTTTCCGGGTAACTCCCAAGTGGCTCGTGCGGTCGCCAGACCTGCGCCGGCATCTCCTGGCCAACCCGGTGGACTGCATCCATCACCACTCGCTCTGGCTGCTGTCGCTGCGTTACGCGGCGGAGGCCGCCCGGCGGCACGCGGCACCCCTCGTCATCTCTCCCCGCGGCATGATGAGCGGCTGGGCCTATGCGCACCGCGAGTGGCGCAAGCAGCTCGCCAGCTGGTTCGTCCATCCAGGGGCCTTCCGCCGCGCCGCCGGCTGGCATGCCACCAGCCCGGAGGAAGCCGACGACATCCGGAAACTCGGCTTCACCCAGCCGGTGTGTGTTTCGCCCAACGGTGTTGACGTGCCGGACGAGAAGGCCCTCGCCGCCGCCCGCGCCGCCTGGCTGGAACTCTGTCCTGCCGCGCGCTCGCGTCCAGTCGCGCTTTTCTATTCGCGCCTCCACCGCAAGAAGCGCGTCAAGGAGCTCATCGATCTCTGGCTGGGGGCCCCGCGCGGCGATTGGCTGCTGGTCGTCGCCGGCATGGCGGAGGACTACTCCGCCGCCGGGCTCACGGCCGAACTCGCGGCCCGCAACGCGAGCGGCCAGGTCCAGGTTTTCGACAGCACCAGGCAGCCGCATCCCTATGCGATCGCCTCGCTGTTTGTTCTCCCCTCGCATTCGGAGAATTTCGGCCTCGTCATCGCCGAGGCCCTGGCGGCTGGGGTGCCGGCACTGGTGACGGACACCACGCCTTGGACCGGCCTGGGCCCGCAGGGCTGCGGTTGGTGCGTATCGTGGGAAGGCTATGGCGACGCGCTCGCCACCGCCCTCGCCACCCCGTCCCCCGATCTGCAGGCGATGGGTCGGCGTGGCGTTGCCTGGATGCAGCGCGATTTTTCCTGGAGCCGGTCCGCCGCCCTGCTGCGCGAATTCTACCTCCACCTGATCGATGAGCAACGGTGACGCGTCTTCTGGGCGCTCGCGCCGCACCCCGGTGCTGACGAAGATCGTCTTCGTTCACTTCGCCGCGCTGGTGGTGTTTTCGTCCTGGGCTTTCGGCGGGCAATCGCCCTGGGCGCGCCACGTCATCGCCTGGTGGGGCACCGCGGGCATGGCCTTGTTCCTGTGGGCCAGCGCTGTCCATCGTCCTTCCGATGGAAAACTTCATCCCGCCATCCGACTCCTGTGGCCGCTGTGGCTTTTTGACCTTCTGGTCATCACCAGTTGCTTCAATCCCAGTTTTCGCGAGGCCATGGTCGCCGGCCAGCCCTCGCTCGTCCTGGCCGATCCCAAGCCCTGGCTGCCGACCGCCGCGCGACCGCTGCTGGCCGCCCGCGAGCTCTGGCAGTTCAACGGACTGGTCCTCTCCAGCTTCAACCTGCTCCTCGTGCTGCACCGGCGCCGGCAGGTGCGCGCCATGCTGTTCGTGCTCGCCGGCAATGCGGTCGTGCTCGCGGTCTTCGGCACCTTCCAGAAGCTCGCCGGCGCCAAAGGCCTCTGGTTTGGCGCGGTGCCGTCGCCCAATCCGCGCTTCTTCTCCACCTTCATCTACCACAACCATTGGGGCGCGTTCACCCTCCTGAACACCGCCGCGTGTGTCGCGCTGCTTTTTCATTACCACCGCCGCGGCGGCCATCGCGACATCTGGCATTCGCCCGTGCTGCTCGGCGCGGTGGCCACCCTGCTGCTCGCGCTGTCCGTGCCGCTCAGCGCGTCGCGCTCCTGCACCGCCCTCACCGCACTGCTGCTCGGTGGCGCGCTGACGCACTTCCTGCTCCGCATCATCCGCCGGCGCCGGGAATCCCGGCAATCCGCCGCCCTGCCCGTCACCGCCATTGTGCTGGCCGCCGTGCTCGCCGTGGCCGCCATCGGCTGGCTCGGCCGCGACGTCATTGCCGACCGCGCCTACCAGACCTCCGCCCAACTCGCAAAACTCGGCAGCGGCGACCCGCTGACGTCCCGCCTCACGCTCTATCGCGACACCTGGCGCATGGCGGCGGAAAAACCCTGGTTTGGCTGGGGCCTCGAAAGCTACGCGCACGTATTCCGCATTTTCAACACCCAGCGCGCCGTCGAATCCTGGGTCTGGATCCCGTTCTACGCCGAGGCCCACAATGACTGGCTCCAAGCGCTCGCCGAAGTGGGCTTTGTCGGCACCAGCCTGCTCGCGCTGCTCGTGTTGCTGCCGCTGGCGTCGGTGCGCTGGCGCCGCGTCGCGTCGGTCATTCCTCGCTACCTGCTGGCCGGCTGCGGTCTCGTGTTGCTCTACGCGTGGCTGGAATTCCCCTTTGCCAACCCCGCGGTGATGCTCTCATTCTGCGCGACCTTTTGCTGTGCCCTCCGCTACGCCGCGCTCGACCTGCGCGCCCAGCAGGAGAATCCCCGCTGACCATGCCCGACCGCGCCCCGATTTCCGTGCTCATCCCCGTCCGCAACGAGGCGGCGAACCTGGCGGCGTGCCTGGCGTCGGTCGCCTGGTGCGACGAGTTGGTCGTGATCGATTCCGGGAGCACCGACGGCACCGGGGAGATCGCCCGGCAGGCCGGCGCGCGCGTGGTGGACTTCAAATGGAACGGCGAGCTGCCCAAGAAAAAGAACTGGGCCCTCGCCAATGTCTCCTGGAAGCACGATTGGGTGTTCATCATCGACGCGGACGAGCGGTCGACCCCCGCGCTCGAAGCCGCCCTGCGCGCGGCGCTGGCGCAGGACCGGCACGCGGGCTTCTACGTCAACCGCCGCTTCTGGTTCCTCGACGGCTGGCTCAACCACTGCGGCTATTACCCGAGTTGGAACCTGCGTTTCTTCCGCCACACCCTGGGCCGGTATGAGATGCCGCCGGGCGGCGCCGCACCTGGCTCGGGCGACAACGAGGTTCACGAGCATGTCGAGCTGCAGGGCAGCGCGGGCTACCTGGACGGCGAGATGGAGCACTACGCCTTTCCCGATGTGGCCACCTGGGTCGAAAAACACAATCGGTACAGCAATTGGGAGGCCAAGCTCCAGGTCGAGGCCGCCCATGAAGACGCCAGCGGGCTTGATCCAGGCCTTGCCCGCAAGCGCCGCCTGCGCCGCCTGGCCTGGCGCCTGCCGTTCCGTCCGGCCCTTCGTTTCCTCTACCACTACGTCTGGCGCGCCGGATTCCTCGATGGCTACCGGGGCTTCGTCTTCTGCCGCCTGATGGCCTGGTACGAGTTCCTTTGCGCGACCAAGGCCGCGGAGCTGCGGCGCAGACGTTAGCGGCGCGCCCCGGAAAGCCAGCCGCCGGTCGCCGACCGTCGGGACCATCATTTGCCCAATCCCCGCCTCATTTTCGTCAACCGGGTTTACTGGCCTTCGACCCAGGCTACCGCGCAACTGCTGACCGACCTGGCCGAGAGCCTCGCGGCGCGTGGCTGGACGGTCCACGTCATCACCGCGGGCGAGCCGGCGACCCGGCACAACGGGGTCACGATCCACCGCACGGGCACACCGGAAAAGCACAGTGGGCTGCTTTCCCGGGCGATGACTCATCGCGCATTCCAACGGGCCGCCCGCCGGCAGCTCGCGGCCGTGGTCAAACCCGGCGATGTCGTCGTGCCCATGACCGACCCACCGCTGCTGGCGGTTGCCGTGGGCCGCGAAGTCGTGGCGCGGGGCGCGAAGATCGTGCCTTGGATCCAGGACATCTATCCTGAGATCGCCGCCGCCCATTTCGGCCCGGTCGCAGGAATCCTTTCGCTGCCGCTGAAGGCCTCGCGCGACTCGGCCTGGCGATCCGCCGCTGCGTGCGTGACCCTGGGGACCGACATGGCCCGGACCGTGACCGATCGGGGAGTCCCGGGAGACCGCGTGGCCATCCTGCCGAATTGGGCGCCGCGGGAGCTTCATCTACCGGCCACGCCCGCCGCCATTGACGCCTGCCGGCGCCGCTGGGATGTGGCCGACAAGTTTGTGGTGGCATACTCGGGCAACCTTGGCCGGGTGCACGAGTTCGAGACCATGCTCGATGCGGCGGCACGGCTGCGCGCCAACGCATCGGTCGTTTTCCTGTTTATCGGCCAGGGTCCCCGCTTCCAGGAGGTGCGCGCCGCCGCGAGCAGCCGTGGGTTGGACAACATCCGGCTCTTTCCGCCCGAACCCCGCGCGGCCCTGCCGGCAGCGCTGGCAGGGGCAGACGCGCACCTCGTCAGCCTGCGACCGACCTACGCCGCCCTCGTGTATCCCAGCAAGCTTGCGGGGGTGCTTGCCGCCGGCCGGCCCGCGTTGTTCATCGGGCCAACCGCCGGGGACATCGGCCGGCTGCTCGCGAACGAATCGTGCGGAGAATCCTTCGCGCCGGGCGATAGCGCCGGCCTGGCGACAATCATCGCGCGTTGGCAATCCGATGCCCCCGAGCGCGTCCGCCTCGGCCGCGCCGCCCGTGCCGCCTACGAAAAGCATTTCACCGCGGAAGCGGCGGTCAGCGCATGGGAGAAGCTGCTGCGGCAAGCCAGCTCAGGAATCTAGCGACCCACCCCACGCACCCGTGCACACTCCAGTGCTTGCGTCACCCTTCTCGAGCGGGAATCACAATCCCTGATGACGACGGTCGTGTTTTCAAACTCGATATTCGGACTTTTGTGATGCTCGAGTGTGGGAGGGGCTTTACGGCGCCACTGTTGACGCCTCTCGGCGGGGTCAGCGGGGATCGCCAGCTCGGAAATCCCCTGCGGGTGATGCCCGGTCGCGTCCGCGCAAGTTCGGTTTGCCTCGCATCGCGCCAGGCTTGTTAATGCCCCGCACATGACACAGGGACGATCGGTCACTTTGGCCCTGGTGGTGTTGGACGCCATCGTGGTATTCTTCGTGTTCAACACGGTCGCATGGGCCCGTGGTGTCATCTATTGGTACAGCCCGCTCACCACGGCGCTCAGCCTGCCGCTGGCAATGCATATCCTCGCGGTGCACCTGGTCGACGGCTACAATCCACGCACCGACACCATGTCGGTCACATATACCAGCCTGCACACGATCGCCTTGCTGGTGGTGGCGCTGGTGACCCTGCTGCTGACCTTCGTTTTCATTCCGTCGGGCTTCCCGCTGCAGTCCAGCCGTGTCGTGCTGTCCGTCTCCTCGCTGCTGGTCATCCCGCTCACGCTCAGTTACCGGCGCGCGTTCTACCGGCGGAGCCAGGCCCGCAAACAGCAGCGCTATTTCATGTTCCTGGGCAGCCAGGAGAGCTGCATTGCGTTCAAGGAGGAGTGCCGGCGGTCCGGGATGACCCAGGCCGTGCTCTATGCCACCCACGAGACCTTCCTGCCCGGCCGCAAGGCCACGATCGCCGGGCTGCCGTCCAGCAGCACCGTCTCGACGCCGCCCATGGGCGAGGTGAGCCACTATCTGGAGGAATATGAAGGCAAGCTCGATGCCATCATCCTGCGCGAAACCAGCCACGAGCTGCCGACCATCGTGGCCCAGCGGCTGATGGAAATGCATTTCTCGGGCGTGCCGACGTATACGCTCGAGCTGTTCCACGAGGTTTATTGGCGCAAGATCCCACTGTACCGGCTGAACCAGACCTGGCTGTTCCAGGAAGGCTTCCAGATCGCCCGGGAGCCGGTGTTCGAGCGCCTGAAGCGCGTGAGCGACGTCGCGTTCTCGTCCTTCGGCCTGCTGGTGGCGCTGCCGTTTCTGCCCATCGTCGCCGCGCTCATCTGGATCGGCGACCGCGGTCCGGTGTTCTTCCGCCAGTCCCGGTTGGGCAAGAATCGCGTGCCGTTCGACATCGTGAAGCTGCGCACGATGAGCGTCCATCATGACGGCGCCGTCTACACCGGCGCCAACGACAGCCGGATCACGCCCATCGGACGATTCCTGCGCGCCACGCGGCTCGACGAGGTCCCGCAGCTTTGGAACGTGTTTCGCGGCGACATGAGCCTGATCGGCCCGCGGGCGGAATGGACCAAGCTGGTGGACGAATACGAGAAAAAGATTCCGTGCTACCACTTCCGCCACCTGGTGAAGCCCGGCATCACCGGCTGGGCGCAGGTCAACTATCCCTATGGCGCCAATCTCGACGACACGCTCCGCAAGCTGGAATACGACCTGTACTACATCCGCTACTTTTCCTTCGTCCTCGATGCCTCGATCGTCCTGAAGACGATCCATATCATGCTGTTCGGGAAAGGGCGGTGAAATTCCTTCTCCCGCGGATTGCGCGGATGGCCCGGATGGCTTGTTTCCCTGGCAGCGATCGTCCGCGCAATCCGCGGAGACTCCCCTCCCATTGAAAACCTACGACTTCATCTGCATCGGCGGCGGCAGCGCCGGATTCAACGCGGCGCGCGTGGCGGCCGGCCTCGGGCTCAAGGTCGCCCTTGTCGACGGCGCCAGGGAATTGGGGGGCCTTTGCATCCTGCGCGGCTGCATGCCGTCGAAGACTTTGTTATACGCCGCGGAGTTACTCCACCATGCGAAACACGCAGACCGTTTCGGCCTGAAGGTGACCGGGGCCCGCGCCGACATGAAGGCTGTCCATGCGCGAAAGAAGCGCATCATCGCCGATTTTGCTGACCACCGGTTGAAAGCGATGAGCCATGGCCGGTACGACCTGGTCCGCGCCCAGGCGCGTTTCCTGGACCCGCATACTCTCACCTTGTCCAACGGCCGGGTCATCCGGGGAAAACGCTTCCTCATCAGCACGGGGTCGAACGTCAGCATCCCGCCGATTCCGGGGCTGCGCGAGGTCCGGTGCTGGACCAGCGACGAGGTGCTCGATCTCGATTTCGTGCCGAAAAGCGTGGTCGTGCTGGGCGGTGGCATTGTGGCCTGCGAACTCGCCCAGTTCCTCAACCGCATCGGGAGTCGCGTCACCCTCATCCAGCGCAGCGCGAACGTGCTGCGGGACCATTCCTGTGAGGCCTCGACCGTGGTGCAAAAGGCCTTTGTTGACGAAGGCATTGAACTTTTCGCCGGCACGCAGATCCGCCTGATCGCTCAGGACCGGCACGGGGTGCGCGTCACCTTCCAACACGACGGCAAGGTCATCACCCGCCGGGCGGCCCACCTGTTCAATGCCCTCGGGCGCAATCCAAACACCGCCGGTCTCGGGCTCGCCAATGCCGGCGTGATGACGAATCCGGATGGCCAGATCATCATCAACCGCTGGCAGCAGACCAGCGTCCCGCATATCTACGCCGCGGGCGACTGCTCGGGTCCGCACGAGATTGTCCATCTTGCCGTCGCCCAGGGCGAACTCGCCGCCCGGCATGCAGCCGGCGTCAAAGGCCTGAAACCGGTCGATTACTCCCTCCTGCTCAACGTGGTCTTCACCGATCCGCAGCTCGCGACGGTTGGCGCCCTCGAGCGGGACCTCGACGCGAAGGGCGTCCGCTACCTGAAGGCGAGCTATCCCTTCAATGACCATGGCAAGTCCATCCTGATGGAAGCCCACTACGGCTACGTCAAGGTGCTGGCCGAACCCAGGCGCGGCCGGATCCTCGGCGCGGAAATCGTCGGCAAGGAAGCCGGCGAGCTCATCCACTGCTTCGCGACCGCCCTCGCCCTGCGCGCAACGGTCAACGACATGCTCCGCGCCCCTTGGTACCACCCGACCCTCGCCGAGATCATCACCTACCCGCTCGAGGAAATCGCGGAAGGGGTGAAGCGCTAAGTACGGAAAAAGCGGCGCACGCCAATCAATGGACGAGCACCGAAAATACGCCTACCGCTTCCTGCTGTACTGGGCGATGCTCGACATTCGACCGATTTCCTGGCCGCCACACGGAAGACAGTGGCTTAACCCGATTTTCTTGGTACGCCACATTCGACGTATTCGCGCATATGGCGCGCTTGCCGACTTGGTTGCACAATATGGCGGACTTCTCGACGCGAGACTTCCTGGGATTTGAGGAACAACGGTTCTGGGACGAACTCCAAGGCCTGCAAGGCAAGTACCCCGACTTAAAGCGCTATCGGTCGCTATTTCAGAATGCGCTCACTGAGTCCCAGACCGGACGTTGGCCGAGTGTGGAGGAACAGAAAAAACGGGATGCCTGAAAGGAGGCGACGATGAACCGATCCAATTTCGTTCACGGCGCTGAACTCTCCGACCCGGATGGCCTCGCGAAGGAGGCCGGCGCCGATGCGGCCCTGCAGGTGGAGGTGCAGGTGGAAGCGCAGTGATCAGACAAAAAGCAGATGCGGCCATCGCTTACCATTTGCCGTTATCAAGCGCGGGACTGGCCGTCGGTCTGGACCATGCTCCAGGCGGCGTTTGCCGCCGGCGACACCTACGCCTATGCCCCCGAAACCACCGAGGCCGAGGCGCACGACATCTGGGTCAAGAGCCCGCTCGCGACCTACGTGACGGTTGACGGCGACGGGAACGTCATTGGCACCTACATCCTGAAACAAAACCAACCGGGCCTGGGATCGCATGTCTGCAATTGCGGCTATGTCGTAACGCCCGGAGCACAAGGCCGGGGAATCGGGGCCGCGATGTGCGAACATTCCCAGAGCGAAGCCCGGTCGATGGGATTCCGGTCGATGCAGTTCAATTTTGTCGTGTCCACGAACACCCGGGCGGTCCACCTCTGGCAAAAGCTGGGATTCCGCATTGTCGGCACCCTTCCCGGCGCGTTCAGACACAAGGTGCTTGGCGACGTTGACGCCCATGTAATGTTCAAACACCTGGACCGCTGACCACTGGCCGAGCCAGCCGGTAACTACCGAAATGCCCCTCTATTTGCGCAAAGCGAACGACGATCTCGTCAGCCACTGCCGCTGCGCCAAAGCGGACGCGCTGATCTCCTCCCCCGCCCAGATGGACTGTCCTTGGTGCGGATGCGGCTGGCTCTTTGTCTGCAGCCGTTGTCGGAAGGCCTTTACCTTCGCGGAAGCGTTCGAAACTTCGGTAGTGGGTTCATTTCAGTCCGATGTAGGGTCGGACCTTGGTCCGACCTCGCGCATGAGGTCGGCGCAAGCGCCGCCCCTACATTCAAACCACCCCGAAAGAACCAAATGGACCCACTACCGAAACTTCCGAGTCCCTGGCGCAGCTCGCGCTGAGAGCGATGCCGCATACAGGTCCAAGGAACCCGACCCAAAATGAAATCACCGAGTGGGTGGCGTGGATGGAAATCCTCCTGAAGGGACTCCGGGCCGGACAGCAATACGTGTACCTGGATGGTTGGATGATCGCTGCCTCCTCCACCTCGGTTCACATCGATGGGTGGCATTCCCGCCACGACTTTGACTTCGTGCCCCACGTGTCTGCGTCCGCAGGTGAGCGGCCCGTGGCTGAGATCCTGGGTTCCACCAATTACTGGCAGTCAACCCACATCGCGAATGAAGACGACTGACACTACGCGCGCGCCAACGCCCGGGTTGGCCCCCTGACGGGAGCGAGGAAAAAGGGGATCTGTTTGCTCATGCTCCCAACGCGGCGTGTTCAAAGCCTTCGCGTGCGATCTGCCAGGCTTCGCGTGACTTGATGAGCCAGCCCTGGACCGCGATCCGGTCCTTGCTGAGCATGGTGTCGGGCGTGGCGTGTGCATTTCGCGCCGGTCGAGTTCCAGCCTAAGGAGGCGAAAGGGCTCGCCCTCCGCTGCACGAAGGTTCGTCCCCGGCAATCGCGTCCGTGAAAGCGATTGCGGCGGTACGTCTGCCGAGCCCGGCCACCACCTGGCCGATGCCCGACTGCACGCGGCGGACGAATATGTCCAACGCCAGCTTCGCCCGGGCGTCGCCTGCGCGGGCGCGCGGCATCGGTTCACGGGTGTCGCCGCGACCGACGTGATAGTCAGGCGGCGGCGCGGTGATACCGCTGCTCGCGGGTGCGGGCGGCGCGCTTGGCACCCCGCGAACGCGCGGCGGAAACCTTTTTGCCTTTGGCTACTGCGGTGTCGCGGGCCGCCTTTTTGCGCGTGGAGGCGGACTGACCGCGCGGCGAGCCAAGCTTCACGCCGGAGCGGCGGGCTTCGGACAGCCCGATGGCGATGGCCTGCTTGCGGGAGCGCACATTGCCGCTGCCGCGCTTGTACTCATGCATTTCCTCGCGGATGAACTCACCGGCCTGCGTGGTCGGTTTCTTGCCCTGACGCGCATCGCGCCGGGCCCGTCGGATGGCTACTTGTTTTGGCATGGAGCCACGCTACGCGGGAGCACGGGCTGCGGCCATCAGGTCGAATACCGTGGCGACGGCCCGGCGGAAAGCCGTTGAAGCCCTCCGTGGTCACCCGCTCCGACGCATTTGTCATATAATGTATGACATCCATGAGGAAGGGCCGGCTTCCCACTGCGCCCGGACACTTGTCATACATTATATGACAAGTGTCCGGGCGCGGGGGGAGGGGTCGATGGCTGGGCGGGACGTGAATGCGCCGCTCAGCGATAAAGGGCGGTCACGGGCGTCGCCGTGAGCACGTTGTACTGGCGCATGGCCAGCCGCCACCACGGCGACAGCTGGGCCGGCGGCTGCTTCCACAATTGTTCATGCAGCCAGTTCATCGACTCCGGATCCAGGAGAAGCGCCAGTTTTTCGCGGCCGGAGAGCTTGTCGGGGCCATCCGCGAGCAGGCGGCGGCGCAGTTCCACAAAATATCGCCGCACCGAATAGCTGCTGGGCCGGCGCTGGCGGAGCAGCGACACGTGCACGGCGTTCACGTACGGGTCGAGGATCGCCTGCATCAGGCCGTAATCGCGACGTAGTTCACGGATGGGCTGCATCTGGCGGTAGCAGGCTTCGAGGTTGTGCTCCAACTGCGTGAGCTCCGGAGCAGGCTGGGTCTCGTCGGGGGTGAGAAACAGACCCAGCTCACGCGCCCGCCGGCCGAGCCCGGCCCGGCTGAGCATGATCGAGAGCGGCGCGGCCAGCACCAACCCGAGCAGCACCGGTAGCAGCCACCAGAAAAACGATGGCGCGGCCACGTAGGCGGAAGCACCCCACACCAGGCCAAACAGCGTCTGGCCGGCGTGCGTGATGATCGCTTCCCGCCAGTCGGCTTCGTCGCTCGCCGAGCGCTGCTGTGTGACCCACTGCACGCCCTGGCCGAGGAGGATGTAGACCACGAACTTGGCGTGAAACATCATGTTGATCGGCGCGAGCAGGGCCGAGGTAATCACTTCCAGCCCGGCGCTCACCACCAAGCGCAACCGGCCGCCGTACGCCGCGGCGTTTCCGTGTTTGAGGACGAGGCCCACGCTCAAGATCTTCGGCAGGAAGATCAGCGTCATGGTGAGCCCGAACAATGCGAGCGCCTGCGGGACCGGGACGGCATAATCGAAGATCAGCGTGAAGTTGTCCGCCTCCTCCCCCGCCCCCGAGCTGTTGATCCGATGCAGCGTGCTGAGCAGCATGAAGAGCAGCCAGATCGGCGAACTCAAATAACCCATGATCCCGAGGAACAGGTGGAAGCGGTTGATCGGGTGCAGGGCTTTCGCCGACAAGAGCCAGCTGTGCTGCAGGTTGCCCTGGCACCAGCGGCGGTCGCGCTTGGCCGCGTCGATCAACGTCGGCGGGCCCTCCTCGAAACTGCCCTCCAGGTCGTAGGCAAGCCACACCTTCCAGCCGGCCTTGCGCATGAGCGCGGCCTCGACGAAGTCATGGCTCAGGATGCGCCCGCCGAACGGCTCCTTGCCCGGCAGGTCCGGCAAGGCTGCGTGCTCCATGAAAGGCCGGACGCGGATCACGGCGTTGTGACCCCAGAAATTGCTCTCGCCCTGGTGCCAATAGTTGAGGCCGGCAAGGAAGAGCGGCCCGTAGAGGCGGCTGGCGAACTGCTGGAGGCGGGCGTAAAGCGTGACGCCCGCGACGATGCGCGGGGCCGTCTGCAGGATGCCCACGGTCGGGTTGCGCTCCATCATGGCCACGAGCTTCACGATGGACTCGCCCGTCATGATGCTGTCGGCGTCGAGCACGACCATGTATCGGTAGCTCTGTCCCCAGCGCCGGAGGAAGTCCGCGACGTTGCCGCTCTTCTTGTTAATCGAAATGCGGCGCTTCCGATAGAAGATGCGGCCGAAGCCATTGAGCTGTTTGCAGAGCTCGGCCCAGGCCACCTCCTCCTGAATCCAGCGGTTGGGGTCGTTGGAATCGCTGAGGATGAAGAAATCGAACTCATCGAGGCGGCCGGTCTTTTCCAGCGAGCGGTAGATGACGCGCAATCCCTCGAAGATGCGGCTCGGGTCCTCGTTGAACACCGGCATCACGATCGCGGTGCTGCCGAGCGACAGCTTGTCGAGGGGTTCGTTCTCGATCGTGCGGGTGATGCGCGTCGTATCGCCGCGGTTGATGACGTAGAGCCCCAGCAGCGCCGTGCAGAAGCCCGTGGCGATGTTGCCGAACAGCACGGCGAAAAGGACCAGCAGCGGCAGGTCGACCATGTTCACCGGCCCGCGCCACAGCAGGTCGGCCATGAACCAACTCGCCAGGGTTGTGAGCAGGAAGATCAAGCTGAAGAACGTCGCCCGGCGGCGGCTCACGCGCGATTTGTCCACTTGCTCGACCGTGAATGGCGAGGTGGTGATGCGGTCAGCGGGTGCCATGGGAAGCCTGGAATTTTGCCAGGGCCTTGGTGACCGGGAGTGGGAGGCGCTTGACGCCTCGGCGCCGGGCATAACCCGTCGGGGCGAAATGCCCCTCCCACATTCCAAACCGTGCTTGCCGGCGGGTGCTCATCGCGTCGCGTAGAACACCAGCGCCAGCACGGACAGGAACACCGCCCAGAGGAGCGTGACGCGCAGGATGGGCCATTTCTCGATCTGCTCGAAGGTCTGCCCGGCCACTTCAGTGAGCGTGCCGAGTTCGATCTCGCGCGGCACCATGCTGGTGACGGTCATGTCGGGACCGGCCTGGATGGACCGCCGCTGCATTTCCGAGGCGAACTCCGGTGGCACGTGCTCCTCGTCGAGGAAAGCGTAGGGCCAACGCTCCACGCCCTCGCTCAGCAGGAGCGCCACGCGGCCCTCGACGGCAATGCGCTCGTGCGGCAGGGCCTTGTCCCCGAGCAATTCGCCGAACCATTCGTCCATCATCCGGTCGATTTCCTCGGCGGCGAGCGTGGTGGGATTGAGGCTGGTGTCGCGCTCGTGACGCGCCGCGGCGCGGGCCAGGACCTTCTGGAGGATCGTGATTTGCTGGAGCCGGTTGTGCACCCGGTGCGCGCGCAGGTAGTCCTCCACCCGGATGAAGGCTTCGTTCCACTGGTCCGCCGTGCCCGTGCGCGGGCGGAGGGAGTTCAGGGATTCCAGAGATGGCTCCATGTTTCGCTCAGGCTGTCCTTCCCTTCCTGCAGGTAGCAGCGCAACTCGACCGGCCGTCCCGTCCCATCGGGTTCAAGGTCAAACACGACACGCCAGACGCCCAGCGGCTTCAGCGCCTGGATGCCGGCGGGCGTGACGGCCTTCGCCCCCTCGCCCACGCTGAGCTTCACCCGGACGTCGCGGGGCGGGCCCTCGAAGGGCAGCCCGCCGAAATCGACGACAAACCGCCGCTGGGTCGGCTTGCCCAACACCGCGCTCTGGCGGGTCGACATCACATAAGCGCCCGGCGGGTGGGCGGACGACTTCCCCATCCAATGGAGGCGATACGAAAAGTTGAGCGGCTGCCCGATGGGTGGAAGATTGGCCGGTACCCAACACGCGACGATGTTGTCGTTGGTCTCGTCCGGCGTCGGGATCTCGAGGAGCCGCACGGCGCCCGCGCCCCAATCGCCCAGCGGCTCGACCCACGCGCTCGGCCGCAGGTGATAGTTGGCTTCGAGATCCTCGTAGTGCGCCAGGTCGCGATCCCGCTGGAGCAGCCCAAAGCCGCGCGGCGATTTTTCGGAAAATGAAGACACGCGAGTCGCGGCGGGATTGGACAACGGCCGCCAGAGCCACTCGCCCGTGCCGTTGTGCAACAGGAGCCCGTCGGAATCGTGCACTTCCGGGCGGAAGTCGTTCTTCGACCAGCCGGTGTTTTCCCCGTGCAGGAACATGCTCGTCAGCGGCGCCAGGCCCACCACCGCCGGATGCCGGCGGAAGTACAGCGCGGCCTGCACGGTGACCAGCGTCTCATCGCCCGGCTTGATCTCGAAGCGATAGGCGCCCGCCACGCTCGGGCTGTTCAGCAGGGCGAAGAGCGTCACCGCGGCGGCGCCCGGCGCAGGGCGCACGAGCCAGAATTCGTCGAAACGCGGAAATTCCTCCGGGCTCGGCTCGCCCGTGTCGACGGCCAGCCCGCGCGCGGAAAGCCCGTAGTGCAATCCCCGCCCCACCGCGCGGAAATAACTCGCGCCGAGGAACACCGCGAGTTCGTCGTCGGGCAGCACCAGCGGGTAATGGATGCGCAACCCGGCAAAGCCGAGGTCGGCCGGCACGGCGCCAGGCTTCAGCTTGCCGTAGTTGAACAGCGCCGGCGAATACGGAATCGGTTGCACCTGTCCCGCGACGACCTCGTTGACCTTGACCGGGGATTTGAACAGCCAGCCCGGGTGAAAAAACTGCACCCGAAACGGCAGCTTTTCCTTCGCCCACCAGGCGTGGTCGGGCACGAACGAGATGTTGCGATGCCCGTCGTAGTCGAGCTTCTGCATCCACGCCGGCAGGTTTTCCGGCGGCGCGACGTAGGGCTGGGCGGCGAGGGCCCTGGCGCGGGCCTCGACAACCGAAAAGTCGAAGTCAGCGGCCGGAAGACCAACCAACAGCACAAATGTTGCCGCGACCGCCCCACACACTCCGCCCAGTCGGGCACGCCTCTTCATGGAGGGGACTACGGCTGCGGGGGGTTGATTCCCCGCTATCAAGCCGGAACCATGCAACCAGAGGTGGAGCGACCTGCTCCCCAGGGCGCTTTCTTCGCAGCGGACGTCCTCAGCGCGTCGGGGAGCAACGCGCTCCACCATTTGGTGGTCGTTGATTTCCCTCCGAAAGTCGGACCCAACTGAATCGTTCCGGATCAACAGGGGTGGCGCGAAGCGCCGGGGGGTGTCCAACCCGCCTGCGAACAACTCGGTCAATTTCATCACAGGAAATAATTCCGCTGCTTCTCCGAGATCGGGATCTGCGCGCGCTCCATGACGGCCAGCAGGTCCGCCCAGGCGTCGCGCTTGATCTTCTTCGCCGTGGCGGACGTCAGACCCTCCTGCCGCAGCAGGTAAGAGGGATGGTATGTGGCGCGCAGCGGCGTGCCGGCGTATTCATGCCACGAACCGCGCGCCGCGCCCATGGACTTGAAGCGATCGAAACCGAGCAGGCCGTCCACGGCCGTCTTGCCCAGCGCCACGAGGACCTTCGGCTGGATGATGGCGATCTGCGCCCGGATATAGGGCAGGCAGTAGGCCATTTCCTCCGCGGTCGGCGGGCGATTGCCGGTTTGCGAGCCATCCGCGTTGCGCGCGCCCATGGCGGGGCGCCAGTTCAGGATGTTGCCGATGTAAACCTGGCTGCGTTCGAGGCCCATGGCCTTGATCATGCGGTTCAGCAACTGGCCCGCGCGACCGACAAAGGGTTCGCCCTGGTCCTCCTCGTCGCCGCCCGGTGCCTCGCCAACAAACATGACCGCGGCGTCGATGTTCCCGACGCCAAAGACGACCTGCTTGCCCGCATAGACCTGGGCGCGGCAGGTGCTGTCGTTGAGCACGATCTCGCGGAGCGCGTTCCAGCGCGTGCGCTTGTCGCCGTCGGGCAGCTTGATCGGCGGCGGAGCGGGCAGCGCCGCCGCACCGCCGGCTGGAGCGGCGACCACCACGCGCGGAGCCGGGGCAGCGACCCGGGCCGGCATCGGGAACGCGGGCACGGTCTCGGCGGCATGCGAATCCACTTTGCGCGCCGACAGCGGGAACGCCGGCACGGTGTCGGCGGCATGCGAATCCGCCGGGGTCGCGCCGGCGGCCGCAACCGCCGCCTTCAGTTCCGCGATGCTCGCTTCCGTCACGGACACGTTGCGCCGGCCCTCGGCCTTCAGCCGGCGGAGTTCCTCGTTGAGGGCGAGCAGTTGGTCGCGAACGTTCACGGGTTCAAGCAGACCGGCCTGCGACCAGTTTTTCAACATACTTGGCGAGGAGGTCGAACTCCAGGTTGACGCCGGAGCCGGTTTTCTTTTCGCGGAGGTTGGTCATCGCCAGGGTGTGGGGAATCAACCAGACAGCGAACGAGTCGCCCGCGACCTCCGCCACCGTGAGCGAAATGCCGTCGACGGCGATCGAGCCTTTCGACACGAGGTAGCGGCCGAAGCCGGCGGGAGCCGCGACGCGGAGGTAGTGGTCCTTGCCGCGCGGCTCGAATACTTCGACCCGGCCCAGCGCGTCGATATGGCCGGAAACGAAATGACCGCCGAGCCGGCCCTCAGGTTTGAGGCTGCGTTCCAGGTTGACGGCCGAACCGGGCTTGAGCTCGTTGAAATTGGTCAACCGGCGGGTCTCCTCCAGCAGGTCAAACCACAGGTGCCCCGCATCGAACCGGGTCGCGGTCAGGCAGCACCCGTTTACCGCGATACTGTCGCCGGGCCGCAGGTCCGAGGGGACCAGTTTGGCGGCGAGTTGGAGCGACCAGGCGTCGCGGGCGGGGGCAAAGGCGACGACGGAACCGACTTCTTCGATGATACCGGTGAACATGTCCTGCAGTGGTTAGGCGAGCGCACGGGAAATATCCATCACAGACACGCGGAAATTGGGGTTTCGGAGGGTTGACCGCATGGGTGAATGTCTCACAGTGACGGGTTTAAAGAAATGTCAGCGACCACCTGCAAAGAATACGAGTTCCTCAAGATTGAGCCCCATTGGCAGGCCATTTGGGAGAAAAACCGGGCATTCCGGGCCGAGAACGGCTCCAGCAAACCCAAGTACTACGTGCTGGACATGTTCCCCTACCCTTCCGGCGCGGGCCTGCACATCGGCCACCCGGAGGGTTACACCGCGACTGACATCCTCGCCCGCTACAAGCGCGCCCGGGGCTTCAACGTCCTGCATCCCATCGGCTGGGATGCCTTCGGCCTGCCGGCGGAGCAGCACGCGGTCAAAACCGGCACGCACCCTGCCTCCAATACCCAAAACAACATCGTCAACTTCCGGAAGCAGATCAAGGCGCTGGGCTTCAGCTACGATTGGGAGCGCGAGATCGACACGACTGACCCGAAATACTTCCGATGGACGCAGTGGATCTTTCTCCAGCTCTTCAAAAGGGGCCTCGCCTATGTCGACGAGCGCCCGGTCTGGTGGTGTCCGGAACTGCGCACAGTGCTTGCCAATGAAGAGGTCATCGACGGCAAATCCGAGGTCGGCGGCTTCCCGGTCGAGCGCCGCAATCTCCGCCAATGGGTGCTGCGCATCACGGCGTATGCCGAGCAACTCCTCGATGGCCTCAAGACTCTCGACTGGCCGGATTCGACCAAGCGCATGCAGGAGGCGTGGGTGGGCCGGAGCGAGGGCGCCGAGGTGCGGTTCAAACTCGAGGATGCCAGTCTCGGCGACCTGAAGATTTTCACGACGCGGCCGGACACGCTCTTCGGCTGCACCTACATGGTCATCGCGCCCGAGCATCCGCTCGTGCCCGCGCTGACCAGGCCGGAGCATGCCGCCGCCGTCGACGCCTACCGCAAGAAGGCGGCCAGCAAAAGCGACCTGGAACGCACCGACCTCGCCAAGGACAAGAGCGGCGTCTTTTCGGGCAGTTATGCGATCAACCCGGTCAACGGCGCGCGCGTGCCCATCTGGGTCGCCGACTACGTGCTCATGGGCTACGGGACCGGCGCCATCATGGCCGTGCCGGCGCACGACGAACGCGACTACGAGTTCGCGCGGCAGTTCTCACTGCCCATTCCCCGCGTGATCGCCGCCGCTGATGGCAGCGACACGCTGCCGTACGTCGGCGATGGGACGCTGGTCAATTCGCCCGGCTACGACGGCCTCGCCTGGCCCGAGGCAAAAAAGAAGATCACGGCGGACCTCGCCGCCCGCGGCATCGGCAAAGCCACCGTCAACTACAAGCTGCGCGACTGGCTGTTTTCCCGCCAGCGATATTGGGGCGAGCCGTTCCCCATCGTCTGGGTGAGCGAGGCCGACTACCGCCGGGCCTCCGCCATGCGCACCGACCTGCCGGCACAACCGGTCACCTTTGCCGAAAAGGGAGTCGTCCAGTTTGCACTCCCGCTGCCCGACGCGGCCTTGCCCCTCACGTTGCCCGACGTGCAGTCCTACCTGCCCAGCGGCAATGGCGAGAGTCCGCTGGCCAACGTCACCGACTGGCTGGAAATCTGGTTCAACGTTGCGAGCGGCGCCAGCGTGCCTGCCGCGCAGGCGAAACCCACGGGCGACGCTTGGGTGCGGGCGCGTCGCGAGACGAATACGATGCCGCAGTGGGCCGGTTCATGCTGGTACTACCTGCGGTACCTGGATCCCCGGAATGCAAACGCCCTCGCGAGCCCCGAGGCATTGAAATATTGGGGCACGCCCGACCTCTACGTGGGCGGCGCGGAGCACGCCGTGCTGCACCTGTTCTACGCCCGGTTCTGGCACAAGGTGCTGTTCGACCTCGGCGTCGTTCCGCAACCCGAGCCGTTCCAGAAGCTCTTTCACCAGGGAATCATCCTCGGCGAAGACGGTCAGAAGATGTCCAAGAGCCGCGGCAACGTCGTCAATCCCGACGATATCATTCGCGAATACGGCACCGACTCGCTCCGCCTCTACCTGATGTTCCTTGGGCCGCTGGAGGCGATGAAGCCCTGGAACACCAAGAACATCGAGGGCGTGCATCGTTTCCTGAAGAAGGTCTGGCGCGAGTGCCTCGACGCCGAGGGCGCGGTCAACGCGCGCATCAAGGATGGGGGCGCACTTTCCCCGGAAGCCGACAAGGTCCTGCACGAAACGATCAAGAAAGTCGGCGAGGATACCGAGGCGCTGAAGTTCAATACGGCGATTGCGCAGATGATGACGCTCATCAACACGCTCCAGAAGGAGCCGGCGTTGCCGCGCGCGGTGATGCTCGATTTCCTCCGCATCCTCGCGCCCTATGCGCCGCACATGGCGGAAGAACTGTCAGCCCGGCTGGGACAAACCGGCTCCGTCACCGCCGCCGGCTGGCCGGTCTACGACCCCGCAAAGCTCGTGAGCAGCACGATGACCATCGTGATCCAGGTGAACGGCAAGCATCGCGGCGACATCACGGTCGACCCTGCCGCCACCGAAGCCCAACTCCAAGCCCTGGCCTCACAGCACCCCAAGGTGAGCCCCCACCTCGTCGGCAAGCCGGTTAAACGCAGCATTTACGTCAAAGGCCGGCTGATAAATCTTCTGGTCTAGCTACTTATGAAAATTCGGGAAAACCGACCGGAAATGGGCTTGAAATAGGTGGAATACCCTAGAATCATCTAGGTATAAATAAAGCGCTCCCTTGCTTCCATTCCAGCCCGTTAAATAGTCATCCCGCCATGAAATCCCAATCTCTCCGCTTCCTATTCGTGAGCGCCCTGGCGCTCGCTGTGGCCGCCCCAACCTCCCTGGCCCAACGGCAGTTGGGCGGCAAAGCGAAAGGGCCGGTGAGCAAGCTCTATGTGGCGGAAACCGAAGGCGAGACGGACGTCCAGAATGGGGACAAGATCTTTTCCATCCGGCAGTCATCGGCCTTCGACGCGCCCGGCACCATTATCGAGACCAAGGCCGATTCGCACAACACATTGGTCTACTCGAACGGCACGGGACTGTTCGTGGATGAAATGACGCGGCTGGAAATCAAACGCTTCTCGCAGGAACCCTTCAAGGCCGAGCCCGCCAGCCAGTTCACCTCGGCGCACGAGCCGTCCATTTCCCAAAGCGATGTCCTGCTCTCCCACGGCCTCGTTGCCCTATGCACCAGCCAGTTGATTTCCGGCAGCGCCATGCTCTACCATACGCCGCATGCCTCGATCAACATTCGCGGTGGCCGCCTGGTGATCGAATCCACCGCCACTGAAACGATCGTCGACCTGCTGGAAGGTGATCTCACCATCCGCCAGGGCACGCGGGACGTCAGCGGCCAGATCCTGCGTCCCGGCGAGCGCGCCATCATCCGCCCGGCCGCCGGCGCCGGCCAGGAACCGACGATCACGATCGAGCCGATCCCGGCCAAAGTGCAGCCTCGCATCGAGGAGCGTACCGCCAAGGCGTGCAATGCCCGTCGATCCGTCACCTTTGAATCCGTCGCGGGCAATGCCAACGACGGGAACGAAATCGCGGGTGCCGGCGCAGGTGATATCGTGGCCCGCCCGACCGTCCCGCAGGAACCGCCGACCAACATCGTGGTCAGTCCCGATAGGCTGCCAGGCACCTAGGACGCGCTCCATGCCCCGTACCACGCCAACCAGGGTCATCCTCGCCGCCAGTTTGTTGCTGGCCGGGGTGACCCCGGCCGGCGCCCTGCTGAATCTCGACGGGACGCGCAACCAGATCTTCGTCTTCGGCGGCCTGACTTACGCCTATAGCAGCAACATGTTCGCCGAAGCCAACGCTCGCTCGGACTATACCATGTCCGCGCAGGCGGGCGCGGAGCTGCAGCGCCGGGCGGGCATCATTTCGGTCAACTCCGTCGCCAAGGTCGACTTCATCCGCTACGGGGAGTTCACCGACGAAAACACCGTCAATCCGAATTTCTCGCTCAAGCTCAGCAAGGAGAGTGGCCGCACGACCGGATCATTGAACATCCAGGCCTTCCGGGAGACCCGCTCGGACAGCGCCGTGAACCTGCGCACGACGTCCTGGAATTTTCCCGTCAATCTCGACGTCCGGTATCCGATCAACGAGCGATTCTACACGACCTCGGACACGGGCTACATTCGCCGCAACTACGCCGAAAACCAGGGGCTCGTCGATTACACTGACTTCAGCGAGGGCATCGACCTGTACTACGTCTACACGTCCAAGCTGGACCTGAGCGCCGGGTATCGCATCCGGGTCGCCTCGACTTCGCTGGACGAGCGGAGCACCGACCACTGGTTCAACGTGGGCGCCACCGGTGGCTTGTTCTCGAAAATGTCCGGCACCCTGCGCTTCGGCTATCAAATCCGCCGACTCCGCGGCGCGGGCGCGGGCCAGTACAACCAGTTCAACGCCGCGGGATCCGTCAACTGGCCGATCACCCGCAAGGTGCTCCTCAGCCTGGCGCTCAACCGGGACTTCAACACGATCGCGACGGGCGCATCGGTCGATTCCAGCAGCGCCTCGCTGCGCGCGACATATTCGTACAGCCGCAAGGTCGACTTCGACGGCACGGTGTCGGTCGGAAACAACGATTTTCTCGATCCCACCAACAACGGCCGCGAGGACACCTTCGCGAGCTGGGACGCGGCGGTCCGCTACCGGATGAACGACCATGTCAACATGGGCGCGGGCTTCTCCTACATCAAAAATTGGTCCAGCCTCGCCCGCGCCGACTACGACAACCATGGCTTCACGGTCGATGTCACGAGCCGCTATTGATCTTCCCATGAAAACCACCCGCATGCTGCTCACCTTGATCGCCCTGCTCAGCCTGGCCGGTCTCGGTCGGACCCAGACTACGGGCACGGGCGACAAGAAGAACTACATCCACACGCTCGCCCTTGCCGACAAGGTGCGCATCGCCGTCTACCAGGAAGACGACCTCGCGAGCCTGACCCGCATCGACGCCCGCGGCCGGGTCAACCTCCCGCTCATCGGTGAGATTGCCATCGGTGGGATGACGGTGATCGAGGCGCAGACGGCGATCGAAAATGCCTACAAGGATGGCCGGTTCCTCCGCAACCCCCAGGTCACGGTCAGCGTGGAGGAATATGCCGCGCGCGAGGTGTCCATCCAGGGGCAGATTCGCACGCCGGGCCGTTACACGCTGCCCATCGAATCGACCCTGACGGTGGTCGAGCTGGTCACCAAAGCCGGTGGGATCACCGACATTGGCAAGGGTTCGGCGGTCACAGTCACGCGCATCCTGCCGGATGGCTCGAAGAAAGTCTTCACAGTGGACGTCGATAGTGTAATCAAAGGCCGGAAAGACTCCAAAAGTGATGATTCCGCCCTGTTGCTTCAGCCTGGTGACATTGTGTACGTGCCCGAGCGCCTGATCTGAGGATCGCGCCGAACGCCCCATGCCCGCCCAGGACTTCCTGCCCTCAACCGCCCCGGACAATCCCGGCGGTGCCTCCCTGCATGGCAACGATAACCAGGTCGTCGAACGCCGGTCGCTGCGGGATTACTACATCATCCTGCGGGAGCGCCTTTGGATCGCATTGCCGGTGGCCATCCTCGCGGCCCTGGGCCTGGGCTACGTCAAGGCGCGCGAAGTCGAGATGTTCGCCAGCACGGCCACGATGCAGTTCGAGCGTCCCGAACGGGTGGTGCTCGCCGACCAGGTGGTGGACACCGCCATCCGGTCCGACATCGACCTCAACACCTACATCCAGGTCCTCACCAGCGGCCGCATGCGAACCTTGGTGGCGCAATCGTTGACCCCCGAGGAGATTCGCATCCTCCAGCGGCCGTACCTGAAGGACCTGGCCCCGGGCGCAAGCCCGCCGGCGGTCGGCAACCTGCTGGGCAACATGTCCACGCAGTCCATTCGCAACAGTTACCTGCTCAACATCACCGTCACCAATCGCGACCCCGAGGGCGCGGCGATCATCGCCAACAAGTACGTCGAGCAGTTCATGCACTACCTCTTCGAATCCGCGGGAGGCAAGAACACCGAGGCGGTGGATTTCCTCCGCGCCCGGGCCGAGGAGCTGCGGAAGGAATCCCAGGACGCGGAGGCCAAGCTCCAGGAATACCGCCGCAAGCACAACCTGGTCTCGCTCGACAACAGCATTAACATCATCAGCGACAACCTGCGGAACTATAACACCAGCTTGACCGAGGCGCGGCGGGCCCGCATCGACATCGAAAACCAGCTGGCGCAGATCGAGCGCATGCAGCAGTCCGGCGGCAGCCTGCTCGATATCGGCTACATCGCCAACTACGGCAATCTGCCCACGCTCAAGAAACAGCTGACCGAGCTGCAGAACACGCAGTCCATCCTCAGCGAGCGGTATCTCGAGCGGCATCCCAAGATGCTCAATGTGGCCAACTCCATCGACGTGGTCACCGCCCAGATCAACCAGGACATCGCCCAATCGATCGCCGCCCTCCGGGTCCAGTACGACAAGCTCAAGGAAACCGAGGCTTCCTACGCCAAGGAGTACAAGAAGGCCGAGGCGGAACAGCTGCGGCTCGGCGAACTGACGCCCGAATACAAGAGCCTGGAAAACCAGGCCCAGGTCGCGAAGGCGGCCTACATCAAGATCCTCGACCGCTTCAACGACACCACGACGACGAAGAACCTCGATAACATCCCCGTCAAACCACTGGATCGCGCGCAACCCGCCGGCGCCCCGTACACGCCGAACATGCGAAACATCATCAAGACCAGCATTGGGCTCGGCCTGCTGGTTTTCGCCGGCGTCGCCATCGGCCTGAGCTTTATCGACGACCGCGTGAAGAGCGCCTGGGACATCGAGGGATTCATCGGGACCCACCTGCTCGGCATCATTCCCGAACTCGGCGACGTGCCCGACACCGAGAAGCATTCACTCGTCAACAGCAACCGAAGTTCGCCCGGGTCCGAGGCCTTCCTGAGCGTATACAGCGCGGTCAAGATCCAGTCCAAGCTCGACTTTCCCAAGTCCATCCTCGTCACCAGCACCATCCCGGGCGAAGGGAAGACGATGATCAGCTGCAATCTCGCCGCCTCCTTCGCGCGCCACGGCAAACGCGTGCTGATCATCGACTGCGACATGCGCCGCCCGATGCTGCACCGGCACTTCAAACTGACCAACGAGGCCGGCCTCATCGCCTGGTTCGAAGCGGGGGCCAAGATCCCGGCCGACCCGTTTACCGACGCCGCCCTCGGGTTGGTGAAGTCCGACGAGAATCTTTATCTCCTTCGCTCCGGCGGCCGCTCCAAGAGCCCGACCGAACTGCTCGAGAACCCCATCTTCGGCCAGTTCATCGAATCGATGAAGCAGCATTTCGACCTGATCGTCGTCGACTCCCCGCCGATGGGCGCCGTCACCGACTCATTGCTCATTTCGGAGCGCACCGACGAGGTCATCTACGTATGTCGCTTCAACCGTGCCTACCGGAAACACATCCGGCTTTACATCAAACAGCTTCGCGAGGGCAAAAATGAGCTGCTCGGCATCGTCCTGAACGGCCTTTCTCCACGGCGCATCGAGTACTACAGCAACTACCGATACTATCGGAGCTACAAGAAGTACTACGGCTCGCAGTCTTAGGAGGACCAAGGAACAAAAGAGCGGCGGCTGCCGACCGACGGCAACTTGCTGGCGCAGTTTTCGCTGACACGCAGGAGCGTCGCCGTGCGGCCTTCACGCCACTCCATGATTGTGGTCTCTTGGTCTCTGGTCCCTAGTCTCTGGTCCCTGGTTCTCCGCTGATGCCCTCCGCGTTTCTCCCCCCTTCCTTCGACTCCAAACGCCCGGTCGCCCTGATCGCTGGCCGGGGCAACTACCCCGTCATCACCGCCGCTGCCATCCGGGCCGCAGGCGTGCCGGTGCGCCTGATCGCCATGGATGACGAAACCGAGGCCAGCCTCATCTCGAGTTTCCCCGCCACGGAACGCATATCGATCAACGTCGGCCAGATCGGCAAAATGCTCGATGCGCTCAAGGATTTCGGCGCCGGCTACGCGCTCATGGCGGGACAGGTGAAACCCAAGAAACTCTTTCACGGCCTCACCCCCGACCTCAAGGCCGCTGCGATCCTTCTTTCCCTGAAGCGCCGCAACGCCGAGACGATTTTCGGCGCCATTGCCGCCGAGATCGAAAAGCTCGGTGTCACCCTCCTCGATGCCCGAGCATTCATCGACGACCAGATGGCGACACCCGGCAACATGGCCGGGCCGAAACTGCCCACCGACCAGGAATATCTCGACCATGGCATCCACATCGCCCGGGAAATCGCCCGGCTCGACATCGGCCAGGGCTGCGTGGTTCGCAAGGGAACCGTCCTCGCGGTCGAGGCGTTCGAGGGCACGGACGACATGCTCCGCCGCGCCGGCGCGTTCAAGACCGATGAAACCCTTTTTGTGAAGACCGTGAAAGCCCGGCAGGACTTCCGCTTCGACGTGCCGGTCTTCGGCCTGCGCACCCTCCAAACGATGCAGGAGGCGGGCATTGCCGCCGCCGCGCTGGAGGCGGGCAAGGTCATCATCCTGGAGAAGCCTGCCGTCCTGAAGCAGGCCAAGGCGCTCGGCATCGCCCTGCATGGGTTCTGACCTGTCGTCCCCGGGCTGGAGGACCGGTCTCCTGACCGACCGCGGCTGGTCGGGAGACCAGCCCCCCAGTCGGATTGCCACGGCCCACTTGCACTTTCCCGCCTTCTTCCGCACCTTTCCCCCATGTCCGCCGACATCGTTGAAGTCACCATCAAGGGCCTGATGCCCACTGCCAATGGCTGCGCTGTTTTCCTGGGCAACGATGACAAGACCTTCGTCATTTACGTCGATCCCAGCGTGGGCAGCGCCATTTCGATGACCATCAATGGCGTCAAGAAGGAGCGCCCGCTCACCCATGACCTGATCGGTCACCTCCTCCTGGGCTTCGAGATTGGCCTGGAGCGCATCATCATCAACGACGTCAACGAGGGCACTTATTTCGCCCGCATCATCCTGCACATGCAAAATGAGCTCGGCCGGAAGTTCCTGGAGCTCGATGCGCGCCCGAGCGACTCCATCGTCCTCGCCCTCCAGCAGAAGCGCCCGATCTTTGTCGCCCGCAAGGTCTATGATGTCGTGGAGGACATGACCGAGATCCTCGAACGCGTGCTCAAACAGCAAAAGGACGAACCGAAGGACGAAGGCGACGCCTGACTCCGGACCGCACGTCCCATGCTCCCCACTCCACGCCCGCTCCCTGCCGGCCACCTTCCCGGCCAGCCGCTGACCGCCTTGGCGCCGATGCAGGACGTCACCGACCTGCCGTTCATGCGCCTCATGGCCCATTACGGGGCGCCCGACTACTTTTTCACCGAGTTCTTCCGGGTGCATGGCCAGTCCCGGCCCGAGAAGCACATTGTCCGCTCCATCGTCGAGAATCGCACCAGCCGCCCCGTTTTCGCCCAGCTCATTGGCGAGGACGTCATCCACATGGTCCGCACGGTGAAGGAGCTGCTCAAGCTGCCCGTCGCCGGCATCGACCTCAACATGGGCTGCCCCGCCCCCAAGATTTATAAGAAAAACGTCGGCGGCGGGCTCCTGCGCGATCCGGCCAAGATCGACGAGCTCATCGGTTCCCTGCGGGACGCCGTCCCCGGTCTCTTCACCGTCAAAATGCGGATCGGATTTGATTCGACCGAGAACTACGAACGCGTGCTTGGGCTGATCAACAAGCACGGCGTCGACCTGCTCAGCGTCCATGGCCGGACGGTCAAGGAGGGCTACCGGAGCGACGTGCACTACGATTTCATCGGCCAGGCCGTCCGCACGGTTCGGTGCCCGGTGTTGGCCAACGGCAACGTCACATCCGCGGCCCGGGCGGCCGCGGTGCTGGTGCAAACCGGCGCGGCTGGCGTGATGATTGGCCGACACGCGATCCGCAATCCGTGGATCTTTCGCCAGTGCCGGGAGCGGTTTGCTGGAGGGTCGGGCTCCCGCCCGACTGTCGCTGGGGTGAAAGCCGGCGACCACCCTGTCTTTGCCCCCACCCTCGCCGACGTCCGCGAATACGTGGAGCGACTCTATCGCGAGACCCAGTCCCCCGGCATTCCCGAGGCGGCCCATGTCGCCAAGATGAAGAAATATCTGAACTTCGTCGGCCAGGGCGTCGATCCCGACGGCAAATTCCTTTTCGACATGCGCCGGGCGATGACGGAGGCCGAACTGTTTGCCATGTGCGACCGCCACCTGCTGGCCGAACCGGCCAGGCCATTCGCCGACGAGCCTTATGCCGGCGTCATCGCCCGTCCGAACTGCGAAACGCCGGTCGAAAGCTGTTCTCTCGATACCGTCACGGCGTAAATGCGAGGTCCCGTCTTCGTTCGGGGAGAGCCGACATTCCGCCCGCGCGTTCAGACTTTCCGGAGCGCCAGGAGGAAACGGAGCTTCCTTGGCCGATGATTATTCAATCCCCAGCACCTTGCGGCCGACGTCGGAAATCATCTGCGGGGTCCACTGCGGATCCCAGACAATGTGCACCCTGGCCGACTCCACCGTGGGCAGCGCGGCAATCTTCTGGCGGGCGTCCTCGGCGATCACCGGTCCCATTCCGCAACCCGGCGCCGTCAATGTCATCTTCACCTCCACCTGGTGGCCGCCCGCCGGGGTCCGGTCGATGGCCAGGTCGTAAACCAAGCCGAGGTCCACGATGTTGACGGGAATCTCCGGGTCGAAACAGGTCTTCAGTGCATCCCAAACGGCTTCTTCCGAGAAATCCTTTTGTGCGGCGACCGCCGCGGGGGCATCTGCGGCAACCCGGTAACCTGCGATGTGTCCGGCATCCTCCTTGGCGATCCGAAAGAGCCCTCGTTCCGTCCGGACCGTGACGTTGCCGCCCAGCGTCTGGGTGATGAACACCTTGGCGCCCGCCGGCAGCACGACCTTGTCCCCTGCGGGAATGACGGTGGCCGGGCAGTCCGAGGCGAGCGCGTAATCCTGATTCATCCGCCCACTTTAACGCAGGCTCAGGTCAAAAGGCAACCGGGCATACAGGCCGCTGGGGTCGTTGAACTTCCCGAGGGCCTTCAACTCGTCCGTCGCCTCCTTGAGCAGGAGCCCGAGCGGGCCCGCGAAGGTCTGCTCCTTCCGGCGGGGATCGAGCGCTTCCGAGAACTGCTCCATGAACATCTTTGGCCGCGGATATTCGGTCACCTTGAACCCGTCACCCAGCTTGGCCTGCGCCGCGGCGTACTTCGTCGCGGCCGCGAGTCCGCCGATTTCATCAACCAGCCCGAGCTTGAGGGCCTCGCTGCCGGACCAGACGCGTCCCTGGGCAATTTCCTCCACCACCTTGCGGTCCAATTTGCGGCCGGTGGTCACCTTGGTGAGAAACTGGTCGTAGACCCAATCCACCGAGTCCTGGAAAATCGCCAGCTCCTCGGGCGTCTTGGGCCGGGTCGGGGTGATGGCGTCGGCAAACTTGCCGGTCTTGGCGGTGTCAAACGTCAGGCCGAGCTTGTCGTTGAGCAGGCCCTGGAAATTGAGGAACATGCCAAACACGCCGATCGAGCCCGTGATGGTGGTCGGTTCCGCGAAGATGCGGCTGCTGGGCGTCGCGATCCAGTAGCCGCCCGAGGCGGCCAGCGAACCCATCGAAACCACGACCGTCTTGTTCTTTTGCAGGAGCGACATTTCGCGGGCGATCGCCTCCGACGCCGTCACGCTGCCGCCGGGGCTGTTGACGCGCAGGACCACCGCCTTCACGTCGGCATTTTGGCGGATTTCCCGGAGGATTCGCGCGGTCTTTTCGCCATACACATAGCCTTCTTCCTGGCCGTTGCCGTCGACGATTTCACCTTCGGCATAGACGATCGCCACGCGACCCTTGCCCGTCGCTGCGATCTCGATCGATTCCTCGCCCGCTCGCTTCGCGGCGAGGCCGCTGACGCCGACAAGCCGGGCATATTCCTTGATGTTGATTTGCTTGAAGGGCTTGTCGCTATCGCCGCGGCCCGTCTCCTTTTTGAGCTCGTCCAACACTTCGTCGTGGTAGGCCACACGGTCAACCAGCTTGGCATCCAGCGCGGCCTGGGCCCGGATGAGCCCCTTGGTGTCGACGACCTTCTGCAGGCCGCCGGCGGGCAGTTTGCGGGCATCCTCGATGGTGACGGTCAAGTCGTGCCAGACATCGTCCAGCAGTTTCTGGATCTGCTCGCGGTTCTCGGGACTCATGTCCTTGCGCGTGTAGGGCTCGACGGCGCTCTTGTATTTGCCGACGCGGGTGACCTGCACGCCGATGCCGAACTTTTCAAAGGCGCCCGCGAAAAACATGGGTTGGGACGCGAGCCCAGGCATCAGGACGATGCCATAGGGATCGAGCGCCAGGTTGGTCGCGGCGGAGGCGAGGTAGAAATCGCGTGTCCGCGCAAAACGCAGGTAGGCTTTCACGGGCTTGCCGGAGGCGCGGAACGTTTCAATGGCCTGCCGCACCTCCTTCAACGTGGCATAGCCTGACCCGAAGGACACTGGCGTCATCGAACCGGTGAGAAAGAGGCCCTTGATTGACTTGTCGGTCGCCGCGGCTTCCAGCGCGCGCGTGACCTGTCGCAGCTGCAACGTGTGCCGTCCTTCGCCGCCCAAGGCCTCGACGAATTCGGCCACCCCATCGTTCTGCGGCGGAGTGTCGAGGATGGCGCCCGAGAGGTCGAAGACAAGGTACGAGCCTTCCTGCACGTTCACCGGTTTTTTCTGGCCCAAGGCGGCCAGCGCACCGATGAACAGCACGCCCACGAGGCACGCGCCCACGAGGAATACGATCAAGGCAGCCAGGGTCGCGAAAAACGAAGTGAAGAAAGTCTTCATGGGGTGAGGCTAGGCCAGGCCACCGGTCCGGCCAGCGAAAAACGACCCGCGGACGGTCATAGGGACGGGCGGAATCCCTCCGCGATGAACGGCGGCAAACGGAACGAACCCCAGGAATTTGGGTGGAAACCGGCTCCCGCGCGCCGTGGCATCCGGCACAGCGCTGCGCCCAGTTGGGCGCCAATTTGCATGGTCACGCAATAGTGACATCCAAAGCTCCGCCCCCGGGCGGCGGGCAAATGCGCCAAAGGTAAATATCGGCATTCCCAGGCGCGTCTTTAACTCAGCTAGACATTTCCCCGTGCCGATGTAGCCTTCTGCGCGCAACTGCCTTTCCCATGAGTGAGAAACAAGATCTGCTGACGACGAACCGCAAGGCGCTCACCATCAACCTCGCCGGCACCCATTACGGCACCATCGCCGAAATCGGCGCCGGCCAGGAGGTCGCCCGCGTGTTCTTCCAAGCCGGCAGTGCGTCCGGTTCCATCGCGAAAACCATGTCCGCATACGACATGACGTTCAGCGATGCGATTTATGGCAAGGCCCCGCGGTACGTTTCGCGCGAACGCCTGGTCACAATGCTCGGACACGAGTACAACCTCCTCAAGGAGCGTCTCCATGAAAAGCGCGGCGAGCGGACGTGCTTCTATGTTTACGCCGACACCGTGGCCACCGCCAGTGCCAAGAGCGGCCAGACCAGCGGCCATGGCTGGCTGGGCATCCGGTTCCAGATCAAGCCGGGGGAGGATCCGAACGACATCCTGATCCACGTCCGCACCCTCGACAAAAAGAACGTCCTGCAACAGGAAGCCCTCGGCATCGTCGGGACGAACCTGATCTACGGCGCGTTCTACTACCGGGAAGACCCGGAGAAGTTCATCCAATCCCTCGTCGACAACCTCGGGACCGATCGCATCGAGGTCGACATGCTGAAGTTCGCCGGCCCGGCGTTCACGCATGTCGACAACCGGATCCTCTCCCTTCACCTCGTCAAACACGGCCTGACGAACGCCGTCATGTTCGCGCCGAGCGGTGACGTCCTCCAGCCCTCCGAGATCCTCTACAACCGGCCGATTCTCGTCGAACGGGGCAGTTTCCGGCCGATCACCCACGTCAACGTGGACATGCTCAACTGCGCCACGGCCCAGTTCCTCCAGGAGCCGATGGTCAAGGGCAAGGACGTGGTGGTGCTCCTCGAGATCACGATGAACAACCTCCTCGCCGAGGGCGCGCTCGACGAACAGGACTTCCTGTCGCGCGTCGACATGCTCGGCCACATCGGGTTCACCGTCCTGATTTCCAACTACTCCGAGTTCTACCGGCTGGTATCCTACTTCCGCCGCTACACGAAGGAGATGATCGGCGTCGCCATGGGCATCAACACCCTGCTCGAGGTCTTCAACGAGAAATATTACGAGAACCTCGAGGGCGGCATCCTCGAGTCGATGGGCCGCATGTTCCGCCATGCGGTGAAGCTCTACATCTATCCGATGCAGCAGACAGCCTACGACAGCTACCTGAAGACCGGCTATCCCACGGAGGGCGGCCAGGCGCACGTCTCCCACGCCTTCGCCTCCAAGGTCCTCATCACCGCGCGCAATCTGAACGTTACCGACCACCTGCGGAATCTTTACGCCCACCTCTTGGAGAACCACTACATCGACTGCATCTCCGGCTACAACGAGGACTACCTGGCGATCTTCTCCCGCGATGTGCTGCAACGCATCAAGAACAACGACCCCAGCTGGGAAAAGCTCGTGCCGGCCAAGGTCGCCGAGGTCATCAAGGCCCGCGGCCTGCTCGGCTACGGCAAGCCGCCGAAAACGGCCACGGCTCCGGTGACGGTTTGATCGAACGCGACCAGCCGGTTCCCAACCGGGTCCATGAGGGAGGAACTTCCAGTCTCGCGAGACACGTGCGGCCAACACCTGTCCTGTCCATCACCCGCAATCGATCCAGCCCCCTGGGTGAGAACATGAAGCATCCGCGCATCATTGGCACAACGGATGAAGCCATCGCGAGGGCGGAGGCCGCACTTGGCCGCACATTTCCTGCTTCCTTCAGGAAATGGCTGCTCGCGAACAACGGGCTGGGAATCGACGACGTGACGATCTTCCCGGTTTTCGACGAACGCGATCCCCGCAAGACTTGGGAATCAATTGACCGCCGATTCAGGGAATCATGGGCCGCGTGGCTGCGGAATTTTGAAGACGAGGGACGGGACTTCACTCACCTTCTTCCGTTTGCCGAATATGGCACGGGAGACTTTTACTGCTTTGATTTCAGGGCCGTGAGACCCGGTGAGGAATGCCCGGTTGTCCGCTGGTCTCATGAGACCGGCGATACGGAGATCCGCGCCAAATCGTTCGCCGAATTCTCGTCGAGAGCCGCCGCCGGTAACTATTGGAATGATTGAACCCAGGGGAAACGCGACGGACCGTTCCCGGCGGCAAACGCAACCTGCCTGTTAGTTCCATATGAGCCGTGAAGTCCTTCTCTCCGCGATCTTGTTCATTGGCGCCGCCGTCTGCCTCGGCACGGCGATCCTCGACTGGAACTGGGCGATGAACAGCGCCCAGGCCAAACCGCTGGTCGCCCTCATCGGCCGGAGGAATACGCGGATTTTCTACGCGTTGCTCGGTGTTGCACTCATTGTGCTCGGCGTGCTCCTGCTCAAGGGAGTGTTGCCGTTGCCGGAGCGGCGCTGACAGTCCGGCGGTATTTTCGCCAACACAGGATTTTTCTGTGGGTTCCATGTATTCCGTGGTTTACCCGTGTTGTCTTCTGTCCTCTGTTATCCGTCCTCCGCACCCATGCGCTTCCACAAATACCACGCCCTCGGCAATGACTACATCGTGATGGACCCGGTCGATTTTCCCGGCTGGAGCGCCCCAACCACGGAGCAGACCCGTGTCATCTGCCATCGCAATTTTGGCGCCGGTTCCGACGGCATCCTGTGGGGTCCGCTGCCGACGACCCACGCCCAGTTCGGCCTCCGGATATTCAATCCCGACGGCTCCGAGGCGGAGAAATCCGGCAACGGCCTCCGCATCTTCTCCCGTTACCTTTACGACCAGCAGAAGGTGAACACCGCGCCCTTCACCGTGGATACGCCCGGTGGCGTGGTGAACGTCGTGATCCAGCCCGGCGGACAGCTCCTCACCGTCGACATGGGCAGCGTGGGTTTTACCAGCGACAAGATCCCGGTCACCGGGCCGGCGCGCGAGGTCATCAACGAGCAAATCAAGATCCTCGACCGCGAATTCACCTTTTGCGCCGCCACCATCGGCAACCCGCATTGCGTGATTCCCCTCCCCGCCGTCACGCCCGAACTCGCCCATAAATACGGCCCCCACCTCGAAACCCACGCCCTTTTCCCCAAGCGCACCAACGTCCAGTTCCTGCAGGTGCTCGACCGCGCCAACATCCGCATCGAGATCTGGGAACGCGGCGCGGGCTACACGCTGGCCTCGGGCAGTTCCTCGAGCGCGTCAGCCGCGGTGGCCCACAAGCTGGGCCTGGTCGACCGCAAGGTCACCGTCCACATGCCCGGCGGCCAGATCGGCATCGACATCGGCGATAACTTCGCCATCCGCATGACCGGCCCGGTGACCCGCGTGGCCGAAGGAACGCTTCATCCGGAGCTGTTCACGACGAAGGTGTAGGCGGCGGAGCGACCGCAGGCACGAGGGTGGTCGTCGGTTTCCACCCCGACGACTCGGACCTCCGCCGGCGCGAGTTTCTTGTCGTCGGCCTGGAAACCGACGACCACCTGCGACCTAAGGAAAAGACCGCACGTTAGTGCGGTCTTGATCTCGGGGTGGTGTTCCCGCCGCCCCACTCTCGGCACTTAGCTCTCAGCTGGCCGCATCAATACTTCACGCTGCAGCCGTACGCCTTGGTGTTGGAGCGGGCGACCGGCCGGCCGGCCTTGATGTCGGCCATGGCCGCCTTGACGTAGTTGGTCGCCTTGGGGATGTCGGCGGCGTTGGCGGAGTTGATGTCATCGATGCCCCCGGCGTAGACCAAGGTGCCCTCGCTGTTCACGATAAAGAGCGTCGGCGTGTGGCGGGCATCGTACAGCTTGCCGACCGTGCCGTCCTGGTCGCGGATGTAGGCGGTGGGAGCAGTGCCGGTGGATTTCTGCCACTCCGCGAATTCCTCCGGGCTCAGGTCTCCCTGCGAACCGGCATGGCCGGAATTGATGGTGAGCCATATCGCACCCTCGGCCAGCGCCGCCTTCTGGGTGTCCGGCATGTTGCGGCTGCCAATGTAGTGCTTGCGGACAAACGGACATTCGGGATTCACCCATTCCAGGACCACCGTCTTGCCCTTGTAGGCGGACAAGGACTGTTTCTGCCCGTTGATGTCGGTGACGGAGAAATCCGGTGCGGCCTGGCCAATAACCGGCGCGCCGTGGACAGTGAGAAAGAGGGCCAGCGAAGCGGCCCCGGCGAGGAGGAGACGAACGGAGGATTTCATAAGTAAATTTTTCCGGACCATTACACAGGCTGTTTGACGCGTCAAATCTCCGGCAGTTACGACCCAAACCGGCGAATTGGCCGTTGCGGCAGGGGGTCGAAACCGTACCTTGCGAGGGTGACCGGATGGATCGCCGACTTCTTCCGCTTTTGGTGGGCCTTGTTCTACTGGAACACCCGTAAGACGTGGTTTCGATTGCAGGGGGCACATCGCGATTCCTGCCCCTGCCAACACTTTAGCGATTCTGGCCATGCCCTCGATTCCCGCTGTCAGGCGGTGGCTCTGTGGCAAAAACCCGGCCGTTTCCGCCGGGTCTGCCCGCTGCTGACCGAGACCAAAGACGGCTGGCGCTGCGGGGTGGACGCCGAGCGGGTGAGGCCTTTCTGGGGCCGCGCCGCCCTTTACACGGCTGCTGCCGTGCTCTGCCTTTACCTCTTGGGTTCCGTGGCGGCGTTTTCCGCGCTTCGGGTCACCGGTTACGACGTCGCCTACAGGACAATCGTCTGGCCGCCGCACTGGCGGGAGCTGCGAGGCTCACAGGAAAAACTCCACCTCCTGCGCGCGCAGCAGGCGATCAAGGCCGGCAATTACCAATCCGCGATCATCTCCCTCGAAACGGTCTGCCGTCTTAATCCCCATAACTATGGCGCGGGCCTGGCCCTGGCCAACCTCTACCAGCTCGCCGGGCAGCCCTCCGACCCGCTCTACCTGCGCCTCATGCATGATGTCCCCGAACAACGGGCCATGACCGGGCAGGCCTGGGGCCGCGCCCTCGTCGCCGGCGGCGAGTTCGGCCAGTTGAAGGAACTTGCCATCAATATGCTCAGCGAGGATTCCGGGCGGCGTGAAGCTTGGTTGCATGCCCTGCTCTTCGCCACTGAACAGACCCACGACGCCGAGGTACTTCGCCCCCTGCTACCTAACGATCAAGGCCTGCCCGATTGGTGCGTGGAGATAATCGGTATCGAACAGCAGCTCATGGAGCGTCATTCGGTTCAGGCGCTTCCCCGGCTCCTCAGGGTGCACAGCCGGCTGGAGTCCCCTTACCTGCCGTACTTCCAAGTGGACCGGCTGCTCCGGGTGGGCCGGCCGGAAGAGGCGGCTAAACTGCTCGAAGCCTACGGAAATCGTCTGCCAGCTGACGAGGCCGGGTTCCTCCGGCTGCGCGCATTCCGGGCCCTCAAATGGACGTCGCTGCTCGAACCCGAATACGATGCCTTGCTCAGTTATCCGCTTACGCCTCGCCTGGTCGCCATGTTCTGCGCGGCGCTGGTGGAACAACCGGCCCCGGACCTGCTGGCGCGCTACCTGGATCGCTTCGCGCAACACGGGCCCGCTTTGAACAACGAAACGCTTCCGCTTTACCATGCCACCTACCTCGCCGCCGCCAGCGGCGGAGCCACCGAACGCGCGAAAGCGCTCGCCGACCAGATCAGTCGTTTCACATCCTCCGACGCGCGGACCTTGCGGGGGTTGGGCGAGTCGCTCAAGCCCGGGGCGGTTACACCGCAAATTGGACGAATCCTCCCGCTCGTGCCCTTGCCCCTCGAGGTCGTTTACGCCATACACCAGCGCCAGTCCATGTCCACCGCGCCATGAAGCTGTTCAGCTCCGCGTTGCCCCTGCAATCGGACCGGCCACCGTCCGGCGTGCAGCTGATCAGCGTTGCCCTCGGGATCTCGGTCGCAGCGTATTGCATTCATTTGTGGCCTGAGTGGCGGCAAAACCCCGACCTGTCGCATGGTTTCTTCGCTCCGCTGATCTTCGTGCTCCTCCTGCGGGAAAGCCGCCGCCACGGAACGCCGCGATGGCTGCGAGCCGGCGCGACGACGTCTGCATTGCTGGTCGGCGTGCTGGCGGCGGGTTTCGCGTCATTCGCCCTCGCCGGACTTTTCGCCGCCTCCCTGGCCTGGTCGCACGCCGTCGTGCTATTCCTGCTGGCCGGCACGCTGGTTTGTTTCCTGCTCGGGGGTCTTGTGATCCTTGCCGACGAACGGATCCGCCTCCTGCCCTTCAACTGGATCAGCCTCACCGCCCTGTTTCTCTGGCTGCTCGTCGCGCCCGTGCCGGACGGCACCTACTCGCGGCTCACGCTCGGATTGCAGGGTTGGGTCACCGACGGCGTGATGGTTGTGCTGCAATTCCTCGGCATACCGGCGCGCCAGCATGGCAATGTCATCGAGCTGGCTCACACCACGGTGGGGATCGAGGAAGCCTGCAGCGGGGTCCGCAGCCTCGTTTCCTGCATCTACGCCGGCTTTTTCTTCGCGGCGTGGCAGGTGCGGCGGCCTTGGCGCCGCCTGGTCCTGATTATCGCTGCGCCGGCGTTGGCCCTGACCATGAATTTCCTGAGGTCGCTCGCCCTCACGCTGCTCACGAATGGCGGCGTCGACATCACTGGCACCGTGCATGACGCCACCGGCTTTGCCATCCTCGGCGTCACGGCTGCGATCCTGGCCGGGTTGGCAATCCTCCTGGAAACGCGCGAAACTCCGCCAGCGGCACCTCCCGCCCCGCCCGCGCCCGCAGCCCCGCCTCGCGTTCCCTTCTATCTCTTTTGGAGTGGGTCCGCCCTGACGCTGGCCTTGGCCGCCTTTTTCTTTGCCAGTTCACGTCCCTCCGGGCAACCCGCGCCCGCCGCCCCGGCCCTGACGGCGCTGCTGCCCGCGGAAGCCCCGGGTTGGCGGGTCACGACGCCGGATGACCTCTATCAATTCTCGAGCATCCTGCAGACAACGCACCTCTTGGAACGAACCTACGTCCGCCCCGCGGGCGACGGCGAATTTGTCCAGCTGTCAGTCTACGTGGCGTACTGGCCGCCGGGACAAACGTCCGTCAGCCGGGTTGCCTCGCACACGCCTGATGCGTGCTGGCCGGGTTCGGGTTGGACGGCACAACCCACCACCACGGGACGCAACCAGGACATCGGCGCCGGCTTCTCACCCGCCGAATACCGCGTGTTCAGCAATGAGCGCCGCTTCGTCCAGCACGTGTGGTTCTGGCATATTTTCGACGGCCATGTCATCAGCTACCGCGATCCCTATTCGCTGTCCGCACTTGTCCGCATCGCGCTGCAGTACGGGTTCCGCCGCCAAGGCAGCCAGTATTTCATCCGCATCTCGAGCAACCGTCCATGGGAGGAAATCAACCGGGAGCCGGTGCTGCGCGAGATACTCACCAACCTGGACGGCATCGGCCTTTGAACATGCCCTTCGCCGTAACCAAACATGAACGCATCATCCTCGCGATCCTGGCGCTGCTGGTGGTGCTCGGAGTCATCGGGCTCCTGGTCCTCTAAGCCCGATGGGCGTTGCCAACCCTCCCGATTTCAAGACCTTGGCATCCATCCCGCCCGCCCCATCGTATCACCGATGTCATGCTTTTGGTCAGCGATTCCACCTTCGGCTACTACGGCCTTGGTCCTCCGCCACCGCGGGAGGTGGGATTTGAACGCATGAGCGAACCGCGCATCGTGCCTCCGCCTGACGACGAGCGCCACGCCCTCCAGCGTCGGCTGCTCGCGGCGCTGGCCAGCGGCGACAAGACCGCGCTGGCCGATCTGTACGATCAATTGTCCGGCCCGCTCCATTCGCTCGCCTACCGCATGCTCGGCGACCCGGCCGAAGCGCAGGATTTGCTGCAGGATATTTTTGTCCAGGTGTGGCGGACCGCTGCCACCTACGAACCGGCTCGCGGCTCCGTCTTCGCCTGGATGGCCACGCTCACGCGCAACCGCGCCATCGACCGCATCCGCATGCGCAAGCGGCGCGCCGACGCCCTGGCCAACGCCGCCCCGGACCTGCAACCCTCCGCGACCGTCGCCGAGGTGGACGCGGGCGATTCGCTTTGGGCGCGGGAAAAGGCCGCCGCGGTCCGCACCGCGCTCGCGGCATTGGCGCCCGACCAGCAACAGGCCATCGAACTCGCCTACTTCAGCGGCCTGACGCAGCAGGAGATTGCCGCCCGGTTGAATGAACCCCTTGGCACCATCAAGGCTCGCATCCGCCGCGGGCTGCTCCGGCTCAAGGACCGGCTTCCTTCCGGCCTATGATTACCGAACGCCAGGAAGAGCTC
Organism: Lacunisphaera sp.; assembly: GCA_035549955.1. Classification (GTDB taxonomy): domain Bacteria; phylum Verrucomicrobiota; class Verrucomicrobiia; order Opitutales; family Opitutaceae; genus Lacunisphaera. Next base: position 43,868 of record DASZPS010000220.1, on the reverse strand, counting down.
GCAGCACTTCACGCCCTTGGCCTGCTGGAGGGGGCGGAGCGGGCGGCGTTCGAGGCGGAATTGGCCGGCAATGCGGAACTCGCCGCATTGGTCGATTCCCTGGCCGGCGCCAGCGCGAATCTGTCCTTTGCCGCCCGGCAGGTGCCGCCCCCTGCCGGCCTGAAGGAACGCGTGCTCGCTGCCTGCGCATCCGTCCCGCAAAGTGCCAAAGCCGAAGCCGCCTTGGCACCGGTGGTGGGATTCCCCTTGAGGCGTCTTATCCCGTGGGCCGCCGCGGCCATTCTCGCCGTCACCGCCGGCTGGCTGGCCTCCCGCAATCTGGCCCTGCAATCCGAAAACGACTTCCTCCGCACCGAGCGCCAGCTCGCCCAAGTTGCCTACCTGCGCGCCCAGGCTGAGTTGAAGGAAAGATCCATCGTCGCAGAAGGTCTGATCAACGACCTTGGCCGCCAGCTCCGCGCACAAGATGACCTCACCCGGCTCAAGGTCACCGCACTCGTTGCGCTCGCGGGCGGCACACCGGAGGCACGGGCCATTGCAGTCTGGGATCCGGGCCGCGAGGCGGGCCTGCTTACCGTCGAGAAACTTCCCGCCATCGACGAGAACCAGGATTACCAATTGTGGGTCGTCGATCCCGCCTACCCGAATCCCGTGGACGGCGGTGTCTTCAAGCCCGGAGCCGATGGGCGGGTGGCGCTCACCTTCAAAGGCAACAAGCCCATCAAGAGTGTCGCCGCGTTCGCCATCAGCCTGGAAAAGAAAGGCGGTGTGCCGAAGGCGGAAGGGCCGATCGTGTTGCTTGGCAAGGTGCCACCGATCTGAGCGGGGCAGGCGGGATACGCCGTTCCGTTCGGGGGAATCAAAACATCCGCTGGCCTCCGCCGTCACGCGGGAGTGCCCGCCGGTGAGTTCTGGCGAGCAATATTTTCCTCATTGTAACTTGGCACTTGTAAGCCGGTTCCACGCCGCAAGGATTTCCCGGCAATGATCATCAAACCGAAGGTCCGCGGCTTCGTCTGCGTCACTGCCCACCCCGCCGGTTGCGCTGCCCATATCCAGCAACAAATTGACTACGTGAAGGCCAAGGGCCCGATCAAGAACGGCCCAAGGAAGGTTCTCGTCATCGGCGCCTCCACCGGCTTCGGCCTGTCGTCGCGCATCACGGCTGCCTTCGGCTCCGGCGCCGCGACCCTCGGCGTCTTCTTCGAACGCCCGTCGGAAGAAGGGCGACCCGCGACGCCAGGCTGGTATAACACCATTGCGTTCACCAAGGCCGCCAAAGCCGCCGGGCTCTATGCCGCCAACCTTAACGGCGATGCCTTCTCCGACGAAATCAAGAAGCAGGCGCTCGAGATCATCGCCCGCGACCTCGGCCAGGTCGACCTGGTCGTCTATTCGCTGGCCTCACCCAAGCGCGTGCATCCCAAAACGGGCGTGGTGCACAAATCCACCCTCCAGCCGATCGGCGCGCCTTACACCAATAAGACGGTCGATACCGACAAGGGTATTGTCAGCGAAGTGACCATCCAGCCTGCGGAGGAAGCCGCCATTGCCGACACCGTCGCGGTCATGGGCGGCGAGGACTGGGAAATGTGGATGCAGGCGCTGCTGGACGCCAAGCTCCTGGCTCCTGGCGCCACGGCAATTTCCTATTCCTACATCGGGCCGGTGCACACCTGGCCGATCTACAAGGATGGCACGATCGGTCGTGCGAAGGTCGATTTGGAACGCGCGGCCAAAGCCATCGACGCGAAACTCAAGGCTCACGGCCACGGCCGTGCCTTTATCTCCGTCAACAAGGCACTCGTGACCCAGGCCAGCTCTGCCATCCCCGTGGTGCCGCTCTACATCTCAATCCTTTACAAGGTCATGAAAGCCAAGGGTACCCACGAGGGTTGCATCGAGCAAATGCAGCGCCTCTTTGCCACCCGGCTCTACAACGGTGCGCAGCCCAACTTCGACTCCGAAGGCCGCGTTCGCGTGGACGATTGGGAAATGCGCGACGACATCCAGGCGGAGGTTTCCCGCATCTGGCCCCAGGTGACTACTGAGAATCTCGCTCAATTGACCGACATCGCCGGCTACCGGTCCGAATTCCTGAAGATGTTCGGATTCGGCCTGCCCGGCATCGATTACGAAGCCGAGATCGAGCCGCATCAAACGATGCTTTGATCTGCGGGAAGTTACTGGAAATCAGGCTCCTGGATGCCGGCTGCCGACGTCAGGAAATCCGCGTGGAAATGGCACCCGCCGGATATTTGCCTGTCTCTTTCTTAACCATGAAAACCAGTAATACTCTCCTGTTTGTTGCGGCGCTTGCCGCCGGTTCCTTTTTGCATGCGGCCGAACCGAAAACGTCCTCGGTCACCGTAAATTTCAAGGAATCCGAACGGTTCACCGACGCCGCGTCGCGCTTCAACGGCGGTACCGACCAAGGCTACCTCGAGTCGCTCCGCACGCATATCCAGAAGGTCGGCGACCACGAACTCGCCCCCGGCTACAAGCTCGAGGTCACCCTCACGGACGTCGACCTGGCCGGCGAATTTGTCCCCGGCAACCTCAACACCCAGGACGTGCGTATCATCAAGGATATCTATATCCCGCGCATCACGCTGTCCTTCCGACTCCTCGACGCTGACGGCAGGGTCGTGAAGGAAGGCGAGCGCAAGCTCACGGACCTGAACTTCATGAGCAACATCAGCCTCATCGATCGCAACCTGCCGTTGTATTACGACAAGGCCCTGCTCAGTGACTGGCTGAAGAAAGAGCTCAAATCCTGAACGTTTCCGCTGAGGAACTTCGAATTCGCCCGGCCATCTCGGCCGGGCTTTTTTGTCGACCCAATCCTATAGGTGCCAAGCTTGCCCGGTCCTTCGCGCGGATTCCAAGCCGAGCAAGGGCGTGTCTTCAAAATCCGATTGAATGGCGAAATCGCGAATTTCCCCGCACCCGCGACCGCGGGGACCACCCCTCTTCATCCGGAAACATGCAGTCGGAGGTGGAGCGACTTAACCTCAAGGCGCTGCTCGGAGCGGCTCCGCTGCAACGCGCTGAGGTCAGCGCGTTCCACCTTTTGGTGGTCGGCGATTTCCATATCGCCGACAAGGACTCACGAAGCGTGCAAACCTGGCGTCGGTGTGGAAACCCACGCCCACCCATTGAATTGTTTCGGCTTAGCGCCATTTTGCCCTGCGCTCGTCGAACGGGTAACGCACTCCATCGTTTGGTGCGCGTTGAATTCCCTCTGGAAGTCGGCCCCTGCCGGAAATGCTCAATTTTCGAACGCCGATACGCTGAGCGACCGGCCGTTGTCCTTCGGCCCGAGCTGCAGCAGGAATGGCGCCGCGGCCTTTGCCCACTCCTCCGCCTTGGGATAACTGGAGGCACCGTCGGCCCAGCATTGCCGCAACATGTCCGTATCAATGACCCCCGGATTGAGTGGCACCGCGGCCATGCCCTTGGGCAGTTCCTGCGCCAGTGATTGGGTCAGCCCCTCCATCGCAAACTTCGAGGCGCAGTAGGGCGCGACTTCAGGTGACGAACTGCGCCCCCAGCCGGAACTCAGGTTGACGATCACGCCCGTCCTGCGCGCGACCATGGCTGGCACGAAATGCCGGATGACGTTCGCGACGCCCTTGATGTTCACATCAACGAGACGGTTAAATTCCGCCGCCGGCACCTTCCAAAGCGGGGCCGGGTTGTTCATTACCGCGGCGTTGTTGATCAACAGGTCCGGCGGCCCATGGCGGGCCAGGACGTGCTCGGCCCACAACGCCACCTTGTTATCCTCAACCACATCGACCACAGTGAAGTCGTGGGGTGCCGGATGCGTGAACCGCAGGTTCAGCACTTCGGCGCTCCGGCCACAACCCACGACGGTATGGCCGTTCGCGATATACCATTCAGCCAATGCCCGGCCCAGTCCCCGCGTGACACCGGTGATGAGGATGGTCATGCGAGACTAAGAGACCAAAAGACCAAGGGACTAAAGACCAAAACCCGCCGCAACGCCCAAAGTCACTTGGTCTCCGGTCTCCGCGTCCCTGGGCTGCTCGCGTCAGCGCGTCTGCAGCCGGATTTTGTTCAGGCCGTGCTTGCGGCAGATATCCATCGCTTGCAGCGCATAGCGCAACTCGGCCGTCTCGTCGGACCGCACCAGGACCGTGATGTCCTTGCTGACGCGTCCGATCTCGTCGGCCAAATGCTCCAAGTCGGTCATGCTCGCCGGCCGGCCGTTCACTTCCATCTTCCCTTCCTTGGAAACGCTGATCGTGAACGATTCCTTCAACTCACTCTTACCCGCGGTTTCCGCCTTGGGCAGCGTCAGGTTCATCGTCGTGACCGACCGGAACTGCATCGTGACGAAAGCGAAAAAAATCAGCATTACGAGCACGTCAATCAAGGGCACGAGGTTCATCTCGGGCCGCTTGCGTTTCTTGACGTAGAGCCCGCTCATGAAGCCTTGTTCTGAGACGCGAGGATACGTTCGAGCAGCAGGTCCATGCGCGCGGCGTAGTTTTCGATCTTGCGCTGGAGGAAGCCGGAGGCGACCAGCGAGGGAATGGCTATTGAAAGGCCGATGACCGTGGCTGAGAGCGCCAGGGCCACGCCTTTCGTGAAGGCCGCCGGGTCGGGCAATCCCGTCTCGGGCGATATCTGGGAGAACACCTGCAACAGGCCGGTGACGGTTCCTGTCAGGCCGATCAGCGGCGCCGCGGCGTAAATGACGTCCAAGTATGGAATGCCCCGCTCCATGCGGTTAATTTCGAGCCGGGCGAAAGCCTTGACCGCCTCAGGGTCGGACTGGTGGTTGTTCGCAAAGTCGACCACCCGGGCCAGCACGGAATGCCGCCCGCCGGGCTGTCGTTTGCCCTCCACGATGGCGTCCACCAGGTCATTCGGCAGCACGGCGTCCTGCCGGAGGGCGTACAGGCGCTCGCACATGATGTAGATGGCGATGAGGGAGCAAAGTCCGAGCGGATAGATTAGCAGGCCGGCGCCTTTGAAGACTTCGAGCATAGGAGTGGAAGGGACAGTTGAAGCGGGCTAGTAGACGCCGACAAGGAGGAAAGGTTCAAATCCCCGGTGCATTTTTGGGAATATTTCCGGCCTTAATCCGCGCCGTAAGCTCGTTTAGCTCCCGTTCCAGCTGGGAGCCGGATTCGACCCGCAGCGTGCGCCGGGCCCGGTCCACGGCTTGCAGTGCCGCCGGCACCTGGCCGTGGGTGGCTTGGTGCAGCGCGAACGGCAATACCACCCTGTCGTAAAAATCCACCCCTGCCCCCCGGCCGGCGGTATCGAGCACGCGGTTGAAAGTCCGGAACTGCCCGGCAATGTCCTCTTCCCGCAGGCTGCGCGTAATGGTCGCCGCCGCCTGGTCAACGCTCAGGTCGGATCGGTTGGCCTGGTATTTCGTGCCCAGCCGCTGTTCCTCAAACGTCGCGAGGCTCTTCTCGCCACGCGCCCGCAACACCTCGATTAACTGACGCGAAAGGGCGATTTCCAAGTCGGGATACTTCTGCGCTGCCAGCACGGCGTCCCGCAGGATCGTCTCCCGGGCCCGCAGGTCGGCGGGCGCCTTCGCCTCCTGCGCCTGCAGCAGGATTTGCCAGGCGGCGAAATTGCGGCGGTCGCGATTCACCGCCTCGCGCGCGGCCTTGAGGGCCTGGTCTGTCTTCCCCTCCTGCAGGTAGTCGAGGGCGAAGGCCGCGTTCATCACCGAGAGCTTGTAGGTGGGCAGCGCCCGGAAGCGCTCGGTGATGAAAAGCATCTCGTGGTCATTGATGTTGCCCCAAGTCTGCGGATTGCGCGCCACGCCAACGACAAACTTCTGCTCGGCGAAGCGGCCGCAATCGAGCTGCCATTGTTTGTTCGCGTCGAGGTAGCCAAACCAGGCATGGCGCCCATCGAGGCCCGCCCCGAGGAACAGGATCGTCGGGATGCCCTTGGCCTTGCCTGCGGTGCTGGCGAAATACGCCTGGTCCACGCAGATTCCGCCCTGTTGCAGGATCAATGGCAGCGCGTAGGTGGGACCCGGCCATTCGTACGCGTTGGCCGCCAGGCGGTCCTTGCGGTACTTGATCATCTCATATGCCTTGCCGAGATCGGCGAGGCCCGGCGGCACGTTTTTGCGCGCCCAATCGAGTTCCGGGAACGGGGCGACGAGATCGACCAAGAACTTCAACTCGTCGGCCGGCAGGCGCCCCAGTTTCTGCAGGGTGCCGTTCGTGCGGTCCAATTGCGCGAAGTATGCAAACACCTTCTCCGGCGGCGGCAGCTTGCGCGGCAACGCAGCCGCGGTCACCTGCCCGTGCGGCCAGAACGGCGGCGGGGGCACGTCGTAAACCACGGCGATGGCCAGGGCCAGGCTGCCATAGCTGGTGAACAAGTCCGCGTTCTGGGCATGGATCTTCTGCAGGATCGAGAGCACTTCCGAGGGATTGTCCAGCGGCGACAAGAGCTGGAAAAACTCCTCCGACAACGCCGCGTTGCCCAGCAAGGCGAGCTGCAATTCACGCGACAGGCCAGCGGACAGCGACCCCGGCCGGTATTCGTAGCTCGTCGCCATGTTGGAGTGCCCGACGCCGGCTGTCTCCACCGCCTTGATCCAATCCTGGATGGCTTTCTGGTACGGCGTGCCCAGCAATCGCGACCACCGGTAAAGGTAGTGCCAGGCCGTGGCGTAGCCGGAGCCGGTCTCATAGGCCTGTTGCGCCGCAGTTCGCAAACCGGCCACGGCACTCCCCCAGCCCCGCGCCGCCGCCCGGTCCACCAACGCCGCGATCCGCGCCGGTGTCGGTGCATGGGTCAATTCCGTCGCGGGGATGAGCAGGGTTTCGTCCTGCGCCCGGCCCGTCTGGATCGCGAATAGAAAGAGGAGAATGTTCCAGCGAGGCATCGGTTCAGGGAAACAGAAGTGCAATCGTCGCGCAAGCGGACCTCGCAAGCATGCCCGTCAGCGAAACCGCTTTACCAATTCTGGATAAAGTTTCGGCAAATCCTTCTCCTCCCAACGGGCACCTGCCGGCTCAGTCCTGCCGCAATGGGGTAGCATGGGCGGAAGCCGTCCCATCTTGGCCTGATAGGCCGCGTTCCCTGCTTGGAGTATCTCTTCGTTCTCATTGTCCTGAGCCGGCCCAGCCCGGTCTGCGGCCCGCACGGGATCCTTAAGCGCCGCCTCGTAGTAGGTCTTGCCCTGCGCGATCAGCCACCCGCGGAAATACTCGAAACCATCGTCGGAGGCCCCGCCGTTCACCATGTAGGCGATTCCCCAGAGATCCCAGCGGTAGCTCTCGCCCGCGCGCTCGTTCATCCGGAGTTGAAATCCGAGGATCTCGTTCGCCGTCAGTTTGGTGAGCGCCGCCTGCAGTGCCGCTGCCAGCTGGAAGCCATCGCCGCGACCGGCGCGGCCAGCCGCTTCGACGAGCTGCCAGAATCGGTCATGGCTCATGGCGGCGGTGGCAGCCGCAACCTGGTCGGGCGTGGCGTTGGCCGGACGCTCGATCGCCTTTCGCTCTTCGATACTCTTCCCCGCCCGAAAAGCCACGACATCCCGGCCGAGGGGCACAATATCGATGCCGAAGTCCGCCAGCTGCATGTCGTAACTTTCAATCAAATACCGCGCCTGAACTGCGCCCGTGCCCGCAATTCCGCGCGAGCGATCCAGCAGATCCCGGGGTACGTGCACCTCCTTCCGGGAAAAGTCCGCATAGATTTGCGCCACGTCGGCCAGCCGATCCACCTTTAGCGGCACGACATCGAACTCTGGAGGCTGACGATTTCCGAGCACGACCTGCGGCTGCCGCGGGTACTTCTTGTCTGTGGGCCGAAAAATGACCTCGTCGGCCTTCGGGGCGGGGTTGGAGTAGTCCATCATGTATCCAGTGCCCGCTGAGGCTGAAAACCCGCCCGAAAAGGGTGAATCGGAGCAAGTTCATGGCAGGCGATGCCGATCCAAGCAGGCCGGAGCAAGTTCGGCAAAAGCAAACGCCGCCGGCACCCAAGGGTGCCGGCGGCGTGAAGATCCATATCCTCAGGACGTAACCCCGCTCTCGGCCGTGGGCGACTGGGTCTTGAACTCCAGCTTGTCGCCGTTGCGGACGACGAGGATGGGTTCGCCCTCCTTGACGTCGCCCCGGAGCAGGGCCTCGGCGAGCGGGTCCTCGAGCAGGTGCTCGACGGCCCGGCGCAGCGGACGCGCGCCGTATTTCTCGTCGTAGCCCTTCTCGACCAGCAGGGTCTTGGACTCGGGCGAGAACTGCAGCTTGATGTTCCGCGCGGCGAGCCGCTTGGTCACCTTGCCGGCCTCGATCTCGACGATCTTGAGCAGGTCGTTCTTGTCGAGCGGACGGAAAACCACGAGGTCGTTGATGCGGTTGAGGAACTCGGGCTTGAAGACGCGCTTGGCCTCCTCGAGCACCTTCTCCTTCAGCTTGTCCAAATCGTGGAAGTCGGAGGAGCCGGCGGCGGCAAAACCCATCGTCGTCTGGCGCTGGATGAGCGAGGCGCCGACGTTGGTCGTCATGATGATAATGGTGTTCCGGAAATCGACCGTGCGGGCCAGCGAGTCGGTCAGGCGGCCGTCCTCCATGATCTGGAGCAGGAGCTGCAGCGCGTCGGGGTGAGCCTTCTCGATCTCGTCGAACAGGATCACGGAATACGGCCGGCGGCGGACCGCTTCGGTCAGCTGGCCGCCCTCCTCGTAGCCGACGTAGCCCGGAGGCGAGCCGACGAGCCGGGAGACGGCGAACTTCTCCATGTACTCGGACATGTCGATCTGGATGAGCGCGTCCTGGTTGCCGAACATCTGGGCGGCAAGCTGCTTGGCCAGCTCGGTCTTGCCGACGCCGGTCGGGCCCATGAACATGAACGAACCGATCGGGCGGCGCGGGTCCTTGAGATCCGCGCGCGAGCGGCGCAGAGCCCGGGCGATGGCGATCGTCGCGGGATCCTGGCCAACGATGGCCTTCTGGAGCTCGTTCTCGAGTGCGAGCAGGCGCTCGCTCTCCTTCTTTTCCAGACGGTTAAGAGGGATGCCCGTCCATTCGGCGACGACGCGGATCATCTGCTCTTCGTCGACCTTGATCCGGTTCTCGTCGCGGGTCTTTTTCCAATTGTTCAGCAGGTCGTCCTGCTTGGCGCGCAACTGCTTTTCCTGGTCGCGGAACTTGGCGGCTTCCTCGAAGTGCTGCGCCGCGATGGCCTGCTCCTTGCGGGTGCAGACTTCCTCGATCTCCTTGCCGAGCGCCTCGATCTCGGGCGGACGGTTGAGCGTGGTAATGCGGGCGCGGGAACCGGCCTCGTCCATCACGTCGATGGCCTTGTCGGGCAGAAAACGCCCGGTGATGTAGCGGTCGGACAACTTGGCGGCGGCCTCGAGCGCCTGGTCGGTGAAGACTGCCTTGTGGTGATCCTCGTATTTGCTCCGGATGCCCTTGAGGATGAGAATGGTGTCCTCGACGGAAGGCGCCTCGACCTTGACCATCTGGAAGCGGCGGTCCAGCGCGCTGTCCTTCTCAATGTACTTGCGGTACTCGTTGAGCGTGGTGGCGCCGATGCACTGCAGCTCGCCGCGACTGAGGGCCGGCTTGAAGATGTTCGAGGCATCCATCGCGCCCTCGGCGGCGCCGGCGCCGACGATGGTGTGGAGCTCGTCGATGAAGATAATGACGTTCTTGGCGCGCTTGATCTCGTCCATCACGGCCTTGATGCGCTCTTCAAACTGGCCGCGGTACTTCGTGCCGGCCACCATCAGCGCGAGATCGAGGGTGATGACCTTCTTGTCGGCGAGAATCTCGGGGACATTGCCCTTGGCGATTTCCTGCGCGAGTCCCTCGACGATCGCGGTCTTGCCCACACCCGCCTCGCCCACGAGCACCGGGTTGTTCTTGGTGCGGCGGCAGAGGATCTGGATGACGCGGCTGATCTCGTTCTTGCGGCCCACGACGGGGTCCATCTCGCCCTTGCGGGCCAGCTCGGTGAGATCGCGACCGAAGGCCTTCAGCGCCGGGGTCTTGACCTCCTTCTTGTCGTCGCTGCCGCGCGGGGCGACTTCCTCGCCCCCGCCGCTACCGGACCCGGAGCCGCCTTCGCCGCCCTGGCCGGAGGAAAACTGCGGGTCGAGTTCGCGAAGAATTTCGTTGCGGGTGCGTTCGATGTCGACCTCGAGGGTCTTCAGCACGCGGGCCGCCACGCCCTCACCCTCGCGGAGCAGCCCCAGCAGGATATGTTCGGTGCCGACGTAAGAATGATTGAGCGCCTTCGCTTCCTTGCCGGCCAGCGCCAGCACCTTTTTGACCCGTGGCGTATAGGGAATGCTGCCCACCGGAGTCTTCGATTCCTGGCCGATCCCGACCTGCTTCTCGACTTCCGCGCGCACCGTTTCGAGGTCCATGCCCATCTTCTGGAGCACGCTCACGGCGACGCCCTGGCCCAGCTTGATCAGGCCGAGCAGGAGGTGCTCGGTACCGACGTAGTTGTGGTGGAAGCGGTCGGCTTCCTTGCGGGCCAACGCCAGCACCTGTTGGGCGCGCGGCGTGAAGTTGTTCATGGGTTCCATATTGGTGCTTGGTAAATATCGGCTATTTGGTGGTCCGAGTGAAGTCCGGATGGGTCAATTTGGCAAATTCCGACCGCAACCGGGCCGCCCGGAGGACGTCGCGCTGGGCGGGGTCAAATGCCCCCTTGGCAGCATGTTGGACGTGGCCCGGCTGGCACTCGATGAACAGGCGGTCCACGACGGCGCGCTGGGTGTCCGGAAAAACTTCCAGGTCGATGCCGAGGCGGATGAGCGACAGGAGATTCATCGCCTCCCCGGAATTGAGCAGGTAACCGTTCTGCAGGATGCCGAACGCGCGGCCAATCTTGTCGCACAGCTTGTTTGGATCGGTCTCGAGGAGTTTCTGCCGGGCATTGAGTTCCTGGTCGATGATCGTGTTCAGGACGCCGTGGAGGTGCTTGATGATCCCCTCTTCGCTTTCGCCGAGGGTCGTCTGGTTGGAGATCTGGAAGATGCTACCGCTGGCATCGGAGCCTTCGCCGAACAAACCGCGCACCGCCATCCCCAGCTGGTTGACCGCCCGCACCACCTTTTCCATCTGGCCCGAAATGACGAGCGCGGGCAGGTGCATCATCGCCGACGCGCGGATGCCGGTGCCCAGGTTGGTCGGACACGCGGAAAGATAGCCAAGGCGCGGGCTGAAAGCGAAGTCGATGTGCTCCTCGAGGTCGGTATCGAGCGTGTTGATGGCGGCCCAAACCTTCTTGAATTGAAACCCGGCACGCAGCACCTGGATCCGCAGATGGTCCTCCTCGTTCACCATCACCACGCAGGACTGGTCCTTGCTGATGACGATGCCGGAGCCCGATTTCGCGTGGCACAATTCGCGACTGATCAAGTGCCGCTCGACGAGGATTTGCTTCTGGAGCTCGTCGAGGGACTCGACCGGGATGGCGAGGCCGCGTTTCATCTGCGGCAGCGCCGCCACCGCCTGCATGCACTGGTCGCGGATTTCCTTCTTTTGCGCCTCCTTCGCCCAGCCCGGGAACGGCTGTCCCGCCAGGTTCCGCGCGAGGCGGATGCGCGTCATGAGCACGACCGCGCTTTTGCTGGCGGCGGTGTCCGTCAGCTCGGATTGCGAATCGATGAGTTCGTTGATTTTCATCTCAGGGCGCGGGCTTCTGGCCAACCGACTGGCGGACCTGGGTGAGTTCGTCGCGGTAGCGCGCCGCGTCCTCATAACGCTCAGACTTGATGGCTTGGTCCAGTTCGGTCTCGAGCTGGGTGAGGCGTTCGTAAAGCGATTTGCGGGCAACCGCGCGCTGCGGGATCTTGCCCGTGTGGCTGCTTCCTTTGTGCATGGTGTCGAGCATCGGCTCGAGCAGCTTGCTGAAATGCTCGTAACAGGAAGGGCAGCCGAACCGCCCGGTCTTCTTGAAATCCTGCGCGGTAAACCCACACGCCACGCACCTCGCATCTCCACTGGGCTCCGGATTCAGCGAAGCTTTGAGCAATAGATCGGCGAGAGAGAAACCGCTGGGGTCCGTCACGCCCTTCGCCTGCGCGCACGCCTCGCACAGGTCCACCTTGTGTATCTTGTTGTTAACTATCTGGGTTAGGTGGACAGTAGCCGGCTTGGAACAGAGGTCGCACTTGAGTGAGTTGGCCATGTAATTGTATGTGACAGGATAGCGCCCTACACCCGGAAAAGCAAATGACAGGGGAAAGGCCCTAGTTCCCTGCCAAGAACATGCCCGCGCCGACGCGGGGAAGCAAGCGCGGACGCGCCGCAAACGGTTCAGGTGCGGGTACCTTCGACCAGTACGCGCCGCCGGAAGCTGGCGAGAACTTTGGCGGTGACGGGACCGGGCTTGCCGCCGCCGATGGCGCGTCCATCAAGCTTGACCACGGGAATGACCTCGGCGCCCGTCCCGGTGAGGAAGCACTCGTCCGCGCACCAGACATCATAGCGGGTCAGGTCCCCTTCGCGCATGGGAATCGCGAGCTCCCTGGCGATGTCGAACACGGTCGCGCGAGTGATCCCCTTGAGTGCGCCGGCGGAAGCGGCGGGCGTGACAATCTCGCCCTTGTGGATCACAAAGATGTTGTCGGCGGTGCATTCGGCGACGTAGCCCTGCGCATTGAGCATGATGGCTTCAAGCGCGCCGGCCTGCTTCGCCTCGATCTTGGCGAGGATGTTGTTGAGGTAGTTGAGCGACTTGACGGTCGGCGGCAGCGCGTCGGGCGCAATGCGCCGGGTCGGCACGGTGACGATGCCCAAGCCGTTGTCGTAGTATTCCTGGGGATAAAGGGAGATCTTGCTCGCGATGACGAAGGTCGTGGGTTTGGAGCAGGACCAGGGCGCCAATCCCAGGTCGCCCACGCCGCGCGTGGTAACGAGCCGGATATAGCCGTCCTTGAGCTGGTTCCGGCGGCAGGTCTCGCACACGGCTTCGGCGAGCTGGGCGCGAGTCAGCGGCAGATCGAGCATGATGGCGCGAGCCGACAGCTCAAAGCGCTCCAAGTGGTCATCGAGGCGGAAAACATTGCCCCCATAGATGCGAATGCCCTCGAAGATCCCGTCGCCGTAAAGCAGGCCGTGATCGAAGACCGAAACCTTCGCATCGTTGGAGTCGACATATTTGCCATCGAAATAAACGACCATAGCCGGGTCATCTCAGCAAAGTCGCCGGGGTTGTCCAGTCCGGGAATCGACAATGGGCTTGTATTTGCCGTTTCGGAGGGCGACTGTTCGCACCGACGGGCCGCAATCCTCCCTTCCCATGAAATTGCGCCCCACCCCGCCGGCCGGTCCCGGCTTCACGCTCATCGAGCTGCTCACGGTCATCGCCATCATCGGCATCCTTGCGGCTCTTATCTTCCCCACCGTTGGCAAGGTCCGCGAAACCGCCCAACGGACAGTTGACGCCAATAACCTTCGCGAGATCGTCAAGGCTGCCAGCATCTACGCTGCGGACAACAACGACCGCCTCCCGGACCCTGCGGCGATCGCCGCGCAGTATCCGGGGCTTGGCTCCGGGCCACAAGCCTGGGCTGGCATCCTGGCGCAACGCGGGATTGTGACCGATCCCGGTTTCTATTTCGCCAAGAACGATCCGTTCTTCAATGGCAGCGCCCCCGCGAGCATCGTCGATCCCGCGAACCGGGGAACCCTCGCAGCCGACTTCGCAGGCCGCACCCTGAGCTTTGAATTTGTGGGTGGCCTGCGCATGGGTGACCCTCCCTCCACCCCCGTCGCGTTCACCCGCGGGCTGCAAGTCACAGGCCTGTGGGATGCCGCCAGCGGCGTCTACAAGGACACGGGCGGCCACATCGCGTTTCTGGGCGGCAATGTCCAGTTTTACCCCAATGTGGCGGACGCCGACAACCGGCTATCCCTCACCAACGGCACCAAGGGCGTCTCCGTCCGCCAGGCAATTCCGGTCACGGCCCGCATCTATGCCACGCCCCCGGCAAGCGGGACCACGATAGGGTCGCTGGCGGGCACCCCCGGCCAGGCGCCTTAAGGCAGCAGCAACCACCCCCGGCCATCCCCAAGCCCGGCCCAATGCCGGGCTTTTTACTTCCCCCCTTGGGCTCCGACCGTAGGCTCCCGCGTCTCATGGCCTCCGCCAATCCCACCTATGTGATCGGGCACCGCAACCCCGACGCCGACTCCATCTGCTCGGCGATCGCCTACGCCGCCTACAAGGAGGCGCGCGGTGACGCCGGCTATGTCGCAGCGCGCTGTGGCAATTCCAACGCCCGCATCGATGCCATTCTCGAACGGTTCCAAACGCCCCTGCCCCACTACCTCAGCGACGTCTATCCCCGCGTCCGGGACATGATGGTGCGGCAGCCCCTCGCGGTGCGCGAGGACGTCACCTGCGCCGAGGCCCTGCGCATCATCGACCAGCACGGCATCACCTATCTCCCGGTGGTCTCGGAGAAAAACCACGCCGTGGGTTCAATCACCCTCGCCCAGCTCGGCCACTTCTTCATTCCCCGCATCGACGAACCCCGCGCCATGCGCCAGGTCCGCACGAGCCTCGCGCGCATTGTGAATTCATTGCACGCCTCGGTGCTGCACACCGTCGAAGAGAACCAGCTCGAAGACCTTTTCGTGCGCATCGGCGCCATGGACGTCGGCACCTTCTGGAAGATTTCCGAGCGGGAACAGATCCCGGCGAGCCAGTCCCTCATCATCGTCGGCGACCGGCGCGACATCCAGCAGCGCGCCATCGAGATTGGCATCCGCGCCCTCATCATCAGCGGCAACCTGCCCGTCGATCCCTCCATCGTCACCCTGGCCAGGCAGCGGGGCGTCAGCGTTCTCGTCAGCCCGCATGACACCGCCACCACCGCCTGGTTCGTTCGCACCGCGTCCACGATCGAAAAACTGGCCGACCGCAAGTTCAGTTCGCTCAACGCCGAGGGCCGCATCGCCGATGTTCGCCGCAAGTTCTCCCAACTTGCCTCCCACGCGATGATGGTGACGGGTGAAGATAACCTCCTGCTCGGGATCCTCACCAAGACCGATGTCCTCAAGCCCGTGCCCACGCGCCTCGTGCTCGTCGACCACAACGAGCTCACCCAAGCCGTGCCCGGCGCCGACGAGGTCGTCATCACCGAAATCATCGACCACCACCGCCTGGCCCCCATGGCGACCCCGCAGCCGATCCTCTTCATCAACGAACCGGTCGGCTCGACCTGCACCATTGTCGCCGACCTGTTCCGCCGCGACGGGCTCAAGCCTTCGGCCGATCTCGCCGGCATCATGATGTCCGGGTTGATATCCGACACCCTGTTGCTGCAAAGCCCGACCTCGACCGCCAAGGACGCCGACGTGCTCAACTGGCTCCAGCTGCACGCCGGCATCAAGGCCCAGGAACTGGGCCGGCTCATCTTCAGCTCCGGCTCCGTCATCCTCGCCAGTCCCGCCGACAAGGTCGTCCGCTCCGACTTCAAGGTTTACGACGAGGAGGGAGTCAAGTTCGCCGTCTCGCAGGTCGAGGAACTGGGCTTTGACAATTTCTGGCCGCACGCGAAGGCGCTTAGCCGCGCCCTCGCCGATCTCCGCACCGGTGAAAAGCTCGCCTTCGCGGCGCTCCTCGTCACCGACATCAACACGCAGAACTCGCTCATGTTGGTAAAGGGAGATTCCGAGTTCATCCGCCGGATTTCCTATCCCCACGTCGAGCAGGATGAAATCTTTGAACTCAATGGCGTGGTCAGCCGCAAGAAGCAGCTCATCCCCTACCTCACGGACTTGTTGAAGGAAATGCACAGCGAGGGACTCGCCCCTGGCAAGTCGGGCACGCCGTTTGCCAAAAGAAATTGACGGGCAAAGCCCACCGTAGGGCCGGTCTTTGACCGGCCCATGTTGGCCGTTCGCAAGATCGAATGGACCGGTCGAAGACCGGACCTACCCGGCCACCGCGCCAATTCCTGTAACTTGTTCCCCCGCTTTGGGGTAACTGGTGATGACCTTGCCACGTCTCCAATCAGCGACAGACTCGTTTCTGTTCCTCCTAACCCTGTCTCACATGCGTGTCTCCCCTGTACCCATGAACTGCCGCCCAACCATTCGACTGCTGCCCGTGGTCCTGGCCGGCCTCCTATCCCTGCCTCTCCAGGCCCAAACTCCGGCAGTACCTGCCACCGAGGGCAAGACGGTCGAGCTGCCGAAGATGACGGTGACCGACAGCGCGAGCCTGCCCCAGCTGGAATCCTGGCGCTATGGACGCATCACGGGATTCGAGGTCCTCTCCAATGCCTCCGAGAAGGACACGAAGAAACTGCTGGCTGATTTCGAAAAATTCCAGCGCGCCGTGCGCCTCGTCTGGCCGGCGCCCCTCAAGCCCGTCGCCGCCGCCACGATCATCCTTTGCAGCAAGGCGGACAAGTTCGATGCCTTCCGCCCGCCTGGCACCCCGGCGGACGGCGCGGTGGTGCCGAGTCTCTTCCTCCGCAATCGCGAACAGGTCGCTATCGTCGTGGATCTCCAGTCCGAGCAGGTGACCGTCAACGACCCGATCGCCGCCCTCGCCACGAACAGCAACTCCGTCGACTACCAGATCGATCACTACCGCCAGCTTTACCGGGAGTATGTCCACTACCTGCTCAGCCAAAGCGATTCCCGGTCGCCAGCCTGGCTCGAGGAGGGGCTGGCGCAAATCATCATGGACATCGAGCTGACCGACCGGTCGCTCATCTACGGCAAAATCGACAGCTACAAGGGCAGCGCCTCCGGCGGAAATCCCATCGACCTCGAGGAAACCGATGCCTCGGCCTCGGCGGCGGTGGTCGGCGAACAACCGTTCAACGTCGTGCTGCAAACCCGCAAATTCATCCCCTTCGGCGACTTTCTCGCGATCACCACCGATTCGCCCGAGGCGCGCGCACCGCTCGGGAACAACCTTTGGGCCAAGCAAGCCTACGCCTTCGTTCACTTCTGCCTCTTCGGCGACGAAGGCATGAAATACCGCGATCCGCTCATCGCCTTCGTCGGCCGACTCGCCCGCGAGCCACTTAGCGAAGCCTTGTTCAAGGACTGCTTTAAAATCGGCTACAAGGACATGGAGAAGCAACTCCGCAGCTATCTGCGTTACACCAAACACAAGTACCAGAAATATGACCTGCAGGCTTCCGACCGCGTGACGGTGGCGTCGATCGACCTGACCGAGGCGTCGGCCGAACAGGTCGGCGTGATCAAGGGCGACGCCCTCCGGCTCGCCCATCACAACCCGGCCGCCTTGAACGAGTATTACGGCGCCTACCAGCGCGGTAGCCGCGACCCCGCGGTTCTGGCCGGTCTCGGCGCCGTCGAAGCCAATCCCGGTCTCGCGCGCAAATTCACCGACGATGCCGTCAAAGCCGGCACCCAGCGGCCTTCCGCGTATGTCGCCCAAGCCCGGATGCGCCTGGCCGAATTCAAGGCCGAGCCCGGTCCCGACGGCAAACTGACCAGCGCCCAGATGGGAGCCGTCCTCACCCCCCTCTTCAAAGCTCGCGGGCTCCAGCCACCCCTGCCGGAGACTTATGAAACCATTGCCGAGGCGTGGGCACTCAGTGCCGCCGCCCCCAAGCCGGAGCACCTCGGTGTCCTCGACGAGGGGGTGCGGCAATTCCCCCGCGACAGCGAACTGCTTTATCGCACCGCGACCCTTTACCAGCAGATCGGCGTGCTGCCTCCCGCCACTTCCATCGCCCGCCTCGGCCTGCGCTTCGCGACGGACGACGCAACCAAGGCCCGCTTCGAAAAGCTATTGTCAACGCTGCCGCCGCCCGCCGCCAAGTGACCAGGTGTAGCCGGGGCCGCTGATTCCGGAACCCGCTGGCTCGAATGTGGGAGGGGCTTTGCGCCCCGACGGATCGATACCGGGTGGTCGCCGGTTTCCATACCGGCGACAGCGCCGGTGGGGAATCCGACGCCCACCATGGTCGGGCATATAGCCCTCCTCCATGCAAACCGCGGAGAAGGCTGAATCGTGAGCGTGGATGAAACGCCGTCCTGTGGCCGCTCAATGTCCCAGCCGCGACACCATCGCGTAGACAATCAGCGCCAGCAGGACCAAGCCGGTGCCGAAGAAGATGAAGCCCCAGGCCTTGGCGATGTTCTTGCGGCCTTCCCAATCATCGGCCTTCACGCGGAAAACCTCAAGCCGGCCCGCCGCCACCAACCGGTCATACCAGCGCCGGCGTTCGTGGAGCATCTCCGTCTTCGAAATCCGGCCGGAGAAGATAACGGTGTCCATCGGGAATTTCTCGATGCGAAAGTGGGTGTTGAAGAAGTGGAATGAGAAGATGAAGCCCGCGGCCAGCAGGGCCTCGTCGGAGTGCACCACGAGCGCGATGTTGATCACCCACCCCGGCATGAAGAGCGTGAAGAACTTCGGGAACCACATGATCAGGCCCGAGAAGCCGATGATCGCCACGCCCCAGAACACCGCGAAGTAGTCGAACCGTTCCCAATAGGTCCAGCGGTCGAACTGCGGACGCGGCCCCTTGCCGAAGAACCACTTCTGGTGCGCGATGAAATCGCGCCAGTCCTGGATCGACGGCACCATCGAATCCGGATGGAAGACGAGGCCGATGAGCCGCTTGAAGGTGAGCTTGCCGGTTTCCGGATCGCGGATGCCGGCGCGCTGCTTCCAGAAACTCTTCAGGAGTGCGGCGACATGGAGCCCAAAGTACGCGAACGTCACGACGGCCGCATAGTGGTGAAGGGTCCGCGCGACCTCCGCATTGCCGAGGAGCCGGAACATCGTCTTGGCCCAATCGGTGTAATAGAACTTCAGCGGCATGCCGGTGATCACCAGCGCCAGGAAGCTCGTGACCATCATCAGGTGCAGGAACCGCTCGAAGGGCGTGAACCGGGTATAGACCTCGGTGTCGTCATTCGACTGCAGGACGGCGGAGCGGAAGGCCTTCGAGTCGTGCAGGTAGAGGTAGATCGAGCGGAACAGCCAGAATACCGTGTGCAGGCCAAAGAAGCTGAACACGCCCACGAGCAGCGAGGTCATGAACCAGAACACCTTGTTCAGGATCGGATAGTTCTCGGCGTCGAGCGGGTTCGCGTGCGGCTGGTACTCGGTGAACTTTGGCCCGGCGCCGGGGTGGCACTGCTGGCAAGTGGCGAGGATCTTGTCCTTCGACAGGCGGGACCGCGGGTCGCTCACCTTGAAGACATCGTGGTGGCCATGGCAATCGTAGCAGGCGGCCACGTCGGACGCCACGTTGGGCTGGCCGAGTGCCATCGCCTTGCCGTGATACGTCTCGCGGTAGTGCTCCAGCCGGTCCTCGTGGCATTTGCCGCAACTCTGGTCGCTGTTGCCCTTGAAGTGCGCCGTGGCTGGTTTCTCGATGTCGTGCGCGCTGTGGCAATCGGTGCAGACCGGCCCCTTGCCGTCGCGTTTCTTCAGCTGCTCGCCGTGCACGCTTTCCTGGTAGATCTCCTCGATGCCCAGGTGACACGCGCCGCATGACTTCGCGATGTTGGCGTGGTTGGTGTGCGAATCCTTGTCCACGCTGCGCTTGATGTCGTGCACGCCGTGGCAGTCATTGCAGGTGGGCGCGACGATCAGGCCCATCTTCACGAGGGCGCGGCCGTGGATGCTGTCGAGGTAATGTCCCGCGGCCTTCGTCTGGCCCATGCGGTATTCCTTGGTGAGCTTCGGGTCGTCGTGGCAGGTGCCGCAGGTCTTGGGCAGGTTGAACTTGAACACCGGCGAGTCCGCCTGCTTCACCGGCGCCATGTAGTGCGAGCCGTGGCAACTGGCGCACGTGGCCGCGTCCGAAGAGCCCATCTCGTGGCTCATGCCGTGGATGCTCCGGTCGAACTGGGCCACCTGCTTGTCGTGGCAGCTCGCGCACTGGGGCGGCGGGAGTTTTGACGGATGCTCGGGTTCCTTGATGCTGCTGTGGCAGTCGACGCAATTGAGCTTGCCGTGCACGGATTTCGCGAAGGGTTCCGGCCGCACGCCGACCCATTCCTTGGGCAGGCCTTTCTTGCGCGACTTGAACTCCGCCTCGTGGCAATCCATGCACTCGCTGTTCGGCACGACGGGTGGCGCAGGCGGCGCGGCTTGGACGGCCGGCGCCTCCTGCTTCACCGCGGCGGGATCAACGGCCCGGGCCGGCACCAAACCGAGCGCGCAAGCACTCGCCGCGAGGAGCGAGATGCGTAGCGGGTGGATGACTCTGCCCATGATCTTATACTACGGCAAAAGATGCGCAGCTGGCTGCGCAGTCCTTGCGTGGCCATGGGCGTAAATTGCAGGAAATCACGCCCGGAATGCGCGGCCTCCCCATCACGGCGTCTTATCGACAGGGGGCGAGTCTCCGGCGGCGGCCGGGGGCGGAGTTGACGGCTTTTCCGCCGCCTTGAGCTCTTCCAGATAAAGGGGGTGCTCCTCGCGCAATTCGCCCTCGGACATGCGCCCGGTAAGCCAGGCCAGGTTCATGGGGTACACATCCGGGTTGAAGATCACGAAGTAGAAGTGCCAGACGATGATCGCCGCCGTGGCCAGGACTGCCTCGTAGAAGTGGATCGTCCGCGCGACGTCGAAGCCGAGCTTGCTGAAATAGCCCATCGAGGCGTTCTCAAACCACAGGATCGCACCGGTGACGCCCATGAGCACGGTTCCCCACACCATCGCCCAGTACTCGCACTTTTCGATGTAACTGAAGCGCGGGAAGGCGGGCTTGGTGGGCGAAAACCCGAGGTTGTATTTCAGGACGCCAAACGGATCGGTGACATCCCGCCAGCGCGGGAGCAGGTCGAAGAACAGCTTCCGACCCGGCTTCGTGAAGGCGAGGTAACCGACGTGCCACGCCCCGGCAGCCAGCATTACCACGCCCGCGGTGCGGTGCGAAAGGCTCCGCCATTCGAAGACATTGTTGCTGAGGTGGCGCAGCGCCGCGACCCACCACGCCTCCGGGTAGCGGAGCATAAAGCCGGTGACGGCCAGGGCCACGAAACTGACCGCCAGGAACATGTGCTGGACCCGCTCGTTGACGGTCATGCGCAGGTAAAGGCGGTGCGCAACGGGCTCCTCGACGGCCTCGCCCTTCTGGATCGCGAGCTTGTGGCGGGTCTTGCGGAAGAAATCCAGGCCGTTGTGAATCGCCATGCCGCCGATCACCACCGTGATCAGGATGACGTAAAGGTTGGCGATCCAATACAGGATGGGCGAAGCCTCGCGCTGGTTTTCGCTGGCGTGAACCGCGCCGACGGCGAACCGGGTATTGGCACCCGGATGACATTCCCCGCAGGTCCTCACGAGGTTCGCCTTGTTGATCGTGGACGTCGGGTCGTCCTGCGCCTTGATGCCGTGGCTGCTGTGGCAGCTGGCGCAATTGACGACGCTGACGGCACCCCCGCGCACCGCGAGGCCGTGGTAACTGTCGGCAAAGCTCTTGAACGTCTCGCTCGACAGGCCATAGCGGCGGGTGAGCTTCACCGAGGCATGGCATTCGGCGCACACCTGGCGCGCGAGGTTCGTGTTGTGCACCGGCGAGCCGGGGTCCTTGTGCGCCTTGATGTCGTGTTCACCGTGGCAGTTCGTACACGCGGCGGAGTCGAGGTTGCCCTTGGCGAGCGCGGTGGCGTGGACGCTCGCCCCATACTCGGTGGCTTCCTTTTCGTGGCAGCGGGCGCACGTTTCGGTCAGGTGCAGGCGGTTGACTTTCGCCGCGGCCACCGCGGCCTTGTTCATGGTGTGGGCGCCGTGGCAATCCACGCACGAGGCGGACTTTTCCTTGCCCGACCGCAAGGCCGCGCCGTGCACGGACTGGTCGAAGCCGGCCACAAAGCGCGCCCCCAACACGGTGCGGCTGGCCACCTCATCCTTGCGCACGTGGCAGGACTCGCACAAGCGCACCTGCGCCAGCTTGAGCTCGACCGTCAGGGCGCCGCCCTCGGGCACGGCAATCGGGTCGTGATGGCAGCTGAGGCAATCCGGGCTGACGCGCTTGCCGCCGTCCGGGGTGAAACGATGCGCCGAGGCCAGGTACCCCTCGCGGGCCTTTTCATGGCAACGACCGCAGGATTCGGCCTGCCGCGCCGGGGCGAAGGCGAACTCCGCATGTTTGACCGGCAGCATTTCGTGCTGGTGGTGGCACTCCTGGCACGCCGTGTCCTTGCCCACCGGCACGGGATCGAGGCCCAGGCGCGAGTGGAACGCATGCTTCGCCGGCACATCCTCGTGACACGCGGCACAGTCCACCTTGGGCAGCTTCGAAGGATGCTCGGGTTCCTTGATCGAGGTGTGGCATTCCACGCAGGCCAGTTCATGGTGGGCGGAGCGGGCAAAGGCCTCGGGCTTCACGCCGATCCATTCCTTGGGCAGGCCCTTCTTGCGCGATTTGAACTCCGCCTCGTGGCAATCCATGCATTCGCTGTTGGGCACCACGGGCGGACCCGCGGGCCGCCGGTAACCCGAAGGCTCCGCGGCTCCGGCGGCAGCCAGCATGACCAGCAGCCCGCTCATCAACCATCGGTACGAAGGGGATGGATTCATATCCGTCGCACCGATTATGCCCATGGCCGCCCCGGCCCGCTCCGCAGGACTTGGGGATCGGTGGCTATTCCTTGCAGCAGTTCCCGGCGCGAATGGCCAAGAAACGCCCACTCCTCAGCAAGGTCGCACTAGCAGTAGCATCGTGCATGGCGCACAATGGTCGCCAACTGCAATTACCCCATGAAACAGCAACGCCTGCTGGTCGCCCTGCTCTTTTGCGGAAGCATCATCGCTTCCTCGGCCGCTGATCCCAAGTCCAACTGGAAAGAACATTGCGCCAAATGCCACGGGGCAGACGGCAAAGGCAACACCAGGACGGGCAGAAAGCTCGCGGTCCGCGACCTCACCGACCCCAAGGTGCACGCCGATTTCACCGATGAGCAGGCCATTGAGGTCATGAAATCGGGCCTGATGAATGACAAGGGCAAGGTCACCATGAAGCCCGTCAAGGGACTTTCCGACGAGGAATACAAGGCCCTGGTACCCTACCTCCGCTCGCTCAAGCGCTGAGCCGAACGAGCACTCCAAAGGGAGGAGCGCGTTGCCCGGTCGACGAGCTCAGGGCCGAATGGCTCTAAGCCGGGATCATGCAATTGAAGCGCCTTTTCGCTCGATAGTGAACCGACCGAAAGGTGGTCGTCGATTTCCATATCGACGACAAGGACTCACGAGGCGTGCGAACCTGGCGTCGGTGTGTAGATCGACGATCACCTGGTGGAGCGCGCTGCTCCCGAACGCGCGGAGGACGTCCGCTGCGAAGAAAGCGCCTTGGAGAGCAGGTCGCTCCACCATCAGCTGCAGGATCCCGGCTGAGATGTCACGGTGGAGCCTGCGCTCCGCGCGGGCTCCGCCCCGACGCGGACGCGTTTCTTCCTGACGGCCCCAAGCCCGCCGCGGGTGGCGGGCCGGGTGTTTGCCTACTTTCCCTGGATGCCGCCGTTGTGGCAGTCGGCGCAGGTCAGGTCCTCGTCATAGCTGCCGTTGGGGTGCTTGAACTCCAGTCCGGCGGACGAAAGGGTCGACAGTTCCATGCCCTTGCCCTGCGCGATGATCGTGTGGCAGGAGTTGCAGTCGTTCGCGCGCACCGTTTCGCCCTGCTCGGTCTTGTGCTTGCCGTCGTGGCAGCGGAAACAGCCCGCCCAGTCCTTGTGGCCGATATTGTTGGGGTAAATCCGCCAGTCCGCCTTGCGCTCCGGGAAGATGGTGGCGGCATAAATCTTCTGCACCTCGCTGATCGCGGCGGGCAGATCCGGTTCATCCTTGTACTTGGACCGGAGGAATTCGGCGATCCTGCCGGGGGCATCGGCGGAGGTGGTGATCTCCTTCTGCAACAGCGCCTGCACGGCCGTCCGCTTGATGCTCGGCAGCTTCGTGCTGAGGGCGCCGGCCGCCATCGCCTTCTCGACCGCCTCGTTGGCCGTGGGGAACACGTGGGCGGGCCGGTTGTGGCAATCGATGCAATCCATCTCACGCACCATGCCGGCCGGGGGCTCGCCCTTGAATTCCTCGTTGCGGAATACGCGGCTGGAGCCGTCCTTCTTGCTCGTCACGCGCATCCAGACGATGTCCTGGCGCTTTTCGTCGGCGGCATAGTACTCGACGGTGTGGTCCGGGCTGACGTGCCAGTGGATGCCGCCGATCGGGCTGCCGGGTCGGCCGGAATTCACGTGGAGCAGCATGCGGATCCCGTAGGTGTCGTTGTTCTTCTTGGACAAGTAATGGTCGTACGTGATGTCGATGTTGCCGTGGAACTTCTCCGGCCAGTGGCACTTCTCGCAGGTTTCGCGGGCCGGGCGGAGATTGTGCACCGGCGTGGGAATGGGCCGGCGGTAGTTGTCGAGGGTGAAGCCGATGAGCTGGCGGGTGCCGTTGAGCTTGGCCTGGATGAACGCCGAGGCGCCGGAACCGACGTGGCATTCCACGCAATCCACGCGGGCGTGCGCCCCGCGCTGGTAGGTCGTGAACTCCGGATTCATCGCCGAGTGGCAGACCTGGCCGCAGAACTGGACGGACTCCGCATAGTGATAGGACTGGTAGCTGCCAAAGGCGCTGAGGAGAAGGAACACAACGCCGCCCGTGCCGAACAGCACCAGGCGCCGGCGCTGGACCGGATTGGCGAAATCGAGCCGCCATTTGTCGGGCACCGTCGCCGCGTGCTTGACCGCCCAGCGCCGCTGCGCCCACGCCCCAAAGAACATCGTCGCGAGGCCCGCGATCAGGAACCCCGGCGCCACAATGTAGGTGAAGATGCCGAGGTACGGGTTCTTGTTGGCCCCGGTGAGGTCCATCCACGTCAGCAGCGCGAACGAAAACAGCGCGCCGACGGCGAGGACGGCACCAATGGCCGAGATCCAGTTGTTGAAATTGGAACGCGGCTGCATCGGCGCCGCGGACGGTTGCGATTCTTCACTCATGGCGTGGCGTGGGGAGAATAAAAAGCCCCGGCGCGAAGCTGGTGGGTTTCACGCCGGAGCCGAAATGCAGGGGCGTTCAGCCCTTCAACTTGCGGACGAAGGCGACGAGGTCCTTCGCCTCTGCCTCGGAGATCTCATCCTTGAACGACTTCATGCGTTCCTTGCCGGAGTCCTTGTCCTTCACGCCCTCGAGGATCGCCTTGAGCATGTCGGGATCCTTCATCTCCGCTTGGACGGCCGGGTCGGAGTAATCGCGGAGTTTGAGTTTCTTGCCCTGTTTGGTCTGGCCCTTGCCATCCGCGCCGTGGCACGAGGCGCAGCTGTTTTCCCAGTTTTCGTCGGCCGAGGCAGCATAGCTGACGCATGCCGCAGCGGGCAGGATCAAGCTGAATAACATGAGTTTGGTCGTGGTTTTCATGGAAGAAAGTATTCCCGACTTGGCCGGGATGATGGAGGGAAGGTTGGTGGTTGGCAATCCCGGTGGGGCTGACGGTCAGGTCTTGAATTTCCGGATGTAAGCCACGAGGTCCTTGATCTCGTCGGCGGTGAATTCGTCCTTGAACGCCTTCATCCTTTCCTTGCCTTCGACAAACACGCCCTCGGCGGTCGCCTTGATCATTTCGTCGTCCTTGAGTTCGGCCTGCACCTTGGGATCGGTGTAGTCACGGACTTTGAGCTTCTTGCCCTGTTTGGTCTGACCTTTGCCGTCTTCCCCGTGGCAGGAGGCGCAGCTGTTGTCCCAGTTGTCCTGGGTCGAGGCGGCGCGACCGAGAACGGCGGCGCCGGCGAGCGCCAGGCCGAGGGTCAGGAATCGGAGGGTGGAGTTCATGATCGGGAGGGAGTAGTCGGGGGTTGATGGCTTGCCCGGGAGGGGCGCTTAGAGGGCGTGATCGAACGACAGGTAGCAGATCGGGCCCCGGAAGTCGGTGTTGCCGCCCGTCGTTTCGTTGTTGCTGTCGACGTAGCCGAGCTTGAGCTGGCCAATCAGCTTGTCGCTGAAGCGATGCTTCACGCCGACCGTGAAGATATGCTCCATGGCGCCGGCGCCATACCATTGGGTCGCGTAGGTCGGGGTCTTGTAGTTGTTGGCGCGGTAGAAGGTGAACTGGACCGAGGCGTCGGTGTCTTTGCCGGCCACCCAGCCTGCGACCAGGCTGCCACTCATGTAGTTGTTGTCGGAGTTGCGCAGCACCTCGTTGCCGAGCCCACCCACCACCGGGAAGGAAGTCTGGATCGTGTTGAAGGCGGCATTGAAATTGCCCTGGATGTAGAGCTGGGCGCTGGGCGAATAGTCGACCGTCTCGCCGACCTGCCAGTTCGTCATGTCATTGCTGCGCATGCTGGTGCCGCCGTCGATCGTCACGTCCATCTTGCCGGTCTGCCGCACCACCCGCGTCGTGAAGCTGAGATTGTTCGCGGCCTTCACGATGGCAGTGAGCTTGGTGCCGACGAATTCATAGCCGAGGACGAAACTGTCGCCGAGGGACGTGTTGTAGCCGTAGAACCCGTTCTTGTGATCCTTGTAGTAGACCTCTCCGCGGAGCGTGAGGGCCTTGTTCACCGTCCAGTTGGCGCCCGCCTTGTAATGGGCGTGGTTGAGCTTCACGTTGTCGTAGGCCGTGACCGCCGCGCCGAGCACGCCGCCGGTGCCGGCGCCCGTGCTGCTGCTATATTCGGTGCCCGGTGAATGGCGATAGTCATAGTTGGCGTACAGCGCCATGTCCTTGATGCCCGTGTAGCGCAGGTCGACTTCCGGCGTCCAGGTCTTCTCCGTCCGGTCGGCCACGTTCGGGGCATTGATCACCACCGGGGTGACGGCCCCGGTCGTCTGGTTGATCTGGTTGCTCGTGTAGACGGTGTTGTTGAAGCCATCCACGTCGGTCTTCTCGTGCTTCAGGGTGACCTTGGCCGTGAAATCGGCGGTGGGCTTGAACTTGGCGCCCAGATTCGCGGCCAGGACCTTCTCATTGGTCTGCCCGACGGCTGTCGTGTAGGAATAAGGCGGGCGGCCGGTGGCGCCGACGAACCCACCCACGGCCACCACCGTGCCGACCGCAGTTGGTATGGACTGGTACATCTGGCGGTCGCCGCCGATGTCCGCCGCGCCCTCGGAATAGAGGACGCCCCCAATAATTTCGACCTTGTCGGAAATGCTGGTCTCAAATTTTCCCGTGTAGCTGGTGATGTGCCCGTCGAAGTCCTGCTGGTCGTAGCCGGACACGGCGTTGCTGATCGTCGCGGGCGGATAGACCTGCGGGGGATTCGTCGAGGAGCTTTGCCGGGGGAACAGTTGCAGTTCGCCGGGATAGCGGTTGACGGTCCGCCGGTCGTGGCTCGTGGAAAGATTGTGCACGATCTCCAACTCGAGCTTGGTGTTGCCGACCGTGTGCTTGACCAGGCCGATCCAGTTCTGCTGACGCTCGCTGAGCTGGATGTACGCCGGCACCAGCTTGCGGTTGGTCGAATACGGCGGGTTGAGTGCCGCGGCCCCTACGCCGTAGTAAGACGGAACACCGGTGAAGTCCGTGTCACCCCAGATGGTGGAATCCTTGCGCCCGGAGCGCAGCTCATTCGTGTAACGGAGTTCGAACTGCGGGGCGTTGGGCCGCTCGATGCGGACTTCCGCCCAGAACTTGGCCCGGTCGGTGTGCAGCTCCGGGTTGTCGAGCTGCATCCAGCGGTTGTTCAGCGGGAAGAACCCGCCGATGCCGTCGTAGAACGTGCGATACCGCTTGTAGCCCAGGTCGAAGGTGCCGACCTCGTTCTTCACGATCTTGATCGCGCCAAGGTAGTCCTCCTTGCCCTGGAGCGCCTTGCCCTCGAGGGTCAGGGTGGTGTCGTCGCTGAGCTCCTTGCCCAGCTTCAGCTCTTCAATCCCGCCCGACCCGTTGTCGGGCATCTGGAGCCGGCGCGCATAGGCGCTGGAGCTGCCCGTCAGGTCGGTGGTCTGGCCGGAGACCTTGATGTAGTTCTCGAACACGGGAAACTGGTCAGCGGCAGCGAGGTCCGAGACCAGGGCGAGGCCGAGAAGCAGACCGGCGCGCCCGAGGATGGATGTGACGTTGTTCATGGTTGGTTTCCCGTGGGGTTAGAAGCGCATTGCCTTGCTGGCGTTGGAGCCGTGGACGTCCTCGTGGCAGCCGGCGACCCAGCAGGTGCCGTTCTGCAGGCGGCTGCGATGATCCTCACCGCCGACCACAATCTTGCCGTCGCCGAGGATGCCGCCGCTGATGCCCGACGGGTGCTCGAGATGGCACCGCAGGCAGAGGTTGGCGTCGCGGGCAACCAGCATCTTCTGGTTCACCGAGCCGTGCGGGTTGTGGCACACCGTGCAACCTTCCTGCATGGCCTGGTGCGGGAAGAGGAAGGGTCCCTTCTGCGCCGTGTGGCAGCGGGTGCAGGTTTCGTTGGGGGTCTCAAGCTCGGCCCCGGTGCGGGCGATGGCCTTGCCCTTGTGCGGCTCATGGCAGTCGCCGCAGGTGACGTGGTCGGTCGGGTGGGCATTCGGCAGCGCGAATTCGCCGCGCTTGTCGAGATGGCATTGGAAGCAGGTCTCGGGGTTCTTGTTCGGGTTGACCACCGTGCCGGCGCCGCCGCCGGTCTTGATGTGGACGGACGCCGGCCCGTGGCACGATTCGCATCCGATCTCCTCGCCCTTGGCCTTGGAGGTCGAAAGTTTGGCGTGGGTGGCGTCGTGGAAGGCGCTGGTCACGTTTTCGTGACACTCGGCGCACTTGCCCGAGCCCACGAAGGTGGCGCCGGGGATTTGCGGGGGGGCGATGACGATGCGCTGGCTCTGGGCCACGACGCAGCCGATCAACAGGAGGCCCCAGGTGGCGGTGCCACCGAAGAGCAGGGCGCTCTTGGACCAACGCATTTTCTTGCTCGGGGTGCGGGCGGCGGGATTGGTTTCAGGTTGCATGGCGGCCGGAGTTCATGGATTGCGGAATGCTTTTAACGGCATCCCTATCATCGCAACTTACGCGTAAATTGACTACGCATCCCTTGCGGACGCATAATCATCGCTTGTACAACGCGGCCCCGAAGCGTTTGAATTGTGTCACGGGAGGGCCGGCCGCACAAGGCGGAACGCGGCGGCCAAGGCGCCGCCCGCTCCCGCGCCCTGCACCCGGTCCCGTGGGCTACTGCTTCACTTCCGCCGGCGCCGGTTGAAGCGTCATCGCGCCCGGCGCAACCTGCTTCAGGTTCGGCGTCACATCGGCCTCGACCCGCTTGCCCGCCCACTCAATCAGCCCGACGAGCATCGACTGGAAATACGCGCTGTCCCACACATCATCGCGATGGCCCATGGCTTGGAATGCGACGCGTCCCTTGCCGTGCGGCCGCACCCACGCCAGCGGATAAGGCGGGCGCGCGTAATCGCCGCCCTGCATTCCCGCGGTCTGCATGACCAGCAGCACGTGCAGGTCGGGCGCGAATTCCTTCAAGGTGTACCACTCCTCGTTGACGTTGAGCTCGGTGCCGGCGCCGCCAAAGCCGGGGAATTTTGAATCGGTGATCGTCGCCTTCGCCACCTGTTGCGGGCCGTGACGAATGAACTCGCCGCCCAACATCTGGGCAAAGGGATCGGCCGCCTCGCCGTAATTCCGGTACCGCTGCAGCCGGCGCGGATTGTTGCCGCCGCCGCGCTCCCGGGTGTGAAAGGTGTCACTGCACGAATGCAGGCCGACGAATCCGCCGCCGCCCGCCACATAGTCGAACAACGCCTGCAATCCGTTGCCCGTCATGCCGGGATACCGGTCGGTGCCCGTGCTGGTCAGGTCGCCGCTGGTATAGAACATGAGCACGTCGAACTGCGCGAGGTAGTCCGGCGTGAACAGGGATCCGTCCTTGCTCACCGTGATCACCAGGTCGTGCTGCGCCGCGAGCTTCGCGAGCACCTTTTCCGAATAGCTCGGGTTGCCGTTTTCCTGCCGGATGGCGCTGTGTTCGTAGCCGGAGGACTTCGTGAAATAGAGCACGCGCAGCGGCGCGGCGGAGACTTGGAGTGCGGCCACGGTGAAAGCGAGGGCCGCGAACAGGTGGGAACGATGGGGTATCATGAAGCGACACCTAACCAGGACAAACCGTGAAGCAATCGCGACTTCGCACGCTGTGAATGTAGGGTCGCCGCTTGCGGCGCCTCGCCGGCCAGGTCGGCGCAAGCGCCGACCCTACAACAAGCAACTCACACGTCGCAGATCTCGACCGCGGCGCGCAGCGCGGCCAGCGCCTCGGCGTTGTCCTTCGACCGCGGGACGAACTCCTGGCTGACATAGCCCTGGTAGCCCGTCTCCACGATGGCGCGCATGATCGCCGGGTAGAAAAGCTCCTGGTTTTCGTCCAACTCGTTGCGCCCGGGGACACCCGCGGTGTGGTAATGGGCGATGTGCGGGTGGTGCTGCCGGATCGTGGCGATCACGTCGCCTTCCATGATCTGCATGTGGTAGATGTCGTAGAGCAACTTGAAGCGATCCGAACCGATTCGCTTCACCAACTCGACGCCCCACTCCGTGTGGTCGCACATGTAGTCCTTGTGGTTCACGCGGCTGTTGAGCAGTTCCATCACGAGCGTGACGCCGAGCTTCTCCGCCGTCGGCACAATGCGCTTCAGTCCCGTCACGCAATTCTCGAGCCCTTCCTTGTCGCTCATCCCGTCGCGATTGCCCGAGAAGCAGATGAGCGTGGGATAGCCGGCCTCCGCGGTTTCCTTCAACCGCGTTTCATAAGCCGCGACCAGTGCGTCATGGTATTCCACCCGGTTCCAGGCCTTGGTGATGCCGCCGACGGAAACGTCGCCGACCTTCGCGCTCGGGTTGCTCACAAGCGCGCAGATCAGCCCGTGTTTCTTCAGGCTGGGGAAATCCTTCGGCCCGAGCAACTCCACCGATTTCAGGCCCATGCCGGCCGCGGCCTCGCACAGCGCATCGACGGACATTCCCTTGAAACACCACTGGCAAACCGACTGTTTGATGCGGCCTTTCCGTTCCCTGGGTTTCTCGTCGGCGGCCGGGGCGCGGACGACGCCCGCCGTGGTGGCAAGGGCCGCGCCCACGCCGAGATTCTTGAGCGCCGTGCGGCGCGACATGGGGTAATTCATGCCGAACCCTAGAACCGCTTTTCCGCCCAATGCAACCATGCAACGGATCGGACGGTTCGCGGGTCGCTACCGGCAAAGTCCCGCCAGGCGCTGCACGCCCTCGCGAATGCGCTCCGGCGTCGAATTCGAGTAGTTCAGGCGGAGAAAATTGCGACCGGCGTCCCCCGGGAAAAAGTCGCGGCCCGGGACGAACGCCACCTTGTGCGCCACCGCACGTTGCAGCAGTTCCATGGCGTCGAGCCTTTCCGGGCCCGTGACCCACAGGAACATGCCGCCCTCGGGTTTTGTCCAGGTGAACCCGGGCGGCATGGCCGCGCGCAGGGCGCCGTCGAGGACTTCGTAGCGTTCGCCGTAAGCCCGGCGGATTCGCCCGAGGTGCGCGGCCTGGTCGTTTTGCGTCAGGTAGCAGTAAGCCACCAGCTGGTCGAAGCTCGACGTGTGCAGGTCGGAGGCCTGTTTGAGGATCAGCAGCCGGCTGAAGATCGCCGGCGGTGCGACCACCCAGCCGAGCCGCAGGCCGGGCGCAATGGTTTTGGAGAACGTGCTCGCATAGAGCACCTGCCCGGCCTCGTCCCAGTGCCGGACGGGCGGGATGTCCGTGCCGCGGTAGCGCAGTTTTCCGTAGGGGTCGTCCTCCAGGATGACCAGCTCGTGCTCCGCCGCGATCCGGGCAAGGGCCTGCCGGCGCGCGGCCGACAGCGTGATGCCGGTCGGGTTCTGAAAATTGGGAATCGTATAGAGGAACTTTGGCCGGTGCACCCGGATGAGCTCCGGCACCGTCTCGGGGATCAGCCCGTTTTCGTCGGTGGGCACCGGCACGAATTTCGCCTCGAACGTCTGGAAGGCCTGGATGGCGGCCAGGTAGGTCGGGTTTTCGGTGAGCACGACATCGCCCGCGTTCAGGTAGAGCTTGCCCGCGAGGTCGAGGACCTGCTGCGAGCCGTTCGTCATGAGCACGTCGGCGGGGACGGCCATGACGCCGCGCCGGTTCATTTCCGCCGCCACCCATTCGCGCAGCAACGGCATGCCCTCGCTGGGGCCATATTGCAGCGCCTGGCTGCCGTACCGCGTCAGGGCGGATTCGGCCGCCGCCTTCACCTCGGCCACGGGGAACAACTCCGGCGCGGGCAAACCGCCGGCAAAGGAGATAACCTCCGGCTGGGCGGTGACCTTCAGGATCTCGCGGATCGTCGAAGGGCGCATCTGGGTCATTCGCCGGGCGAACAGGTGGGACGGATCGGACATGCGACCCATAGCAGCATATTCCGGAGGTTCCCGCCAGTCCTGGCTGTGCGCAGATCGCGCAAAATCCAAAGGGTGACTGGCAGGGGAGCGGGTGCGTCATCGGGCCGCTGCGCCCTGACCGGGGCCAGCGACCCCGGCTACACCGCTCAAGCCCGCAACTTCAGCAATTCCTCGGCGTGCGCCAGCGCGCTCTTCGCACTGCGATCGCCCAGCATCCGCGCCAGTTCGCCGACGCGGGTTGTCCGGTTGTCCTGGATGGGCTCGATGCTGACGGTGGCGCGGGCCCCGCTCTGGTCCTTGGTCACGACCAGGTGGTTGGCCGCCTGCGCCGCCACCTGGGGCAGGTGGGTCACGCATAGCACCTGGTGACGTTCGGCAATGTCGGCCATTTTTTCCCCCACGATGCGCCCGATCTCACCCCCGACGTTGGCGTCGACCTCGTCGAACACCAGCAACGGCACGTCGTCGATTTCCGCCAACACCGCCTTGAGTGCGAGCATCACGCGGGCGAGTTCGCCGCTGGAGGCGATCCGGTTCAGCGGCAGCGGCGCCTCGCCGACATTGGGTGAAAACAGGAACTCCACTCCCCCATCGCCGTGTGGGCCGAGTTCACCGGCCGGCGTGAGCGCCACGCGGAAATCCGCCTTCTTGAACCCGAGTTGCACGATGACCTTGGCGGCGACCCGGGACAACTGCTGCGCGGCCTTGTCGCGCGTGGCGCGCAATTCCCCCGCCGCCTTGTGCGCCGCCTTTTCCGCGGCGGCGATCTGCTTCTCCAGCCGCGCGAGCGAACCCTCGACATCGCCCTGCAGTTCGAGCCGGC
Source organism: Lacunisphaera sp. (assembly GCA_035549955.1). Taxonomy (GTDB): domain Bacteria; phylum Verrucomicrobiota; class Verrucomicrobiia; order Opitutales; family Opitutaceae; genus Lacunisphaera. The sequence goes on along the minus strand of DASZPS010000220.1, from coordinate 10,765 downwards.
GCCGCATGTCATCCCGCGCGGCGAGCACCAACTCGACCTTGCTGCCATGTTTCCGTTTCAGTTCGAGCCAGGTGTTCATCCTCGCCTGGAGCGCCTCCGCCTGCTCGGGATCGAAATTGAGGGAACCGGCCAGGGAGGAAAACTCCGCATCGAGGTCGCCGAGCTCGACCGCCGTGGATTGCAGGCGGTCCGCCAGCGGCTTGCTGGCGGCGTCGAATGCCTCCAGCTGCCGCGCCTCGCGCAGCAGGGCCGCGAGCCGCCCCAGCAATCCCTCCTCGCCGCTGAGCCCGTGGCTGAGTCGCGACGCCAGTTGGACGATTTCCTGCGCGCCCTGCTGGCGCTTGAAATCGCGCTCCAGCGTGGCAATGGCCTCCTCGTTCAATTCCAATGCGTCCATTTTGGCCAGTTGGGCCCGGAGAAAGTCGATTTGGTCGGGGGAAAGCTTGTCGGCGGCAGCCAGGCGGTCGCGCTCGACGAGCAGCCCGCGCCATTCCTCATAAAGCGCCTGGTATCGCTCCAGGATCCCGCTGTTGCGGGCAAACAGGTCGAGCAGTTCGCGCTGGCCGTTTTCCTTCAGCAGCCGGCGCGGCTCGCCGGGACCGTGGAAATCGATCCATTGGGCGCCAAGTTCCTGCAGCGCTGAGAGGGTCGCGAGCCCGCCGTTCACGGACATCTTCGGCGCCTTGTCCCGCGGCAGGCTGCGCTTGATGATCAGCACCCCGTCGTCGCAGGCCGGCAGGTTCAGGTTGGCCAGCACCATGTCCAGCCGCCGCGTATCGGCAAAGAACAGCGCAGCCTCGACCTCGCAGGCGTCGGCACCCTGCCGGATGATGGTCTTGTCCGCCCGCGCCCCGGCCAGCAGCGACAGCGCCCCCAACAATATACTCTTGCCCGCGCCAGTCTCGCCGGTCACCGCCGTGAACCCGGTCTCGAAATCCAGCTCCACGCCGTCGAGGAGGGCCAGGTTGCGGATGCGGAGCGACTGCAGCATTTCCCAGCACGAATGGACACGATTCATCGCGAATTCAAGCGCCGCGGCGGCCCCGGCTGCACGCTCCTGACAAGTTTTTGTGGCCCCTGAAATATCCTTGCACCACCCCGGCTGAATCTTTCACTCCTGCCCCTCTGGGGACCTTTAGCTCAGTTGGTTAGAGCGTTTCGTTGACATCGAAAAGGTCACTGGTTCGAGTCCAGTAAGGTCCACCACTCCTAGGAGATAAACACGAACTCATTTCGGGAGATTTAAGTTTTCCGGCAACTCATTGGTCCCTCGCTCCATCCGGGATTCGAAACTTAAATCTTTTGCGCAGGAGTTCGTATATGGCGGTTTTTCCAGGGTGGTCTCGGCGCCAAAATCCGGTCGAATTGCGAACTACGTCGCTCAAAGATTCAATTTCTGCGCCTCACCCGCGTTCAAAAAGTGCCGTGCGCAGATAGCGTTCCCCCGTGTCGGCCAGCAGGATGACGATAGTCTTTCCTTCCGATTCGGGTCGGGCGGCGATCCTCAAAGCGGCGACCAGCGCGGCGCCCGATGAGACTCCGCAGAGGATGCCCTCTTCCCGGGCGAGTCGCCGGGCGCCGTCGAAGGCGTCGTCGTCAGACACGACGATGATTTCGTCGAGGAGCGCGCGATTCAGCACGGCAGGCACAAATCCGACCCCGATTCCGGGCATTTGGTGCGGCCCGGGCGTTCCGCCGGAAAGGACCGCAGCACCCTGCGGCTCGACTCCGACGACCCGGATGGACGGCTTGAGCCGCTTCAATACCTCGCCAACACCGGTGATGGTGCCGCCGGTGCCCACGGCGGAAACGAAACAGTCGATGTCGCCGCCGCTGTCGTGCCACAGTTCCGGCGCGGTCGTCCGGCGATGGACCTCCGGGTTCGCCTGGTTCGAAAATTGATCGAGCAAGACGGCGCCGGGAATCTCGCTGGCGAGCTGTCGGGCGAGGGCGACCGCATCGGTCATGAGGATGCCGGGTGTCAACCGCACCTCGGCGCCGAGATGCCGCAGCAACGCGGTGCGCTCGCGCGACATGTTCTCCGGCATGGTCACGACCAGGCGGTAGCCGCGCACCGCGGCGACGAAGGCAAGGCCGATACCCGTGTTGCCACCGGTGGCCTCAACCAAGGTCGCGCCGGGGGCAAGCCGTCCCGCCTGCTCAGCGGCGTCGATCAAGGCCACGGCCAGCCGGTCCTTCACGCTGCCGCACGGATTGCGCATTTCCAACTTGGCCAGGATCCGTCCGGGCAAACCGCGGCCGACGCGGCCGAGCGCGACGAGCGGCGTGTGGCCCACCCCTTGCGTTACATCCTGTTGGATCATGGCCGTAGAATCTGCATCGCGCACTTCGATTCGCCAGCGCGAAGCGACCATCCCACAAACTCCGGCGCTGCATCGAACGCCGCCAGAGCCGACCGCGGCGGCGTCTCCCGACCGGCGCTTGTCCTCCCCGAGCACCACCGCCAGGACCGGATCGAGCTGCGCCGCCCCCGCATTGCCGAGGGTGACCGCCGCCGCGAACACCACCACGTGCCACCGGCAATTCGCCAGGACATCGAGCACCGCCACAAAATCGGGATTGGTCGTCAGCGGAGTTAGTTACGTGCATGGCCAGAGGCAGCGTCACCATTGAATGCTGAGTCATTCCTCGCGGTCTGCGTGGCGCCGGCGAAAAGGTAATGGGCTGAGCCCGGATATTGATCCAAGGACGGCCCCGTGGAACGGTTGCCGTGATGCCTCACCGCAGGAACGCCCGGACGAGCCGGTCGTCGCCGTCATTAGGAGCCGGGACGAGATGGAGCGCCGCACACATGAGGTTGTAAACATGCACGTTCTCGACGCTATCCACCACGACCCCCGCCTTGAAAGATGGACCGTGAACGATCAGGATGCCGTGCATGGAAGGCAGCGCGGGGTCGTAGCCGTGGTCACCCCGTTTGAAGGTGTCCCGCGTCCGCGCGAATTCCGCCCGGCGTTCGACCTCCCACCCTTCCTCCGGCAGGATCCACACGGGAGGAATTCGCGCATTCCCCGCCAGGTGAAACCGCGCGGGCAAGTCCTCTGCGCGATATGCCTTCGCGTGCTGCGGGAGCCTTTCGAGCGAACGGAGCAAGGCCCCAACGTCGCCATCCAGCGGGCGGAGTCCGACCACCGAGCCGTCGAAATCCACCTGCACGGCGGCCAGATCGAGGAGGTCGTCGAGCACGATCACCCGGTCGGGGCTGACAGCGGTCATGCCGTGATCGGAGACGATCACGATGTTCGCCTCCACCCCGTCGGCCGTGAGCCGGGCCATGATCCTGCCCACCCGCTCATCGAGGAGCTTGACCGTGGCGGCCAGTTCCGGCGACTCCGCGCCGAATTTGTGCCCAACCGAGTTGGCCTCTTCCAGATAGAAGGCGATCACCGCCGGGCGCTGACCGGCGGGCAATCGCATCCAGCCGCTCAGTTCCGCGAGACGATTCTCGAAGGGAATGCTGTAGTCGTAAGGTTTCCAGAACGTCGGCCGGGCCCCGCCGATTTCGACCTCTGATCCGGGCCAGAACGCGCAGGCGCTGGGGCGACCCTGTTTGACCGCCGTGTTCCAGATCGGCTCTCCGCCCCACCAGAGCGGATCGCGGTTTGAGGCCGGGAGCTTGTAGTGGAAAAACAAACCCCGCCCAGGGTCGAACATGTCGTTGTTGATGATGCCGTGATGCGCCGGATAGAGTCCTGTCACAATCGAGTAGTGATCGGCGAAGGTATTCGACGGGAAAACGGGAATCAGCCCGCGGGCGGTTCCGCCCTCCGCGATCAGTTGGCGCAGGTGCGGGGTTTCGGCCGGGTGCTGCGCACAGTAGTTCCAGCGAAAGCCGTCCATCGAAATCAGCAGCAACGGCGGAACCGTGGCCGCGCGCAGCCACAGCGGCGCAACCGCGCAGACAACCAGGAACGGCCATGGCCACGAACGGTGCAGGGATTGCATCTTGGGAATGGGGCCGCCCATCGGCCGGAAACGTGCGACGGATTTGGCGGCCGCCTCATCTGACCGCAAGGGTGTTTGTCGTCGCGTCCGGCCGGCCCCGGTTGCCGCGGCGTGAAAGGGACGCCGCGCCTCGAAACAGTGCCCGGATGTTTCCCGGGACACCTCGCTTGGCAATGGATTCCGTCATGCGGCGTTCGCAACACGGCGCCCCGAGTGGATACATGCATCAACGCAAAACCTTTCCGCCGTAGCGAGCGCGGGCGCCGAGTTCGCGCTCGATGGCGAGCAGCCGGTTGTATTTGGCGATGCGCTCGGAGCGGCAGAGTGAGCCCGTCTTGATTTGCCCCGCGCCGGTGCCGACGGCGAAGTCGGCGATGAACGCGTCCTCGGTCTCGCCGGAGCGATGTGAGATGACCGTGCCGTAGCCGGCTGCCTGCGCCATCCGCACCGTGGCGAGCGTTTCGCTGACCGTGCCGATCTGGTTGAGCTTGATGAGAATCGCGTTGGCGATGCCCGCCTTGATGCCTTCGGCGAAGATCTTCGGATTGGTGACAAAGTTGTCGTCGCCGACGAGCTGGAGCTTGCGACCTAGAGCCCGGGTGATCGCCTTCCAGCCCACGGTGTCCTCCTCTCCCATGCCGTCCTCCAGGGAGACGATGGGATATTTCTTCGCCCACTTCGCGTAAAGCTTCACCATCGCGGCCGGGGTCTTGCGCGAGCCGTCGGATTTTTTGAAGACATAGCGACCGCCGTCGTAGAACTCGCTGGCGGCTGGATCGAGCGCGAGGGCAATGTCCTTGCCCGGCTTGTAACCGGCGGCGCGAATCGCCTCTACGATGAGGGTCACGGCGGCGTCATTGGACTTGAGGCTCGGCGCGAAACCGCCTTCGTCGCCGACCGCGCTGACCAGGCCGCGCTTTTGCAGGATCTTCTTCAGCGTGTGAAACGTCTCCGCACCGTAGCGCAGGGCTTCGGCAAACGTAGGCGCGCCGACGGGGAAGAGCATGAACTCCTGAAAATCGACGTTGTTGGTTGCGTGAGCGCCGCCGTTGACGACGTTCATCATGGGCGCGGGCACGATGTAGGGTGCGCGCATTTTGCCATGGTGGAGCCGGCGGATATAGGCGTAGAGCGGCTCGCCGGCATCCAGCGCAGCGGCGCGGCAGACGGCCATCGAGACGCCGAGGATCGCGTTGGCCCCGAGCTTCGCCTTCGTGGCGGTGCCGTCGAGTTCGCACATCAGGGCGTCGATCACGCGCTGCGCGCGGGGCGACTTGCCCTTGAGTTTGGGCGCGATGATCCGGTTGACGTTGGCGACGGCGCGGCGGACGCCCTTGCCGCCGTAGCGTTTGGCGTCCCCGTCGCGCAATTCCACCGCCTCTCGGATGCCGGTGGACGCGCCGGAGGGCACGCCGGCGGTTGCCGTGATACCGTTGGCCAATTCGACGGCGACCATGACGGTCGGGTTGCCGCGCGAATCGAGAATTTCGAGTGCCGTGATATTTTTGATTTTGTTGCTCATGTTGGAGGTTGCGTCGATGACGCGGATTGAGCGTGGAAGGGGAAAATTCAGGTTTTGACGATCAGGACGCTGCACGGCGAGTGGTCACTGATGCGGTCGGCCGTGTCGCCGAGCAGTCGGCCCCACAGTTCCGAATGGTCGCTATGCCCGACCACGACGAGATCGTAGCCATGCTTCTTGGCGAATTCGACGATCACCATGGCGGGATGACCGCGCTGCGCCTCGCAACCGATGGAAAAACCGAATTGCGCGGCAATGTCGGCCACCTCCTTCTGCCGCGCTTGGTAATACTCATCGGCGGCGGCAGCCTCCTCCTCGAATTCGCCGGGCAAGTCGGAATGGCGGGGCAACGGCTCACGCACCCAGAGTGCGGTCACCCGACCATCGAATCGATCCGCTATCTCGGCCGCACCCAGGAGCGCGGCTTTGCCTCCCTTGGAACCATCGTAACCAACTAGAATTTTCTTGAACATAACGGCCTCACTTTTCGGCTGGCGCCGGTTGGCGCGGTTTCGCGTGGTTGATTTGCTCACTATAGAGCCGCCCCCATTCATGCATGGCCTCGAGGGTGGGCTGGAAGAACTTCTGGGCGATGAGCGTCGGGACGAACGCACTCAGGATGACTACCGTGACGAGGATGGTGTATTGTTTGTCGTCGATGATCTTGTTTTGCAGGCCGAACAGCGCCGAGATGGTGCCGAAGGTCAGTCCCGTCGCCATGAGCAAAGTCGTGTAATTGGCTTCCCGGGGACGCATGGAGAAGAGCCGGGTCAGCGGCCACACGCCCACGAATTTCGTCGCCAATTTCAACAGAAGCAGGATGGCGATAATGCCGACGGCGGACCACAACGCGGGAAGCGAGACGTAAAGCCCCGCCTTGATGAAGTAGAACGGAGTGAAGATGGTAAAGGCGATGCTGCGCATTCGATGCACGAGCGTCTTGTCGCGCAAGAACACCCCCGCGACCACCAGGCCCACAAGATACGCGGGCAGCACCGCTTCACTCTTCGCCGCGGAAGCGAGTCCGCCGAGGAAGAACAGGATGAAGAAAATGAATTTCACCTCCGGCTCGCTGACGCGCGTGGCGCCGAGCCGCGTGATGATGAACTGTGTCCAGCGCGGCATGAACCAGAGCATCACGCACATCACCACCAGGAACACCAGCAGCCACCAGTTGAAGTCGGCGAAAAGCGTGCCGAGCGCAAGCACCGTGCCGAAATCGGTGATGAAGCATGCGGCCAGGATCGTCTTTCCCATCGGCGTCGCGCCGAGCCCGCCTTCGATCATCACCGCATAAACCACCGCGACGGACGTGGTGGACAGCGCGATCCCGGCGATCTGGGCTTCATGCAAGGACCAGCCAAGAGCGTATTGCGCAAACAGCCAGACGGCGCCGAAGGGCAGCAGGAACGACAAAACGCCGATCGACAGGCTGGCCCGGAGATTGGCGCGTAACGAAGCGGGGTCGATTTCCGCCCCGGCCAGAAACGTGAGCACGCCGCTGCCGAGCATGGCCAGGAAGTTCGTCCACTCGGTTGTCTTCAGGAGGTGATGGCCGCCGGCGAAGTGGATGTTACCGGCGGCGACGCCGACCAGAATCTCGATGAGCGCAACGGAAATGCCCGCGCGGATCGAGATAAGGCTCGCGACAAAGGCCAGCCCCATCCAAATGGCCGCCACATACCAGATGTTGTCGAGAATCATAGCCGCGCGACGTGCGATGAATGGTCAGGCCGAGTGACCGGGGCTGAACGGTGGCTTGGTTGCGGCCGCATGGTAATAGATCACGCGTGCCTTTTCGAGGGTGACCAGCCCGCCCGACATCATCGTGTCGAGCACGGGCAGAAAGGCGGTGATTTTGCCCTCGCTGTCCACGATTTCGATGATGAGCGGGAGGTCGTCGGAAAGCCGCAGAATCTTCGAAGTATGCAGGCGGCTCGACTTGCCGAAACCCATGCCACCGCGCAGCACGGTGGCGCCGGCGAGATGCAGTTCTCGGGCCTTCAGCACGATCGCCTCGTGGAGAGGGCCGTGATGATGACGATCGGATTCGCCGATTAAGATACGGAGGAGGACGCAATCGTGTGGCAGTTCCATGGTCAGGTTCCTTTCATTTGGTTGAGGTAACCGGCGGCAGGATGCCCGAGCCAGACAGCCACCAGGCAGCAGACGACGGAAAAGACCACGTTGGCGCCGGCGTGCAGCCACTCACCCTCCTGCGCCAGATTCAATGTCTGCAAACTGAACGACGAAAACGCCGTGTAACCGCCACAGATCCCGGTCATGAAGAACTGCCGCGTGCTGCCGCTCGCAAACACCCGGCCTCCCGGGCCGGTGAGCGTATTGACAAATCCGATGATGTACGACCCGGTGACGTTGACCACAAGCGTGCCCCAGGGAAACGTGGCCCCGAAGTGATTGGCCACCCAGCCCGAAGCGAGGAAGCGCAAGCCGCTGTCTAGCGCGCCGCCGAGCGATACGATGAGGAAGAGGAGCATGACTGTGCTGTTTCAGGGTTCACTGGAACAGGAGTCATCAGCTTCGGCTTTCGCCTCGGCGGTTTATCCGCAAAGCGGATCGGCGGAATCCATCACCAGTTCCATAGATAAGACCGTGCTTCCTTTAGGCAACATCATATCCCGGCGAGGTTCGTCCGTTCCCTCGTTCACCTCCGCGAGGATGCTCGTTTGGCGCCGAGGACGTGGTCCGAATGGGCCTGATGGAATGCCGCTCCTGAAAAGCCCCGCTCTCTGTTCGGACCACTTCCCACGGATTGCCGGCAAAGATCTAAGTCGATTCCCTCTCGAAAAATATTTATTGGGACTATTTTTTGGCATTTCCATCCCACAATGCCCACCATGCTCCGCCGAGCACCGCGAGGGCAGAGCGTGCCGTCCAAAGCTTTGGCGAAGGAAGTCCATTCGCGGTCGTCCTGGTCGAAGTGGCTGCGCATGGCACCGCCATCTCCCGAAGCAGATGTTTCGGCGAAACGAAATTTACCATCCGTAGGCCTGACGATGGAAACCAACACGGCCTTTCGGAGGAATTCGTCCTGAGCCCCTAACCACCTAAATCAAGGCTGGATAAAGCTTTCCCAAGCGGCGGCGGCTTCCTAATTTCGCCGCATGCAATCGCCGGGCCCCGCGTCTGCCAACGAAAGCGTTTTGCGCGCCGAGGCAGAACTGGTGCGGCAGGGTTACCGCGACCTGCCAACGGGCATGGGGACGACTTTCCTTTGCTCCACCGGCCTGGCTTGGGTGGTGGCCGAATCGCACAACCAGCCTGGCGCATGGCTGTGGCTGGCCTGCATGGCGTCCCTGGTCGCGTGGCGCAGCGCGACCGTGTTCTTTTACCGTCGCACTCAGCCTGCGCCGGGCGAGCACAAGACCTGGGAAAGGCAGTTCACTGCCGGGGCCGTCCTCACTGGCTTCGGCTGGGGCTACGCTTCGTGGGTCTTTTATCCCATCCTGGGTGACTTGGAGCTTCCGCTCCTCATCCTGGTCATTGCCGGTGTCACCGCCGGGGCCACCCGCTCGCTCGGTCCCATCCTGCCCGCCTGCTGGGCATTTCAACTGGTCTGCCTGGTTCCCCTGATCGTCCGCGCGCTCCGCGCCGACGTCCCGGCCCAAAACATCATGGGCGGGCTCGCGATCTTCTACGTCGCCTTCCTCATGGCCATGGCCCGCAGCTATCATCGCAGCCTCGGCGATTCGCTGCGGCTCGGCTACGAGTCCGCCGCCCTGGCGGAGGAATTGAAGGAGAAACAACGCCAAACCGACGTGCTCAACCGCGGCCTGAGCGCCGAGGTGGCCCACCGCCGCGAGGTCGAGGCCGAACTCCGCACCGCCAAGGACCGCGCCGAATCCGCCAACCAGGCCAAGAGCGAGTTCCTGGCGACCATGAGCCACGAGATCCGCACGCCGATGAACGGCATCCTGGGCATGCTCGACCTCCTCAATACCGCCAACCTGACGCCGGCCCAGCGCGAACAGGTTGAAACCGCCGCCAACTCCGCCGATTCCCTCCTCCGCCTGCTCAACGATATCCTCGATTTCTCCAAAATAGAGACCGGCCGGCTCGATTTCGAAAGCATTCCCTTTCGCCCGGCTGTCGTCGCGGAGGACATGCTCGCTCTCCTGCGGCCCCGCGCCGCCGCCAAGTCGCTGGAGCTGCGCTTCAACCCCAACCAGGCGGCGGGCCTTCGCGTCATGGGTGACCCCATGCGCTTCCGGCAGGTGCTGCTCAACCTCGTCGGCAATGCCGTGAAGTTCTCGGAGCATGGCGAGATCGAGGTGGCGGTGACGGGCGAGGAACATGGGCACGAGGTGCGGCTGACCATCCGCGTGCGCGACCATGGCATCGGCATGAACGAGTCCACCCGGGCCCACCTTTTCGAACCTTTCCGGCAAGCCGACAGTTCGATGAGCCGGAAGTATGGCGGTTCCGGGCTGGGCCTGGCCATTTCCCAGAAACTCGTGCAGGGCATGGGCGGCAACATCGTCGCGAGCAGCACCCCGGGCGAAGGTTCGCAGTTCGAATTCACCGTCAACCTGCCGCTGGCGCGCGAGCGCCACACCGCCCTGCCCGTCGCGGTTACCAAAACCTTGCCCCGCCATTTTGACGCGCGGATCCTCGTCGTGGAAGACGATGTGATCAACCAGCGCGTCATCCTGCTGATGCTGCAACGCCTCGGCCTGCAATGCCAGATGGTGGCGGACGGCCAGTCGGCCTTGAACGCCCTCCAGGCTGGCGACTGGGACCTCGTGCTCATGGATTGCCAGCTGCCCGGCATCGATGGCCTGGAAACCACGCGCCGGGCCCGGCTCATGCTTGGCAACCGTGAACTGCCCATCGTCGCCCTGACGGCCAATGCCCGGGTGGAAGACCGTGCGGCCTGCGTCGCCGCCGGCATGGACGATTTCCTTGCCAAGCCGGTCCGGTCCGACGTCCTCCAAGCCTGTCTCGCCCGCTGGCTGCAGCCGACAGCCTAGAGCGGTTAAAATGAACAATAGCCGGTCCAAGTGCCCGCACTCTCGACCGTCATCCTGATCCCGCGGCCGCGGGCGAAGGATCAAAGGAGTAGGCGCTGATTGCATCCCCAGCTTGGATCCTTCGCGTTGCTCAGGATGACGGGTAGTGGGTCCATTTCAGTCCGATGTAGGGTCGGACCTTGGTCCGACCTCGCGCATGAGGTCGGCGCAAGCGCCGACCCTACATTCAAATCACCGCGAAAGAACCAAATGGACCCACTACCGAATGACGGAGGCTGGGGATTTG